>NZ_CP194947.1:0-591420 GCF_051136245.1 Pantoea sp. Lu_F5_004
ATGGCAGATAAAGACAACGAAAACAAAGCGTTACTTGAACCTTTTCTGTCAGTGACAAAAAACAGTGGTGAAGTTATTCAGCTTCATCCCAACAAGAATAATACCGTTCAGCCTGTCGCTTTAATGCGTCTTGGGCTGTTCGTGCCGACGCTGAAATCTACTGCACGCGGTAAATCCGGTGCTATGGCATCAACGGATGCGACGAAAGAGCTGAAGAATCTGACGCTGGTGAAAGCGGAAGGCTACGAAAAGATTACCATTACCGGCGCGCGGCTGGATATGGATAACGATTTCAAAACCTGGGCGGGTATTATTCAATCTTTTTCCCGCTACCCGACCAAAGGCGATACCGTCACGCTGCCGTTTATCGACTTTGTGAAGATGTGTGGCATTCCCTCTGCCAACTCTTCAGCCGCCCTGCGTAAGCGTCTTGATGCCTCTCTGCGCCGCATCGCGACCAATACACTCTCTTTTGAAGGTAACGGTAAGGCGTATCATACCCACCTTGTTCAGTCTGCTTATTACGATCGCGAAAAAGATATTGTGCGCATCCAGGCCGACCCCAAGCTGTTCGAACTCTATAACTTCGACCACAAGGTCCTGCTTCAGCTCCGTGCGATATCCCGTCTGAAGCGTAAAGAGTCTGCACAGGCGCTTTACACCTTCCTGGAGAGCCTGCCAACCAATCCGGCGCCTATCTCGCTTGCACGCCTGCGTATGCGCCTGAACCTCGGCTCTAAGACCACCACGCAGAACCATGTCGTACGGCGCGCGATGGAGCAGCTGAAAGAGATCGGTTATCTGGATTACTCAGAAGTGAAGCGTGGACGCTCAGTCTTTTTTATTATCCACAGCCGTACGCCTAAGCTTGATGGCATCAGTAATCTGGAGAGCATCGATTCGCTGGATGAGATCGAGTTTGATGATTAACCCCTCACGTTCACTGTAATCAGTATTCCTGCGTGGCAGTGTCACTTTTTGCGTTACCGGTGACATTGCGCCATCTGCACTTCGTTCACTGTAATCAGTATTCTCCAGGCATTCACTGAGATCAGTAACGTTCACTGTAATCAGTATCCGGGCCGCTGCGCAAAAGTGTTTTCATCCCCCTCTCCCTTCTGCGTGCAATATTATAAGGCTTTGTAAGTAAGTTAGTACTTACTCTCGTACTGGTTAGCACTCACTTATACCGGCTTTACTGATTACAGTGAATGCCCTGAATCCGGTTGGCTAAGCCCCTTTCTGCTGATTACAGTGAATCCTTTATACTGACTATAGTGAATGCCCTTGCTCTGCCCTGTTCTCAAAGAGCATTACCGGCTGAACAGCAAATCAGGGTCTGATGCGCTTTACCGTGATGGGTCTGTTCAGCGTGTATCAGATGATACTTATGACCAGAAGGACCAGAAGGAGCAGAAGGACCAGAAGGAGCAGAAGGAGCAGAAGGAGCAGAAGGAGCAGAAGGAGCAGAAGGACCAGAAGGAGCAGAAGGACCAGAAGGAGCAGAAGGACCAGAAGGAGCAGAAGGAGCAGAAGGACCAGAAGGAGCAGAAGGACCAGAAGGACCAGAAGGAGCAGAAGGACCAGAAGGACCAGAAGGACCAGAAGGAGCAGAAGGACCAGAAGGACCAGAAGGAGCAGAAGGACCAGAAGGACCAGAAGGACCAGAAGGAGCAGAAGGAGCGCGTGACACTGTTACTGATTACAGTGAATGTTTGCTGATGGGCACAATTCTCGCAGTCTGGTGAGTTTCCTTCAACGGCTTTCCGAATCGCTACTGATTACAGTGAATGTTGTTGCAAGATGCCCGGTCTGAGGCATGTCATTACCGCCATGGCGGTATGCTGAAGTCCTACTGATTACAGTGAACGTTCTGCTGATTACAGTGAATGTTTGCTGCGGTGTAGCTGAAGGCATCGTGCACTCACTGATTATAGTGAACGTTAAAGTGAAACTGAGACTGCTGACGGCATTGCGAATGTATACGGGGCTGGTGCATGACTGCCTGTAGGGCGACAGATGAAGCCGTTGCTCGCATGGCCTGAGTCTTTCACGACCACTCGGCACACACTGATGCAGAACGGAATCGCCTCTGTCTTCTCACTGCTAACTACTGAATCATATTACGACCCTGTCGGCACGCCCTGATGCAGAACAGAATCGCTTCTGTCTACTTACTGCTAACTACTGACTACAGTGAATGTTTGTGTGGCTATTCTCCTTCTCATCCCTCTTCCACTAGTGTTGTTACTGACTATAGTGAATGTTTACTGCTTTCTGGATTTACTGATTACAGTGAACGTTAATGGGCGGTACGCTTCTGTATCGCAGACCAGAGTCGGTTGTGACGTTGCCGGTGTATATTCCCTCTCCAGATTCCGATGCTTTTATCATCCGCTGAGGATTTTTCAACCCATCCTTACTGACTACAGTGAACGTTTACTCTGCCCTGCTCCCTCTTCTGACCGCTGATCGGCAAGTTTACTGATTACAGTGAACGTTGCTCTTCACAGAGCTGAAAACGTAAAACGCCACTGACTATAGTGAATGTTGAAGTGATGCAGTGGCAAAGATCAGTCAAGCCATCTGCAACTACTGCCTGAAAATCCGTTTAAAACTGTATCCATAGCTCATTCGCCTGCTCCATAAGGTCACCGGATGAGACACAAGCTTTACTGACTACAGTGAACGTTTGATGTCGCCGGGGCTGTCTCCTGAGTTCTCCCCTTTCCCGCTTACTGTACCCGGTTTGTCTGATGATTTTTTAAACCTGTTTGCTCACTACAGTGAATGTTCTGCTGATTACAGTGAATGCCGACCGCAATTCACCTGCAAAATATATTCGACAAGACGAAATAATGTGATGAAGCTCACCACAACCCGTGCGGTTACATAAAAACGGAGATTATGTTGAGAAGATAATTTATTGCCTCACGTGCAGGATTTCTGTATAAAGTCATAAATCCTACATGTTTGGAGCAACTATGGCTAATGATGACAAGCAGGTGATGAAGGTTGCGCAGCGTTCAGAACGCATGCTGTTAAGCCTCACCGAGCAAATTCAGGCGCAAAAGCAGGAACTGCATGAAAATACCTACTATCAGGTCTATGCCAAAGCGGCGCTGGCAAAGTTGCCCAAACTGACCCGGGCCAGTGTGGATTACGCAGTTAATGAGATGGAAGAGAGCGGTTATCAATTTGATAAACGTGCGGCCGGTTCTTCCGTTAAATACGCCATGTCGATTCAGAATATTATCGATATCTATCATCATCGTGGCGTGCCCAAGTATCGCGATCGCCACACGGATGCTTACACCCTGTTTGTCGGCAATCTGAAGGGCGGTGTCTCCAAAACAGTTTCAACCGTCTCGCTGGCACATGCGCTACGTGCACATCCCCATCTGCTTTTTGAAGATTTGCGCATCCTGGTTATCGACCTTGATCCTCAGTCCTCAGCAACGATGTTTCTGAACCACGAGCGCTCCGTCGGGCTGGTGGAAGCGACTGCGGCACAGGCAATGCTACAGAATGTCTCACGAGATGAGCTGGTCAACGAGTTTATTGTTCCGTCTATCATTCCGGGTGTGGATGTGCTGCCTGCCTCGATTGATGACGCCTTTATCGCCTCAAGCTGGGATCAGCTTTGTGCTGAGCATCTTCCGCAACAGAACGTTCATGCCGTGTTGTACGACAACGTTATTGCCAAACTGAAAAAAGATTATGACTTTATCTTTATCGACAGCGGCCCGCATCTTGATGCTTTCCTGAAGAATGCGATTGCAGCGTCAGATCTGTTGATGACTCCGGTGCCACCGGCTCAGGTGGACTTTCACTCGACACTAAAATACCTGACACGTCTTCCGGAACTGATTGCGATTATCGAAGACTCCGGCGCGACCTGTCGGCTGCAGGGCAATATTGGCTTCATGTCGAAGCTCTCCAATAAAGCAGACCACAAACTCTGTCATAGCCTGGCAAAAGAGATTTTTGGTGGCGACATGCTTGATGCTGCCCTTCCCCGCCTTGATGGTTTCGAACGTTGTGGCGAATCCTTTGATACGGTTATCTCCGCCAATCCTTCGACCTATGTCGGCAGCAGCGAAGCGTTGAAGAATGCACGATCCGCCGCAGAAGACTTTGCAAAAGCCGTCTTCGACCGTATCGAATTTATTCGCCTGAACTGAGGTTTGTATGAGTGCAAAAAGAATTACGATTGGCAGAACCTTCAGCCAGACTCCACTGGAAAATGACACGCCAGACAGCCAGCACAACCAGACATTCGTTCTGGCAACAGGCAAACGCGCCCTGTTTCGTTTTGAACGCATTGCCGCCAGCGACGTTGAAAGCAAAACATTTGTCACAATGGAAACCAACGGTCGCGATCAGGCAGGCCTGACACCCGATTCACTGCGCGACATTATCCGGACCATTAAGCTGCAGCAGTTCTTTCCCGCTATTGGCGTGATGCGCGAAGACCGCATCGAAATCCTCGACGGCTCACGTCGTCGGGCAGCCGCACTCTACTGCAAAACCGGCCTGGACGTGCTGATCACTGACGCGGCCATTACCGCTGATGAAGCTCGCCGACTGGCGCAGGATATTCAGACGGCACGGGAACACAATCTGCGCGAAGTGGGGATGCGTCTTTTAACGCTTAAAGATGGCGGTTTGTCGCAGAAAGAGATTGCTGAAAATCAGGGCTTATCACAGGCAAAAGTGACGCGTGCCCTGCAGGCCGCCAGCGTTCCGTCAGATTTGATTTCACTTTTTCCTAATCACGCCGAGCTGACCTATCCCGACTATAAAGCGTTGTTACAGGCAGCTGACAAGTTAAGTGAGTCCGGGCAAAGCGTCGAAGCTTTGATCAAGTCTATTTCCAGGGAAATTGATGTGGTCTGTGCCCGTGAAGGTCTGGCCGAGGACGAGCTTAAAAATCATATCCTGCGTCTGATTCGACAGGGCAGCCAGACTCTGATCAAAGAACCTGAAAAAGATAAAACCCAGGCGACTGCGCTCTGGTCTTTTGCTGATAAAGATCGCTTCGCACGCAAAAAGGTACGCGGACGGATGTTCAGTTATGAATTTAACCGGCAGTCGAAAGAGTTGCAGGAAGAGCTGGATAAAGTTATTGCGGAGACCCTGAAAAAATATCTCAACCGTTAACATATCCGCACTCAAATCAGCCAGCGATGAACGCTGGCTTTTTTTTGATTTTTTAGCGAATCGTCGTTAAAAGAGATGGCGGACACCCAGATTTCAGGCTGAAATCGCCAGCTTTTTGAGGGTTGTTATTTAATTAAGTTATTGAAAATTAATAATATAATTTATTGCGTCTTGCTGAAAAACCGCATGAAATCGCCATTTCGCCGAACTATTTCGCCACATACCGATGCCGCCTCCAAATCCCCCAGGTCACTACAAACAGAGTTAACGCTTTTCGTCTGATGTTGTCGTTGTTCAATCTGATCGCCGCCAGCGCGCATCCGACGGTCAGAATATTGCAAGTAATGATTTTTCGGGGCTGGTTCATTAGTGACCAATCAACCTTGCTAAACCTCAGTCACAGCGTACCGCCTTCACGCACTCCGCTAATCCCTCTGCTTAGCCTTTCTCCATGCATTAGCCCGCCAGTGATATTTCATGATTAACTGATTGTTTTTAATATAAAAGATTAAAGAATTTCAGCCTGAAATCGCCATGCCTGCAGCTAATAGCTCCTTCGTTTCACTACTGTGGGATAACAGATAAGATCAGAAAAGAGGCGTATCTCACGGACATTAAAGTCCTGAACAGAGACTGAAAAAAGATACTCAGAAACTATCCCTCACTTATCCACAGAAAAAGTGGATAACTTTTAACGTGCGATAAAATTTTTTTTGAAGAGGTGCACCAGAAGACGCAGCTTTGGCTTTGACTACCCTGGAATCCTGATCAGTGGAAAAAGATTGTCACAGTCTGGTCATAACGGAAAGGTAGTTGCATGGCATCAGATTCATTGCATTGGGTAAAGCAGATGAAATCGGCGGCTTACGGATGAAGAACCCCTATCGGGCCAACTGATAAAAGGCGATGGCTCAATGCACTGCTGTTTACAGTGAATGGCGACAAATAACGGCTATATGGCAGTGAACCGGGTGATCAGTGGCTGTTATCGGCATACAGCGTAGTTGCTGATGCGCAGAGAGTGCTGACCACTGCAATCAGTAATCAGACCGTTGTGAAGTGACGTAATGCAATGATGATCTTCCACGGCAGTACCGAACCTATGCAGAAGAAAACCGGGCCAGGCCCGGTTTTGATATGAATCAGGCTTCAAGCCAGGCGGTTATTTGCTTAACCATGGCATCAGTTGAGATGCCATAACGGTCATGCAGCGTCGGTAGTGCACCTGCTGCAAGGAAAGCATCCGGCAGAGCAATCTGTTTAAAGCGAGGCGTCACATGGTTTCGCATTAACAGGCCGGCAATAGCTTCGCCTAATCCACCCGTTATCGAATGATTTTCAGCGGTGATAACCAGCTGGTGATGATGCAGTGCTTCCCCCGCCTCACGCAGGATGGTCTCTTCATCCAGAGGCTTAATCATGGGTGAGTGAACCACACCTACCTCAATCCCCTGCTTCTCCAGCGTTTCAGCGGCTTCAAGCGCGCGCATGGTCATCAATCCGCTGCTGATAATGACGGCATGCTTACCGCCTCGCAGGCGCTGAGCCTTACCGTGCTGATAGCGATAGTCATATTTATCCAGCACCAGCGGAACCTTACCGCGCAGCAGGCGCAAATAGACCGGACCCTGATGTTCAGCAATAGCCGGTATTACCTGGCTAATCTCCAGTGCATCGCAGGGATCGATGATAGTCAGGTTCGGCATGCCCCGGAAGATTGCCAGGTCATCAGTCGCCTGATGACTTGGTCCATAACCGGTGGTCAGGCCCGGCAGCGCGCAGGCGATTTTAACGTTCAGATTCTCTTCTGCGATAGCCATGCAGATAAAATCATAAGCGCGGCGGGAAGCAAAGACGGCATACGTGGTGACAAAGGGCATAAAGCCTTCGCGCGCCATACCCGCTGCGGCGCTCATCAGTAACTGTTCCGCCATGCCCATCTGATAAAAGCGTTTCGGAAAAGCCTCTGCGAACAGGTGCAGATCGGTGTATTTACTTAAATCAGCCGTCAGCCCGACCACATCTGAGCGCTGCTCTGCCAGAGAAACCAGAGCATGCCCAAAAGGAGCTGAAACCGTGGGCTGACCTTCAGCGGCGATCGAGGCGATCATGGCGGATGTGGTCAGACGTTTTTTTTGCGGTTGTGAACTCATCTCATACTCCTTGCTCAAGTGCGGTCAGGGCTTTGTCCCACTCATCGGCATCAACCCGAATAAAGTGGGTTTTCTCACGACTTTCCAGAAACGGCACGCCTTTGCCCATTCGGGTATCGCAAATGATGACGCGCGGCTGGGGTTCGGGCCAGCTGCGAGCCGCATCAAAGGCGGCCTGCAAAGCAGAGATATCGTTGCCATCAACCCGCTGGGTGTACCAGCCAAAAGCCTGCCAGCGATCCACAATGGGTTCAAAAGCGAGAATCTCACTGCTATGGCCGTCAGCCTGCTGATTGTTGACGTCGATAAGGGCGATCAGGTTATCAAGTTGCCAGTGTGAGGCGGACATTGCCGCTTCCCAGGTAGAGCCTTCATTCAGTTCACCATCTGAAAGCAGGTTATAGACTCGTGCCTGCGAGCCTTTCTGCTTCAGCCCAAGACAGGTACCCACAGCAATACCTAACCCATGTCCCAGTGAACCGCCGGTAATTTCCATGCCTGGGGTATAGGCGGCCATGCCGGACATCGGCAAGCGGCTCTCATCAGTCCCATAGGTTTCCCTCTCCTCTTCAGGTATCACGCCTGCTTCCAGCAGGGCGGCGTAAAGGGCGATAGCGTAATGGCCAATCGACAGATAGAAGCGATCGCGCTCTTCCCACTCAGGTTGATCCGGGCGGTAATTCATGGCGTGGAAATAGCTGACAGCAAGCAAATCGGCGGCACCCAGCGCCTGACCGATGTATCCCTGCCCCTGAATCTGCCCCATTAATAAGGCATGGCGGCGAATATTGGTGGCTCGTTGCTGCAATGAAATCTCGTATGAAATGTGACGAGGGTCAGTCATGTTTCCTCCTGATTAACGATTAACGTCCGCTGCCCGGATGCGCAGCACGCATATCGCGCCACCCAGCAGGACGGCAGCAATAAAGTACATTCCGGAAGCGGGCGTACCGGTTGCGGTGGTGATGGTGCCTATCAGCCACGGTGAGAAAAAACCGGCCAGATTAGCAATGCAGTTCACGGCGGCGATGCCTGCGGCGGCAGAGACGCCACCTAACAGATTGGTCGGCAACATCCAGAACAGTGATGAGGCGGAAAGAATGCCCGCAGCGGCAATACAGAGGGAGAGCAGTGACAGGGGGACGCTATGGCTCAGCAGAGTTGCCAGCGTCAGTCCGGTGAGTCCGATCAGCATCGGAACAATCAGATGCCAGCGGCGTTCACGATAGCGATCGCCACTGCGTCCGGCCAGCAGCATAAAGATAATGGCGCAGAGGTAGGGCAGACTGGTCAGCAGCCCAATATGCAGTGGCTCACTGACGCCTGAGTTTCTCACCAGCGTCGGTAACCAGAACGTCAGGGCGTACTGACCCATCACCACACAGAAGTAGATCAGCGCCAGCAGCCACAGACGACGGTCGGCGACAAAGGCTTTTACCGTGCCATGACAGGCTTTCTGCTGATTATCCTCGTCCAGATCGGCACGCACCCGGCGTTTCTCATCTTCATCCAGCCACTCTGCCTGTTCAACGCGATCCTTCAGCACCAGCAGTACCACTAATCCCATAACAAGGGTGGGGATAGCTTCAAGCATAAACATCCACTGCCAGCCTGCCCATCCGTGAAAGCCTGCAAAGGTCGCCATAATCCAGCCTGAGAGCGGGCCGCCAATCATCCCTGAGAGCGGAATGGCGACAAACCAGAGCACGGTCATACGTGCGCGACGATGTGATGGAAACCAGTAGGTCAGGTAGAGCAACAGACCAGGCGCAAGACCGGCCTCGGCGACGCCGAGCAGAAAGCGCAGCAGGTAGAACTGCCATGCGGTTTCTACAAAGGCGAACAGGGCTGAGATGATTCCCCATGTGATCATAATGCGGGCAATCCAGCGGCGTGCGCCGACACGGTGCAGGATCAGGTTACTCGGCACCTCAAAGAAGAAGTAGCCGATAAAAAATATCCCGGCACCCAGTCCATACACGGTTTCGCTGAGTGACAGGTCATCCATCATCTGTAATTTAGCGAAGCCCACATTGACGCGATCAAGATAGGCGCAGAGATAACAGAGCATCAGCCAGGGCATCAGGCGCCAGGCAATTTTGCGATAGGTGATATCGCGCGCAGCAGAGGCTGCGCTCAGGTTAAGCGTGGTCATGGTGTTCACTCCCGAAGTTAGCCCGCCAGGCGTGCGGGCAGGGAAGGGCGCTATTTAATGGATCAGCATGCCGCCGTTCACATCCAGCGTGATGCCGGTGAGATAACCGGAGAGATCGCTGGCGAGGAACAGCGCAGCGTTGGCGACGTCACTGGCGGACCCAAGGCGGCCGAGCGGTATCCCATCGAGAATGGCGTGGCGGCGTTCATCCTGTAACAGGCCACCAGTGATGTCAGTCTGGATCAGACCGGGCGTCAGGGCATTAATGCGTATCTGGTCAGGGCCAAATTCGCGCGCCATCGCTTTTGTCAGGCCCAGAACGCCCGCTTTAGCGGCACTGTAGTGCGGGCCACCGAAAATCCCGCCGCCGCGCTGTGCTGAGACCGAGGACAGGCAGACGATGCTGCCGCCTTTCTGCTGCTGCATGGTGGGGATCACCGCCTGAGACATCAGCAGCGTGCCGCGCAGATTGACATCAAGAATACGGTTGTAATCCTCGATGCCGATTTCCAGTGTTTTAACCGGCTGAGTAATACCTGCATTATTGACCAGCACATCAATACGGCCGAAGTGCTCAAAGACCTGGTCGATGGCCCGACGAACAGAGAGGGGATCGGTCACATCGGTGGCCAGGCCGAGATGCCCGTCACCACAAGACAGTGCGCTGGCCTGGGCGGCCTGCAGATCTAAATCGAGCACTACCACGCGCGCGCCATGCTGAGCAAAACAGGCGGCTGTGGCCCGGCCAATGCCGCGCTGAGAGGCGGCACCTGTAATAATCGCAACTTTATTTTCGAGTAACATTGTCCACTCCAGAAAAATAATTATTAGTGGTTCGGTATCGCTACCGGCAGGGTCACGATCAGAATTGATAAAGCGGCTAATATTGGCAATGCAAAAAAATTCATTTGATGCTGAATGAATTTGTTGGTTTGATGCAGTTAACAATTCTGCGATTTAAAAATGGACACATATCACAAAATTCCAGTGTGGAGAGGCGGATGGAAAAGCAGTCTGATCACTTACCTTCGATTAAATCACTGCGGGTTTTTGAGCAGGTGGCCCATTTTGGTAATGTCGCGCGTGCGGCCGAGGAATTAAGTATTACGCCTTCGGCGGCCAGTCATCAGCTGGCAAAACTGGAGCGTGAACTGGGCTGTATTCTGTTTAATCGTTCGGCAAAGGGCGTAGTGCTGACGCTGTCGGGTGAGCATTACCTCAGGGAGATTGGTCCGATACTGCTGAGTCTGACGCAGGCGACTGCACGCATCAGTAACGAGAAAGCCCGCAGCAACCTCAGGATCCACTGCGCGCCCAGTTTCGGTCTGCTGTGGCTGTTGCCGCGCATCCATAAATTTCGCGACAGCTATCCTGAGTTCCAGCTCACGCTCTCCTGCTCTTATGAGAATTTATCTTTCAGCCGCGACAATATTGATATTGCGATACGCCATGGATTTCCGGACTGGAACTCATTCGAGATTAAAACGATCCGCCACGAAAGAATGTCGGTGCTGGCCTCGCCTGAATATCTGAAAAAGCATCCTGTTAATCAGGCCGCTGATTTAATTCATCATGCGCTGATATTATCGGAGTCGCCGCTTATTCAGTGGCCGCAGTGGTTTGCTTCTCAGCAATTACCTCAGCCGGATAAAGAGTGGTTATTTCGCTTCGATCGCTCTTATATGAGTCTTGAGGCGGCGATGTTAGGCCACGGTCTTATATTTGAAAGTGAATTGCTGGCGGAGGATTATCTGCGCAGCGGAAAACTGGTCAGAGTCTTATCCGAACAGGAGAGTCTGCCCGTTAGCGCCCATCATCTGGTCTTCCCGCGTGGATTTGCCCAGTTTCCCCGCGTCGCGCATTTCCTGAGCTGGATCCAGCAGGAACTAAAAGTGTTAAGCTAATGTTAAAATAACTTTCGCGGCGTCATTATTGCGCTGGTTTATTTCTCAGGTTAACTATCCCCGTTATAAAAATCGCATTGCTAAAGCTAACTTTTAAATACCGTCTACACTTCTTTACCCACTCGGTAAATATGATCCATTTCTATTCCGTATGAAATTTAATCAAACGGATGTTTAACTAATTAATGGCAGGGATATTATGAGTACGAATACACCAGACTCTGGTGAAGCGGGCGATCACGCGCCTGCGGATACGGTACGCCAGCGCATTTTTTTAGTGGTACTGGTTGCCACTATGGGCGCGCTGGCTTTTGGTTATGACACCGGGATTATCTCGGGTGCGTTACCTTATATGACCTCACCACCCGATCAGGGTGGACTTGGACTGAACTCATTCACTGAAGGGCTGGTAGCCTCTTCGCTGGTGTTTGGTGCCGCGATCGGTTCTTTCCTGAGTGGTTTCTTCTCTGACCGGTTTGGCCGGCGTATTACCCTACGCAGCCTGGCGGTTATTTTTGTGCTGGGTTCACTGGGAACAGCGCTGGCGCCTTCTGTCAACGTCATGGTGGCAATGCGCTTCCTGCTGGGGATTGCTGTCGGCGGCGGTTCTTCTACCGTGCCGGTGTTTATCGCCGAAATTGCCGGACCGCGCCTGCGTGCGCCGCTGGTCAGCCGCAATGAGCTGATGATCGTTACCGGACAGCTCATTGCTTATGTTGCCAGTACGCTGCTGAGCTATCTGCTGCATGATGAGCACCTGTGGCGCTACATGCTGGCAATTGCCATGGTGCCGGGGCTTTTACTGTTTATCGGCACGTTCTTCGTTCCCGCCTCACCACACTGGCTGGTGGCGGAAGGGCGTCTGAAAGAGGCTAAAAAGATCCTGAAGTACCTGCGTGAAACGCCGCGTGAAGTGCGCCATGAGATGGCGCAGATGAAGAAGCAGGCGAGGGCAGCAGAACGTGGGCCGGATGCGAAAACCCTGATCCGTGAGAAGTGGGTGATTCGCCTGATGGTTATCGGCGTCGGGCTGGGCTTTGTTGCCCAGTTCACCGGGGTAAATGGTTTTATGTATTACACCCCGATCATCCTTAAACAGACCGGACTTGGCACCAGCGCGTCGATTGCCGCGACCATCGGTAACGGCGTGGTCTCAGTGGTGGCGGCGATTGTCGGTATCTGGGCGGTCAGTCGCTTCCCGCGCCGGACGATGCTGATTACCGGCCTGTGTCTGGTGGTCGCTTCGCAGATTATGCTGGGCAGCGTGATGACCTTTATCGCTCCCAGCCTGATGCAGAGCTACCTCGCTCTGGGCTGCATTCTGCTGTTCCTGTTCTGCATGCAGATGTGCATCTCGCCGGTCTACTGGCTGATGATGTCGGAACTGTTCCCGATGCAGTTGCGCGGCGTGTTAACCGGCGGCGCTGTCTCACTACAGTGGATCTTTAACGCGATAGTCGCCTTTGGTTTTCCACCGATAATGGAATATGCCGGCAGCACCACCTTCTTCATCTTTGCCGCGATTAACGTCGGGTCGCTAATCTTCGTGATGGCGATGGTGCCGGAGACGCGGGGCAAAAGCCTGGAAGAGATTGAGTCACACATGAAAGAGAAGTTCGGTGAAAAGCCGAAAGAGGCTGAAGCCTCCTGAGTCTCCCACCGGATTCAGCCCACCGGCTGAATCCGGTTTTACCTCCTTACCTCCTTACCTCGTTATCTTCTTACTTACTATTGCACCGCATTTTCCCGGTCCTTGTCCTCATTAAGTCCTATACGACAACATTCACTGTAATCAGCCATTTTTCCCCGATTAATTTCCATACAGGGTCTGGCGATTTCAGGCTGAAATCGCCAGACCCTGTTTAATGATCGGTCGTTGTTGTCTTCAGAAACTACCGGTTAAGCGAAGCATGACCGCTGACAAAGATTGCCTCAGGCTCTGCGCTATACTCATTTTTCATCTGCTCCGCACGCTGACCGGTACGCACTATGAAAATTTCAACCACGACGGCAGTTTTTGCCGCATTGCTGACTGCTGCGCCATTGCATGCTGAAAACACACCAATCTCCTCCTGGTGGAATGGATTCACTGACGATGTTGCGCAGACCTGGAACGCGCCTCAGCATACCGATCTCTACCTGCCATTTATCAGCTGGCACGCCCGCTTTATGTACGACAAAGAAAAAACCGATAACTATAACGAGAATCCCTGGGGAGGCGGTCTGGGCATTTCCCGCTACAGCGACAGCGGCAACTGGAGCGCGCTTTATGCAATGGCTTTCAAAGACTCACACAATGAGTGGCAACCGATTGTCGGTTATGGCTGGGAGAAGGGCTGGTATCCAGGTTCGAATCAGGACTTTCGTCTTGGCGCGGGATTAACCGCGGGTATCACCGCACGTGAAGATTTTGGTAACTATATTCCGCTACCGATTATTCTGCCGCTGTTCTCTGCCGGTTATAAGGCGCTGAATGTACAGTTCACCTATATTCCGGGCACGTACAATAATGGCAACGTGCTGTTCGCGTGGTTTCGCTATGCATTTTAATTTTTCAGGAAAGGATTTATGAGCCGGAGATGGAAAACCATCACCCGCAGGCTCTGGCGCCTTGCGATTGCGTCTGGAGTACTGTTACTGCTGCTACTGATTGTCCGAATCTATGAAGCAGAGCGCGGGCCGGAGTTACATCGCTGGCACACCTGGGTCCCGCATGAACTGACAGTGGAACAGCTCGATAATGCGACGTATGCCGACTACCTCAAGGCCGAAAATCATCTATTTGACGAGATGAAGCAGCAGGTCAGCGACCGGCTGGATGCGGAAGAAAAAACACCACTCAACCGATACTATGCTGGCAGCATGATCTATCCGGGGCATTTTGCGCAGGACTGGAACCGTTCCTATATTCTGCAACCGACGGGCACGCCGCGCGGTGCGGTGGTGCTGTTGCATGGACTGACCGACAGTCCTTACAGTCTGCGGCATGTGGCAGAGGCTTACCGTCAGCAGGGTTATGTGGCAGTGGCGATACGGTTACCGGGTCACGGTACGGTGCCTGCGGGTCTGACCGATGTTGACTGGCAGGACTGGATGGCCGCTACACGCCTGGCGGTGCGGGAAGCGACCCGGCTGGCGGGCAAGCAGACGCCGCTGCATCTGGTGGGTTTCTCGAACGGTGGAGCGCTGGCGGTAAAATATGCGCTCGACAGCCTGGGCGATCAAACGCTGCGTCGTCCGCAGCAATTGATTCTGTTATCGCCGATGATCGGTGTGACTCGTTTTGCCCGGTTCGCAGGTGTTGCCGGGCTGCCCTCTGTTTTCCCTGCCTTCTCGAAAACGGCCTGGCTGAATATCGTACCGGAGTTTAATCCGTTTAAATATAACTCTTTTCCGGTTCACGCTGCCCGGCAGACCTATTTGCTGACGCAGGCGCTGCAGAAAGAGATCCTGCAATACGCGCGTAATCAGCAGCTCTCCGGTTTCCCGCCCGTGCTGACCTTTCAGTCGGTCATGGATTCCACCGTCAGTACGCCATCGGTCATCCGCGCGCTCTATAACTATCTGCCAGTGAACGGCAGCGAACTGGTGCTGTTCGATATCAATCAGGCGGTCAGCGTCAGTCCGTTATTCCGCCACTCCTCATATACTGCGGTTAATCAGCTGTTGCCTGCGGCGCGTCGGAATTACTCATCCACGGTGATCACCAATGCCACCACCACCTCGCTGGAGATGGTGACAAAAAGCGTTCCCGCCGGAGAGATGCAGGAACGGATTCAGCCGCTGTCAATTGCCTATCCGGCGGGTCTCTACTCGCTGTCGCACGTTGCGATTCCGTTTCCGGCTGAGGATGGGTTATATGGCAGTGCGCCCGTGAAGAAGAATGAGTTTGGTATCAGTTTTGGTACTTTATCACTACGCGGTGAGAGTGCGGTGCTGATTGTCGGGCTGGACTCGATTATGCGCGCCACCTCTAACCCGTTTTATCCTTATATGATTAACCGAATCGATCACCACATCAGTTGTAGCGACAAGCCGCAACTTGCGGCCTGCCTCAGCAGTTTCTGAATCAGTACAGCATCAGGCCCGCATCGTGCGGGCCTGATGTTAAATAGCGTTCAGCTTTTCCATCACCTCATCCGACAGTTCCAGGCTGCCGCTGGCAAGGTTCTCTTTAAGATGTTCCGGGGAAGAGGTGCCTGGAATAAGTAAAATATTGGGCGATCGCCGCAGCAGCCATGCGAGTGCGACCTGCATCGGCGTGGCATTCAGGGATGCAGCCACTTCATTAAGCTGATCCGACTGCAACGGAGAGAAGCCGCCCAGCGGGAAGAACGGCACATAAGCAATTCCCTGCTGCGCCAGCTGATCCACCAGCTCATCATCCTGTCGATGCGCCAGGTTATACATATTCTGCACGCAGACAATCGGCGTCATCGCCTGAGCTTCTGCGATCTGCGTGGCGGTAACGTTACTCAGGCCAATATGGCGAATCAGTCCGCGCGCCTGTGACGCCAGCAGCGCCTCCAGTTGTGGCTTCAGAGAGCCTTCTTTCGGCCTGGCCGGATGCAACATACTGCGCAGGTTCACCACCTCAATCACATCCAGCCCCAGGTTGCGCAGGTTATCTTCAACTGCCTGCGTCAGCGCCTCTGGCTCCATCGCCGCCAGCCAGCCGCCTTTGGCGTCGCGGCGGGCACCCACTTTGGTGACAATGCAGAGATCCTGCGGATAGGGATGGAGCGCCTTTTTAATCAGCTGGTTGGTTTCGTGCGGGCCATAAAAGTCGCTGGTGTCGATATGATTAACACCTGCCGCGATAGCGTCGCGCAAAACCTGAATTGCCCGGGCTTCATCTTTTACCGGGCCAAACACGCCCGGCCCGGCCAGTTGCATAGCGCCGTAGCCAATACGGTTAACTTCACGATCGCCTAACGTAAAAGTCATGGTGATGTTTGACATGAAAACCTCCTGCGTGAATGTAGATCAATTGTAACGGTGATTCAGCTGTGCAACTATCCGGTAAAATCAGGACAGACTGTACGGGGTGATGCACAATGGCGATCGATATGGCGCTGCTGGATGCCGTCGTGGCGGTGGCAAAAGCGGGGGGATTTAGGGAAGCGGCACGCGTCACCGGCAGCAATGCGTCACGCCTGAGCGATGCGGTACGACGGGCGGAACAACAGCTGGGTATTCGTCTGTTTCACCGTACCACCCGCACCGTGGTATTAACCGAAGCAGGCAGGGCGCTGATGGAACGTCTGCTGCCCGCGATCAATGAAGTTAACGCCGCGCTGGATGCGGTGAATCGCTACCGTAACACCCCTGGTGGCACGCTGCGGCTGAATGTGCCGGTCAGTGCTACGCGGCTGGTGCTGCCCGCGCTGGTGCCGGAATTTTTGCAGCATTATCCCGACATCCGGCTGGAAATTGTGGCGGAGAGCAGCGTGCAGGATGTCTTTCGTGACGGTTGTGACGCCGGGATTCGTTATGATGAGCGGCTGGAGCAGGATATGGTGGCGATGCCCATTGGCCCCAGACAGCAACGGTTCGCGCTGGCGGCTTCTCCGGCTTATCTGGCAGAACATGGACGGCCGGAACATCCGCGCGACCTGATCAATCATCGCTGTCTGCGTGGCCGTTATGCCAGCGGCATCATGGCTGACTGGACCTTCAGCCACGAGGGCGAAGAGATCAGCGTTGAAACCAGCGGGCCGCTGGTGGTTTCGGTCGGTGGCGCAATGGATCTGGCGGTGGAGGCGGCCATCGCCGGAAGCGGCGTGATATATCTGTTTGACGAGTGGCTCAGGCCAGCCCTCGACAGCGGCAGGCTGGAACCGCTGCTGCAACCCTGGTGGCTGACTTTCTCCGGTCCGTGGCTTTACTACAACGATCGCCGCCTGATTCCTGCCCCGCTTCAGGCGTTTATCGACTTTGTGCGCGAAAAAAACGGGCGCGAAAAAACCTCAGCTATACCAGCTGAGCCCCTGCGGCACCCGTGAAAATCCGGCATGTCGCAACGCGTTAAGCAGCGGTGACTGCGACACCGGTTCACCATCTACCTTCTCCAGCGTGAAACTCGCGGGCTTTTCACGTTTCAGCGCCAGGCCCAGTGCCGCCACCGCGACCTGCTGCAGCGCGGGATCGTCGATGAATGTCAGCAACTCTTTGCCTCCCGGCGTCAGGTAGAGTACCAGCGCGCCGCCTGTAATCACCACGCGTCCCCCCTGACGGCGGGTCGGGCGGATGCCGCTGGCGTGGAGCGGCCAGCTCAGCAACGCGCCAAACGGATTCGCCGGGTCCGGTGCGGCCAGCGCCACCGTCTCTGTCGCGGTCAGCGGCTTTTCTGCCAGCTCCCGCAGCCGCTCAATGGTGTTATGGTCGGCAAACTGCGCACCGCCCGCACCAGCGACAAACCGGCCACGCAGCAGTCGTCCGGCATCTTCCATGCTGCGTAATATCGGCTGTAACGCCGGGAATCCGCCGGGGATCTGTTCCGATATCGCGCTACCCCGGCTGATCACCCCATAACGGTCGAGAAGATTTTCCACCAGCGACAGGGCCAGCCGGGCAGGGGCTATCTCCAGTCGGTTAACCCGCGACCATCGACCAGCCAGCGTGTTGACCGCCGGTCGGCGTGCAGAAAGTGCGCCCGGGGTGAAGCGCTGACCAAAACGAGTGCGCAGGGTACGCGCCGGACGTGAGCGGGTCGCGCCTGGCGTGGTCAGCAGCCCACGCACCGCAATCCAGCTATCGGCAGTGACATAGCCCTGCCACACCAGTTGCCACAGGGCAGCATAAATATCGGTGGTTTGCGTCTCTGCCTCGTTCATCTGTGCCATGATCTCATGAACAAACCACGATCCACCCCGGCTCAGTGCGTCGAGAGTCGCCTGCTGAATCGGCGTCAGAGGCTGCGTAGTGTCATTCACCGGCAGTGTTTCAGCGGCATATTCCGTGAGGTGCAGTGAGATCAACCCATCATTCTGACCCAGGGCTTTGTGTCCGCACCAGGTAACCTCGCCACTGGCTAACAGTTCATCGAGCATCGCGGGCTGGTAGTCGGCTATCCTGGCGCGCAGGATTTGTGACTCCCACAGCGATGCCGGTAGCGGCACGCCCGCAAGTTGCTCAATCACCCGTAACAGCCCGCTGACACCCTGATGCTCTTCACGCTGCGTGTTAAGCACACCGTGACGCTCCAGCAGCAGACTAATCCAGGCGGCAGGTGGAACAGGCCGGGTTGCCTCACGTGCTGATTGCAGTGAACGTAAGCGTAACCGTTTGAAGATCTCTGTGGAAACCCACTCCGTTTCCGATGCGCCCTCTGGCGAACCCATATTGAGCAGGTTGCCCTGCTGATGCAGGGAAAGCAGCACCTCATTCACAATGGCGATACCCAGACCAAAATACGTGGCCAGCTGTCGGGCAGTGAACAGGGTATGGGTTCGGGCGTAGCGGTTAATGAGATCGCGTAGCGGATCGGCCTGCGGCTCCAGAAATGTTTCGGGCAGATCGTCAGGCAGTACAACGGCCAGTGCATCGCGCAGGCGGGCTGCATCTTCAATGATCGCCCAGCGCTCTTCACCGGCGAGGGTAACCGGAATCATTCGCTGCACGGCCGCGAACTGCGTCATGGCTTCCGCGATCTGCTGGCCGTTGCCACTGAAACGTGCCGCAATACCGGCAGCCGGGAGCGGGCCAAGATCGCGCAGCAGATCGATAATGCCTTCGGTGTGCTGCGCCTGATAGCGGGAATCGATGCGCTGCAGTTCCTGTTCAACCTGCTCAACGACGTCAGGTGCCAGCAAATCACGCTTGCTGGTCTGGCCGAGTAGCTCACCCAGCAGATTACTGTCGAGCGCCAGCAGTGAGGCGCGCCGTTCTGCCTGGGGGGCGTCGCTGGCGTAAATAAACTCTGCAACATAGCCAAACAGCAGCGGCGCGGCAAAAGGGGAGGGCTGTTCGGTCGTCACCTCGACCAGCTTTACTTTCCCCTGTGCTATCTGTTCCATCAGCTGGTGCAGGGCAGGCAGATCGTAGACATCCTGCAGACATTCGCGTGCAGTTTCGATAAGGATGGGGAAATCGTCATACTGTCGTGCGACTTCCAGCAACTGACCGGCGCGCAGCCGCTGCTGCCAGAGCGGCGATCGTTTGCCCGGATTACGCCTCGGCAGCAGCAGAGCGCGTGAGGCACATTCACGGAAGCGGGCGGCAAACAGCGCCGACTGACCGACACTCTCAGTAACTTCCCGGGTCAACTGGTCAGCGTCGAACATAAACAGGTCAGCGCCGGGTAACACTCCCTCGCTGGCGGGAAAGCGGGCCACAATGCCGTCATCGCTGGCCGCAACAGAAGCATCAATGCCCAGGCGTTGCTGGATTCGGGCGGCAATCGCCAGCGCCCAGGGTGCATTGACCCGCTTTCCCCAGGGCGAATGCAGGATCACCCGCCAGTCGCCGATTTCGTCACGACAGCGTTCAATCAGCAACGTGCGATCGTCCGGCAGTACGCCGGTGACGGCGCGTTGTTCAGCCAGCAAAGCCAGCAGATTCGTGACTGCGCGGGCATCCAGCCCCAGCGCGCGCAACTGCTCCTGCGCATCCGCCGGTAAAGCCGCATCCAGATGACGCAGAAACAGCCCGAGGCTGGCACCCGAATCGGCCGAGCGGCCCACACCTTCTCCGCGCCAGAAAGGCAGACGAGCCGGACGGCCTGGCGCAGGCACCACCAGTACCTGGTCGTGGGTAATCTGCTGAATCCGCCACGACGTTGCGCCCAGGGTAATAATGTCATTGACCCGCGACTCATAGACCATCTCTTCATCCAGCTCACCGACACGACGTGAGCCAGCCTGCTCTTCGCCTTCCGGCAGGATGACGCTGAACATGCCGCGATCGGGAATGGTGCCGCCGCTGGTCACGGCCAGATGCTGAGCGCCGGGTCGCGGCGTCAGCAGTCCGCTCTGACGATCCCACACCAGCTGCGGCCGTAGCTGAGCAAAGGCGTCTGAGGGAAACTTGCCCGCCAGCATATCGAGCGTGGCATCAAACAGCCGACGCGACAGAGTGCGAAACGGATCGGCCCGACAGACCTGCGCGTACCACGCATCGACCTGTAAGGGATCCATTGCGACGGCCGCCAGGGTTTGCTGCGCCAGAATATCGAGCGGGTTACGCGGCGGAGCCAGCGCATCGAGCTGGCCCGCACGCATTGACTGCAATATGACGGCCGAATCCAGCAGATCGCGTCGGGTGCGCGGAAACAGGATGCCGGTTGATACGCCGCCGACCTGATGCCCGGCGCGTCCCACCCGCTGCAGTGCGCTGGCGACTGAAAGCGGTGCGCCCACCTGGATCACCAGATCCACCGGCCCCATATCAATGCCCAGTTCAAGACTGGAAGTCGCCACCACGCAGCGCAGTCTGCCCAGTTTCAGTGCGGCTTCAATCTCGCCTCGCTGCTCTTTCGAGACGGAACCGTGATGCGAGCGGGCAATAAGATCGTCACTGTCGTCGCGTTCTGCATCCCGATCGCCAGCGGCTGTCTGCTGCGCCAGATAACGCGCATTGAGCCGCGCCGTCAGCTTTTCTGCCAGGCCACGCGAATTCACAAACACCAGCGTGGCGCGATGGGCCATGACCTGCTGCAGAATGCGCGCTTCAATGTGCGGCCAGATCGAACCGCTGGCAGAGGTGGCTTCACCGGTCAGATCATCGGCGCTGGCGATATCGGTCATATCTTCGACCGGCACCTCGATGGTCAGGTGCAGCGTCCGGTCGGCGGCCGGATTAACGACCTGAACGGGCTGACAGCCGCCAAGGAAGGCGGCCACCCGCTCAACCGGCCGTACCGTGGCGGAAAGCCCGATACGCTGGGCGGGCTGTGGCAGCAGCGCATCGAGCCGCTCCAGGCTCAATGCCAGCTGGGAACCCCGCTTTGTTCCCGCCACCGCATGCACCTCATCGACGATGACCGTGGTCACGCCCTGCAGCGTCGTTCGCGCTTTTGAGGTCAGCATCAGAAACAGCGACTCGGGTGTGGTGATCAGGATATCGGGCGGGCGGCGCACCAGCCTGGCGCGCTCTGCACCGGGCGTATCGCCGGAACGCATTCCGATATTCAGAGTGATCTCTGGCTCATTCGTTGCCTGCCGCTCAGCGTAAACGCCCGCCAGCGGCAGATTAAGGTTGCGCTGTACGTCCGCGGCCAGCGCTTTAACCGGTGAAATATAGAGTATGCGGGTGGTCGTTTCACGCGAGGGTGAGGGCTGGTTGGTTCGGAACTGAAACAGCGTGTCGATGGCGGTGAGGAAGGCCGCCAGCGTCTTCCCTGAACCGGTCGGGGCGATCACCAGCGCATGTTCTCCGCTGGCTATCGCCTGCCATGCCGCCTGCTGCACCGGCGTGGGTGCAGCGAAGGTGGCAGAAAACCAGCGTCGTGTGGCGGATGAAAACCGGGCTAAAACCGCATCAGATTGGGATTTCGACATCATACTCACGGTATCACGCAGCAACTGCGCCTGAAATTAATCCGTTGAGTGTATGTGAAAATTACCGTTTGTGGATGACGCGGCAGATATCTGGCCGCGTCGGGTGGGTTTGTTAACTGACCGCTCCGGCTAAAGCGCGACCCCTGATCGCCAGCAGCGACACCAGTGCCAGCACGATGATGGTCATGCCATAGAACCAGGCGGTCTGGTTCAGCCCGATATGGGGCGCTGCCATTCCGGCGGCAATCGCAGGCAGGGCAAAGGCGAGATAGCTTTTGATCAAAAAGGCGGAGAACAGTCCGGCGCGTTCATGACTTTCAGCTAACTGCATAATGATCTTCAGCACGCTGGAGAAAATCGATCCAAATCCCTGACCCGCAATCGCGGTGCCGAGATAGAGCCAGGCTACGCTGTGCAGAGAAAGGCCTGTAAGCGTGACGCTGACGCCCGCTATCAGCATCAGCGTACCGATAACTAATGCCCGCGCAGGCGGTAACGGGCGGAAGAGAAATACTGCTGCCGTTGCGCTCAGCATCAGCGTCGCCACAATCGAGCCGCCGATAAAAGGCGATGTCAGGCCGGTTGCGTTCGCCACCATTGAGGGCATCAGTGAAAGGTAAAATCCGCCCAGCATCCAGGTTGCGACGTTAACCGGCGTCACCATTAACAACGGACCCAGTGCGCGTCGCGGTATGCTGACCTGGGGTCGCAGTGCGGCCAGAACACCCGGTTGAGGCGCAATGGTTTCAGGTATCAGCGGCAACAGCGCCATGGCAAACAGCATCAGTATCAGCAGCAGCGCATAGAGCGTCACCGTGGGAAAGGGCGCAAAGGTGACCAGTATGCCGCCCGCCAGCGTGCCCAGCGTCATCCCCAGAAAGGCGGTGAACGAGTTCAGCAGAGGTCCGCGGGTTTTACTGGCGTCAATCAGGCTGGCACCAAAGGTCGGCAAGGCAATACCGGTAGCAAAGCCCTGCACCAGTCGGGCAACGATTAAGGTGGTAGCAGAACTGGCAGTCATAAAGATCACCAGCGCGATCGCATTGATGGCCAGCGCAAGCAGCATCAGCGGACGGCGGCCGGTATAGTCTGACACTTTACCCACCGTCAGCAGCGCAGCCAGCAACGCGAATGCATACGCGCCAAAGATTAGCGTCAGCATGGTCGGCGTCAGATGGAACAGGCTGCGATAAAGCGGGTAGAGCGGCGTCGGCGCACTGCTGGTGGCGGAAATCAGCGCCGCACCGGTAAAACTGAAAAGCGTGGTGCGGGCAGCAGCCTGAGGCGTCAATGTGGGATTCATGGAAATCACCTTAATGCAAAGTATTAGCTTTTAATAAGGTATACGGCTATCTGTGCCTTAATGCAATATCTTTGCTTTAACCTATTTTGCTGTGTGACTTAGTGTCACCCTGTGGTAAGGTTTGTGTTACTAAGTCACACATGGGAGGAGATATGGCTTCAACAAGACTTCGTCAGCAGGGCGGGGCGGTCGTGCTGACTATCCCCAGCGAGATTGCTGCCAGAGCGGGCTGGACCGTCGGCATTGAGCTGGACGTCACCGCAGAAGGCGAATCGGTGAATATTGTGCCGGTAACGCGTGTACCACGCGGTCGCCGCACAGTTGCTCAGTTGCTGGCCGGTATCGATCAGCAGGAAATTCAACAGTATAACGAAGAGGCCGCCGACGGGTTGAACGACGCGCCGCAGGGCAGGGAGCATATCTGATGGTTTCAAGGAGAGTGCCGCAGAAAGGCGAAATCTGGCACGTTAATGGCGATCCGGTTGAAGGGCGAGAGTTTAAAGGGCCGCATTATTACCTTGTTATTTCGCAGCGGGAGTTGGTTGCGGCTTTGGGAACGGCAGTGTGCGTACCGGTAACAAGCGGCGGCGGCGCATCACGCTCACAGGGCGTGACTGTTTATCTGGACGGTAACAGTACAGATACCGGCAAAGTGACCGGCGTTGCGCTGTGCTATCAGGTGCGCTCGCTTGACCTGACTGCGCGCAAGGCAAGCTATGCCGCCACAGTTGAGCCACATGTTATGGATGAAATATTGTCTTTAGTCGTAGACCTTATCGACCCGCGGTAAATCAACACTGTCTGACAGTTAAAACTTAATAATTATAAATTCCTGAAATGCATAAAGATCAGGTCCATATTGTGATCGCGTGACCTGATGGAAGCGTTGCAACCCCAAATGGGGCCTGTTTAAGCTGACGTACATCCGCTCTCTCTTCGCCTGCGCTTTGTCTCTCCGGGCCGCTTTACTGCGCTCTTCTCTGTCCATTTCCTGTTGAGTGTTGTTATGTGCTTTGCGGGTTGTTTATCAACAACGTGTCGGCGAGTCTCACTGTTAATAGCAATCAGGGAGCCAGATGATGAAGATAGCTGAGATTGATCATATCCATCTCTACGTTGAAAATATTGAACAGGCAGAAAAGTGGTATAAAGAGATCCTGGGCTTTGAACGCGACCCTTCACTGTACTTCTGGTTTGAACAGGGTGGGCCGCTGGTCATAAGGAATAACAGAGCATAACTCTCTCTTTTCCTGCGAAAATCTCATCCACCAGGCCATACGGTGGCTTTCGGAGTGGCTGCCTCGTCTTTTAACGAACTTATACCTGTACTCAGTAAGAAGAAAATCCCTTTCAGCGTCAGTGACCACGACGTGTCGATGTCCGTCTATTTCAGCGATCTCAGTAATAATAAAATTGAAGTGACCTCTTACGACTACCTGCATGCAAAGCAGATACTGGAGAGCTTTGCGTAACGCTATCGCTGTTTGCGCTTAGAGGCATGACTGCAGGCGCACGATGATCTCCGTTCCGAAAGTATAAGTACTTCACTCATCGGCACGCCGGATGAAGTGAAGCATCCTGGCCCTGAACGGCGATCAGTAAAGTGAGTTCTTCAATCTATCAGGCAGCGCTTTGTCGTAGGCGTCGCCATCAATTTCTGCAATCTGTTTGAGGATGGAACCGGTGCTGGGTAGCGACTGCCGTAAGATCTGCGTTTCGGCATCCCATAATCCGGAGCGAATAATCGCCCGGCTGCACTGAAAGAAAACGCTCTCCACAGTGATGCGCAATACGGTTTTTGGCAGCTGATTGTTGATGGCAAAGCGCTCTAGCAGCGCCGGGTCGGTACTGATCGCTGCCGTGCCGTTCACGCGCAACGTCTCGCCAATGCCAGGGATGAGAAAAAGCAGCGCTACCCGATTGTCATGCAGAATGTTGCGCAGGCTGTCGATGCGGTTATTTCCGCGTCTGTCGGGTAATAGCAGGGTCTTGTCATCTTCGATTTCGATAAATCCGGCCGGATCGCCGCGCGGTGAAACATCCAGTCCCTCGGGCCCCGACGTTGCCAGCGCCACAAAAGGCGAGGCGGCGATAAACGGACGATAAGCGGGATGAATATGATCGGCCACCTTAGCGACAGAGGGCCGGGCGACCGTGCCGTAAAGACCTACAAGTTCGGTAAGTTCAGTAATAATGCTGCTCTGTTCAGCCATTTTTGCACTTTCCTTTCACTATTCAGATCCTCATGACGCTGAAGGTGAGACTACACAGACCCGACGCGCCAGTTTAAGCAGCACTTTAACACCCATGCAGCGTATTCAGAACCCGTGCGCCACCCTTTATGGCAATCGCCCCAGGTGAATCCGTCTTAGTGCCGCTAAAACAGCTTATTACCTGGGGCGACAACCACTATCCACCCTTTACCAATATCATAAGCACAACACAACGTAGTGACAGCCTCTGATGAGAGATCCATATTTTGCAATCAGATGAGCACGAAAACCGCGGCTTGTGCTCTGAAATTAGCCACCGTTCGTTAAGAGTATTAACAGAGTTGGTGACAGGCGAAGTTGCTGATATAAAGAGTAAAGATTGCTTATTCAGCACCCAAAAGGAGCGCAGGATGGTTTGGGAATCAGAGCGGCTGCTCTACAGATATACTCTTCGCGAGGATCTTGACGACCTCTTCAGAATTTATGGCGACCCCGAAACGCATAAATTTAACCCGCGAGGTCCATGGCCCGACAGAACGTATGCCATTCAGGCCATAGAGCGCATATTACAGAGCTATCAGGAACAGGGTTTTGGCGACTGGACGATATTTGAGAAAGCCCATCCGGAAAAAATCATTGGTTTTGGGGGCGTTTTCAGAAGCCAGTTTGATGGTCGTCAGACGAATAATCTCGGTTACCGGTTTGAGCCTGCTGCCTGGGGAAAAGGGTATGCCACCGAGCTTTCCCGCAGAGCCATTCGTTACGGATTCGAAGAGGCCGGGCTGAGCCTCATTACGGGTGTGACGCGCGAAAACCATCTGGCTTCGCGCCGGGTACTGGAAAAAGCGGGCCTGACCTTTTTGAAAAAGGTCGACGATCCTGAGGGGTTTCCTCCCAGCCTGATGTACACCCTCACACGACGTGACTGGCTTGCGGCTGGCAACATCGTTACCGCATAAGTATGATCTTTCCCGTTTGTGATTCAGGCGTGGCGAAAGCTGCGCCACCTTTTCGCGCCAGGTCCCTTTAAATCCTCTCTTATCCCGCGATTAACATTCCGCTGTGTGGATTACTTTAGCCACCTTAATCAGGGGAGGCTTTATGGATATTCGTACAATTTTTATTTCAGCAGTCATGGCAGTCAGTCTTTTATGGATAGGCGCATCAGATAACCGTTCGTCACATCTCACCGCCGAGCCGGTTAAATCGGTCCTGAGTAAACTGCAGCCTTGATGCTCAACCGCCCGATAGCACACATTAGCGCCTGCTCAGCCTGAGATGCGGTACACTGCCGCTATCTGTTAATGCAACTTCGTTGCTTTAACCATGACGTTGAGGCTGATAAAAGCGGGAGAAAGTGATGGCGAGGGAGATGATTCGGCAGGGTGGACGCAGCGCACGTATTCAGGCGGAAGTGCATAACACCGTTAACCGGTTGCTGGAAACGCTTGATCGTTCAGCTATTACAGTGCCGATGATCGCCGAACAGGCGGGTGTGACACCCTCCACGATCTATCGGCGCTGGGGCGATCTGTCCCAGTTGCTGGCGGATGTGGCCGTGGCACGGATGCGGCCCATTGCAGAACCGGAAGATACCGGATCGACGGCCGGCGATCTTACTGCGTTCATTCAGCAGTATGCTGAAGAGATGTCGTCCAAAGTCGGTCGTGAGCTTCTGGCTGATGTGATAGGGAGTCAGGCTGAAGCGGCGAGCCAGAAATGCTGTGGGTTTACCTATCAGCATCTTGAAACACTGAAAAGTCGGGCCGAGGCACGCGGCGAATCAGGTTTTGACGTTGATCGCATCATCGATGTGGTCGTGGCACCGGTGATGTTTCATATTCTGTTCGGTGACCGCGACATCTCAGCAGAATACTGTTCGTCTCTGGTTCAGCGGGCATTTCAGACAGCAGTCAGCGCTGAATAAAGGGCAGGGCGGCTTGCGTGATCAGATGCTGCAATAGCGCTCGCGCCGGATCGTCACCCTGATCGGAGCGGGCGAGCGCGATACCCAGATTGCCGGGCATTGGCAGCCGGTGTGATTCAATCATCAGCGTCTCCGGCAACCCGGCGCGGGTGCGCAGGGTGATGCCCAGCCCGGCCTGTAATGCCGCCCAGATCCCGCTAAGACTGTGGCTGGTGAACACTACCCGCCACGGAATACCTGCCTTATCCAGCGCCTCGATGGCGCGCGATCGCATGACACACGGCGCATCGAATGCCACCAGCGGCAGCGGCTCGCCGCGCTGCAGATATCCCGCCAGATCAAACGCCGGATGCTGTATCCAGGCTAACGGACACTGACCAATTAACTGCGTGCCAGCCTGCTGCTCTGCCTGCCACAGCAGCGCCAGGTCCAGCTCATGACGGGCCAGCGCCGTAAGCAGCGGCAGATTTCTGTCGACGCGTGCGGTCAGCATCACCTCCGGATGCTGCCGGTTGAACGCGCCGAGAATGGCTGGCATCAACGCCTCGCCAAAATCCTCCTGCATCCCGATGCGTATTTCGCCCTGTAACGCTTCGCCTTTCACTGCCCGCAATGTCTCATCGTTCAGCGACAGCAGGCGTCTGGCGTAACTCATCAGCTGTTCACCGCTGCGGGTCAGCTGCACATGCCGCCCTTTTTTCATCACCAGCGCCGTGCCGCATTGCTGCTCAAGTTTCTTAAGCTGCGCACTGACGGCCGAGGCAGACCGACACAGATGCTGTGCCGCCAGGGCAAAGCTGCCGGCATCAATGCCCGCGACGAAACTGCGCAGCGCATCCAAATCGAAGGACTCCGGTACCTTGTTCATTATTGTCCTGTAAATCTGGATGATAAATGCTGATTAATTTGATTTTCAGGATTGAAGGCCTGAGTGACACTCTGTCTCACCACTGAGGAGTGTGCAATGAAAAAATCGCTTGATCGGGAAACACTGGCGCAGCGCGCGCCAAAACTGGCCGAACTGACGCAGCAGGTGCTGTTTAGTGATATCTGGCAGCGCGAGCTGCTGTCACCGCGTGAACGCAGCCTGCTGACGCTGGCAACGTTAACCGCGCTGGGGAGAGTCCAGCAGCTGCCGTGGCACATCGATTTCGCCCGACAAAATGGGCTGACGCAGGATGAGCTGGTGGAGAGCTTCACCCATCTGGCGTTTTACGCAGGCTGGCCCGCCGCCGTCACCGCGCTGGGTTATCTGGAGGATAATCACTGATGCCCTTTACCCGAATTACCCTGCGTCAGGGCTACAGCGAGGCGGCTCTGCATCAGATTTCCACGCTGCTTCAGCAGGCGCTGGTCGCGGAATTTGACGTTCCTGAGCATGATTGCTTTCAGGTGATTGAGATGCTGCCCGCCGGACAGCGGGTATTTGATCGTCACTATCTCAGCGGCGGGCGTAGCGATAATTTCGTGCTGTTTCAGGTGACGGCAGGCCGACCGCGAACCCGCCAACAGAAGCAACGGTTTTATCATTCACTCTGTACGACGCTTCAGGCAGAGATGGCGATCGATCCTGACGATGTGATGATCATTATTCAGTTTAACAGCACCGAAGAGTGGAGCTTTAGCGGCGGCCGGATGCTGGCACAGGAGGCGTTATGATTATCATGCACTACCGTTTTACCCTGCCCGCTGACTACGACATGGGCATCATCGAACAGCGCATCAGTCTGAACGGAGCCCGGCTTGATGGCTTTCCAGGGCTGGTGGCCAAGGCGTATCTCTACGCCTGCCGTGATGATGACGGACAGAATGAAAACCGTTATGCGCCGCTCTATTTCTGGCGGGAGGCGAGTGGCATGCAGCGTTTCCTGCAAAGTCCTGGCTTTGCGACACTGGTCAGGGATTTTGGCTGGCCGATCATCGAAAGCTGGCTGGCGCTTGAGGGGCAGACCCACATCCCTGATCTGGCCGACGCCCGCTTTATAACGCTGAACCGCTGGACGATTCCACCGCATTCAGACCTCACGACACTGCCGGTAACAACAGGGATCAGCGCCTGGGATGTGAGCCGCTGGCAGGGAGTAGATGTTAACGCGTCCCACCTGTGCCCCGCTGGCGAGCAGGAAGTCTATCGCATCGGTTATCTGGCGCGGGGCGCAGCCGCCGCGGATCTGCAGCTCTAGCATCGGGAATGTCGCTGCTTTCTACTCAGAGGGCAAAAATGGCTTCAATCTCTATGCGCAGGTCAGTGGAGAAAAGTCCGCTGACCTGTACCAGCGAGCTGGCGGGCAGATGCTCGCCGTAGTTGCGATAAAGCACTTCCCGCAGCGCGGTGATCTCTGTGAAAGAGGTGATGAATATCGTGACCTTCAGCAGCGATGCGAGCGACGTATGCTCAGCCGCGGCAACCGCCCTGAGTTGATCAAAAATGGCTTCTGCCTGTTCAGCCATATCTCCCTGCTGAGCCGCCGTACCGAAAGCGGTCAGTCCTGAGACATACAGCGTCGCGCCATGTTTCACTGCGTGGACATAAGGTGCTTTTACTTCGCCCAGTTGCGGATAATTTTTGCGTTCTGGCATCATCATATTTTCTCTTTTTAAAGTGATTTCATACCATACAGGCTACCGGCATTAAAAAGGCCGAAAGTTGATAGCGGGTTGAAGGATGTTTTGAATAACGAGGAGGTTCGGGAAGCCAGCCGTTTACAGGTTCCGCTCTCTACCTGCACGCCGTGCAGCGATGCAGGCCATTGCTGTCGTCAAAACAGGCATGACGAAATGCGCATTGTGCAGACTATCCGTATGCACAAGCTTTTTTCGGATTCTCAGGGGCAGCAAGTGGGGAGACAGAAAGAAATTCGCTTTTGCGGCCTTCAATGACTGACGCCGAATTCAGAGGTAACAGGCAGGCATGGCTGGCAGCACTTACAGGCTGATTGTTATAGCGGGTGAGGACTGCCCGCATCCACTGAACAGTTATGATGCTCACGATCTGTTTCCGGATGGCGGTGTCAGGACACGGAGCTTAGCGATGAGAAGTATTCCCGCCAGTTCCGTCGTGAGAAAGAGGAGTGAAAACGGACTGATCATACGGCAAAAGGCCAGGCTGAGAGTGATCTGGCTTTCCATACGCCGGCAACTGTCATCAGATGGATATCCCGCTGGTTAGATTCGCTGCTGCATCATATCGAACCGGAGATCATGTTTTATCGCTGGAGTGAGGGATTCTCTTCCATGAAGGCTTTTGAGCGCTGGGAAATAGAAGGCCAGCCAGTGTGGAAACTGTAGGCAGAGGTCGGGCGGGAGCTGGATTGTCGGGTAGTGCTGAATAAGCTGCCATTTCTCAGGCTGAAACTATGCGGTTTTTTTAGGAGGCTCGGGGTTTGCCGGGCTGGTAAAAACGACTGATATGACTTCACGAGCTTTCGCCGTTCAGGCCCTGCAGCACGACGTCTCAGCATTGCTATGCTGTCCGTTTAGTCTGCAGGAGTGAGGTTGCCGGAGCAATCAACCTCCGGCAGACCGCGTTAACGGCATACGGATAGCTATTTAGCTCCACTCATCCCGGGAGAACCATCATGTCCTCCCTGACTCCCGCCGCTACCAGCCTGACCGCCGACGCCGCCGGGACCCGCATCGCCTCCGTTTCCGCCATCACCGGATCCGTCACCATTACCTCCGTTTCCGCCATTTCCGCCGTTTTCACCCCCATTACCGCCGTCGCCGCCATCTCCATTGCTGCCAGAACCAGCATTCCCTCCGTCTCCCCCGTTTCCGTCACCGCCACCGTCGCCACCATCACCGTCTGCCCATGCCGCAGTGCTGAATATTCCGGCCGCCAGAGAGGACGTTACAGTGAATACGACAATGAAAGGTCTCAGTAAAGCTGAGGTCAGAATAATGAGGTATGCAACTTTCATGAGAAGGTTTTTCATATCATCCCCTGCGTTATGAATTATATGCCGCCGCCATCACCACCATCGCTGCCGCCATTACCGCCGTCACCACCATCACCACCGGGTGAATTATTCCCGCTTCCTCCGTTGCCACCATTCCCTCCATCGGCTCCGTTTGTGCCTCCATCTCCGCCATTACCGCCATTTGAGTCGGAACCTGTGCCAGCATTACCGCCGTTACCTCCATTTCCGCCGTTTTCACCCGGACCGCCGTCTCCGCCGTTTCCGCCATCAGAAATCAGTGATAAAGAATCAGGAGAAAGGACGGGGTATGCCGGAGAGGCATAACCGTAATGTGTTAAAACCGCCAGTATCAGAGCTGAGCACCTTAATAAGGTCCGGCATCGTTTACAGATGTTGTGACTGGTCATTGTTACCTCCGTCGCCGCCAGCACCTCCGGGGGCATTGTCTGTTGACCCACCATCACCACCGTTTCCACCATTAGCGCTACCGTATGTATTTTTATGATGTTTATGGTGCTTGTGATGTGGTTCAATCCCGCCGTTTGCACCGTTTGCACCGTTTCCACCATTTCCGCCGTTACCACCAGAAGCAGAACCGTTACCGCCGTTACCTCCGTTCAGGCAGCCGGTGCCGGGCACGCCGTCTTTACCGTTTTCCCCGTTGGGCGAAGTGGCATTCCCATCCTGTCCGTTCTGACTCTCACAGGCAGACAGCTGGATAGTGCTCTGCGGAAATGTCTGACTGAATACCGGCAGGGAAAAAAGCAGCCCTGCAGAAAGCGGGAAAAGAATCAGAGTGTTGTGCAGCTTTGACATAAAAGTTTCATCCTTTGATTAATGGCCGCCTTCAGGAGGCGACCATTTTTAGTTAGATTAAGCAGCCAGATTACGCACCGCCGCCGTCACCACCACCGTCACCACCATCACCACCGCCGTCACCGTCACCGGAACCATTGCCGTTAGCTGAGCCGTTGCCAGTGCCGTTACCATTACCGCTGTCGTTACCGTTACCGCTGCCGCTGTTATTGCCGCCATCGCCTCCGGGGCCACCAGGAGAATTGGCACCAGCACCTCCGTTCCCGCCGTTACCACCATTAGCATCGTCGATAAGTAAGAAGGTGTGTGGGGAGTGATCAGTCAACGGTTCGTTATGTAAGGGTGCGGCGACAGAAAATCGCGCCGCAGAGAGAACAAAAATACCCAAAGCAAGAGCTAATTTTTTATGTCTCATAATCCATCCTTAAAGGTAAGAAATACATGAGATAATCGTTGGCCCATCCCGTAGCTAATGAGCCATTTAATTAAAAGTAAATTAACTGAAAATTAAAAACTAAGGATTGTAATGAAACGTTTACCGATGTTTTATTATGTTTTTATTTGGATTTAATCGAAGTTACCGGAGGTATTATGTTATTGTTAAGTGGTTAAATTTAAAAGATATTGATGCATAATGATTATCCTGCTAACAGTTTACTGTTTTCATGAAAATATACACATTATATTTTTATTAAAGCAGTGCACTTATCAAAAGCCGGAAAATAAAAAATTAAATTCAAAAAAAGCAGAAGTAAATATCATTTTTATATAATTAATCTGACTTTTAAGAGGCATGGTCATAGGGGAAACTGTTTAACCACTCTGAATTCGTTTTATCGAACCTGTGAAATCCAGAAATTTCAGGAAGCATTATCAGAACTGCGGCAGGCGGGACCTCAACAGCTAAAAAAACCGGCTCATTATCGTGCGTGCAGCAAACAAAATAGTGGTGCTGTGAGAGCGTTCAGCTTGCAACCGGTCAGGAGTATGCGTGAATTTACGTCAAACTCTTCACTGCATGACCCTCCGGCTCCTGCCCTGGCGGGCAGTCGTCGAGCTTCACTCCGCTAAGCTTGCAGGCGAGTTCGTGCCTGACGGCTGAGGACAACGGTTGCAACCGGCTATCAAAAGAGAGGTGCTCATGAGCGGTAAACGTTATCCCGAAGAGTCAAAAATCGAAGCGGTTAAACAGGTCGTTGATCGTAGCCATTCCCTTGCAGGTGTCGCCACCCGTCCTGGTATCATCACGCACAGCCTCTATGCCTGAGTAAAAAAGTAGGGCCCTGATTCATCAGCCACTAAAGCGCATTCTGATACCTGGTCTGAGAGTCGGCGACTTCAGAAAGAAGTGAACCGGGTCTTGCGACTGATGAAGCGTGCCGGAATAAAAGCTCAGATCGAGTACCGGAACCTACGAGCACGCAAAGGTGAAGCCAGCATAGTGTCACCCAACAGACTCCAGCGTCAGTTCAATCTGGAGGCACCTGATGAGCGCTGGGTGACGAACATAACGTACATCCGGCCGCATGAAGGCTGGCTTTATGTGGCCATGGTGGTTGATCTGTTCTCCTGGAAAGTTATCGGCATTGTCAATGCAACACGCCCGTCAGAAATCAGCGTTTCAGCAATTGCTGGCAGGCGAGGTTATCCTGCACGGCGCGCTGCTGCTCATCAGGCGTCAGTTGCTGCCAGCGGCCAATCACGCTGCGACCCAGCCCCGATTTATAGGTGATTTTTTGCAGCGCATAATCAGAGTTGCCGCCTTCAATGACGTTCTGCATCTGCTGGTCGAGTGGCTGCTTACTATCATGATCAATCGCGCAGAACACCGCGACGTAATACGCTTTATCTTCCTCACTGTCGTGTGGGATAAACCACCAGGCGGCCAGGGCGAGGATCAGCAGCAGGGGCAGGATATATTTTACTTTAGCCATCGGAGTCATCGGTTGTGGGCAGTTAAGTCAGCCAGATATGGCCAGACGCAGGGCGTGTATCCTGCCACAATTTCTGCTCACCGTTAACCTCGTTCAGCCGCTGTTGAGGCAATGTTCAGTTTGCTGGCGCTTCAATCAGCGTCGTACTGATTTGCGCACCCGGCATCATCTGCTTTAATCCCGAAACCAGATCGTCGCTGGCCTGTTGCAGCGCGGAAAGCGGCATAGCGGGCAGACTTTCCAGAATGAACCACATCTGCTGCGCGCTGGCATCCAGTCGGGTTCTTACACCCTGACGCCAGTTCCAGCGGCGACAGGTCACGCCCTGATCGTCGCGCCAGATCACTTCGCCCGGTTCCGGCGACTCATAAACCACCTCGCCCTCTTTAACGGTATCGAAACGTTCACTGCCGTCAGCAATCACCAGACGTGGCGCGCCAGCATAGGCCGCGATATTTTCCCCCCGACCGGCAGCGCATAACGAATGCTGATGGCGTTATAGAGATCGACAACCGGATCGATGGCAGGCAATGCGCCATCCCGCAGCACACGCTTACGCAATGCTTCTGCCGAACAGGGTGTACGTTTCGCTTTGGCACCAAAGGCTTTAAACACCTCAGCCCAGGCGGCGAGATGCGCGTCTGCCCACGCCGCATCATCATTTAATACCTGCTGGCATGCACTCTTCAGTGCTTCGCTGGCAACTTCTGGTTGGGTAATCGGTGTGGCTTCCACCACAATACTCATGGCACGAAAGCCGGGAGCGAGCGCGAAAACAGCGGGATCGATTGACGGATGAACAGATAACATCGGATACTCTCTCAGTGACTAATTTATTTCATAGTAATGACCGATGACCAAAAAAGTCAATATAACGACCGATGCGGGTGCCGATGTCGCCAGTGTCAATCAGGCTGTTTCGGACAGCATCAAAAGCTGGCGTAAAAGTCAGAAACTCTCGCTGGATGAGTTATCGCGCCGGGCTGGCGTCAGTAAAGGCATGCTGGTGGAGATCGAAAAGGGTGCCGCCAATCCCAGCATCGCCATTCTCTGTAAAGTGGCTGCCGCGCTGGGCGTCTCGGTGGCAGATATCGTTAACGTTGCGCATGCGCCTGACGCCTGGCTGATTGAGAACAGCGAAATGCCCCGGCTGTGGCAGGGTGAGCAGGGTGGTTATGCGCAGCTGCTGGCGGGAACCCGTGGGCCGGATATGATCGAGCTATGGCGCTGGCAGATGTTTGCGGGCGAAGCTTTCCGTTCTGCCGGTCACTCCTCAGGCACACTCGAACTGTTGCATGTCGAGCAGGGCTCGCTCGCCTTAACGGTGGGTGAGCAGACCCTGGTGGTGCAGCAGGGCTGTGCAGCCGTAGCGCGAACCGATATGCCGCATGCCTATGCCAGTGCCGATCAACTGCCGGTTATCTTCACCATGACAGTGGCCGAACTGCAGCGCTGACGGCGCTATTCTGCGGCGGTCGCTTCGCCTGGACACACCAGCAGCAGCGTTTTCAGCAACCTTTCCAGTTCGGCACGCTCTGAAGCGCCAAGCGGGGCCAGCAGCGCCTCCTGCGTAGCGGTATGGACGCGGAGTGCATGCTCAATCTGCTGCTGCCCGTGCGGCGTCAGCCCGACCAGCATGCTGCGCTTATCCTCTGGCGCGGCAATACGCTCAATCAGATGCTGCTGCTCCAGCCGGTTCAGACGATTTGTCATCGCACCGGAAGTCACCAGCAGCGCCTGGTAGAGCTGGGTGGGCGACAGGCGAAAAGGCGATCCCGCCCGTCGCAATGTCGCCAGCACATCAAATTCCCCCTCCTGAAAACCAAAAGGCTCCAGTGCCTGACTGCGCGCTTTCGCCAGATGTTTCATCAGGCGCAGCACCCTGCCGAAGATCCGCATTGAAGAGGCGTCGAGATCGGGCATTGCGTCGTCCCACTGGCTGACAACGAAATCAATATGGTCATGCATAAATCACCTTTAAATATTGTGGTTATGTTGTCGGGTTGTGCGCAGCCTCTTAACACCGGGGGGAATTTATCTTAACGTTAAGATAAATGGTGGCGGCCCGGTGCTGTCATCGTCAATCCTCTGTTAAGGCGTCGATGATGAAAAATAAGGTGTTGTTCCCCATTCTGTTTGCCGTGATCGCTTTTCTTATCGGGCTGAATCTGCGCCCTATGCTGGCGATTATCGGCCCGCTGTTCCCGGTGTTGCAACTGCAGGCCGGGTTGTCGTCGACAACGTTCAGTCTGCTGACTACGCTGCCGGTGGCGATGATGGGCCTGGCCGCACTCTCTGGCCCGTCGCTGATCGCCCGCGTCGGGCCGGTAAGGGGAATCGCCGCCGGTTTGCTCTGTCTGACGGTCGCCTGCCTGTGGCGCGGCGTTACGCTTACTCCCTCTCAGCTGCTGCTCACCGCGCTGGCGGGGGGCGCAGGGATTGGCGTGATACAGGCGCTGATGCCCGCTCTGATCCGGCAACGCTTTGCTGAGGCCGCGGCGACGCTGATGGCGCTGTTCAGCACGGGCATTATGGCGGGCGCGGCACTGACTGCTGCCGGTGCTGACCCGCTGTTTTCATGGCTGGGCCTGCAACCCGCGCTGGCGCTTTCCGGCGGGTTAACGCTGGTCACACTGCTGATCTGGCTGACTTTAGTCAGGCGATCGCCGCAGGTGAGCGTGGCCTCTGATGCAACGACGCTGCCTGTGCGGCGTACCCTGTTGCTGATGCTCTTTTTCGGCATTGGCACGGGTGCTTATACGTTAGTGCTGGCCTGGATGCCGCCATTCTATATTCAACTGGGCTGGAGTGCTCGCCACAGTGGCTATCTGCTCGCCGCGCTGACGTTAACCGAAGTGGTAGCAGGATTCATCGTCTCGGCGACGTTACATCGCTTTCCCGATCGCCGTCCGCTGCTGCTCGGCGTGCTGGCCCTGTTGCTGCTGGGGCTGCTGAGTCTGGTGTTTTACCCGGGCACGATGCCGATACTCTCTTCACTGTTACTGGGTACGGGCATCGGTGCGCTCTTTCCGCTGTCGCTGATCGTCACGCTGGATCATGCGCGCAGTGCCAGAGAGGCGGGCATTCTGCTGTCACGCGTGCAGGGAGGCGGATATCTGATTGCGGCTCTGATGCCGCTGCTGGCAGGCTGGGTGCGTGATAGCGGCACATCAATGACCCAGGCCTGGCTGATCATGAGCGCTGGCGTAGTGCTGTTGATGGTGATTGCCCGACGCTTCAGACCTCAGAACAGTATCAACTGAACAAAGCCGTTGCCGATCAATGTCGATCTGGCATGCTGGAATAAAACCCCTGAACCCGGAGTGCATTGTGAAAGTGATTGGTCTGTTAGGCGGTATGTCGTGGGAGTCTACCGCGCTCTATTACCGCATTCTCAATCAGCAGGTTAAGCAGCGGCTGGGCGGCCTGCACTCGGCGGAGCTGGTGCTCTATAGCGTCGACTTTCAGCGCATTGAGCAGCTACAGGCCGCGGGCGAGTGGCAGCAGGCGGGAGATATACTGGCTGAAGCGGCACGCAATCTGGAACGGGCTGGCGCGCAGTTCATCGTACTCTGTACCAACACCATGCATAAAGTGGCATCACAGATCAGCGCCGCAACAGGCATCCCGCTGCTGCACATCGCCGACGCCACCGGACGACGCATTCAGCAGGCCGGGGTGCGTAAGGTCGGATTACTGGCGACGCGATTCACCATGGAACAGGATTTCTATCGCGGGCGACTTCAGCAGCAGTTTGGTCTTGAGGTGATCACGCCGGATAGAGAGGATCGGATTTTTGTGCATGAGGTGATTTACCACGAGCTTTGTCTGGGCGAGATCAATCCCGCGTCGCGTCGCCGTTATGGTGAGATCATGCAGCAGCTGGTCGCGCAGGGGGCGGAGGCCATTATTCTGGGCTGCACCGAAATCACACTGCTGGTGGATGCCACGGATGCCAGCGTGCCACTGTTTGATACCACGCTTATCCACGCGGAAGAGGCTGTTACCCAGGCGCTGGCCTGACGTTTATCCTGCACTTAGCCTTGAGGGAATCGCATGAAAATTGAAAATCTGCCGTTTGGCCTGACCCAGTGGGATCAGATTGAAGAGACGATTCATCCCGGCGACCAGGGGCAGGCGACCTGGCGAACCGTGAAGTTTAACGATATCCGGGTGCGGATGGTCGACTATTCACCAGGCTATGTCGCCGACCACTGGTGCACAAAGGGCCATATTTTGCTGTGTATGGCGGGTGAATTGCACACTGAACTGGCAGATGGTCGCCGTTTCGTACTGACACCGGGCGTCAGCTATCAGGTGGCGGACGATGCTGAACCACATCGCTCCTTTACGTCCACAGGCGCACAACTCTTCATCGTTGACTGAGTTCACCGTCAGCCTCTCTGGTGATCACCTGCTGGTGAATCATCGCGTCGTTGACACTTTTAAAAGTAAACTGAATCAGCTTTATAAAAATCAGCAAAATTAATGGCTTATTTCATCAGAGTTATCTGGTTCTGACAGGAATAATTCCCATCAGGCTGTATGCTGGAAGCCTTATAAGAACGTTTTGCATTCACCTGAGGTGGGGAAGCCTGTGCTGATAAAAAAGAAGAAAGTTCGTTCGCATACCGAAGATCGACTGCTGGCGCTGGTGCTTGCCACCACCGCCGGCATCCTTAATGCCATGGCGCTGGGTGCGTTTGGATTTTTTCCATCGCATATGACGGGTAACACGTCGCAAATCTCCCAGGAAGTGACCACCAGCGACCTCCATACCATGCTGTTTTTGATGGCACTGATTATTGCCTTTGTCATGGGCTGTACCGTTGCCCGACTGGCGGTGGTGGTGGGGATCAGACATAAGTTACGCACCATATTCTGTCTGATCATTCTGGCGGAAGGGGCGGCGCTGACGGTGGCATCGATCTTTGAGATCGTGTTCTACCGGCCAAGCTTTAACGGGGAAGTGCTGTTGATGCTGGGCTTTTTAATGGGGATTCATAATGCGACCTCAACGCAGCTCTCCAATGGCCGCGTCAGATCGACCCATATTACCGGCACGCTGACCGATGCGGGTATTGCGCTGGGTTCGTGGATCTTTGCCCACACGTCCCACGCCGTGCATCTTGAAACCGACGATCGTCGCTTTTTCCAGAAGGTTCTGCACACCCATCTGACTACCGTGTTTTCATTCCTGAGCGGCTGTATTGCCGGGCTGCTGCTGTTTAAAGTCTATGGCTTTAACGCCATGGTTGGACTGGGGATATTTCTGATGCTGGTGGCACTGACGGCCATCGCCATTACCGTGCAGCGTACCCGCAGAAGCCTCTACTGACAGTAAAACCTCCCGCCCGATGCACATAGCGCATCGGGCGGGTTGCTTACTGCTGCGTTCGGGTTGGCCGCACCACGATTTCGTTCACATCCACCTCTTCAGGCTGTTCAATGGCATAGCGCACGGCGCGTCCAATGGCGTCCGGCTGCAATGCGATAGCGCGATAGTGCTGCATCGCCTCGGCGGCTGCCGGATCGGTAATGGTTGATGCCAGCTCGCTCTCCACCACACCGGGATGAACACAGGTTATCCGCAGCTGGCTGTTCTCCTGGCGTAATCCGTCGGAAATCGCCCGCACCGCAAACTTGGTGGCGCAGTAGACGGCCGCGGTGGGCGACACGGCCAGCGCACCTATCGACGCGATGTTAATGATGTGACCGCGCTCGTGGGCCAGCATGGTCGGCAACACTGACGCAATGCCATACAGCACCCCTTTGATGTTTACATCGATCATCTGTTCCCACTCTTCCACCCGCAGCGACGCCATCGGTGACAAGGGCATAATACCGGCGTTATTGATCATTACATCCACCCGGCCCCATCTCTCCAGCGCATACTCAACAAACTGCGTCATCTCTTCGCGGCGTGTAACATCCAGCGCCTTGATCGCCACCTCTGCACCATTGAACTGCAGCTCTTCAGCCAGCGCGGCCAGGCGGCTTTCCCGCCGCGCACCCAGCAGCAGAATGGCATCTGTTTTCGCCAGTTCACGTGCAATGCCTGCCCCGATGCCGCTTGAGGCGCCGGTAATTAAAATCACTTTCTGAGTCATTTTGTTTCTCCAGTCAGGTTGTCACTGGCGATCATACGGCGACTGGATTATAAAGATAATACACCGAACGCTTTACTCACTGGTAACTCAATCTGACCAATGAATGCCGATAAAAATGCTCTCGAAGTTTTTGTGATTGTGGCGCAGACGCGAAATTTCCGGCTGGCCGCAGAACAATTGGGTGTTACGCGTCCGGCGATCAGCCAGAGTCTGCGACGTCTGGAAGACCGGCTTAACATCACGCTGATGCAGCGCACCACACGCTCGGTTCAGCTGACAGAAGCCGGGCAGCGGCTTTATGCCGAAGTGGCGCCGGCGATCAACCAGCTCAATCGCGCCGTGACCGATATTGCAGAACTGGCTGCAGAACCTCGGGGCCAGCTGCGGCTGGCTATTTCCTCGATTGCAGAGCGGATGCTGGGGGGAGAACTGCTGGCGAGCTTTATGACCGCTTACCCGCAGGTTGAGCTGGATATCACCGTCACCGATGAGGAGTTTGATATTGTCGGACAGGGCTATGACGCGGGCGTGCGGCTGGGGGAGGTGATTGCTCAGGATATGATTGCGGTGCCGGTATCTACCGCGCAGCGTCAGGTGGCGGTGGCGTCACCCGCCTATCTGGCTCGCGCAGGCACGCCGCAACATCCTCAGGATCTGGTCAGTCACCGCTGCATCGGCTGGCGAAAAGGGCCAGGTCTGGCCCCTTATCGCTGGGAGTTCGCAGAGCAGGGGCGCGAGTTTGATGTTGCCGTCAATCCGCAACTCACCACCAACGATATGGGGGTGATGATTCGCACCGCCTGCGCCGGGGGCGGCATCAGCTTTGGCATGGAAGAAACCTTCCAGCCTTACATCGCACGTGGCGAACTGGTGACCCTGCTCGACGCATGGTTGCCCGCCTTTGCCGGTTTCTATCTCTATTTTCCCAGCCGAAAAAATCTGGCGCCCAAGCTAAGGGCGCTGATCGATCACGTCAGACTCTAGCGACAGAATGCACGTCTGATTTAGCGCTGATATTGCCGATCGCTGACCTGCTCCAGCCAGTCCACCGGCGAGCCGTTCAGTGACTCAGCGATAGCAATATGCGTCATGGCGTTATCCGGCGTTGCACCGTGCCAGTGCTTCACGTTTTCCGGGATCCAGACGATATCACCGGTGTTCATCACCTGAATGGCTTCACCCTCACACTGAATCCAGCCCTGGCCATGCGTGACTATCAGGGTTTGCCCGAGTGGATGGGTATGCCATGCGGTACGGGCACCGGGTTCAAAAGTCACCGTTGCGCCACCCACGCGGGCGGGTTCGGTTGCCTGGAATGGCGCATCAATCCGAACCGTGCCGGTAAAATATTCAGCAGGTCCTTTACGCGAAGGCAGCGATCCGTTGGCGATAATTTTCATTACTCACTCCTGTTGTTAACGTGTCATGCACAGTGTAACCGGCAAGCCGGAGTGTGATTAGCCCGCTCAGTCGGCAAACGGTTATGAGCCGGGCTCATTAATTGCCTGACAGTTTTTCAGGCTGTCATGTTGTAACGGGTGATGATGTTGATTTTAGAGTAGGGCGCGGGCGGTTCTGAGGCGGGCAAAAATCCATGAAACGCCAGCAGCGTTCTGAAGGCGTGCAGCGCATCAAGCTGTAAATTATGCTCGATCAATGCATCAATTTTACCGGCCTGCAGCAGTGCACGATTTTCCCGATCGAGATCGTGACCAATAAAAGCGTTAACTGTCCGCTTTTGTTCGGCAAATGCGCGCAGTATGCCGGGATTACCGCCACCGACTGTATAGACCGCATCTGCATCCGGATGGCTCTGCAAAAACTGTGTCACCGACTGCTGCATCCGGGCGTCAATGCCATAACCGCCTGCCACCACGCTTACCTGATGCTGGGGCGCAAACTCCTCCATTGCTCGCTGAAACCCCTGAATTCTCTCCTGTTCGCCAATGAAATCGTGACTGCCGGTGACTGCCACAATATGCGAACGACTCACCCGCAGCCATTTAGACATCAGAAAAGCCGCCACTTTACCGGCATCAAAATTATCCATGCCAATGTAGCGCAGGCGCGCGCTACCGGGCAGGTCGCTCATCATGGTGACCACCGGAACGCGTTGTTTCAGCAGTGATTCAAGGGTGGGATTAAGTTCACCGGAACAGGCTGCCTTAAGAATGACGCCGTGACTATGCAACGCTTTTTTATTCAGCAGCGCGTTAATCGCCTCCGCTGTAAGATTCGCGCCGAAGTGGAAACGTAACTGAAGTTTAAAGGCAGTAAAGCTGGCAATCTGACTGCTGAACGCCTCACGTATCAGTGGCTGAAAGCGGTCAGGTGTATGCATGATGACGTCAAAATAGATTGTTCTTCCCCTGGCGAGCCCCGCTTTTTGCATCAGTTCCAGGTCTGCTATCGCCTGCTGGATTCGGTGCTGGGTCGTGGCATGCACATTGCCGCGCTGATGCAGGGCCCGGTCGATGGTCGCCAGACTGAGTCCCGACTGGGCCGCAATCTGTTTCAGGGTAAATTTAGCCATATGCTGCTCGTGACACCAGAGGATGACGATAGTTTTATCATACTGCTGGCCATTGTCTGATGATCATTTGTGAAAGGCTGGTCAGAACATATCAGGCCGGGAAAGCTGCCGCGCAGGTTATCGCAATAAACTGTAAGTCGTAAAAGTGTTTATAACACATTCAGCCGGGAGTCTGTTTCCCCGATATATAAATACCCGACTATCATCATAAACGGGCAAAAATAGATTACAGCGCTTGCTACCTCCGTTTTAGCTATTTATAGCTTCAGGGCTGCGCCGGGTAAAAATAAATCCAGATAATATTCTGAGGCTGTATAGTTAATAACCTTTCTGCCGCTTCGCTTATATTTCCCGCCCGACGGCTTTTTTGTTTTTTGGCTCCCGATAATGATAGACTGTATATGCATACACCATCGGGAGGTCGTGTGAAGTACGACAACGATAATGAAATCCGTGCGCTGGTTGGTGCGGTAGTCAGTGATTTGATCAAGGCGGGAGAGCCGGTTCATTTCCACCACATTACGGACGCGCTGTTTCGCCTGAGCGAAGAGACGCGTGACAGCAGGCTGAAAGCATTGTGTCAGGAAGCGATAAGCTTTTTCACTCGTAAGATGCATTAAGGCTGACAGGGCTGATGCCGGGCGTTATCCCGGACTGTGTCATTATAGCGGCCCTGCTACCTTTGACATCGGCGAGCATAAGAGGCTTTGCATATTGCTCGCAGCCTTTAAAAGGGATTTTACTGTGAGTCGATCGTTTCTTTTTTATTCAGCGAGACGGTTGATGACAAAATTAAAAATGTCAGTCAGATCCTTCTGTTGATTATTCATAATGAGTAGCGAATTTCTGATAAAGAAGTGCATCTTTTCATTGGCAGGTCTTATTAGGTCTGAATGATCTTCTTCAGGCATGATTGCAGAAAAGCGTTATCGTCGGGATCAAATCCCTGCCACATCATTAACCTGCAAGAGAATTTTTATATCGGATAATTTCTGTGTGGCATATCGGGTATACAGTGAAAGTCAGGGATGGAAACAAAAGCGGGCGTTGCAGGCAGGGGATCCTGCGTTACCAGAGATAACGCAGAATGGCGTATCAGATGCCGGTATCGTCTGGCGTGCGGCCAACCACGATTTCCAGCGTTTTGCGTAACACATCCAGCCTGACAGCATCTGAAGTGCATTCCAGTTCAGCGATCAAATAGAGGATGATCGCTTTATTGGTTACACGTCCCTGATCAGCAACAATGTCACGAATCACTGCGCCCAGCAGTTCAGTTTCCGGAGCAAGCTGATCGCCTGCGCTACGGAAGTAGTCAATGATTGAAGAATCTGATGATGAATGCTGCATGATTATTCTTTCTCTGAGGAAAATGAGTCAGATGCAATGGTTGAAGTCAAAAACGAGTGTAGGCGCAGTTTTCGTTTTGCCCAGCCCGCCTTAAAAATTCTGTTCAGGTCTGCCGCTTCGCTTAAAATTAGCCGCATGTATCAGGTACGCAGTACGCTCAATCAGTGCTTTTTCGAACCTTCAGGCGGGCCATCACTGTTCATACGATGAGCCGTGTTATCACGTTCGGCACCGTCGCCCTGTACGCGTTTGCGCGCGGCAACCATACCATTACGGACTTCAGTGATGGCTTTGCGAATCACTGACACTTTCACGGCGTCGTCAGCATCAGCAGCCATCAGTTCGAGCTGTGCGATTAAGGCGTTGCTGGATACCGGTTTGTCTGACTTGAGTAATGTCAGAACGGCTTCGCCGATCATAACATCTGTCAGTTTCTCATCTTCACTTCTGTACATACTGGCTTCTCTGATTGCGAATCAATGGCCATGCTGCGGGTCCGTATGCGTCAGCGGGTGCGACTTAGTGCACCCGATACGGGAAGCAGAGCTGGGCTTTATTGCTAGGATAGATCTTCCTGGGTGATGGCTGAAACAGACGTCCTGATTAACATGCACGACCGTGAGAGGGCATTAATCTTCGCGACGAAACAGCATCGCAATGAGTTCATGCAGATGACTCTCTTCTTCTGGCGTGGCAGCCAGTTCAAGGCGACTCAGCAGTTTACTGCAAATCGTTTTCCGACTAAGGCTATGACCTGCGCGCAGAATTTCCACCACAACCGAACCCAGCGTCTCCTGTTGCGACGGTGAACTGGCCTGATTGAAGTAACGGGCAATATCGCTGATCGTTTCCGGGGCTTGTCCGTTCTGACGCATGTTGTTGTCCTCAGGTGGTTTAAATGTATGCACTCTTGATGCGCAAGTTATACATCTTTGCAAAACTTGTACAGAATTTTGGATTTTTGGGATTAATTTTTTTGTGCAAAAAGTGCTAAGACTTTTAAAACAGGGTGTTACGAGGAGTTTGTGGCGAGGTAAAAATTGTACCAGATTCTTGTATCATTCACACCCCACCGACGCTCCGACCTGAAGATTAAGGCCGGAGAGGAACGGCACACATAGGTTAGTGTTTAAAGAAGATGTCATCGGCAGAGACGGGAGCTGCGGGCTCTTTGCCAGTGGTTTTGGCAAGCCAGTTCGCCGGGGCGGTGCTGCGGGAACCGATGGTTTTGAACCCCATCAGCCATTGAAGCGCATGCTGCATCTGCTCAAGGCGAGTCTCATTAACTTCAGAGTCAGCCATGACCCTTAGTTCATTAATTAGCAGTTCAACATTCACTTCCTGACCGACATTAAACAGGTTCATTGCGGCTTCGCCAATGATGACATTCGCTTTTTCGTCGCTGGAAAAATACAAATTATCCTCCTGGGTGATTGCGGTAAGTAACATTAACTGTAGCAAAAAAATTTACGAAGCTTAATCAATTCAGCCTATTAATAAGATTATTTTAATTGTCGGTCTGCTGTGCGTGTCATGTGGGTGCCGCCAGGTGTCAGAACGCTTTTCGGTAAATTGCGCCGTCAGGATGGCCTCTTTTTAATCCTGTTTTCGTTCCTGCGGTTTACTCAACCACAGATGAGAAAGGTGTAAAACCCGGTTATAGCTATACATCACACTTTCCATAAACTTCCCATCATTGAAATTAAATTTTTACATATCAACAAGTAAAGCGGTTCGCTTACAAAACTTCACATTCGGGCCCGGACGCTGAAGAAACTTCACAACCCTTCGCTGTTACAAAGGTATAGCCTGTGCTATAAAAAATAGCCTATGCTAATTATGTTCTGTTTTTAATCACCTCTGGAGATCGCCCTATGGTCCCGAAAAGAAAAATAACCATGATGCTACTGAGTGCGCTACTGACAACCCTGATGGCGACCAGCAGCTATGCAGCAGAAAAATTTAAGGTAGTGACGACGTTTACGGTCATCGCTGACATGGTAAAAAACGTGGCGGGGGATGCGGCCGAAGTCACTTCCATTACCAAACCGGGTGCTGAAATACACGAATATCAGCCGACACCCGGCGATATCAAACGGGCGCAGGGTGCGCAGTTAATCATGGCGAACGGGCTTAATCTCGAACGCTGGTTTGAGCGTTTTTATCAGCATCTGGATGGGGTGCCGGAAGTGATTGTCTCTGCCGGGGTAAAACCGATCGGTATTGGCGAGGGGCCTTATAACGGTAAACCGAATCCGCACGCCTGGATGTCTCCGGACAATGCGCTGATCTATGTCGATAATATCCGTGATGCGCTGGTGAAATATGACCCGGCGAATGCGGAAACCTATCGCCAGAACGCAGCCGCCTATAAGCAAAAAATCACCGCAGCACTGGATCCCCTACGCCAGCAGATTGCCGACATCCCGGAGGATAAACGCTGGATGGTGACCAGCGAAGGCGCATTCTCCTATCTGGCTCGCGACCTGGGCATGAAAGAACTCTACCTGTGGCCTGTAAATGCTGATCAGCAAGGCACGCCGCAACAGGTGAGAAAAGTGATCGACCAGGTGAAGAAAAATGCTATTCCGGCGGTGTTCAGTGAAAGCACCGTGTCGGATAAGCCAGCCCGGCAGGTCGCGCGGGAAACGGGTGCGCATTACGGTGGGGTGCTTTACGTCGACTCTTTAAGCAACGCTCAGGGACCGGTGCCGACCTATCTGGATCTGCTCAGAGTCACCACGGAGACGCTGGCGCAGGGCATTAAAGCGGGAGAGAAAGCGCAATGACAGACACCATCGTTGTTTCCGATGTCACCGTGACCTATCGCAACGGTCACACCGCGTTGCATGATGCCAGCTTCAGCGTGCCGGGTGGATCGATTGCGGCGCTGGTGGGTGTGAATGGCTCCGGCAAGTCAACCCTGTTCAAAGCGCTGATGGGCTTTGTCCGGCTCGCCAGCGGCAGCATCTCGGTGCTCGGCATGCCAACCCGTGAAGCACTGCGTCAGAGTCTGGTCGCTTATGTGCCGCAGTCGGAAGAGGTAGACTGGTCTTTTCCGGTGCTGGTGGAAGATGTGGTAATGATGGGTCGCTACGGTCATATGGGCCTGCTGCGTCGACCCAAACCACACGACCAGCAGATTGTCAGTGATGCGCTGGCGCGGGTCGATATGCTGGATTACCGCCATCGTCAAATCGGTGAGCTCTCCGGCGGACAGAAAAAAAGGGTATTTCTGGCGCGCGCCATTGCCCAGCAGGGCAGCGTTATCCTGCTGGATGAGCCGTTTACCGGCGTGGACGTTCAGACTGAGGCCAGAATCATCAGCCTGCTGGGTGAGCTGCGCGATGAAGGCAAGACGATGCTGGTCTCAACGCATAATCTGGGATCGGTCACGGAGTTCTGTGATTACACCGTGATGGTCAAAGGCACCATTCTGGCCAGCGGCCCGACCCGCACCACCTTTACCGCCGCCAACCTTGAGCGCGCGTTCAGTGGGGTGCTGCGTCATGTAATGGTGAAAGGGCTGGACGATCAGATTATCACCGACGATGAGCGGCCTTTTATTGCGCCACGTACGGCACCTGAAGACGGGAACTGACCATGGAACTGTTACTGGAGCCTTTTGGTTATCACTACATGCTCAACGCGATGTGGGTCTCCGCCATGGTCGGCGGCCTGTGTGCGTTTCTCTCCTGCTACCTGATGCTCAAAGGCTGGTCGCTGATTGGCGATGCGCTGTCGCACTCCATCGTGCCGGGCGTAGCGGGTGCTTACATGCTGGGACTGCCCTTTGCGCTGGGCGCGTTTCTCTCAGGCGGGCTGGCGGCGGGCAGCATGCTGTTACTCAATCAGCGCACCCGCTTAAAAGAAGATGCAATCATCGGCCTGATCTTCTCCTCCTTCTTTGGTCTGGGTCTGTTTATGGTGTCGCTCAATCCGACCGCGGTAAACATTCAGACCATTGTGCTCGGCAATATTCTGGCGATTGCGCCCGCGGATATACTCCAGCTGGCGCTGATTGGCGGGCTGTCGATCATCATTCTGCTGTTTAAGTGGAAGGATCTGATGGTCACCTTCTTTGATGAGAATCACGCGCGCGCTATCGGACTGCGCCCTGAACGACTGAAAGTCCTCTTCTTTACCCTGCTGGCAGTCTCAACCGTGGCGGCGCTGCAAACCGTTGGTGCATTTCTGGTGATCTGTCTGGTGGTGACGCCAGGCGCGACAGCCTGGATGCTCACCGATCGCTTCCCGCGTCTGCTGATGATTGCCGTAGCGATTGGCAGTATCACCAGTTTTCTCGGTGCGTGGGCAAGTTACTACCTGGATGGCGCAACGGGCGGCATCATCGTGGTGGCGCAGACGTTGCTGTTCCTGCTGGCGTTTGTCTTTGCGCCCAAACATGGCTTGCTGGCTAACCGGCGTCGTGGCCGACATCGTCCCGAAAAGGAGCCTGGCTGATGTGGATCTTTGAACCTTTTCAGTTCGCTTTTATGAACAGTGCGTTGCTGATTGCGCTGGTGGTGGCGATCCCCTGTGCGCTGCTGTCGGTCTTTCTGGTGCTGAAAGGCTGGGCGCTGATGGGCGATGCCATGAGCCATGCGGTATTCCCCGGCATCGTCCTCGCCTGGATGGCCGGGCTGCCGCTGGCGGTGGGTGCGTTTGTCGCCGGTCTGTTCTGTGCCGTTGCCAGCGGATTTCTGCAGGACAACAGTCGCATCAAGCAGGATACGGTGCTGGGAATCGTCTTCTCCGGCATGTTTGCGGTGGGATTGATCCTCTATATCGCCGTGAAACCGGAGGTGCATCTTGATCACATTCTGTTTGGTGACATGCTGGGCATTACGGGCGCTGACATAATTCAGACATCGCTTATCGCAGCGGTTATCGTCGGGGTCATTGCGGTGAAATGGCGTGATTTTATGCTGTTCAGTTTTGACCCGCAGCAGGCACAGGTCTCTGGCTTACCCGCACGCTGGCTGCATTACGGGCTGCTCTGCATGGTATCGCTGACCATTGTGGCGACGCTGAAAGCAGTAGGGATCATTCTGTCGATTTCCCTGCTGATCGCGCCCGGTGCTATCGCAGTTCTGCTTACCCGCCGCTTTTCACATGCGCTGCTGGTGGCTGTCGTGGTGTCGGTGCTGGTGTCGCTGAGCGGGGTCTATCTCTCGTTCTTTATCGATAGCGCGCCAGCACCCACGATCGTGGTGCTGTTTGCACTGGTGTTTATCGTGGCGATGGTGATTTCAGGCCGCAAAACGCGACAGCTGGAGCGTCTGAAACTTCACGAGAGCGGCAGGTATGAGTAGAGTGATGACCAGCATGAATGCGGTAAGTTGGGGCTTTATGTGCAAGCGGATGTTCAGAGTATTCTAAAACTATGAACATTACTCAAAGGAAATCGTAATGATATTTGAGATCAGAAAAGGAAGTAACGTGATTGGTCTCACTGAACTGGAGTTCGGTGATCCTCCGATGGGGTATGTTGATGGAGAATTTAAGCCTACCACATGCTATCAAAGAAATGATTCAATGACTGAACTTGCACTTTTTAAGCGAGATGAGAGTCTGCATATTCATACGAAGTTTATAACTATTGTGGATAGCTCCGAGCAAATCGATGAAAAGCTCACAGAAGTGACGATTTTAATTGAATCAGCTGAAGAATAAGAAAGATATTTTCATCACCATGTGAAAAAAATATAATAATAATTTTGGTTGAATTGACTGGTTTGGGGTGGAAATTGGTTGGCTGCAATCTGGTAAATTAACCCGCATACAAAGTGTGCGGGGTTTCAATTTATTGTTTCATTGCTGGGGTGATCGTCAGGTTGTTGCCTTGTTGTACAGCCTGGAAGGTAGAGACATAGGCCTTTCTTGTTGCCTTTTTATTCTCATCGCCTGCTTTTTTATTCACTTCAATGTAAATGAGGTATTTTTGCCCATTTTCAAATTTTATTTCTTCTGGCTGAATGCAAAAAAGGCCAGCTTTGGGTTTTTTGTCAGCAGGGAAAATAACTTGTTCTGAGGGTTTTTTCATATTGTAAGTTAACGCGGATACAACCTTTTCATCACTTTTTATTGGTAAAGAAACACATACATCGCTATTCTGGACATGGGCCGGAACAGGTGTTTCTTTAGTATATCGATTATCCAGGTTTTCGCCCAGCGTGCAACCACTCAAGAGAAAAACTACAGGGATTAAGGTCTTGGTTAAAATATTCATTAGAACGGGAACCCCTCAAGAACTTTTTGATATTTTGAATAAATCTTGTTGTCTACTGATCCAACATAAGAAACTTCGCCATCTTTACCACGTCTTGCCAGCCACATATTAAGCCCAAATTTAGAAAGCAAGAAGTAATCAGCAATAATTTGTGCTTGCTGTTCTAATCTATAATCAAACAGCTTTTTATTGTCTTCAAAAGAGTATTCGTAGCTAACAAAACCACTAACAAGGCCTCTCATACGTACCCATATGCCCCTTTGATACTGCCAGACATGCGACATTTCATGGATGAAAAGATGTTGAAACTGAAAAGATTGAATTGAAAAGTTCTCGCAATACCAGTCCCGGAAATATAATTCTCCATTGGGGCTCATTGCGGTATTTCTACCCTGAAGTTTGAAGGGAAAGTAACTTGCATGATGAATCCACACGCGAGGATAGACGATTGAATTTCCGAATATTGATTTTGCTAACACTATTTCGCCAGGTGTCAGGAGCCTTTGACTCCCTTCATTATCACTCATGAAATCCTCCTTAATCTCTTGATTTTAATTAATGAATAGAGTGTTCCGACTCAATTCACCTATAGTTAACTTATCTGAATACCACGACTGGTGATGGATTTTAGCAAAAAAGACGGGAGTTGTCTCAAATATGGTTTTGGCCGTTAATCGAGGAGCTTTTAGCTTGAGGTGTAATCCCGGTGGCAAACTATTGCCATTTTTTATCCTGAAGTCCCTGTCCTACACATTGTAAAGGATTGAGATCATCATCTGGTGAATAAAATCTCAAAATCTAAATTTTCAGTAAGCCGAAAAGGATGATGCACGTTCATTACTTTTTTCACATCCGCGAGTATACCTGTAAGTTCGTCACGTTAAAGTAACTATGAGCGGTCTGCCGATAGGGATCTCACAGCTGACCAAACTGTTCAGCAAAGGCGTATAAAACAAAAATTATTAAAGCTCTCCCTGAAAAGCGCCACAGAAAATGGCAGGGTTTCTGCCAAATGTGGCGCTTTCATGAGATCTGCCTTTTTACACCGTCTGGTATCAGCTCTGCCACTGCGACTGGCGGACAATGCTGCAGAAGTTAATCAGTTTGAAATGGGCATCCTTGTCTGACAGTACATCTGCTTTTACATTACCAAAAGTCATCTTTGGCTTGTGCTATCGCAGTTCTGCTTACCCGACGCTTTTCACATGCGCTGCTGGTGGCTGTCGTGGTGTCGGTGCTGGTGTCGCTGAGTGGGGTCTATCTCTCGTTCTTTATCGACAGCGCGCCAGCACCCACGATCGTGGTGCTGTTTGCACTGGTGTTTATCGTGGCGATGGTGATCTCAGGCCGCAAAACGCGGCAGCTGGAGCGCCAGCGGCTTAATGCCAGCTGACTGGCTATCGCGGCTGTCTCTCAACCGCGATAACGCACCGCATCAATCAAACGTGTAAAGGCGCTGGTGTGCTGTCTGCGGCTGGGGTAGTAAAGATAATAACCTGGAAAAGGCTCACACCAGTCAGCCAGCACCTGAACCAGACGGCCACTTTTGAGGTGTTCCGCAACGCTATCCTGCGGCACATAGCAGATCCCCATCCCGCTCAGTGCCGCATCAATGCGCGACGCGAGATGATTAAAAATTAACTGACCCTGCGTTTTGACCCTGATCTCCTTGCCATCACGCATAAACTCCCAGTTATAGAGGCCACCCAGCGTCGGCAGCCGCAGGTTGATGCAGTTATGATGCTGTAAATCATAGGGCGTCTCGGGTCTGCCATGCTGCTCAAAATAGCTGCTGGCTGCCACCACACACATATTCCAGTCCGGCCCGATGCGCACCGCCACCATATCCTTTTCGACCTGCTCACCCAGTCGCACGCCGGCATCGAAACGGCCGCTGACAATATCGGTCAGACTGTTATCCACCGACACTTCAACATGGACATCGGGGTATTGCTGAAGAAAGGGCCTGAGCAGCGGCCAGAGTGTAGAGGTGAGCGCATGTTCGCCTGCGGTGATACGAATGTTGCCTGAGATTTTCCCCTGACTGTCAGTGACACTGACCAGTTCAGACTCAATCTCGCTGAACAGCGGGGCGAGGGTAGTGATCAGCCGTTCACCCGCTTCTGTCGGGGCAACGCTGCGTGTAGTGCGCGTCAGCAATCGGACGTTAAGACGCTCTTCCAGAGCGCGAATCGCGTGGCTCAGTGCCGACTGCGACACACCCAGCTTCGCCGCTGCCCGGGTGAAGCTGCGCTCTTCTGCTACCACCACCAGATAGATCAGATCGTTAAAATTTTCTTTCAGCATAGGCCCTCTGACCTGTTTGATCGGTTATCCCGGTCGGGACAGGCCGATTTATCGACGTTACCTGCGGCTTCGCTACCCGACCTGCTATCAGACCCCAAATAGCCTGTCAGGGTTGCACATTTCGCGGCAGGATTAATGAGGCGCACCGATAAACCCTATGAATGACGGCTATAAAAGATTTTTTCAATAAAATTAATAAAATCATTAAGATGAATGTTGTACGAATACGTATTTATCCCGATTCAACCTCGCTCCGCCATTCAGATAACACTTACTTTTCCCGGCTTCCCCGCAAAATTGCCAAAAAGCTGCTAAACCTTAAAGCAGAGATACGCGCGTAAAGATTAGGGTTATCACGATTTTCCCCCGATTCGAACCCCGTCAGAAATAAACCTATAAAAAATTACATCTTTTGGCCCCCAACAATGGGAAGCAGACAATGTCGGAAAAAATATCGCTAACAATGCAGGTTAATGGTCAGTCGCAGCAGATGCAGGTCGATCCCCGTGTCACCCTGCTTGATGCGCTGCGTGAGCATCTTAACCTGACCGGCACCAAAAAAGGGTGCGATCAGGGGCAGTGCGGTGCCTGCACGGTACTGATTAATGGCCAGCGGGTGCTGAGTTGCCTGACGCTGGCGGCCCAGGCGGATGGCGCCGAAGTAACCAGCATTGAAGGGCTGGCTTCCACCGAAGGTGAGCTGCACCCGGTGCAGCGCTGCTTTATGGAGAATGACGCCTTCCAGTGCGGCTACTGTACACCGGGTCAGATTATGTCCGCCGTCGCCTGCATCAAAGAGGGTCATGCGGGTTCAGAAGATGAGATCCGTGAATATATGAGTGGCAACCTCTGCCGCTGTGGAGCATATCCGCACATTGTGGATGCGATTAAACAGGCCGCAGCAGAGATGGCGAAGGAGTCCGCATGAATGAATTCAGCTGGAAAGTCGCGCAGTCGCCTGAGCAAGCCGCAGCCCTGAAACAGCAGTCTGGCAGCCAGTTGCTGGCAGGTGGCACCACACAGCTCGATCTGATGAAGTGTGGGGTCTTTACGCCCCCACAGCTCATCGGCATCACTGGATTGAGCGGGCTTAAAAACCTGCAGTTTGACGACGATAAGATCATGGCCGGCGCGCTGGTCACCATGAGCAGCCTGGCGGATCATCCCGCCTGCCAGCAGAACGCGCCAGCCATCTACGGCAGCCTGTGGCAGGCCGCGTCACCGCAGATTCGTAACATGGCCACGCTGGGCGGTAATTTACGCCAGCGTACCCGTTGCGCCTATTACCGCGATCCGGCGACCTTTTCCGCCTGCAACAAACGCAATCCGGGTTCCGGCTGCGCCGCACTGGATGGCGTTAACAGCAATCATGCCATCCTGGGCGCCAGCGACAGCTGCATCGCGGTCTATCCCGGCGATCTGGCGGTGGCGCTGGTGGCGTTTGACGCCATCGTGGTCCTGCAGAATCAGCAGGGCGAAACCCGCCGCATCGCGATTGATGATTTCTTCCTGCTGCCGGGTGACACACCTGACCGTGAGCACGATCTGCGCGATGACGAAATTATTGTGGGCATTGAAGTGCCGCAAACCGAGTCACTGCGACACTCACACTACCTTAAAGTCCGTGACCGCAGCTCTTATGAGTTTGCTGCAGCCAGCGCGGCCGCAGGCTTCACCCTGGAGAACGGCGTGATGCGTAAGGTGCATATTGCGCTGGGCGGCGTCGCCACCAAACCCTGGCGGGTCAGGTCGGTGGAGCAGGCGCTGGAGGGCCAGCCGTTTAATGAAGAGACGGTCTTCCAGGCGGCAGAACGGATTACTCAGGAGACGCAGGCGCTGACCCACAACGCCTATAAAGTAAAACTGGCGCCGCGTGTGATTGCACGTGCGCTGATGGCAGCAGGAGAAACCGCATGAGTGACGTAAATGACAAATCACGTCGGGAGTTACTGAAGGCGACGGCGGCGATCTCAGCGGCGGGCAGCCTGGGTCTGAGTATGCAAAGCGCCAGTGCCAGTGATACTGCCACGGCGGAACCAGAAACCACCGATTCGATTGAGGGACTGGGCGCCGGGCGCTCGCGGGGTGACGGCAAAGTAAAAGTCACCGGTGAGGCGCGATATGCGGTAGAACATCAGCCGGAAAATCCGCTTTATGGCGTGGTGATCCAGTCTACTGTTGCCAGCGGCCGTATCAGCCGGATGTCGACGGAAAAGGCGCAGCAGGCCTCGGGTGTGGTGGCGGTTTATACCCATCTGAACACCCTGAAAATCAACAAACCCACTGCGATTGCAGACGGCGGCGCGGCGCAGTCAACCTATACCCCGATTCAGGACGATGTGATTATTCACAACGGTCAGAACATCGGTCTGGTAGTGGCAGAGACGTTTGAGCAGGCGACTTATGCTGCCTCGCTGGTGGAGATCGACTATGAAACCTCGCCTGCACTGATTTTTGCCACCGATGAGGGTGTCGAACCGAAACCGGTATCGAAACAGGATATCGATATGGGCGATGCACAGGCGGCGATGCAGCAGGCCGAGGTGCGTCTGAGCCAGCGCTATACCACGCCGCGCGAATACAACATGCCGATGGAACCGCACGCCTGTGTCGCTGAGTGGCAGGATGGACGCATTACCGTCTGGGAGCCGAGTCAGTGGGTGGCAGGCGCGCAGGTGGAAATCGCCGAGTGGATGGGCATTGACGTTGAAGATGTGCGGATTATTTCGCCCTATGTCGGCGGGGGATTTGGGTCCAAGCCGGTGCCTTACACCCACGTCGCACTGGCCAGTGTGGCATCACGAGCACTAAAGCGTCCGATCAAAGTGTCGCTGACCCGACCGCAGACCTTTACCGGTCTGGGCGGACGTCCCGCCACCTCGCAGCAGCTGGAACTGGGTGCCTCGCGTGACGGCAAGATCCAGGCGATTATCCAGCGCAGCTTCAGTGAGACCTCATTAATCGATGTATTTGCTGAGAACTGCAGCAAAGTCACCGCCCGCATGTATGCGGTGGGCAACGTCTCCGCACAGCATCAGGTCAGGCCGATCAATACCGTGACGCCAGGCTGGATGCGTGCGCCAGGTGAAAACCCCAGTGCCTTTGGTCTTGAAGTAGCGATGGATGAGATGGCCTATGCCCTGAATATTGATCCGCTGGAACTGCGTCTGCGCAACTGGGCGGACAAAGATTATCAGCTCGATCTGCCGTGGAGTTCGCGTCGCCTGAAAGAAGCCTATCAGAAAGGGGCTGAAGCCTTTGGCTGGGATAAGCGCATTATGACGCCGCGGTCAATGCGCGAAGGGCGTGAACTGATTGGCTGGGGCATGGCCTCTGGCACCTATCCGGTCAACAAACTGCCTGCTGAGGCAAAAATCATCCTGACGCCACAGGGTAAATTTGTGGTGCAGTGCGCCGGTGCGGATATCGGCACCGGGACCTACACCATCCTGGCGCAGACCGCTGCCGACATTCTTGGCGTCGCCTCCACCACCATCGAGGTTCAGCTGGGTGATACTGAGCTGCCGCGTGCCGGTGTCGCAGGTGGATCGCAGCTGGCGGGCAACGTGACCGCGGCGGTGAACGATACCGCCAGACGAATGCGCGACCAGCTGCTGAAACTCGCCAGCGAGCTGCCACAGTCGCCACTGAATGGCACTCCGGCATCTCAGCTCACGCTGAAAGGCGACGGGGTTCAGCATAATCTGCGCAGCGGTCTGGCGGTCTCATTTGCCCGCCTGGCAAGCCTGGCACCGGCGGAGAGTCTGACGGTGAAAGGCGGCACTTTCCCGGACGATCTGTCACAGAGCGAGCGCGACAAGATGGTGCGTAATCTCAATGACATGAGCCGGCCTGAAAAATTCTCGGCCCACAGCTGGAGCGCGCAGTTTGTCGAAGTGCGGGTCGATGAAGATTTCGGCACTATCCGCGTCAAACGGATGGTGGCGGCGCTCGACAGCGGTCGTCTCTACAACCCTAAACTGGCGCGCAGCCAGTGGATTGGCGGCATGATCATGGGCGTCGGTCAGGCGCTGATGGAAGAGGGCATCGTCGATCCGCGCAATGGTCGGGTGATCAACAACAACCTGGCCGACTATCTGGTGCCGGTTAATGGAGACATTCCGAGCATTACCACCATCAACGTTGGCGAGCCCGATTTTGAGGCGACAACCATGGGCGGTAAAGCCGTGGGTGAGCTGGGTATCGTGGGCGTTGCGGCAGCCATCAGTAATGCGGTGTTCCATGCCACCGGCAAGCGGGTGCGCGACTTACCTATTACTCTCGATAAGATTATCTGAGCCTGTTCCTGACCTGCTGCCAGCAGGTCGATGTGAGGATATGCGGGCGCGGGCTGAAACCTGCGCCCGTTTTTCACGCTTAGCGGAGAGAAAAAGTGAAGATAGCGTTGATTGTGCTGGCTGCCGGGCTGAGTCGCCGTTTTCGCCAGCAGGCAGGTGGGCATAAGCTGCTGGCCGACCTGAATGGCAAACCGGTGCTGCAACGCACACTGGAACAGGCTGCTGCCTGTGGTCTTGACCTGTTTGTGGTCACGCGCCCGGACGCCGCTGCGCTTAAGGCGCTCTGCTCGCAGGCTACCCTGGTGCTGTGTGACAGCGGCGGGCTGGGCGAATCGATCGCCGCAGGTGTTAAAGCCAGCCGTGACTATGACGGCTGGCTGATTGCGCTGGGCGATATGCCGTTTGTCACGCCCGAAAGTTACCGCGCCGTCAGCGCTGCGCTGGCGGACGCGCCGATCGTCAGGCCGTGGATTGACGGCAGGCCGGGCCATCCGGTGGGCTTTCAGCACCACTGCTACCCGATGCTGAGCACGCTACAGGGCGATGCCGGGCCGCAGGCGGCGGTGAAGTCACTCGCCGTCCGGTTGCCGCTTCAGGATCGCGGCTGTTTGTGTGATATCGATCTCCCCGCTGATCTGCAGTTGATAGAGGAATTTTCATGATAACGCTGGATCAACGTGTGATTAATGCGGCACTGAGCAGCTGCCAGGCGGGTCAGCAGGTCTGGCTCTGCACGGTGCTGCGCACCTATGGATCTTCGCCGCGCGCGCCTGGCACCCTGATGACGGTCAATGAAACGGGTGCTTACTGCGGATCGCTGTCGGGCGGCTGCATTGAAGAGGACTTTCTGGCGCAGCTGGCGGCAGGTGCCTATCGCGCCAGCAGTCAGCGGGTGCGGTACGGTGAAGGCGGAATGCGTCCTGACGTCAGCCTGCCGTGCGGCGGCAGCCTGGAGATCGTCATTGAGTTTCTGCCGCCCGATGATGCCACGCTGGCGCTGCTAAGGGCGATGCAGCGCGCGCTGAGCGGACAGCAGCCGATGGTGAAAATGATACGACCCGGTGAACGTGCGCAGTGGGAAGTGATCGCCCCGGACAGGGTGTTGCCTGCGCTGGATGCCAGTGAACAGCAGATGTTACTGCCGGTTGGTGCGATACCTGAACTGCTGATCGCGGGCTACTCGACTGTGGCATATGAGTGCATCCGGCTCGGGCAGATGCTGGGATTTCACGTGCGGGTCTGTGAGCACCGACCGGAGATGCTGACGGAGCTGGAGAGTCACTTCAGCGCTGCGGACAACGTGACGCTGGTGTCACAGCATCCGGCGCGCTGGCTGGAGCTGAACGGCGCGCATGCAGCGGTGGCGATTGTGGCACTGACCCACGATCCCCGCATTGACGACCTGACGATGATGGAGGCGATCGCGACACCCGCGTTCTATATCGGCATCATGGGCTCGGCGAAAAACAGCGAGAAACGACGGGCGCGACTGCAACAGATCGCCGGAATGGATCGTGCCGAACTGGACCGCATCCATGCGCCCATCGGCCTGCCCATCGGCAGCAAAACCCCGGCGGAGATTGCGCTGTCGGTGATGGCCGATATTGTCCGGGTGAAAAATCGCGGGCTGTCAGCCGCCTGATCCCGGCGTCGCCTCGGGCGCGAGCCGATAGAGGTAGCTGCCTGAATAGGGGATCGGCAGGAAATCATGGAACAGCTGCCGCAATGTCTGTTCAGGATCGACATCGCGGAACAGTTGCGGGTAGAGCGTGGTGGCGAAGAATTCTGTCGCCACCACGTGCCACGGACTGAGGTAAAAGTTGTGCCAGATTGCCCCGGCGTGACCGTCCCGTAATGCCGTCAGCTGCTTCAGCGCATTCTGCTGACCGGTCAGCGCCAGCAGGCTCTGCCGGGTCTGTGCTGTTGTGATGGCAGGGCCGAGTTTTAAGGCTCCCGCTTCATCGGCGCTGCCAGTGCCGGTGGCGAAGTAATAGTCCGGCTGTGCCGCAATCACACTCTCCTCACTCAGCCGCCCGAACACGCCTTTGATCTGCTGACTGGCGATGTTGTCGCCTCCGGCAAAGCGCAGCAGCTCACCCAGATTGCCATTCACCGACGTCACGCAGCATTCACTGCGCCGCCCGAGATGCAGCTGCAACAGAACTTTAGGTTTAGCACCGTGATAGTCCGCCAGTCGGCTCTCAATGCGCTGCATGTGGCTGCGGTAAAAGCGATTGAAGTCAGCAGCCCGTTGCGGCTGATTCAGCACCTCACCCAGCAGCGTCATGCTGCGCTCGGTATTTTTCAGCAGCTCAACCCGCAGATCGATCTTCACCACCGGAATATGCGCCGCGCTGAGCATCTTCTCCAGCACTGCTCCGCTTTCATTGCCGCGCGCCAGCTGCGGCAGGATCACCAGGTCCGGTTTCAGTGCGATCACCTGTTCGGGATTCATGTCATTGACGCCATCCAGACCCAGAACGGGAATGTCCTCCATCTGCGGAAACTTCCTGGCAAAAATCTGCCAGGTCTGGGGATCATACTTTTTCAGATCCTGTGGCCAGCCAGCGATATGCTGCAGCGGATTGCCGGGCGTAAGCAGCGCGATGCTATAGAGCATCCGGCTTTCACCCAGCACAATACGCTGCGGATGATCGGGTATCTCTACCTCACGGCCGGTGATGTCGGTCAGCGTCCGGGCGGTCGCGCCGGTGCTGACCAGTATCACGCTAAGCATCAATAATGCACAGCGCAGCGATTTAAAATTCAACACGGGCCTGTACCATCAGATTGCGGGTTTCACCTTCACGGACGCGCAGGTTGCCGCCGCTTGAACTGTAGTAGTGCTGGTTAAACAGGTTATTGATGTTCAGACGTAGCTGTGTTTTTTCACCGAACAGGCGGTTGTTCCATGCCACGAAACTGCCTGCCACCACATAGTCGGGCAGGGTGAAACTGTTATCGGGATCGCCCGCACGGCTGCCGACATAGCGTGCGCCGCCGCCGAGCCGGAACGAGCCGGGCAGGCTGCTGATCTGCATCTCATGACTGAGATAGAGCGCACCGGCATGACGCGGCGCATTCTGCAGACTATTGCCATTGTTATCCGGATTTACCCGGTCATTAACGATCTCTGCCTGATCATAGCTGTAGTTCGCACTCAAATCCCAGCCGGGTGCAATTTCGCCATTCAGCTCAAACTCAGCACCGGTCGAACGGGCTTTATCAATAGCCCGCGTGCTGCCATTAATATTCAGCGACATCGCTTTTTCATCTATCCGATAGAGCGCGACGGTGGCAAACAGTTTCGGCGAGAGTTGCCATTTACTGCCAACTTCCCAGCTGGTGCCCTGTTCCGGTTTGCCGACATTGCCATCATCATCGACATCGGTTGACGGCGTGAACGACTTACTGACGCTGGTGTAGAAAGAGAGGTCAGGTGTGAGTTTGTAGATCACCCCCGCCTGCGGCAGAAACTTATTACCCTCATCATTCAGGGTTTCCACCTGCGGATTAAATCCGCGCGAGGCGCGCTGTTCATAATGCTGATAACGACCGCCAACCACCACAATCCAGTCGGGTGACAGAGAAATGCTGTCTTTGGCGTAGAGCGACCGGCTATGAATGCGGTTCAGGTTATTGGCGGCTGCGCTATTTTCCGTGCTGGCGTCCGTGACCGGTGACAGCAGGTCATATTCAGGCGAGTAATAGTTGAACTGGCGGTTGACCTTGCCCTGATACTGATGGGCACGATAAGTCTGGTTCATCTCATAGTCGGTGCCCACCACCAGCGCGTGCTGCATACCCAGAATTTCGGGATTGCCCAGCAGATCCCAGCTCAGATATTTGGTTTTATGGTTAAACCCGCGATTGGCATCGGCGCGACGTGTGACCACGCCGCTGCTGGCGTTCACCGCCGTCACGCGCACTTCATTGTTATCATAGCGCCGCTGGTTCCAGCCCAGGGTTAACCGGGTTCGCCACTCATCATTAAACTGCCAGTCATAGTGGGCATTCAGGGTTTTGTTATGGCCCCAGGCGTGATTGGCTTTGTCATCCAGCCGATCTTTATAACCGATGTCGATTGGCTTGCCGTCGATAAAGGCCGTGCCGCGATCGTAGGGAATGTCATAGCGGTAGTCGGCATAGCTGATCAGAAAACTTGCCTGCTCGCCATACCATTGCAGAGAGGGTGCCAGCAGTGTGTGCTCTTCACTGCCAAAGTTGCGCCAGTAATCCTGATCCTGCTTTTCGGCGATCAGGCGGAAGGCGAAACCGTTGCCCAGCGGACCGGTGACATCCAGCGTGCCTGCACCGCCACCTTCACTGGCGTAACGTCCGCTGACGCTGGAGTGCCAGCTGTATTGCGGCTTTTTGCTGACCACATTGATAATGCCGCCCGGATTCTGAATGCCGTAGAGCAGCGAGGAGGAGCCTTTCAACACCTCAACCCGCTCGGTCGTGGCATCGAAATTCAATCCCTGACTGCTGCGGATACCATCCCGGTAGATGGAGCCATCGGCGTTGCTGCCAAATCCGCGTCGGACAAAGCCATCTTCAGTGCCAGCCAGCGTGTTCGCTTCGGTCACACCGCTGACAAAGCGCATCGCATCCGCCAGTGAGCTTGCCTGGTAATCGTCCAGTTGCTGCTGCGTCACCACGCTGACAGACTGCGCCTCATCAAGCCGCGCGGTCGGCATTTTACTGGCGACGCTACTCTGAGTGGCGCTGTAACTTCCCTCTGAGCTGGCATCCGCGGTCACGGTCATATCCGGAGCGCTGTCGGTTGCTGCATTGACCTGTGGCAGCATAATGCTGCTGCAGATCGCCACGACCAGAGCGGGGTGCCGGGCCGGATATCGTGAGTCTTTGTTTTTCATTTTTCTTTTGGTGTCTGTTACTGGCAGTTTCTGAAGCAAATACGCCCTGCATGACGGTCTGTCACTCAGGGCTTCCCTGGAGGTGGTCTGCAATATGCAGCGCTTTAAGCAGAGGAGAATCGCATCAGGGGTCAGACATCATTTCGTCTCCCGGACGACAATACTTCTCATCTGTAATTGAGAATCATTCAAGCATCCGCTATTGTAGTAGTAAACATAATTTGAATAGAATTGACTACATTTTTGCCGTGTCGTTTATCGCTGCAAAAATGTTGGCTGTCAGTTTTATTTTATTGAAAATAATGAATATGTTTTTATAGAGAGGTAAGGGGTTTGGTTAAATCCACATTGTCAGCAGGTGAAATATAAAGCGGCATGATGCTTTTACTACATCTCCCGGCCCTGAAACCTGACCCCTTAGCCAGACTACCGATGAGCCTTTCACACGTTTAACCCCAGTTGCAGGTGCAGCATGAAACAAAACAGGCCCGTTAAAAACAGAGTGGATGTGGTGGCAGAGCGTCTTCGCGCCCGTGAAAAGCAGCTTTCACCCCGCCTGCTGGCGGTGGCGCGTTATATCGATCAACAGCGGGAAACTGTGCTGGAGAGCACCGCGATGGAGATCGCTGTGGCGAATCACACCTCTGATGCCACTGTAATCCGCGCGATTCAGGCGCTGGGCTTCAGCGGGCTGCGCGACCTCAAGCAGTCACTTAAGGCCTGGTTTGGCCCGTCACTGACCTCTGAAGATAAGATGATCACCACTGTCAGTGAGGTGACCAGCGATGTGAACAGCGCCATCGACTTTGTGCTGGAGGGCCACCGGCACGCCTGTGAGGTGCTGTCGCAGCCGCAGAATCGGGTGGCGGTAGCGGATAGCGTGGCGCTGCTAGGCGAAGCGCGGCAGGTCGCTATTTTCGGCATCAACGCCTCTGGTATTCTGGCGGACTACAGCGTGCGGCTGCTCAACCGTATCGGGCTGCCCGCCTTTTCCCTTAACCGTGCCGGTATTGCACTGGCAGAGCAGATGCTGGCACTACAGCGTGGCGACGTGCTGATCATGATGGCGCAGCAGTCGGCGCACCGGGAAGGGACAACCGTGGTGCGTGAAGCGAAGCGGCTGGATATACCGATAATTCTGCTGACCAACGCCACCGACTCCTTTTTCGCCCGCGAGGCGGATGTCGTAATCAATGTGCCGCGCGGCGGTGAGAAGGGACGCATTCCCCTGCACGGCACGATTATGGTCTGTCTGGAGATGCTGATCCTGTCCGTTGCCTCAACGCTGCCACAGCGCACCGTTAAGACGATGAAACGGTTACAGGATCTTAATCGCGGACTGAAACCCGCCGGCAAAAAGTAGCCAGTGTAACGACGCCGTGGCGGGTTCCCGGTATTTCACCTGAACCGGCACTGCTGATCTTTAAGTCAAATTTCTCCGCTTTGCGAGCGCGATCCCGTATTTTCTGCCACCCCTTTCCTCAGCCGTCTACGCTTACAGCTTGCTGCGCCAGCCGGCGCGGTTCTTACTCATACTGACTTTCATTTGATTTGTGCGGAGCTACTGATGAAACCCCTTCACGCGCAATACCTTTTCTGCTGTGCCACGCTTAGCCTGCTGTCGCCGCTGCCTGCGATGGCCTGGAGCGACCTCACCGTCTTTGGCGATAGCCTGAGTGATGGCGGGAACGTCGGGCGCTTTACCTATGATGGCGCGACCCATCCGCTCTATGACGAGATCGTAGCGCAGTCGCTGGGTGATAACCTGCGCCCTTCATCGCAGGGCGGAAACAACTATGCCGAAGGTGGCGCAGTTGCGGTGCCTGCGATTAATCCCCTGTTTAACACTCAGGATCAGCTTGATAACTACCTTGCGGCGCGGGGCGGACGGGCTGATCCGGACGGTCTCTATATTCACTGGATTGGTGGCAATGATTTAGCGGCGGCGGCTCTTGCCCCTCTCGCTGCCCGGCAGATAGTGGATAACAGCGCCAGTGCAGCGGCCTCACAGGTCAGCCGGTTGCTGGATGCCGGAGCAGGAACGGTGATTGTTCCGACGGTACCCAATGTAGGGGCAACGCCCGCCCTGCTGCAGGCGATTCTGCAGGTGCTTGGCCCAGCGGCACAACCTGCTACGGCGGCGCTGTTTCAGTCGCTGAGCACCACCACTACGCCTGACCGTGCCGCAAGAGAGCAGGCGATTGAAAACGCGCTTGGCGAGGCGGCCGGACAAATCTCTTCAATCCCGCTGATCCGGGATGCCATTGCGCAGCAGCTGATTGCCGCCTGGGAGTTACTGAGTCAGGAGGCGGCGACACTCACCGACCGTTACAACCAGGCTGAAGAGCAAGGGCTGGTGGCCGCGCGCGGGAACATCGCGCGGGTGGATATCAATGGCCTGTTTAATGAGGTGATCGATAATCCGGGCCTGTATGGACTCACTAATACGGCCGGAATGGCCTGTCCGCTAGGTGTCTCGGCGATGGACTGCACCTCCTCGACGACAGGATTTTCACAGTCACAGCAGTATCTGTTTGCAGACAGACTGCATCCCAGCCCGGCGGTCCATGCGCTGATCGCCGATTACATTCAGTCGGTGCTGAATGCGCCGCTGCAGGTGGCGGCGCTGAGTCGGGCGCCGTCGATGCTGGTGGGCGATGCGCACAATACGCTGGATGGACATCTGCAGCAGCAGCGTCAGCAGCCCGCTAACGCCGGGGAGTTTACGGTCTTCGGCGGTTATGCCGGACAGCAGCGTGATTTCCGCGGTGACAGCCTGCAGGATGGTGATGCCACCAGTGCCAGCGGCACCGTGGGAGTGGGCTATCAGCTGACCGATCACTGGCAGGCCGGTGCCATGCTCTCTACGACCTCGCAACGTCAGGATCCCTCGTCGCGCTTTGATTACCGTTTACGCGGCAATCTGGTGGCGCTCTGGAGTCAGTTGAATTATCTCGATCGGGGATGGATTAATGCGGATGCCCATTATGCGGATCTCGACTTTGATGATATTGAGCGTCAGATCAGGCTGGGACCGGCGACCCGCACGGAAAAGGGCAACAGTAACGGTAAGGTGCTGGGGATGCGGCTGTAGACCGGCTGGGATTTGCCGCTGGGTAGTTATGTTTCTACCGGCCCGGTGGCCAGCTATGCGCTCGACTACACCCAGGTCGATGGCTATAAAGAGGAAGGCAACAGCAGCACCTCAATGCGCTTTGGCGACCAGACGCTGCACTCTCAAATCGGCGCAGTGGGCTGGCGTATCGACAGCAAAGATTTGCTGATCAATCCCTGGGCGCAGGTCAGCTACAACCACCAGTTTGGTGACAGCGATTCGGCTGTCACCGCCGGACTGAAATCGACCCGCACCGCCTTTACCCGCAGCAGCGATTCCAGTGATGATAACTGGATCGATATGGCGGTGGGTGCGAGCGTGCCGCTTGGCACCTCGGTGAATGCCTTTGCGGGCGTCTCGGCGGTCACAGGCAACAGCGACAGGCATCAGGTGACATGGAACGTCGGGCTTAACGCCCGCTTTTAACCGATCTGCTTTGCGGAGTGAAAAGCCCTGCAGACGTCGTCTGTCGCTCTCATAATGATAGCGGCGGGCGACGTTGCAGCAGATCTGAGCATTCATCACGCCCCGGATGCAGTCGGGTATAACTCTCTTCTGTAGCGTACCTTTTTCACGCTTCGATCAAAGCCTGAGCCTCCAGTTCGCGGACCCGCGGTATCACTTCGCGGCCAAAGAATTCGACCTCTTCATGAAAGTGCAGAAATGCCAGCAGCAGCAGATCCACACCGGCCTGCTTCAGTTCGATAATACGTTCAGCAATCTGCTGCGGTGTGCCAATCAGATTGGTTTTAAAGCCGTCGTTGTACTGCACCAGATCCTCAAACGACGATTTCGCCCAATTCCCCTCTCCTTCGGGTGAGGCACTGCCAGCATTTTTGACCTCATGCTGAAAGCCTTTTACCGCATCCGGGTTGGCTTTGCTGATGATCTCATGAAGCACCGCCTGCGCCTGCTGTTCGCTCTCGCGGGCAATCACAAAACCGTTCAGCCCGATTCTGACCTGATGCTGATTACGCCCGGCTTTTTCACGGATATCCGCGACCTGCAGACGGACGCCGTCCGGGGTATTACCGTTGGTAAAATACCAGTCTGACACCCGGGCGGCCATGTCGCGCGCCGCGCGTGAACTGCCACCCTGGAAAATTTCCGGTAGCGGTGACAACGGTTTAGGTTTCATCACATAATCGCGGAAGCGATAGAAATCTCCGGCAAAGCTAAAGCTCTCTTCACGCCAGATGCCGCGCAGGCAGCGAATAAACTCTTCTGAACGCAGATAGCGCTCTTCATGATCGAGCCAGGGTTCACCAATTGCTTTGAACTCGCCCCGGAACCAGCCGCTGACAATATTAACGGCGATGCGTGGACCATAAAGATGGCTGATGGTGGCAATCTGCTTTGCCGCCAATACCGGATTCCACGGGCCGGGAAGCAGAGCGGCAATCACTTTTAATTTCGAGGTGTGGCTGAGTAAGTCCTGCGAGAATGTGACCGATTCATGCTGATTATCTGCGCCATATCCGGCAGTAAACCGAATCTGCGTCAGCGCGTAATCAAAACCCGCCTGTTCAGCGATCTGCGCCAGTTTGCGGTTGTATTCGGCATCCCAGCGGGTACGCTGCTCTATCTGACTGATCACCAGTCCGCCCGAAACATTCGGCACCCAGTAGGCGAACTGTAAAGGTTGCTTCAGTGACATAGTTTTCTCCTGGCATATAGCTGGATTAATGGAATAGTTAATTTTTCCAAACTTTAAGATATAAAAGAAAAAACTAAGCAGTAACCGTGCCAGAGATTAAATGATTGAAATTAATGAATTAAAATCCAGTTTGCATAAGCAAGCTGTTGCAAATGCAGCAACACGGAAACAGTCCGGTTGCTGATGCAGCAGCGCTTCATGACCGCGCGTAACTGCGGAGAGGCTACGGCCGTCAGAACCCGGCGGTATTCGCAGATAGCCGCAAAGCGATGTGATAACGTAGCGGCTCTGTTCAGAAGCCGGAGGGCACTATGATTGTCAGACAGGCATCGCCCGAAGAGGCGCACCATTTATGGAACATCAGAAATCTGGCCATCCGTCATGGCTGCCAGCACGCCTATCCATCCGATGTCCTTGCCGCCTGGACGCCGGACCGGATGCCCGCCAGTTTTCCCGCGATGATCCGCGTGAATCCCTTCTTCGTGATTGATGGCCCGGACGGCGTGCCGGTTGCTATGGGATCGCTGGATCTCGCCGCCGCGAGCGTTGAAGCCATTTTTACGCTGCCCGGCTTCGCCGGACAGGGAATGGCGGGGCTGATCATCGACACGATTAAAGCGGAGGCGCTGCAGCGTGGCTATCGCCGGTTGACGCTCGAGTCAACGCCGAACGCCGTGAGCTTTTATCAGCAGCATGGCTTCCGGCAGCTGGGAGAAAGTCTTTATCCGTCAAAGCTGGCGGGTTGCGCGTTGCGCTGTATGGCGATGGAGATTGACCTGTAATTACGGACAATCATCGGGCTGACAACGAGCGGCAAAAGTTTCCGGTGCAAAGACTTCGCAAGCCCCCGCCGGTAAGGTATAGTCCGCGTTTTTTGGAGGAATCATGCTGACTGACTCATCAACTCGTCTTAATAAATACATCAGCGAGAGCGGCATCTGCTCCCGTCGTGACGCCGATCGTTACATCGAGCAGGGCAACGTTTTCATTAACGGCAAACGCGCCACTGTGGGCGCGCAGGTATTTGCAGGCGATGTGGTGAAGGTCAATGGTCAGCTTATCGAGCCGCGCGATGAAGACGATCTGGTGCTGATTGCCCTGAATAAGCCGGTGGGGATTATCACCACCATGGAAGAGGGCGAGCGCGATAACATCAGCGATTTCGTCAATCACAGCAAGCGCGTCTTCCCGATTGGCCGCCTCGATAAAGATTCTCAGGGCCTGATTTTCCTTACCAACCACGGTGATCTGGTCAACAAGATCCTGCGGGCCGGTAACAACCACGAAAAAGAGTATGTCGTTACGGTCGACAAGCCGATCACCGATGTGTTTATTGCCGGAATGAGCGCGGGCGTGCCGATGCTGGGCACCGTGACCAAAAAGTGCAAAGTGAAGAAAGAAGCGCCGTTTGTCTTCCGCATCACGCTGGTTCAGGGGCTGAATCGCCAGATCCGCCGCATGTGTAAGCATTTTGGCTTTGAAGTGACGAAGCTTGAGCGCACCCGCATCATGAACGTCAATCTCAAGGGATTACCGCTGGGTGAATGGCGCGATCTCACTGACGACGAACTCGTTGAGCTGTTTAAACTGCTGGAGAACTCCTCCTCAGAAGATAAACCTGCGAAGAAAGCTAAAGCCCCGGCGAAACCGGCCGCCGCCAAAAAACCGCAGAAGAGTGCGGCGAAACCCGCTGAAAAAGCGGATGCTAACGGTGCCTCGCGCAAGCGTTTTGTCCAGCCGGGACGTAAGAAGAAAGGGCGCTAAGATGGCCCGATGCAGAGAGCGACTTTCCTGCTCTCTGCATCTGTAATCAGCGGATCATTACGGAATGATCCGGGCCGCCCGGAAGCGGGCAAACAGATCGCAGAACATCTTATCTGTTGCGCGATAACCGTGGAATCCCGCCCGCCGCAGCTTGCTGCCGTCGCCAAACATGTCGTAATCCCAGCCAAAAACAAAATCAGCGAAGGCACCATCACTGAGCGCCAGAATATCGGGCTGGATCAGCGCGTTTGCAGCGGCGATTTCCTGCCACAGCGCACGATAATCCTGAAATAGCTGCCGGAAAGACAGCGAAACCGGCGGCGCGATCTCCAGTTCAAACCAAGCTGCAATGACCGGCCACAGCTCACTCCAGCGCCAGAGATCGCCATTGTTGATATTAAACGCCTGATTGCGTGCGTCAGAAGTGCGTGCGGCCCAGATCGTCGCGTCGGCCAGCAGAGTGGCATCGGTAAAATCGACCATACTGTGCCAGGTTTCCGGCGAACCGGGAAAGCGTAAGGGCAGCCGCGCCGCGCGACAGATTGAGGCGTACAGCGCCAGGCTCAGCGCCAGGTTCATGCTGTTGCCCGGCCTGTCACTGCCGACCACACCGGGCCGCAGCGCACTCCAGTGCCAGGCTTTACCGTGCTGTTGTGCGCTCAGCCAGTTCAGCTGCGCGGCGTTAAACTCAGCACCCGGTACGCCGGGATCGCTTTCCCGCGCCGGCGTTTTAAAGCGTCCGAGATGGGCGCCATACACTTTGTATCCCTGCATCAGGCTGACATGCTCAAGTGGGGCAACATCCTCCATGGTCTGAACCAGATTTTGCAGCATGGCAAGATTCGGCCCGACCATGGTTCCCCAGTCAGAAGCGTTCAGCCAGGCGCTGTAAAAGATATGCGTGACGTCGGTGAGTGATGCCAGCCGTTGCTGGCACTGCTGGCTATCGCGCAGATCAACCGCAATAACCTCTGTTCCGCTGAGTGCATAGTCTGACCGATGCGTCAGTGCTTTGACCTGCCAGTGGTCTGCTACCAGTGCCTGACTCAGTTGCTGACCGACAATCCCGCTGGCACCCGCCACCAGCGCAACCTTCTTATCCTGCGTCGTTTTCATGATCATTGCCCTGTTAAGAGAGAAGCCGCATTCTCACCTGCGTTTATTTCTGATTAAATCCCCTGAACCGGATGTCACTTATCAGGAAAATCAATAAATGCAGAACAAACTGAATGCGATTCAGACCTTCATCCGGGTGGCGGAAGCGGGATCTTTTTCGGCGGCGGCCCGGCAAAACGGCATGAAGCAGTCTGCGGTAAGCCAGCAGATCGCCGCGCTTGAAGAGGCGCTGGGGGTGGTGTTGCTGCACCGCACCACACGAAAAATGGCGCTGACGGAGCAGGGTCAGCATTATCTGCAGCAGGTCAGGCAACTGCTCAGCGCGATGGAAGAGCTGGAGCAGCAACTACGGCCTGAATCGCAGCCTCTGCACGGCAAACTCTATATGCAACTGCCGAGCGGCATCGGGCAGCGGCTTATGCCGCATCTGATTGCATTCCAGCAGGCGCATCCCGCGCTGCGTCTGAATATTGCGCTGGAGGATCGCCTGTCGGATCTCATTGGTGAAGGCGTTGATGTGGCGATCCGCCTCAGCGAATCACCGCCCGCTACACTGGCTGCCCGTTCACTCACTACGGTTGAAACCGTGCTGGTGGCTTCCCCTGAGTGGATAGCGCGAAACGGCACGCCGCAAGCCCCCAGTGACCTGCAGCACCATCCCCACATACGTTTTAGCGGCGTGTCGCCCGATGCGCCGCTGCAGCTGGTGTCCGCGACCGCGAGGGTGTCTGTGCCGGTGGAAAGTGCATTTCGTTCTAACAACAGTGATGCATTGATGCTGGCCCTTGAAGCGGGGCTGGGGATCGGCGGGTTACAAAAGCTTATCGGCGCAGACGCGCTGGCATCCGGCCGACTGGTGCGGGTTTTACCGGACTGGCGGCTTCCCGACCGCTATCTTTATGCTGTGTTTCCCGATGCCCGCTTTATCCCGGATAAAGTGCGGAAGCTGGTCACGCACTTAAGTGAGGTACTGGTGGGGTTGCAGGGAACAGGGCAGAAACTCATCTGATGTGGTGAAGAAAAAATCAGGTCTGATTGAAATGCACCTGACTCAGGGGTAAAGTATGCCCAGGTTGGGGACAGGGAAATACTCAGCACATGGACGCACTATTCATTGAACTTTCCAGCTTCCAGAAATACCGTGCTGATTATCTGAATGATGATCAGTACAGGCTGTTTCAGAACATGTTGCTGGCTGACCCTGAGAAGGGCGATGTGATACCCGATACCGGTGGACTGCGTAAAGTTCGCTTCAGGGATGAGCGCCGACACAAGGGCGCACGTGGCGGGATCAGGGTTATCTATTACTGGACCAACACACAAGGCCAATTCATCCTGTTTACCATCTACGATAAAGATCAACGCGACGATTTGACCAGGCAACAGCGTGATGCCCTGGCGACCGCGCTGAATGTGATCAAAAAAGGGCTGAGACATGACTGAACGCGATATCTTCAGTGAACTGATGACGGGTATGCAGGAGCTTAGGGATCATCAGGAGGGCAAAATTACGCTTAAGAGTTATAAGGTCACTAAGCGTGCCCCTGTAACTATTGCGCCGCAGGAGTTACGCGACGTACGCGAAAAACTGAACCTCTCACAGGCCGTATTCGCCCATTATCTTCATACTGGCGAAACGACATATCAAAACTGGGAACAGGGCAGGGCAAGACCTAACGCCCAGGCTGTTTTACTGATCCGCATGGTGCAGCAGAACCCAGAAACGCTGAAGACGCTCGCCAAGCTCTGACAAGCCAGCCCGTATGGCTGGCATCCTGTTTCATTATGGATGCCTCCGGTTTACCCTCTCTGAAGAATTTAAAACCCCTCTCCCCCGATCCCGCAGTCCGTTCAACGCCACCCGCCAGATTTTAATAGGGGTCACATTCAGACCAACGACACTTTTCACCCTGATCAGGGCGTGGCAGGATAAGCGCAATCTATCAAGGAGTGTGCCTGATGTTACTGAAAGGTATGAACGATCCGCTGCTGAAAGCGTATCAGCATCCCAAATCACGGATGATGATCAGTCGTTTCAGGGGGCTGGCGGGGGATCGAAGACTCAGTGACTGGCAGGCGTTCTGTATTCTGGTCACCGGCTTTACCAATTACTGGTATGTGCATGCAGGTCACTACACTATTAATGTCACACTGACTAAAACCCGCCAGTTCGACTTCCTGCAGGATTTCCTGCATTTCACGGTCACGCTGGATGGGTTAATTGGTGATGAACATTTTCGGAGTCCGGACTTTGTGCTGCCCCATTACGATGTGCCCTACGAATTCTGCCGCTGGCGTAACAAGCGCGGCTATGATGCGTTAACTACCTATGTCAGTAAGCAGGGGGTGAAATCCCATAAAGGGATATTTGTTGCCTCTGAAGGGGCTTCCCCGGAAGAGCAGGTGATGAAATGGGAAGGCGTGGTCAACGTCTATGACAAAACCTTTTTTAGCGTGACTAACTTCAGCACGACCCAGGAATTTCTGATCAAAGACATCAGTAAATCCATACAGGAAGGATTGCTGAAGCATCTGAGTTTTTACCGCGATCTGTTTCACTATATCTTCCCCACACCGGCGGAGGCGCGGTTGCAGGCACGCGATGACAGGCGCTATCTGGCGAAAAGATAGCGCCCGGGCATCTTTAGATCAGGTCAATGATTTCAGCCGGGTCTGCTTAAACGTTGCAAACCCGGTAGTCAGCTGACCTCTCAGCGGGGTTTACCACTTCATCTCGCCGGTATTGACTTTGGCGCTGAGTTCCAGTGAAGCCGGTTCTGCCAGTTTCGGACAGGCGGCTTTCATGGCGGTAATCACCTGCGCTGAGGTTTTATGTTGCGCCAGCGCCGCTTCAAAACTCTTCAGATAATTCAGGGTGAAATCCACCGCCTGTGAACCGGCCGGACGGGCACCAAGATAGTGACCCGGAATCACATTCTTCGCGTTCAGCGTCTGCATTTCTGTCAGGATATGACGCCATTCAGCGCGGCTCTGAACGGTCTGAGTGTCAGCCGTCCAGACATGAATGTCCGAGGAGAGGGCGGTACCGCCCAGAATGGTGCTCGCAGACGGGATCCAGATATAAGCCGCGTATTGCTCCGGATGACGCAGCTCCAGCACCTCGCCGTCGACGCTAAAGCGGGTCTGATGGGTCACTTCAGGCACAAACACCTTATCCGGCGCGCCCTGCTTCATCTGTGGACCCCAGTATTTCAGCTTGGCGTCATGCGTCTGCTGGATATGCTTCACCACCGCAGGCGCAGCAACCACCTTCACGTCCGGCCAGGCTTTAACAATCGGCTCCAGACCAAAGTAGAAATCGGGATCGCCAGAAGTGATCACAATTTCCTTTAGCGTTTTTCCACTCTTTTTAATCATCTCTGCCAGTTTTTCACCGTCCTGGGTGCTGAACTGGGCATCAAACAGAATCGCTTCGGTTGGCCCGGTAACCAGCGTCGAGGAGACGGCAAAGATGCCCTTTTCCTGCGGATTATAGGTTTGCAGTTGCAGGGTGGCCGCGCTGGCGGAGGCCGAGGCCAGCACCAGCATCACAGGTAAAAACTTAATTTTCATTGAGGATCCTCAGAGATAAATGCCCGATCAGGCAGGCGTAATGGGCGATGTTCAGTATCAGTGGCGCTATTCTACGCATCTGGCTATCTGTTAGAATTCCCGCAATCAGAGATGCTGAGTTTCATGATCCGAACAGGTGAAGTGGATGGACAGAGTCACGGCGGCAGCCGTTTTCAACCGGATATGTGAACTGGGCAGCCTGAGTGCCGCCTCACGATCGCTCGGGATATCCCGACCGATGGTCAGCCGTTATCTGGAGGAGATGGAAAAGTGGGCGGGAACGCGTCTGCTGCATCGCTCTTCGCGCCAGCTGACCCTTACGCCTGCCGGTGAGGCGATCCTGCAAAAAACCCGTCAGCTGGCCCTGCTCTCAGAGGCGATCCAGCAGGAAACCACTCAGGGCGTACCGGCCGGAACGCTTCGCATCGCCTGCGCCCACTTTACGGCTCTTCATCTTGTCGGCCCGGTGATCCCCGATTTTCTGACGCGTTATCCGGCACTGCGCATTGAGCTGGAAATTAACAATCAGCCAGTAAGCCTGATTGGTGAGCGTATCGATCTCGCTATTCGCATCACCGACTCGCCAGAGCCGGGGGCGATCGCACGCCGTCTTGGCGAATGTCACTCGGTACTCTGCGCCTCACCTGAGTATCTTAAGGCGCGGGGTAACCCGGAAACCCCGGACGATCTGGCTCAGCATAACTGCCTCTACTACAGTCGCTTTGCCGGACAGAGCTGGCATTTCACGGCGGCTGGCGGGGAGAAAATCGCGGTTGCCGTGAGAGGAAATTTCAGTGCAGGTATCTCTTCACTGTTGTGTGACGCGGCGATAGCGCACTGCGGGATAGCGATGGTGCCTGAGCAGGAGGCTCGCCACGCACTGGAAGCAGGGAAGCTGGTAAAATTACTGCCCGATTATGAGCCACAACGCATAGGCATATGGGGGCTTTACCTGTCGCGTGAACACCAGTCTGCCGCACTGCGGTTGATGCTGGATGAACTGCAAAGCAGAATCAAGAGCCGGTGATCAGAGGGGAGTGTAATCGATAAAAATGAGATCTTACTATGAGTGATAATCAAACCCTTTACTGGAACCCTATGGTGCCAGAACTGACCGTCACTGACTTTACCGCTTCGCTGCATTTTTACACCGTGGTGCTGGGGTTCAGTGTGAGAATTCAGCGCCAGCAGCCTGATTTTGCTTACCTCTGCTATGGAGAGGCGCAATTGATGATTGAGCAGTTCCATCCGCAGGGCTGGAACATAGCCGATCTGCGCTGGCCTCTGGGGCGGGGTATTAATTTCCAGATTGAGGTCGATGATGTTCAGGCTGTGCTGACCCGTTTGCAGCAGCATGCCGTTCCGCTCTTTCGGGCGTTACGGGATAACTATTACGACACCGGTGAGACCACCGCCTGTCAGCGGGAGTTTCTGGTGCAGGACCCCGATGGTTATCTGCTGCGTTTCAGCCAGTATCTGGAATAAGCTGAACGTGTATTGGCAATATTAATCAGCAGGAGAATAGCTTGAGTATAATAAACATTCTCTTCGGATGTTTTTATATTGACTGTTCAATCATGATCAACGGAAGCCTTTAATAGCAGCGTAGTAAAGTCATCTAAAGCGCGAAGAGTTACCTGCTGTTTACCACCGTCACATTAATCATGACCTTTTCCACTAACGGAAGGCGCTAATGAAAAGCGTGTTAACTATTGCAAAGCGTCATTAAGTCACAGGCGGCCGTGATTTGCTGCTACAAGGCCATAATAAAAAAATAATGTAAGAAAGAAAATTTATCCAGCGATGGTCTACACTTTCGTTAGCTGGCTGGATTAGGATTATTCTCAACAAAGGTTTTTAAGGGATTTCATTGGGCTAAGCGCCAGTACATTTACATTTATTCTTTTACTTAGCACTTAATCTTTGAGGATGTGAGCCGATAACAGGTGATACATACTCAGGAGGACGCACAATGAAATCTTTTTTATCTGTCTGCACTAGCACGCTACTGATAGCTTTGGCCGGGCCTGTTGTTGCTGATTCAAACTCAGGCACTATTACTTTCAGCGGAGCCATTACCAATGGTTCATGTAATATGAATGTCGGAAAAAATCCTGTGGTGTTTGACTGTTATGATCCCGCCAGTGGTAAGGCTGTGGTTACTACTGCTGACCTGATGAATCCCGAATTGCTGACCAAACTATCCCTGGAAGTAAAAATGCATTGGTTAAATCCTGAAAAGAGCAAAGGGATACTTTACGTTACCTATCTTTAACGCTTCTCCTGAAGTTTTATTCTGAACGACAGTGAAATGCCTTAGCAGCAACGGTGACATAGAAAGTAAAGATATAAACCCATAGCCAACACAGGGTTTATCATTAAGTCACTAAGAGCCAGTAAAGTATCTTTTGTGAAATTTTAAGTCAGCATCGGGGAATTCAGTTTGCCGGATTGATCATCAGATAATGTGCGCATCTTATTAAACCCCTGCATAATTGAGGGTTAACACACGTTGCATCTGTTGATATGCAGAAAAAACCCACCTCTGTTTTCAAAGGTGGGTTTCATTTATAAAAGCTTCCGTGAAGGTCAGTAAGAGTCAGAAGATCGCTGAGTAAAGTACTTTGTGCTCTGCCGCTTCTCCTTTTTACGACGCAGCACCAGGCTGGTGGTAATAATCAGCAGCGTTAAACCGCCGGTTGCCAGTAATTCAGCCTGATGTTTCGCATCAAACAACATGATCACCAGCACCGTGACGATAAACAGGATAGTGACCCACGTCAGGCCAGGAAATAACCACATCCGGTAACTCAGGACTTCACCCGCTTTCTCGCGCTTTTTACGCAGCACCAGGTGGGACGCGGCAATCACCAGATAGACCAGCAGTGCAATCGCTCCCGACGTGGCCAGTAAAAATTCAAACACCACGCTGGGCGCCAGATAATTGGCGATCACCGCCAGAAATGCAGCCGCGGTAGAGAGCAGTACCGCAATCCACGGCGTGCCGCTGCGATTGGTGCGTGAGGCAGCCGCCGGTGCATCTTTGCGGCGTGAAAGGGAGTAGAGCATGCGCGAAGAGGTATAAAGCGCCGAGTTAAGACAACTGCACACCGCCATCAGCACCACCAGATCGACAATCAGTCGGGCGTGCGGGATGTTCATCGCCTGTAACACCGTCTGCCATGAACCCTGTTCAACCAGTCCTGGCGCATTCCACGGCACCAGCGCCACCACAAAGAAAATCGACAGCAGATAGAACAGCGCAATACGCCAGATGACGGAGTTAGTCGCCTGAGTAATCTGCTTACCGGGATTCTTCGACTCTGCGGCGGCAATCGTGACAATTTCTGTGCCCATAAAAGAGAACATGGTGGTCAGGATGGCAGCCACGACCGCGCCGATGCCATTCGGCATAAATCCGTGAGTGTCATAGAGATGCGACAGGCCGCTGGTATTACTGTCAGGCAGCAGACCAAACACTGCCGCACCTGCCACGCCCAGGAACAGGATGATGGCAACGACCTTGATCAATGCAAACCAGAACTCAAACTCACCATAATTTTTCACGCTGAGCAGATTAGTAATGGTCAGCAACAGGGTGATAGCAAACGTGAACTGCCAGATGGCGACAGCGGGGAACCAGGCATGAAGAATGGTTCCCGCCGCATTGGCTTCCAGCGGGATCACCAGCACCCAGAACCACCAGTAGAGCCAGCCGATGGTAAACCCGGCCCAGCGTCCCAGCGCTTTCTCGGCGTAGGTTGAGAAAGAGCCTGAATCTGGTGAGGCGACGGCCATCTCGGCCAGCATCCGCATAATCAGGACCACCAGCGCACCGGCGGCGGCATAAGAGATCAACACCGCTGGGCCCGCTTCAGAAATAGCATGGCCTGAGCCAACAAACAGCCCGGCGCCAATCACGCCCGCAATTGAGAGCATACGCACGTGGCGCGGTTTCAGGTTTTGAGCCAGCGAATCTGCATTCGCACTCTGAGTCATCGTCATGTAAACGTCTCCTGTCGACGTCCGGCCTGGATGGCCGGACGAACGGGGATGAACTTGCGTTAACGCGTCAGCGAAATCAGGCCGGGACGACGGGATGTCCGGCGGGTGCGACACAGTGATCGATCACCGTGGAGAGAATGGTCAGCGCCTGGCTGAACTGGGCATCCGGAATGGTGAGCGGATAGAGGAAGCGGATGACGTTGCCTTTGGCTCCGCAGGTCAGCAGCAGCAAGCCCTGTTCCATCGCCATCTTCTGAACCGCCTGCGCGGTGCTGGCCTGATAGAACTCCATCGCCACCATCGAACCCAGCGCACGCACTTCAGCAATATCCGGATGTTTGCGATGATGTTCCTGGAGTTCTGCTTCAAGCCGGGCACCGAGATCAACGGCGCGCTGGCAGAGCTGCTCCTCTTCTATCACATCCAGCACCGCATGGGCCGAGGCGATAGCCAGCGGGTTGCCGGCATAGGTTCCGCCCAGACCACCTGGTGCAGGTGCATCCATCACCTCTGCACGACCGGCGACCGCGGAGAGCGGCATCCCGCCTGCCAGGCTTTTCGCCATAGTGATGATATCGGCCTTCACCGGGTAGTGTTCCATGGCAAACAGTTTGCCGGTACGGGCAAATCCACTCTGGACTTCATCCGCAATCAGCAGAATGCCGTGCCGGTCAGCCAGCCCCCGCAACTGCACCATAAACTCTGCGGGTGCCGCATGGAATCCACCTTCGCCCTGCACCGGCTCCAGCACGATTGCGGCGACGTCATGAGGCGCAATGTCCTGCGTAAAAATTTCTTCAAGGCTGGTCAGTGCCGCCTCGATGCTAATCCCCTGAACCGCACTGGGATAGCGTGCATGGAAGACTGACGGCGGCATCGGGCCGAAATCCCGCTTATAGGGCGCCACTTTTCCGGTCATCGCCATGGTCATAAAGGTGCGGCCATGGAATGCGTTACCAAAGGTGATGATGCCGTGACGGCGGGTATAGGCACGCGCCACTTTAACGGCATTCTCTACCGCTTCCGCCCCGGTGGTGAAGAAGGCCGTTTTCGCCGCACCGGCGATGGGAACCCGCTGATTAATACGCTCGGCCAGTGCGATGTAGCTTTCGTAAGGGGTGATCTGAAAAGCCGTATGGGTAAACTTTGTTAATTGATCGGCAATCGCCTGTTCAATGCGTGGATGGCGGTGGCCGGTGTTCAGTACCGCGATGCCGCCAGCGAAATCAATCCAGCTGTTCCCATCCTGATCCCATAAGGTGGCGTTCTCTGCCCGGGCAACGTACCAGTCGCACAGCGTACCGATACCTTTGGGGAGAGCCTGTGCTTTGCGCTGCTGCAACAGGTTATTTTTTTCGCTCATTTATTCCACCTCGTTAATATGCGTGTTTACAATTCCCGACAAACACGTTTATTTATGCCTGAGGCGTGGTGAGTTGCCAGAGCCAATTGTCAGAGGAAAGGTGGAGCCAATTGCGACTCTTATACGCAGATCATCTATTAGCGCGGTTACAGTTTATAAGAACTGGCTCATTACATCAGCGGCTACTGAACTGCATGCAGGCCGCGATCGCTGAAGAGGTGTTTCCGCGCGGAAGCCGTTTGCCGCCAACCCGCGATCTGGCGCGCGAACTGGGTGTGTCGCGAAACACGGTTATGCATGTTTATGAGAGTCTGATGGCTCAGGGCTATGTCACTGCGCGGACCGGCAGCGGCACCTGGATTGCAGAGACGCTGCCGGAAAACTCTCTGCAGAGTGATGCGATAGCCGACCTTCAGGCGGTGAAGGCGCAACGACCGGCGACGCTGTCGAAGCGGGGCGCCAGTTTGCTGGGGCACGCTACAGCATCGCCTTATCAGTGGGGCGCGTTTGTCCCCGGTGCGCCCGATGTGACCGAATTTCCCCACAAGCTGTTCAGTCAGATTCAGGCGCGTCTGAACCGTGAGCCTGACGTTCACCGCCTGGTCTACAGCAGCGGCGGTGGCTGTCCCGATCTGCGCCATGCGCTGGTGGATTATCTGCGGGTGGCACGCTCAGTGCGGGCCGATGCTGACCAGATCCTGATCACCGAAGGGGTTCATCAGGCGGTTGATCTGGTGACGCGGGTGTTGTGCGATCCTGGCGATCGGGTCTGGATGGAGGAGCCAGGCTACTGGGGAACACGCAATCTGCTGCGCATGAATGGCCTGAAGATTCGGGCGATGCCCGTGGATGAGCAGGGACTGGTGCCGGACAGCGGCCCGCCACCCAGGATGGTGTTTGTGACGCCCTCTCATCAATATCCGCTGGGTGTGCATCTGAGCCTGGCCCGTCGTCAGGCATTGCTCTCTCTGGCTCGACGCCATCAGAGCTGGATTGTGGAAGATGACTACGACAGCGAATTTCGTTTTTCCGGCCAGCCTCATCCCTCACTGCAGGGGCTGGAAGCGGATGCGCCGGTCATTTACATGGGAACGTTCAGCAAAACGCTCTATCCCGCGCTGCGCATTGGCTACATGGTGGTGCCGAAACCGCTGGCACAGCCGTTGCGCATCGCCGCGGCAGAACTCTATCGCGGCGGACATCTGCTGATTCAGCGTGCGCTGGCGGAGTTTATCCGGCTGGGCCATTACATGGAGCATATCCGCCGGATGCGCCTGCTTTACCGCCAACGGCGGCAGTTTCTCTGCCGGCTGATCGAGCGCTATCTGGGGCCAGCCTTTTTACCGGCATTCAATCATGAAGCGGGGCTGCATCTGGTGATCCCGCTGCCAGCAGGCGCGGATGACGTGGCGATAGCCGCGGAGGCGCTGAAGCGCGGCGTCAAAGTACGGCCACTTTCGCAATATTATATGCACCCTCAGGAGGCGCGCGGATTGCTGCTGGGTTACGCCTGCGTCAATGAGCGGCAGTGTCAGGATGCGTTTGGCACTCTCAAAGCCTGTCTTGCGTCCGCCGGAATGGTATTCACTCCGCAGCGCTAGCGGGTTCAGGGGCGCTTATTTTGAAGGAGGGCGGTTTTACTGCCGCCTCAGTGCTAACGCATTGACATTTAATCAGAGTCACCGAGAATACTCCTCTTTGCGCCCCGACCAGACAATACCGGAGTCTATCATCGCCTTTAATCCCTTTACTGCACCGGCCCGTGCGGCTATTAAGCGAGGCGCCGCGCTGGCTGCCGCGTTGTTGCTGGTCAGTTGCGCATCCGAGCCGCCGAAATCGCTGGTCACTCCTTTTCCGCCTGTGACGAAACAGCCGTTACCGACGCCCGGCAAGCCAGCACAACCTCAGGCGCAGGAACCGATGCGGGGCGTCTGGTTAGCCACGGTTTCGCGTCTTGACTGGCCGCCCGTTGCGTCGGTGAATGGCACCAGTCCGGCGCAGCGTATCCGCCAGCAGCAGCAATCGCTGATCGACAAGCTGGATAAGCTGAAAAGCCTGGGCATCAACACAGTATTTTTCCAGGTGAAGCCAGATGCCACGGCGCTCTGGCCCTCAAAAATCCTCCCATGGTCAGATATGCTGACAGGAAAAATTGGTGAAGATCCGGGCTATGATCCGCTGCAGTTTATGCTGGATGAGGCGCATAAGCGCGGTATCAAAGTCCATGCCTGGTTCAACCCTTACCGGGTGTCGGTAAACACTAAATCGTCTACCGTCAGCGAACTGAACCGCACGCTGTCACTGCATCCGGCCAGCGTTTTTGTGCTGCATCGCGACTGGATCCGCACTGCAGGCGATCGCTATGTGCTCGATCCGGGTATCCCTGAGGCGCGTGACTGGATCACCAGTATTGTGGCCGAGGTGGTGGCGCGCTATCCCATCGACGGTGTGCAGTTCGATGACTACTTCTATGCGGAATCTGCCGGTTCGCTGCTCAACGATAATCAGACCTTCAGCCGCTACGGTCAGGGATTTGCCAGCAAAGCGGACTGGCGGCGTCACAATACTCAGCAATTGATTGAGCAGGTGTCACATACCATCAAACAACTGAAGCCGGAGGTGGAGTTTGGTGTCAGTCCTGCGGGCGTCTGGCGTAATCTTTCGCATGATCCTGCCGGTTCCGATACTCGCGGAGCGGCAGCATATGATGAAGCTTTTGCCGATACCCGCCGCTGGGTGCAGCAGGGCTTGCTGGATTACATTGCGCCTCAGCTCTACTGGCCTTTTTCCCGTCAGGCGGCCCGTTACGACGTGCTGGCAAACTGGTGGGCAGAGGTTGTTAAACCGACCAAAACCCGGCTCTACATCGGCCTTGCTCTCTATAAAGTGGGCGAGCCGTCAAAAATTGAGCCTGACTGGGCACAGCAGGGTGGCGTACCGGAGCTGAAAAAGCAGCTCGATCTTAATGAATCGAATCCCAATATTGATGGCACGATTCTGTTCAGAGAGAACTATCTGAATCAGCCGCAGACTCAGCAGGCGGTAAGCTATCTTAAAAGCCGCTGGGGAGGCTGAGAAACGCCGCGACAGCATGACCAGTGCGGTTAAGTTTTTCCCTGTGACTTGCTGCTATTCTTGCACTTTATATGGGAGGAACCATGAGCGAACTGATTGATATTTTTACAAGTCACAAAAGTGAACGTAGTTTCACTGAGCAACCTGTCGATGAAGCTGTGCTGGATCGGATTATCAGTACCGCTTATCGCGCACCGACATCAGTAAACTCGCAGCAGGTTTCTGTGGTGATCACGCGTGATGCCGGACGTCGCGCACAGATCGCCGCCATTGCTGGCGGTCAGCCGTGGATTGCCAAAGCACCGGTGTTTATTACCTTTGTGCTGGATATGCATAAATCAGCCGTGGGAATGGCCGCGGTCGATCAACAGCAGATCGCTCATCAGAGCATTGAGAGTATCGTTTCGGGTTCTACCGATATCGGTATCGCGCTGGGGTCGGTAATGGCGGCTGCGCGTGCCGAAGGTCTGGGGATTGTGCCAATTGGCGGTATCCGTCGCGACCCACAGGCGATGATTTCACTGCTGGAGCTGCCGCCGCTGACCTTCCCGGTGGCGGGGGTGGTAATCGGTCACGTAGATGAACCGGCTCATCAGAAACCACGTCTGCCTCTGGCGACGTTCCGCCATGATGAGACTTACCAGACGCAGGGTCTGGAGCAGCAGATTGCGGCCTACAACGATGAGATGGTTCAGCACTGGAAGACGATTGGCCGTAATGACGGTGAGAGCTGGAGCGAAAGCGTCAGCGGTTACTATAAAAACATCTACTTCCCGGATGTACTGCCAGCACTGCTGAAGCAGGGTTTTGGTACAGATAAATAGTTCGCTCTCGTTATTGAGTGAATAGCATAAGGCCATCCGTACTGTTTACGGGTGGCCTTTTTCATTTTGTTACTATAACGAAAGGTGACTTTCCACGTCGTAACACATAATTTCCCTTTTAACCGAAGCGCAACCGCCTTTAACACTTATCTTCCAGGGAAATAACATGTCTCAGCGTTCACTCTACGCGCTCTGTTTAATGAGCTTTTTTCTGGCCGATGTCCGCGACGGCCTGGGGCCATTTCTGGGCATCTTTCTTACGGAGCGACACTGGCGACCCGACGAAATCGGTCTGGTAATGACCTGTGGCGGCATCGCCGGATTACTTGCCACGCTGCCGGCAGGGATCGCCGCCGATGCGACCCGCCATAAAAAAATCATTGTGCTGCTGGGCTGTCTGGTGATTACCGTTGCCACACTGCTGCTGTGGTACAGCAATCAGACCTGGACGGCGTTGGTCTCTCAGGTTGTAGCAGGCCTGGCTGCGGCGTTTATCGGCCCGACTGTGGCGGGGATCACCTTAGGACTCACGGGTCAGCGCGGCTTTAACCAGCAGATGGGACGCAATGAGGCGTTTAATCATGGCGGTAATACGATTGCTGCATTGCTGGCCGGTTTTTCAGCCTGGTACTGGGGTATGGGTGCCGTTTTCATTCTTATGACGGTAATGGCGATTTTCGCTGCTTTCGCTACGCTGGCAATTCGCGGAAATGAGATCGATAACGATGTGGCGCGCGGTTATGAACCGCATGAGGAGCGTCAGCCAGCGCTGCGCTTATCAATGTTGTTGCGAAACCCGGCGCTGATGATCGCCGGTGTGACGCTGCTGCTGTTTCATCTTGCCAATGCCGCACTGCTGCCGATGCTGAGCATGCGCGTTGCCTCGGCGGGCGGCCAGGCGGCAGTCAGTCCGGGCCTTTACGCGGCGGCAACGGTGGTGATTTCCCAGCTGGTGATGATCCCGGTCGCGCTGTGGGTGTCTAAGCGGGTTGATACGCACGGCTATCGCCTGTTTATCATGGTCGCCCTGATGATATTACCGCTGCGCGCGGTTCTCGCCGCCGGCTTTGCCGGGCCGATTTTTGTCATTCCGGTTCAGGTTCTGGATGGTATTGCGGCCGGGATTCTCGGTGTGGCAGTGCCAGGCTATATTGTCTCCCTGCTGCGGGGTACGGGGCATGTTAACGCCGGGCAAAGCGTTATTATGCTGATGCAGGGCGCAGGTGCAGCGCTGAGTCCCGCCATGACGGGTATGATCGCCGCACGTTATTCCTACAGCACTGCGTTTGCGGTACTCGGCGCAATTGCGCTGGCAGCGCTGATTCTATGGTGGCGCACCAGTAGCGCCCCAGCCGCCCGTCTGGCCTGATCAAATACAAAAAAGGCTGCCCATTGGGCAGCCTGTTCTGGCAAATCCGTTTGCGACCATCCGTTATTTATACAGTTCTGCGGTCATGTGAACACGGTTGTTGGTGTTCGCTTCCGTAATTTTATACTGCGCGCCCTGTTCCTGAGCCTGAGCAGCGATTTTTGATTCTGCGCCATCCAGTGTGGATGAGGTGACAGAAACGCTCTCGGCAAAGCTGCCAAAAGAGATCAGAGAAAGAGTTGCGAGTGCGGCGATTAAAAGTGCTTTTACGTTTTTCATGGTCATATTCCTGAGTTATGAATTGGGAGGATGTTTGCCTCCGATGGGAATAATAGTAACTCAGGTTATGATATCAATGTTAACTATTAGTGCGGAAATGGTGATCGTGCTAATTGTTTATCTGCGGATCAGACAGTGACTGTGCCGTCTCCGTAATCAACGTCCTGAACCAGCGATGGGCAGGATCGTCGCGATAGCGTGCATGCCAGCCCATTTCAACCGGAAAGGTGCCCAGGTCAACCGGCGCGGGAACAATTCTGAGCCGCTGATCGCGTGAAAGATGCTGACAGATCAAACGCGGCAGGGTAGCGCAGTAGTCCGTGACCGCAATCATTTCCGGCACGGCCAGAAAGTGTGTGACGGAGACTGCAACCTGACGACGCAGGCCCCGCTGTTCAAGCGCCTGATACAAACCGGCACGCATACGGCCAGGCGGCAGAACGTTAACGTGCTTTAGCTGCTCATATTGCTCCGCGCTGAGCTTTTCGCCCACCAGTGGATGATCGGCGCGTATCACGCAGGCCAGACCTTCATTCATCAGGTGCTGAACGACGAGATTGTCGGGCGGCTCCACGATACGACCCAGCACCATATCGGTATTACCTGAAATCACACCGGTTTCAGTGACGTCATTGCCAAAAGGAGTGAGGCGGAGTCGGATGCCGGGCGCACAGCTCCTCAGGCGGGCCACGATGGCAGGCATCATGATGAATTCTACATAGCTGTTAGGCGCAAGCGTGAAGAGCCGGGTGGCATTAAGTGGATCAAAGTCCTGCTGGCCAAGAATAACCTTGTCGATCGATGACAGCGCAGCACCGACCACCTGGGCCAGCTGTTCCGCTTTCGGCGTCGGTCGCATCCCGTAACGTTCGCGGATAAATAGCGGATCGTTAAGCGTTTCACGCAGCCGGTTTAATGCATTAGAAAGTGCCGGCTGGGTTATGCCAAGCCGTTCCGCTGCGCGGGTAACGTTGCGCTCCTCCATCATGACCAGCAAAACTGGCAGTAAATTCAGATCGTATTTCATTAAGCTATAATGCTATGTGAATAACTGAAATTGAAGAAATAAATTTCATAAATATTCGTAACCCCGCCATGATTAACGGGTCAACGCAGAAGATGGCGGCTCAGACGCTGGTTCTGACTATCCTTACACCTGAAACCGACTAACTGTTATATGGAGCGGAAATGAAAATTTTAATGGTTTTGACCTCGCATGATGAGTTGGGCACCACTGGCAAGAAGACCGGTTTCTGGCTGGAAGAACTTGCTGCACCTTACTATGCATTTCTTGATGCGGGCGCAGAGATTACCCTGGCTTCACCGAAGGGCGGACAGCCTCCACTCGATCCAAAAAGTGATGAACCCGATTCTCAGACTGATGAGACCCGCCGCTTCCATGCCGACTCTGCTGCTCAGGCAGTACTGGCCTCGACCGTCAAGCTTGATACTGTTGAGCAGGAAGCATTTGACGCCGTTTTCTATCCAGGCGGCCATGGCCCTTTATGGGATCTGGCAAACGACAAACACTCCATTTCGCTGATTGAGAAAACCCTGCAGGCGGGAAAACCGGTTGCGCTGGTCTGTCATGCTCCAGGTGTCCTGCGTGATGTGAAAAATGCTGATGGCACGCCTCTGGTCAAAGGGAAAAAAGTCACTGGCTTCACGAACAGTGAAGAAGAGGGCGTTGGCCTGACAGAGGTGGTGCCGTTCCTGGTTGAAGATGTGCTGAAACAGAACGGGGGTCTCTACTCACGAGGCGATGACTGGCAGTCCTACACGGTTCAGGACGGTTTGCTGATTACCGGTCAGAACCCAGGTTCATCAGCCGAGACCGCGAAGGTTTTACTGGCAAGCCTGGCAAAATAAAGCTCTTTACAGCAAGCTGAGTTCTGAGTTCTGAGTTCTGAGGGCGCCTGCGGGCGCCTTTTTTTATTCCTTTAGTTAAGTGCCGGGGCAGATAGTGACCTGCTTAATTATTCAGGTTGAATAGATTAGGGGTCAATTTTTCTTAACATTGATAATAAATTTACGGGCGCTTCAAAGCAAAATTATTGCCTGAAAAATTCACTGCAAATATAAACATGTTTTTAAAACCAGTGTTGACATCGTTTTTTATATCCGTAAAGTAGGACTCATCAGCGGCGTGCAGTTGCCCTGATAAACCGGAAACAAAAGCGTTATGAGTAAAGTAAAAAGGCCCGACAAATTTGTGAGTTGAACTTGTCGGTGGTTCTGTTAAACATTGTTCTTTAAAACTGTTCGTTAGTTAAGATAACCCTGTTAAATGGAGTCGAAGTAAGTCTTTAAGAAGTATGTAGTATCGCGTCGCGATGATGTAAGGCCTCGTAGTTCTGAACGTTACGTTACGACAGGATACGATTGCGGTTTAAACGTCGTAATGAAAGTAAGGCAACGCATCAAAGAGTATATATCGCGATGGGGGTGTGCAGATTTATACGGGCCTGACCTGTCTTTGTCTCCTGAAAGACTATCAGGTGGTTGAAACCGCTAATAATAGTGACATTTAATTATCGTGATCATTATTATCCGCAGGATCTGTTCATAAATAGCAGTACCGAAGTAGTACCTATCAATTAAGTTAGTTAATGGTAAACGTAAAATCTGTAGTAACTTAAAAGCCCTGGCTATTTCAGTCAGGGCTTTTATCTTTTTACGATGTCTGTCAGTTCTTTTCAGAACGTAAATGTGACTAATTACCATTACCAAAACAGCTTTTAAAAAATAACCTGGGTGCTTCACGCGCGGTTTATTCTTCTGCTATTTTTTCCTCAGCTCAACACTCTCTTTCCTGATCTCCCCAGCATCAATTTTTACCCCGCTATCGACATAGTAAAGCGCGATTTTGCCTTTTCGACGTCGGACAGAATGCGACATAACGCCCCGTTATCCTGTCTGTTACTTAAACAAAATCGCAAAACAGTGAGCCGCAGTCCGGTATCACTGTCATTACACCACCGTTTTAGCCACGGACGCCAGTCGCTCACGCAGCCACTCATGCCCTTTGTGATGATGGGTTCGGTCATGCCAGGCCATGATTTTACTGAAGCCGGGGATGATCAGAGGTGGCGACAACATGACCAGACCCGAGGTGTCGACCACCAGTCGTTTCGGTACCACGCCTACCAAATCAGTGACGCGCAAAATTTCCGGGAGCACCAGAAAACTGCAAACTGAGAGCGTTACCCGACGGGCCCGGCCAATCGCAGCCAAAGCCTGATCGGTAATCCCTTGAAAATTTCCACCGGGCCACGAAACCAGCGCATGATCCTGCTCACAGAACTCATCCAGCGACAGCGTCGCACTGCCCGCCAGAGGATGATTTTCACTCAGCAGACAAACATATTCTTCATTGAACAGTTGCCGCTTATGCAATGCCGGCGGCGTGGTCTCTGGCGTCAGCAACGCCACATCAACTTGCCCATGTTCAAATTGTCCTGACAGAGTCTCGTTGTTCACGGGTACCACCGCGACACGTATACTTGGCGCTTCACGCCGTAAATGCGCGATAAACGGCACAATCACCGCACTAAGCGCATAATCCGTTGCAGCAACATGTAACGTCATTTGCGACTTTGCCGGATCAAACTGTTGCGGCTGAAGCAATTCTCCCACCTCCGCCAGTATCGCTTTTACCGGCCCGGCCAGTTCCAGCGCCCGCAGAGTCGGCACGATGCCGCGTTGAGCCCGGATAAACAGCGGATCATCAAAACTTTCACGTAGTCGTGTCAGCATACCGCTTACCGCAGGTTGCGTCAGGGACAGACGTTCAGCCGCTCGGGTCACGCTGCGTTCATCCAGCAGCACGTCCAGCGTTTTTAATAAATTCAGGTCAACGTTAAGCAGATGATTGTTCATCCTTCCCCTGTGGCACAAGGTTGAATCGTGATATTAATATAAATAATATCATAGATAAATTATAACGATTGGCATTATATGTGGAGGGATCAGATACTGCGTTTTCCACGGCACTGATTACCGGTGCAACCGTTATAAGGCAGGAAAACGTAGAATGAAATTGAACGCGATTCACTGGCCAGATGGATTTATCCCGGGTCTGACTGATAATTTCTGTTCAAACGAGGTGATTGTCACTGACCTGGCGCCAGAAGCCGTCTGGCCGTTGCTGGCCACCCCCGCTTGCTGGCCTGAATATTATGCTAATTCCGCTAACGCACAGTTTTATGATAATAAAGGGCCTGTACTGGAGCAGGACGTGCGTTTCTGCTTTGAGACTTTTGGCTTCCGGGTTGAGGCAAAGGTGACGGAATGTGTTCCGCCACTAAATGGCGAAGCGGCACGTCTGGCCTGGCACGGTTGGTCGGGTGAGGAAGGGGCTGCCGACAGGCTTGATGTTCTTCATGCCTGGTTGATTGAAACGCTGCCAGGAAACCGGCTGCGCATTCTGACGCAGGAGACGCAAAACGGAAATCCGGCGAAAGAGCTGGCGGTCGCTAAACCTAATCCGATGATCAATGGGCATCAGGAGTGGCTGGATGGACTTGTCGCTGCGGCAAGGTCGACTAAACGCTGACTGGCGAAGAGGATGATTATTTCTAACCGGCGCGTTATCGGCGCGTCGGTTGCCTGTTCCGGCTGGGTTTAACATTAAAGTGAGTTTCAGACAGCGCTACCCTCTTATGTATTTAATGTCAGCAATAGGGTACGCCGTTTTATGCCGGGCGGGATTGATAATAATAAAAGGGTTTACCTGACAGGTCTGAGACGCCTTTTCTATATCGACGATTTTTACCTCTCTGAATAGTCGAGCCTTTAGGGGTATCACGCTACTCACCATTCTGAAACCTGATAAATACCTGAGCATAAGTTGTGCACAAAAATGTCAAAAAATCCCACTAAGTCAGCAAAAATAAATCTATCCTCATTTGAAGTTGGTGGAAGATTAAAGTTGAATTCATTAAGGTTAACTTATTGATTTAAATCAATTAAGTTGAAATGCTAAGTTATTACTATCCACTCGTCTATCTGACAGAGAAAAGGTGGATGCTTAAACAAATAGAAAAAAGCTGAAATGCATAAGAAATAACCCTCTAGGATATTGAATTTATTGAAAATACATGAGGTTCTGATAGTAAATTATCTTTTTTATTGAGTGATTTAAGTTGAATATCATCCCATTTAATAATACTGCATTCTCAAGTATTTCAAGGTTTTAATATAAAAAAGATCGCTTTTCTGGTATCTGTTAACCTGAATAAATTTATAAGGGTTTTTTATAAATATTATCATTTGTCCATCGCGGAGAGTTTCCGTTTTCAGATGACAAAAAAATCAATCTGCGTCATAGTCAATATTGACCGATTCATTGCCGTATAGCTTATTTTGAAATCATCGGCGCCTGTAAAGTGCGCTATTCAAACAGAGGTTAAAATGTCTGCAGAATCTCCAGAGAATATCTCCAGCGATCTTTCTCAGTTCGTCGGTACGCATTTTGTCTATACCTATGATAATGGCTGGAAATATGAGTGGTATGCTCGCAACGAAACTACCTGCGACTACCGCATTCATCAGGGACTGGTAGGTGGCCGCTGGGTGACCAACCAGAAAATGCACGCGATTCAGTTCGCCCCGGGCATTTACAAAGTAGACTGGCATGAACCCACCGGCACCTGCGTCAGCCTGCTGTTTGATCTGAATCGCACCCTGGTTCACGGCACAATTTTCTTCCCGCAGTGGATTGCCGGTGAAGATCAGCATCCGGAAAAAACTATCTGTTATCAGAATGACTTCATTGAAGATATGCATCGCTTCCGCGATGAGGGCCCGGCCTATCCGTATGTGATCATTCCAGAGTTTGCGAAAGTGACTTATATGAAGAATGAAGGACCTGATAACGATGAAGTCATTAATCAGGCACCTGGACAGATGCCTGCTGACTATTTTGATGATAAGTAACTGAGCCGGCTAGCCGCCCCTAAGGGCGGGTAGCTTCTGCCTGACGCGCCAGCGTGCGGGCCAGTATTGAGGAGTAGAGTGGTTTCCCCCCAGAAACTGCGCCAGCAGCGTAGCGCCCAGACAGGTAATAATCATCGGCAATATCAGCTGATAGTTATCGGTCATCTCCAGCACCAGCACGATACCGGTCAGCGGTGCTCTTACCGACGCCGCAAACAGCGCTCCCATCCCCGCGATAGCAAAAGTGCCCGCTTCCAGATGATAAAACGGGAACAGGTCCGTCATTGCCACTCCAAAGGCTGTCCCGAGCAGCGTACCCAGCGCCAGCATCGGCGCAAAAATACCGCCCGGCGCACCTGAGCCAAAACAGAGCAGAGTGGTCACCAGCCTGACCAGAAAGATGATCAGCAGCAGGGTGAACGGAAAGACGCCATGGACCGCCTGTGGAATCAGTTCTGAACCGCCGCCTGCGCCAGGTGCAAACAGCAGAGCCAGAATACCGCATCCGCCGCCCAGCAATGCACCGGCCAGCACCACGCGTGCCGTTTTACCGGCATAAAAGCGGGCAAAAAGATCCTGCGTGATAAATATCAGGCGGTTAAACAGGACGCCGACCATACCGATTATCATACCGAGCACCAGATAGAGCCACAGCGTCTGCACGGGCGCATCAGCCAGCTTGCCGACGGAGATCACCGCCTGTTCGCCGTTGAAACAGCGAAACACGATGCTGGCCATAATCACACCGGTAAACACGGCTTTAATTGAAATCAGGTTATAGCGGAATTGCGGACGCATCTCCTCGATGATAAACAGGATGCCTGCCAGCGGCGCATTAAACGCCGCCGCCAGACCGGCCGCCGCGCTGGTTGCCAGCAGCGTATGACGTGCCTCATTGCTGCGCATCCCCAGAATATCAATGACCATGCGGCCAATGTTCCCGCCCAGCTGCACTGTCGGGCCTTCCCGGCCCAGCACCATACCGGCACCCAGCGTGCCCATGCCGCCAAAGAACTTCACCGGAATCACCCGCCACCAGCGCACAGGCCTGAGCTCTTCCAGCGCCCCTTCAATTTCAGGGATACCGGAGCCACCCGCTTCGGGAGCAAAGCGCCGGACGAGAAAATAGCCCACCATCGCCAGCAGAGCGGAGATGGCAAAAGCAGCGGCGTAGAGCATCCAGCCCTGAAACTGCGATGGTATAAGCGTGTCAGCACGCCACTGCTGTATTGCTTCAACGGCCCGGGCAAAGGCCACACCTGCCAGGCCAACCAGCGTACCGACCAGCGCGGCACAGAACAGCATCGCCAGCGGCGTTTTATCACGATAGAGCAGGGCGCGAAACATCCGGCTGCGCGCCGCGATGGAGCGGGGAACATAAACCGGCTGCGGTGATTCTTCATTCATTGAGAGGCATTCTTGTTCAATCAGACCAGCGCCCCAGTTTACTGAGTGATAAGGTGAAAACAAACGTCAGGATCAATTTCATCGGGGTAAAGGGTTAATTCGTCTGTGGTGGACAAACCACTTGCGCCATGCGTTCGCGGTAGGCTGGATCATCCTGGTTTTTCAGCGCCTGAGCCGCCGCGGTCAGCGTGACCTGATTCTGCTTCTGGTTCTGCTTATCGTTAAGAAACGTCTGACGCAGTTTTTCATCGGAGAGGGCTGGCGATAACTGGCACTTCTGGCGCAGATCGTCAGTTATCTGCTGCTGACGCAGCGCAAACTTTAGCGTGTCGTAGGGTGCGGCTGCCACAATCAGCGGGCTTAACAGCGGCAGAATAAACAGCGTGTTGCGGATCGCGTTCATGATGGTCTCCTGACTGCTGAGGACAAAATCGGGTCTTCGGCAGTTTTCATTTGATATTAATCGCATTGAGTGATTAGCCTGAGCACAATATTCCCGACCGACTGCGGCAACATCGCCACGGTCGACGCAATAATCATAGCAATACTGGCGTGACAGGGAGCTGACATGCAGCCACATTCCACTGAAATTCTCACCGCTGACTGTTGTATCGTCGGCGGTGGCCCGGCCGGATTAATGCTGGGTTATCTGTTCGCCCGCGCAGGCCTGCGCGTGGTGGTGATCGAAAAGCACGCCGATTTTCTCCACGATTTTCGCGGTGACACCATCCATCCTTCGACGCTGGAAATTATGCATCAACTCGGTCTGCTGGAATCTTTCCTGACGCTGCCGCATCAGCGTGCCGAAAAGCTGGAGGCGGAAATCGGCGGACAGAGTATTACGATGGCCGATTTTTCACGCCTGCCGGTTCAGTGCCGTTTTATCGCCTTTATGCCGCAGTGGGATTTCCTGAACTATATGGCTGAACAGAGCGCCCGGTATTCGGGCTTCAGCCTGCTGCAGTCGACCTCTTTTGAGTCGCTGAATGTTGAAAATGGCAAGGTCAGTGGTGTGATAGCTTCCCGCGGGAATCAGCAACTGCACATCCGCTGTAAACTGGTGGTCGGTGCAGATGGCCGCCATTCACGCGTTCGCGAAGCGGCAGGACTGACCGGACAGGAATTCGGCGCAGCACGTGATGTCATCTGGTTCCGCTTAAGTAAACAGCCGCAGGATCCCGATTTGGGCATGGGCCATAAAGGGCCACGCCAGAACTTTATTGTTATCGATCGCGGCGACTACTGGCAGTGTGGACTGACCATTCCGAAAGGGGAGTTTGAAGCGAAACAGGCCGCAGGACTCGACGCGTTTAAAGCAGAAGTGGCGGCCCTGTCGCCCTTTGAAGCGACGCGCATGGCGGAAATCAAGAGCTGGGAAGCCTTTAAGCTGCTGTCGATACGGATTGACCGACTGGATAAGTGGGCGAAACCTGGTGTGCTCTGCATTGGTGATGCGGCACATGCTATGTCGCCGATTGGCGGGGTTGGCGTAAATCTGGCGATTCAGGATGCGGTGGCGACGGCGAATCTTTTGACCGATCCCCTGAAGCGGGGAGAACTGCAGCTGCGCGATCTGGAAAAAGTGCAGAAGCGCCGCCAGTTCCCTACCGTCGCCACGCAGTTTTTGCAGATCAAAATGAGCCGCAGCAAAGCAAAAAGAAAACCTACGGGAAGCAGCAAGGTTCCCGCGATTATCCAGGGCCTGCCGTTTCTGCGTTTTGTACTGGGACGCCTGATCGGTCTGGGCTTCAGGACGGAGTCGCCGCAGGTTGCGCGCATAAAAGAAGAGCGTTAAATGATTTCGACAGCGATCAGATATCATGCGACACTGTTTCACTGTGAAAGTACTGTCAGATTGAGCCGCTATTTATCTGATAATTGGGCGCTAATTGAGCATTTCTGAGCTAAATTATTTTCGATTTTTGCGCCTGCATAGGAGAGGTTTCAGTGCATAACGAGCAAAATGGCAGCGACATAAAACGTCTGAGTACGATTAAGGCGCTTTTATCACCGGATGAAGCCCGTGATAAAGTGCTGGAAAGATTCGTTAATCTTGCCAGCCAGGTGCTGGGTATTTCTGGCAGCTTCATTTCGATTATTGACGATCATAATCAATATATTAAAGCGTCACGGAACTTCGATCTTAAGCAATCGACCCGTGATGAGTCTCTCTGCCGCCACGTCATCGATGGTGAGGGTCATCTGGTGGTGTATGACACCTTACTGGATGAGCGCTTTGTTACGCACCCGTTTGTTAAAGGCGATCCGCATATTCGTTTCTACGCCGGTGTCTCGCTGCAGAATCTCGACGGCGCGACGCTGGGCACGCTCTGCGTGACCGACACGCAGCCACATCCCTTTACGGATGAGAAACTCGCTACGCTGCGCTCACTGGCTACGCTGGTTACCTCTTTTCTGGATGTCTGGAACAACGCAGGTTTTGCCGATGTCATTACGCACCTGCCAAATCGTCCTCGCCTGATTCGTGATATTCAGCAACTAACCCTTGTTGCACCACAGAGCCGCTTTCGCCTGATTCTTATCGACTGCCTCGACATCATTCGCGCCTATGAGCTTTCCCGTGCGGTGGGTATTGCACCGATGGAGAAACTCTTAAGGCAGATGGCGCAGGATCTGGCACACCGGCTTAATCTCCCGGAGAATGAGACGCTCTATACTTTCGCCCCAGGCCGTTTTGCCATTGTCCAGCCCTACTCGGGTCGTTATACCGCACATAACATGATCGACCTGTTTAAGGGCATGAAGGCCGATCTGGCGGAAAATATCACGCTCGACCTGGATGTCTTTACCGGTGAAACAGAGTTTGTGCCGGGCCAGATGAATGCCAATGAAACGGTACGTCAGGCGGTGAGCGCGCTGCATGAGGCGATTGATGAGAATATCAGTGCGATGTGTTTTGAAGAGAGTTACGACTCGCGGCGCACCGATGACTTCATGATCATGAACGATCTGGCTCAGGCGCTGAATAAAGACGAAGAGCTTTACCTGGCCTGGCAGCCTAAAGTGTGTCTCAAAAGCGGTAAAACGGTCGGGCTGGAGGCGCTTATCCGCTGGAATCATCCTGAGCGGGGCGAGCTTTTCCCTTCAGAATTCATTCCGTTAGCGGGTAAAACCAACCTGATCTCCGATCTGACCAACTGGGTTATCGATCACACCATTGAGCAGCTTGCGCGCTGGGATCGCGAGTACGATCTGATTCCGGTTTCGATAAATGTCAGCGAGCGCGACTTTGCACAGCCCGATTTTGCCGATCGGCTGGTGGCGAAATTAGCGGCGGCTAAGTTACCCAATTCTATTCTGGGCATTGAGTGTCTTGAAAATGAACTGATCACCAAAACCAATGTGGCGATCAGCGGGCTGGAAGCGCTGAAATCACACGGCTTTGTGATCTCACTGGATGATTTCGGCACCGGCTACAGCAACATCAGCTATCTGCAGGATATCCCGCTGGATGTGATCAAGATCGACCGATCCCTGATCTCGCGTATGGGTGAAGATGATGCATCAAAAATCATCGTCAGATGCATTATTCAGATGCTGAAAGAGCTCAATTACACCGTGCTGGCCGAAGGCGTTGAGACGGAAGCCACCCTGACGTTGCTGAAAACTTACGGTTGCGATCAAATCCAGGGCTACTTCTTTTCAAAACCGCTGCCAGCCAGCGATATTGAACACTGGCTTTATCAGAAGTCACACTAGACAAGTGCCCGCAGCGATCGTTGCGGGCTCTCATATTACTCACTGCCGGTGGCGTAGCGCTCAACCGGCGTGATGCTTTTAATCAGCTTGTTATCAAACAGAAATTGCTCGTAAGCCTGATAGCGTGCGCGATCCAGTTTTGCCGGATCGGCGGCAAACAGCGGCAGGGTGGCACGCCATGCCTGATGATTCAGCGGCGTGTTCAGCTCCGGATGCGCGCGGGCAAAGGCCCGCCAGCTCTCCTCCGGGTGCGCCTGCAACTGCGCATTACCTTTCTTCAGTGCCCGCAAAAACTTTTTGATTTTCTCCGAGTGAGCCTCATCACGGTTGGCGACGATGATCAGTTCGTCATAGGCCGGAACACCATAATCCTCGACGTTGAAGACCACCGGGTTTTTACCCTGCTGTTTCATCTCCAGCGCTTCGATATTGCGATAGCCGCCGATAACGGCATCCACCTGCCCGGTCATCAGGGCGCTGGTGAGCTGGAAATTGACGTTAATCAGCTTAACCTGATCGGCCTTTACGCCATCATGGTTCAGCATGGTCGCCAGCGTCGCCTGTTCAATGCCGCTGACGGAATAGCCGATGCGTTTACCTTTTAAATCGGCTGGTTTTTTTACCGTTTTGTCTAACGTCATCAGCGTATTCAGCGGACTGTTAATCAACGTCCCCACCCGCATCAAGGGCAATCCCTGATCGGCGAAGAAATGCAGCTGTGGCTGATAGGTAATCGCTAAGTCCGCCTGCCTGGCTGCCACCAGACGCGGCGGCAGCGCCGGATCGGAAGGCGGCACAATGTTAACCTCCAGCCCTTCTGCCGCAAACGCGCCGGTCTGCTGGGCCACCATAATTGGTGCGTGATCGGGATTGATATACCAGTCGAGCACCAGTGTCAGTTTCTCCATCGCCTGAGCCTGTGTGGCTAAGGTGGCGCTGAACAGCAGGGTAAACAGAGGCATTTTTGTCATGGGTTTTCTCATTGGTTTGGTCATTAATGTGTCTCGGGTGCCCAGGTAATCAGGCGGCGTAGCAGGATGTCGAGGGTCAGCCACAGGGCCAGCGTCATCAGCACCAGAATAAACAAGGCGGCGAAACAGAGGTCGCTCTGCATCCGGGCGTTGGCATTCAGCATCACGTAGCCCAGCCCCTCGGCCGAGCCGACCCATTCGCCGATGATTGCGCCTATCGGCGCGACGGCTGCCGCCATCCGCAATCCTGAGCCCAGGGCGGGCAGCGCGGCTAACAGCCGGACATGGCGCAGTTGCGCTGCAGGTGATGCGCCTAGCGTGCGAGCCAGATCGAGATAGCCGGGCGTGACGCGACGCAGGCCATCAAAAAAGGCGGAGGTCACCGGGAAGAAGATCACCAGGATGGCCATCGCGACCTTTGCGCCCATGCCGAAACCAAACCAGAGCACCAGCAGCGGCGCCAGGGCAAAAACCGGAATCGCCTGGCTGGTGATCACCAGCGGCATCATCCAGCGCTGCAGCCACGGCGAAAAGGTCATGCCCAGCGCCAGCACACTCCCCAGCAGCACGCCGAAAGCCATGCCGCTGACGATCTCGGTCAGGGTAATCAAAGTGTGATGGCCGAGATAGCCTGCGTTTTGCCACAGTGCGATGGCGACCGCAGCGGGTGAGGGCAGCAGAAAGGCCGGAACCGAAGTCAGTGTGGCGAGCCACCACAGCGCAATCAGTCCGGCAAACAGCATCACTCCACGGTGAAGACCGGCAAAACCTTTGTGTAATCTCATCCCGCTATCCTGCTCAGCTGCTTCAGCAATGCGGCCTGACTCTGCAATACCTGTATGTCGTCTGCAGCCCTTGGTGGCTGGCCCGGCAGAGGCGGGCAGGTTTCAATTCCCGCAGAACCAATCATCAGCACGTAGTGACTGAGCCGACAGGCTTCGGCGGCGTCATGGGTAATCAGCAGCACGGTGTGTCCGACCAGCACTTCTGCAGCCAGCGTCTGAATCTGAGCGCGAGTGAGGGCATCCAGTGCGGAGAAGGGCTCATCCATCAGCACAACCGGCTGACGGGTGTAGAGGGTGCGGGCCAGCGCGGCGCGCTGACGCATTCCGCCGGAAAGTGTCGCGGGTCGCGCGTTCGCAGAGTGGCTAAGACCTACCCGCATCAGCAGATGCTGCGCCCAGTCGCGATCGGCCCTTTCACCTTTCAGGCGACTGGCGAGGCAGACATTTTGTTCAACCGTGAGCCACGGATAGAGCAGATCCTGTTGCCCCATCCAGGCGATGCGTCCGGTCAGCGGCAGGCCGTCGCTGCCGCTGACCTGACCGGCACAGGGTGGCGTCAGACCAGCAATGACCCGCATCAGGCTGCTTTTTCCGACGCCGCTGGCACCCAGTAAAGCGGTAAAAGCACCGCCCGCGATCTCCAGATCAAGCTGGCTGAAGAGTGGCTGCTGGCCATAATTCAGGCTGAGCTGGCGAATTGAAATGCCTGGCGGCACCGGACTGCACGGCAGGTTCATGAGCTGCTCCGCTGGGCGGCTGCATGGTTGAGACCCATCTGCCAGAAAGCGGCTTCCAGCCGGGTCGCGGTGGTGAAGATCTCCGCCAGCGGGTGAAACCGATGTTCACCGGCGCGCTGCCGGGCCTGGGTTTCAAACAGTGAAAGTGAGGAGCGAACGCCAGCCAGATACGCTTCGTTGCCGTAATTTTCTATCCATGCTGCGTAAGGATTCCCCTCAAAGCGGGTCGCGGGGTCATGCAGTAGTGTCAGGCCAGTTTCAGCATAACCGGCAACGCACGGCATCAGCGCGGTCAGCAGTTCCAGCGCATCCCCGGTGTGACCCACGTCAAGCACGTAGCGGGTGTAGTTGAGCGTTTCCACTGCCTCGGGTTCGCTCGCCTTTGCCGCCTCACTGATGCCCCATTGCTGGCAGTACGCCTGGTGAAGCGGCAGTTCGCTGACGATGGCGTTAAGCGATGCCGTCGCGCGGCGTAATGCGTCTGGCTCAGAGAGTTTGCTGATCAGCAGGCCCCAGGCACGGGCGAAGTGCAGCAGAAAGAGATAATCCTGAGTGAGATAGTGGCGAAAGGCCGCGGGTGGCAGGGTGCCCTGACCGAGTTGCCGCACAAACTCGTGCCCGATATAGGCGTGCCATTGGCCGCCCGCCTGCTGGCGCAGACGACCATAAAAGCCGGTGTCGAAAAGCGGATGTGACATAGGATCTCCAGTAACAGGGAGATCCGGGCATACGGTCTGGAACAGGGAATATTGCAGGAGATGACGCAGAAAATCTGCCGACCCGTCCCTTCGCTGGCATGACCCAGATCAGGTTCAAAGGGTTCGGCTTGCGCCATCTCAGCCCATTACAGGACACCCCTCGGAGACATTGGTTATACGATAATTACTGCCAGAGTACAACGGTACAAATAAGCGTGCTGTTCCGGCGTTTTTGTCGCGCCAGTAACAGCATGACGACAGATTTTAAGTGACGTTGTCACTCAAGATCTGCGCCATTACTGGCAATGACTTTTTTGTACCACCAGAACGATTTCTTCCGCGTGCGCGCCAGCGTACCGTTACCCAGGTCGTCGCGGTCAACATAGACAAATCCGTAACGCTTGCTCATTTCACCCGTTGAGGCGGCAACCAGATCGATACAGCCCCAGCTGGTATAACCCATCACTGGCACGCCATCCTCTATTGCGTCACCCATGGCGCGGATATGTTCGCGCAGATAGCTGATGCGGTAATCATCGTTGATCTCGCCATTGGATTCGATCTCATCGCGCGCACCCAGGCCATTCTCCACCAGAAACAGCGGCTTCTGATAGCGGTCATACATCATATTCATGGTGATGCGTAAGCCGAGCGGATCGATGCCCCAGCCCCACTCACTGCGCGGTACATGGGGATTGGTGAGCGATTTCACCACATTGGCGGCACTACTGTTCTGCTCGTTCATCTCTGCCGAGGCGCAACGTGAGGCGTAGTAACTGAACGAGACAAAATCGACACTGTTTTTCAGGATGTCGGCATCACCGTCAGCAATCTCAAGCGTCACCCCTTTTTCACGGAATACGCGGGCGGCGTAGGCCGGATAGGCTCCGCGCGCCTGCACATCAATAAAGAACAGGTTTTCGCGATCCTTTTCCAGTGCTGCCCAGACATCTTCCGGCTTGCTCGACCAGGGATAGAAGTTGCCACCTGCCAGCATGCAGCCGACCTGGTTCATCGGATTCACTTCATGCGCAATGCGCGTCACCAGCGCACTGGCGACCAGTTCATGATGGGCCGCCTGATACTTTACCTGATCCTTGTTCTCACCGGGTTCGAACACCAGACCGGCGCCGGAAAACGGGCTGTGCAGCAGGATATTAATCTCATTAAAGGTCAGCCAGTATTTCACCAGGCCATCAAACGCCTCAAAGCAGCTGCGGGCATAGCGGGCAAAAAAGTCGACCATTTTGCGATTGCGCCACGAGCCATATTCAGTCACCAGATGCATCGGCACATCAAAGTGACAGAGCGTGACCAGCGGTTCGATATTATATTTGCGGCACTCCTCAAAGACCGCGCGGTAAAAGGCGATGCCTTGCGGATTGGGCGTCAGTTCATCGCCATTGGGATAGAGACGGCTCCAGGCAATCGACGTGCGGAACACGCTAAACCCCATCTCCGCCATCAGCGCAATGTCCTCCGGATAGCGGTGATAGAAATCGATGGCTTCATGGCTGGGATAGAATTCATCGTCACGCAGGGTAAAACGCTTTTCCAGACCGAGTTTGACCGGCATACGGTGCGGGCCATGTGGAATCATGTCAACGGTGGTTAAGCCCTTTCCGCCCTCACGAAAGCCGCCTTCACTCTGGTTGGCGGCCAGTGCGCCGCCCCATAAAAATCCTTGCGGAAACCTTGAATCAGACATGCAATCCTCTTTTCCGGGTCAGCATGACCCTTTCCTTTAGTGGCTATTAATCGCGTTAGCGCGTTCGGTAACGGGCGCAGGTTGCGTTGCGCTTTCTGGTGCGGTTTTGGTTTCAGGCTCGGTTTCAGGAATATCTTCAAAACCTAACAGCAGCGTCAGCACAAATGAGAGCACCACAGACAACACCATGACCGCACCGACCCAGACAATACTCATGGGATTGGTGGGATCGAAGAACTGTACGCTGGTAAACAGGCCGGGAGAGGCCATGGAGTGGCTGGCCAGCCCGCCAATGCCCGCGACCGCGCCGCAGATAAAACCACTGATCAGACAGGCGATCAGCGGTCGTTTTAAGCGGACCGCAACGCCATAGAGCGCCGGTTCTGAAATGCCGGCAATAATCGCTGATGCCGCCGCTGCCAGCGCGGTCTGGCGCAGTTCACGGTTTTTAGTCCGGAACGCCACCGCCAGCGACGATCCTCCCAGCGAGAGGTTGGCACCAATCTCTGACGGCATCACCATGCCCTCTTTGCCGGTTTCGGCAATGGTCTGGATGATGGTGGGGGTGAACACCCGATGCATCCCGGTCATCACCAGTAGCGGCCAGATTGCGCCCATAATCGCGACAGAAAGCCAGCCAAGATAGCCATGCACGGTGTAGACCAGCGCGGAGATGCCGCTGCCGATCCAGATGCCAATCGGACCAATCAGCACAATCGCGATGGGTGCCGCAATCAGCACAATCAGCATCGGTTTCAGGAAATTTTTAGTGACGGCAGGCGTAATACGATCCACGCCGCGCTCAATGTGCGACAGGATCCAGGTCATCACCAGCGCAGGGATCACCGTGTAGGTATATTTCACCGCGGTCACCGGGATATAAGCAAATTCCACCGCCTGACCCTGTGCCGCTTTCGCCATCAGTTCAACAAAATTGGGATGAACCAGTACACCGGCAATGGCGATCGCCAGTGACATGTTCGTTTTGAATTTCAGCGCCGCAGAAGCGGCTACCATAATCGGCAGGAAGAAAAATGCGCCATCGCCAATTACGTTGAGGATGACCAGCGTTGATGAGCCTTTCTCAAACACGCCCGCCATATCCAGGATCATCGCCAGCAGCTTAACCATTGACCCGCCAATAATGGCCGGAATCAGCGGCGACATGGTGCCCACCAGCGCATCAAGAATACCGGCGCCGATGCCCCGCAACGTGATTTTACGTTTTACGGGTGCAGCCGATGTCGCTGCGGGCGAGCCCAGCTCCAGCACCGCCTGATAAGCCTGTGACACGTTGTTACCAATGATCACCTGGCACTGGGTGTCGTTGTGCACCACGCCCATTACGCCATTGATCGCCTTGAGCCGGGGATAGTCGACCTGAGTTTCATCTTTCACCACAAACCGCAGGCGGGTCATGCAGTGAGTTACGGCTTCGATATTGGTGAGGCCGCCTAGCGCATCGACGATGGCGCGTGACACCTCGGCATAATTTCTGGGCATGATCGCTCTTCTCTGTAGGGTAAATCGGTCAAAGTTTTTATGTTTTTGCGCCTGCGGACAGGCAAATAGGAAACCGGTTTCACAAAATCATGAAGTGCTTTTACAGCGCCGACAAGCGCCAAAATCAACCAGATCTCTTTTTTGTGAACTCCATCACCTGATGCTGCCAGGTAACTTCGTTGAAAGGCGGGGTAAATATTTCCAACATTGAGAGGCTTAGGTAGACTGCAGGACGACGCAGCAAAGGAGCATCACCATGGCAACGATTCAGGAAGTGGCAAACAGGGCGGGCGTCTCAAAAGCGACAGTGTCACGTGTGCTCTCGGGCAATGGCTATGTCGGGCAGGAAAAGCGTGAAAAAGTACTGAAGGCGATTGCCGAAACCGGATACCGGCCCAATCTGCTGGCGCGCAACCTGGCGACAAAAACGTCTCAGACCATTGGACTGGTGATCACCAATACGCTCTACAGCGGCAGCTACTTCACTGAACTGATGGCACACTCCGCGCGCATACTGGAGCAGCAGGGCCGCCAGCTGATTCTGGCGGACGGCAAACACACCGCTGAGCAGGAAGAGGCGGCGATACAGTTTCTGCTCGATCTGCGCTGTGACGGCATCATTATCTATCCGCGCTTCCTGAGCATTGACGCGCTGGATGCGATTATCTCGCGGCATAAACAGCCGATACTGGTGATCAACCGGCGGCTGCGCGTCAACCACAGCTACTGTATTTACAGCGATCAGCACGCCAGCAGCGCCACAGCGGTGAGCCATCTGCTGAATCAGGGACATCGCGAGATCGCGTTTATCACCGGTTCGCTCGATTCGCCGACCGGCGTGGAGCGGCTTTCCGGCTATCACGCTGCGCTGGCCGCGCAGGGCATTGAAGCCGATTCCCGGCTAATCGTGACGGGTAAATGGACGGCGCAGAGCGGTATGGCGGCCGTGGACACGTTGCTGGAACGCAGGGTGACATTCAGCGCGCTGGTGGCGAGTAATGATGAGATGGCGATTGGTGCAATCAAGCATCTGACTGAATGCAACATTGCGGTACCCGGGCAGGTTTCGGTGATTGGCTTCGATGATATTCCGCTGGCGCCCTACATCACGCCGTCGTTATCCAGCATGAAACTGCCGGTCACCGAGATGATCGATGAGACGATTAACCGCCTGCTGACCATGCTGGATGGCGGAGACTGGCATACTCAGGCACCTTTCACGGCCAGCCTGATGCAGCGGGACTCCGTTACTAAAGGCCCCAACCGTTCTGCTTAACCTGCGGCGATCTGTATCACCTCTATCGCCTGTTCCCTGAGCTGCGCTACCGTCGCCGCATCCAGCGTCTCATCGGTGATCACATGCCCGACCTGATAACCGGATGAAAGCGGATAGGGGTGAATCTGACCAAACTTGGAGGCGTCGGTCAGGGCATAGCTCTCAGCGCCTTTCGCCAGCACGGCATCCACCACATCACAGCGCAGCATGTTGCGGCCGGTAAAACCGGTCTCCGGATGCCAGCCATCCACGCCAACAAATGCCCGGTGAAAATGAACCTGCTGGATGGAATACCGCGTCAGCGGGCCGACCACCGACTCACTGCTTTTCTGCAGCAGGCCACCGAGCACAATCACCTCACAGGCGGCTTCCCGAAGAAGCTGGGCAATATAGTGACTGACGGTAATCAGCGTAAGATCGGCGCGGTCAGCCAGCGAACGCGCCAGCAGCGCATTGGTGCTGCCACCTTCGATGAACACCGATTCACCCGCCTGTACCAGGCTGGCCGCATGTCGTGCCAGCGCCTGCTTGATGGGATAGCGGGTATTCATGCGGGTGCCGACGTTATCGCTGTCCAGCGCCAGCGCGGAACCGTGAACCCGCCGCAGCAGTCGGTCGCGTTCCAGCAGCGTGAGATCCTGACGCACCGTCACTTCAGAAACCCCGGTAAGCTGCGCAAGCTCACTGACCGTTACGCTGCCCCGGCTATTAACCAGTTGAATAATCTGATGATGTCGCGGGTTCATAATTGCGTTTCGCAGAAAAAAGGAGCTACAGTGTAGCAGGGATATCCCGCGCCGGTGTACAACGCGGGATTGGGGTCAGGACAAATCCAGCGCCCGGCGTCCGTTGAGATTGAGATCCTGCAGCGTAAAGCGCTGGTCCCACTCTGTTTCATAATCTTCCGGCGGAAAATCTCCCGGCGAACGTCCCTGCTCCAGGGCCTGTGCAACCCGCCGGGCATAGGCGCGGTTTTTGTCACACATTGGCGCAGCAGGGATATACATCACATTGCCCCAGCCCTGCTGATCTTCAACCGGTGCAACGGCGTGGATCACATCACAGTGCCACCATACCGAATCGCCCGCCTCTAAGGCCGGTATTGAACAGAGTCCGGCAATCAGGTGCGGATGCCACTGTTCATTTATGGGCAACACCCGGCCTGGTGCGACGCCACACAGTTCATCTTCAGGTACGTCTGAAAGCAGCGGGCGCAGCAGGACATAGGCCATCGCCTGCGGCACAGGTACCACGTGCAGCAGGCCCTGACCGGGGATCATGTCAGAGAGTGCGGTCCAGCCCTGAAAGGTCCGGAATACGGAACATTTGGTGGTACCCGGCAGATCATACTCATCCACTTCGGTGCGGTGAGCCGCATCCCACGGATCGTAAGCGGCAAAATCACCGTGAAACAGCTTACTGAAAACCTGCTGATACGCGGGGAGTAACCAGCGTTCCAGCGCGCCGGAATCGGTATGGGCGCCTAATCCTTTCGACGTGGTGCCCGGCAAGCGGCGACGGATGCGATCGGGATAGATAACGCTGACATCCGGGTCAAACCACTGCCTGCCCTGCGATTCAGACTTCCATAACCGGTTCAGAAAAGATTGCGCGTCAGCCATTGCCGCGCTCTGCCGCGCCTGCATTTGCGCCTGTGACCAGTAAATCGGATAGATTTCAGGACGGGAGGCGGCCAGCGATCCAAAAAAGTCATCTCCGGGGCCGCGATAGTGTTCGTCAAACCGGTTGTGATCCAGATAGTCGAGCATCGACTTATCCCATGCCAGCGCCTGCTCACGCGCGAAGTGCTGCTTAATTACCACACAGCCGCGACGTTTAATCAGCGCCCGGGTTTCATCCGAAACCTTGCCCGCCGCAATGTCCTGCATGGGCACTACTGGCCAGGCGCTGCCCGTGCGCTTTTCATCTGCTTTTGCTTCAGCAATCGCAGCATTAATGTTGTCGCAAACCTGGCGGAATAGGGCATCGACATCACCAATCTGTTGACGTAACTGCTGTTTCATCTCGCGAATAGCGGCTTTGACGTCGTCAGGTAAAGGGGTTGATCGGGATTCTTCACGCATCTCATGCTCCTGAATGTCTGGGGTTGAGTTACGAATGTAATTGAAATAACCTTCATTCGTAATATGTGGCTGAGGTTAACATCCTTTTAACGAAAAAAAACGTGCGTGATAACACAACTCCGGAACCGGAACGCTCTGAAAGCCGTTAGCAAAGTCACTATTTGCATTCTCATTAATCCACACAGCGAGTAAGCTTTATGAATCAAATCAATCAGCCGAAAGGACAGAACGGCGAACGTAGAGGGGCAGGCGAGATGGCGGTTAAGATGATTGCGGTGGATATGGACGGCACCTTTCTGGACGACAATAAGCAGTACAATGTTCAGCGGTTTTCACGTCAGTATGCGCTGCTGAAGCAGAAGGGCATCCGTTTTGTGGTGGCCAGTGGTAATCAGTATTACCAGCTGCAGCGCTATTTTCCCGACATCAAAGACGAGATCGCTTTCGTGGCGGAAAATGGCGCATGGGTCTCTGACTGTAATGAAGAGATCTTCTGCGGAGATTTAGCTCAGGAGAAAGTGCATAAGATCCTTGATATCCTGGCGCATGAACCTGACATCGCGGTCGTGGTCTGTGGACGCAACGGCGCCTATATGCATTCATCTACCTCTGACGAGGTGATGGCAATGCTTGCAAACCACTATCACCGGCTGGAAAAACGCGATGACCTCTATGCCATCGACGACACCATATTCAAATTCTCGCTGAAGCTGGAGCACGAAGGGGTGGATGCACTGCTGCAAAGACTGCATTCCAGTCTGGGTGAGCTGGAAAACATCATGCATCCGGTATCCAGCGGTTTTGGCTTTATTGATCTCATTATTCCCGGCTGCCATAAGGCACATGGCATTGCGTTGCTGCAGGAAAAATGGGGCATCAGCGATTGCGAAGTGCTGGCGATTGGTGACAGCGCCAATGATATTGAGATGCTGCGTCAGGCCTGCTTCAGTTTCTCGATGGCCAATGCGGCTGATTCGGTCGCTGCCGTGGCGCGCTATCAGACTCAGAGCAACAATGATGAAGGCGCGCTGAATGTCATTTCCCGCGTGCTGGCGCGCGAATTCCCGTTCGATTAAGCCTGCACTGCGTGAGAACAGGCGGTGTTCTATCCGCCACTCTCCTGATGGCTGCGCGTGTGATGTTCCATTTCATCCAGCGCAGCCTGATTCTCCAGTCCCCACTGATACATCTGCTCAATTGGCTGGGCGAAGGTATGTCCCAACGGCGTAAGGCTGTATTCCACTTTTGGTGGCACCACCTGCCAGACCTGACGCGACACCAGTCCGCGCTGCTCCAGCTCACGCAACGTCTGAATCAGCATCTTCTTCGAAATACCCTGCAGGCTGCGCTCCAGTTCGCCTGTGCGTGCCCGGTTTTCCGGCCAGTGATAGAGCGCATGCAGCACCATCGTGCTCCACTTCACCGAAAAAAGTTCCAGCAGGCGGCGCGGCGGTGAATCCGCATAAAAGCAAAGTTTTCCTTCAACCCAGACCGGCATAGTGACTTCCCAATTAGTACGGTAACCAAAAGGTAACTACTACCAAATGGGTTTCCGTGTGTCTATAGTGGGCCGCTTTCTTTACGACCACCAGGTGAGAAGAGGCAACAGATGAAAATTAACGCGCTGATAGCGTCCCAGGCAGACCAGCCGCTTCGGGCAGGCCAGGTAGAGTTACGCGAGCTGCAGGCTGACGATGTGAAAATCGAAATTCTTTACTGCGGTGTCTGTCACTCCGATCTGCATATGGCCCGTAATGAATGGGGCGTCAGCCGCTATCCGCTGGTTCCCGGTCACGAAATTGTCGGACGTGTAGTCGCTGTGGGGGGCAACGTCACTAAATTTGCCGCCGGGGAAACGGTTGGCATTGGCGTGATGGTCGACTCGTGCGGTGAATGCCATTTCTGTCAGCAGCAGGAAGAGCAATATTGTGAGGCGGGTTTCACGCCGACCTACAACGGCACGGATAAATACACCGGCAATACGACATTTGGTGGCTATGCCCAGCATGTCATCGCCGACCAGCACTTTGTGGTCACGGTGCCCGACAATCTGGCGCTGAATGCGGTGGCACCGCTGCTGTGCGCTGGCGTGACCGTCTGGTCACCGTTGCAGCATTTTAACGTCAAAGCAGGCGATCGTGTGGGTGTGGTCGGGCTCGGGGGACTGGGTCATATGGCGGTTAAACTGGCCAGTGCACTGGGCGCAGAAGTTACCCTGTTTACTGCTTCTCCGGCGAAAGGGGAAGATGCACGCCGGCTCGGCGCTAAGAACGTGGTGATCTCACGAGACGCCGCACAAATGGCTGACTGCCAGGCGTCACTGGATATCATTCTGGACTGTGTCGCTGCACCACACGACCTCGATCCTTATCTCGGTGCGCTGAAAACCAATGGTCAGCTGGTGCTGGTGGGCATTCCCGATCAACCTCATCCGTCACCGAATGTGACACCGATGGTGTTTCGTCGCCTGAGCATCAGTGGCACCTCGATTGGCAGTATTCAGGAGACGCAGCAGATGCTCGACTTCTGTGGTCAGCACAACATCACGGCTGACGTTGAGATGATCACCGGTGAAGAGGTCGAAACTGCCTTTGAACGTATGCTGACCAGCGATGTGAAATATCGTTTTGTCATCGATATGCAGAAAACCCACTGGTGATGAATACACGGTCCGCTGTGAAAGCGGACCGTCTGACCTTTACCCGGGCTGAACCCGAATGATAAAGTCCGTCTATAGTTACAACATGCCAATATGTATTAGTATCGGCCCACCTCATTAAATTCCGTGCAGCAGAGGTCTTGCAGCAAGATCGTTCTGATTAAACAAAAAAATACCCGGCTCATTGACCGGGTATCTGTTTTGACGTTTACGGGGTGCAGTTAATCCTGCTCTTTATCCGTGTCGCTCTTTTCCGCTTCTTCTTTCTCAACAGCATGGGTAAAAGGCTTGAGAAGCTGAATATCCAGAATCACATAAACCATGGTGCTGATAAACAGAGAGATGACACTGCCAAACACCCCGCTGGTGGTAAACGTCAGATAATTATAAATCACCAGCCAGGTCAGGCAGATAAACAGAGCGAGCGAAATGGAAAGATTGGGTACGGAGTAGTTGCTGGTACCACCGCCCTGGGTATGCGTCGCTTTAAACAGATTTCCGATGGAGTATTTCTCCAGTACCAGGATAGTCCTTTCCCAGTTACGCTGTTTACGCGCGCTGGCGCGGGTCAGGAACAGATAGAGAATAGAGATGAAGAAGCCGGAGAAGGCGATCAGCACCGGAATCGCTTCCAGCGCATATTCAATACTCTTATGAGGCGTGCCCGTGGTGCTGAGATCAAGCGTCAGCGAGGCACCCAGCGCAGCATATAAAAAGAGAAACAGAATCAAAAAAGTCAGGCTACGTTTCCAGTCGCCATCGGCCTCTGCACCTTTTTGCTGGATGGCCAGCTGTAGCGATTGTTGAATCTGTTGTGCCTGTGGTGAGTCTGTTTCAACGGTGTGGCATGGCGCAGCAAAGAAGTTGTGCATAAACAGCTCATCTTCTTTGTGAATGGTGATTTTCATCAGAAACCTGTATTCGGGAAATTTTCTTTATTCTAATCAGCACAGCATGAATTAACAGTAACTTTGGCTTTATACCTTCAGCCCCGCACTGACTCAGCGGGATATCAGGTTTATCAGACTACTTAAAACTGAATCGTTTGCGAAATTCTGCTCAGCATTATCCTCTTCGTGACGCAGTTGCTGATAGCGCAGCAGGGCGGCATCGGCGTTATCTGCATGCACCACGTCCCACGCCATCTTATAGCCATCAGCCATTAACGCGTCCTGCTGATCCTGCCGCTCAGTGTTCACGGCTCTGACTGTTTGCTCTTTCTGAAACAGACGATAGTCTGGCATGGCTATTTCTCCCCAGGCTGGTCCAGCGCTTTAAACTGCTTAATGGCTTCATTGATATTGTTGGTATCGACGGTCGCTATGCAGCGATCGCCGTTGAAAACCTCATAGCGTGCGTTGTGCAGCTGAAACAGCAGATCCCTGCCACGGAAGTGTATACGTTTCTGTTTAACGCCAATCCCATGCCGCCGTAATAATGCCTGTGACAGGCGATCGGTCTCTTTTATCATTCCTTCAGCTCCTCGGCAGTACGTGGTCACTGCCAGTAAACCTGATGAACATTAGTTTTATATTAAGAGATAACCCTAATTATTACAGGGCTAAGCGCAGGTTTCAGAGAAATTACCGGGTTGCGTGTGCTGACGGAATCAGAAGCCCACCGGATTAATGCCATTCCCTGCGTTAACGGACCGCAAATGCGGTACACTTGCCGGGATAACTCGCCACAGGACACGCCGCTATGAACGATAAAAAGATGATTTCCATTGATCAGTTCAACGCTGATGAACGACTGGCCGTCGAGCAAACCTATAAGGGCCTGGCCGAGAAGTACCGTCAACGAACCGGTAAAGAGCCAGATAGCAAAAAAGAGAAAGAATTCAATAGTGAAGCTCGTCAGATCATCATGACCAGCAAAATGGAGAAGCAGAGAGCGCAGGCTGAAAAGGAGAAGAAAAAACCACTGCGTAAGAAAAAACCTTCTTCAATGACCGCCAGCGAAGTCAGCGATTTCAACTGGTCTGCCTCAGTGGTTAAAGGCCGCCGATAAACAGCCTCCGCGCGTATTCATGGCGCGCGGTATCTTCTCACATTACTGCCATTGTTCCCTGACTGCCATCGTCCCCGACACACAAGTCACAGCCTGACGAGATGTCTTTTGCGGCCCGCAATAAGAATATTCTGTAAATAATTTACCCAGATTTATTAATTACCGATAAACTGCCATAACCCGTTGCTGCTTCAGTCTGCATATGAACTACTACACTCCTGACGATATTCAACTGAAGCGCCGTTCGACGCGATTTGTGCGCCGCATGTTCATGATGCGCCAGCTCGGCACCTTTCTCTGTTTTCTGCCCATTCTGTCAGTATTGATGGAGATGGGAAAAAGCCCGGAGCTCTGCGCACTGCTATTTACTAATGCGTTTGTCTGGCCCTATGCGGCCTTCAGACTGGCATTGCGATCGCGCGATCCCACAGGTTTTGAACGTAAGAATCTGACACTGGATGCCGCTTTCGGCGGCTTCTGGGTGGCAACCATGGCGCTGAGTCCGCTTCCCTCGATTATTATCATGGCGGTACTGATCTCTGATCGTTACTCGGCGGGCGGTTGGGTTCAGCTGAAGTCTGCTCTGCAGGCTTTTCTTTTGACCTTTTTAATGGTCTGGTTAGCGGAAAAGGCGCCTTTGCAGCTGACTTTCTCTACCCGCACCGTCTGGCTGACTCTGCCGCTCGCCAGCGGCTATCTGCTGGCGCTCAGCGTGGTTTCACACAATCTGACCCTGAGTCTGCGAAAGAAGAATCAGGAGCTGGAACGCATTGCGCTGATGGATCCCGGTCTGAAAATACCTAACCGCCGTCTGTTTGAGCGGCGGCTTGAAAGCGAGTTTTTACGTACACAGCGAGGTGAGGGTAAAGCCTGGCTGATGCTGCTGGATGTCGATCACTTCAAACAGGTTAATGACACCTTCGGGCATGAAGCGGGCGACTTTCTGCTGGCAGAGATCTCGGCACTGCTGCGGGACAGCGTCGGCCTGAAAGATATACCTGCCCGCTTTGGCGGCGATGAGCTGTGTGTGATTGTGCGGGATGCGGATGAACCCAGCATCATGTTGCTGGCAGCGCAGATCAGACAGGGGATTGCCCTGCTGCGGCTGCCGGCTTCATCCACCTTTCAGTGCTCGGTGAGTATCGGGATTGCACCGGCATGCGATGCGGCGACAATTCATGAATGGCTGAGATGCGCCGACGAGGCGCTGTATCAGGTCAAGCGCGCCGGACGTAACGATGTGCAAGTCTGGCATTCCGGCACGCTGGAAACGCTGAGTGAAGTCAGGAGCAGTTAACAATGCAGCCTGAGAGCGTGGCTCAGGCTGAGAGATTAAATCGCCGGGTAGTCGCCGGTGCCTTCAGGCCAGGGCGTGAGCAGATCAAAACCCTCATCGGTGACGGCGACGGTGTGTTCCCATTGCGCCGAGAGCGAGCGATCTTTGGTGACCACCGTCCAGCCATCTGACAGCACGCTGGTTCCGGCTTTACCGGCATTAATCATCGGTTCGATAGTGAAAATCATTCCTGCTTTCAGTGGCATTCCTTCGCCCGGCGTGCCGTAGTGCAGCACCTGAGGATCGGTGTGGTAAATTTCACCGACGCCGTGACCGCAATATTCACGAACTACCGAGAAGCCAGCCGATTCGGCAACACGCTGGATAGCCGCGCCCACATCACCCAGCGTCGCGCCAGGACGGACGGTTTTGATACCGGCGACCATCGACTGATAGGTGATCTCCACCAGACGTTTGGCACGGACTGACGGTGTGCCGACAAAGTACATCCGGCTGGTATCGCCATACCAGCCATCTTTGATGATCGCTACATCGATATTAACGATATCGCCATCCTTGAGTTTTTTGCTGGCCGGGATGCCGTGGCAGACCACATGATTGACCGACGTGCAGGTGGTGCGGGTATAACCGTGATAACCGATGTTTGCTGGCGTCACTTTAAGCTCATTCACAATAAAATCGTGACAGATATCATCCAGTTCTTCAGTCGTGATGCCGGGGCGCACGTGAGGTGTAATCATCGCCAGCACCTGAGCCGCAGCCTGTCCGGCTGCCCGTGCCATTTCGATTTCCGCTGCGGTATGAATTTTAACGCTGTTCATGACACGTCTCCTTGTGTGGTGAGGCTCTCTTTAGGGAGCATATTGCGTATATCAGCGCTGCCTTCCAGTTCAAGCCGGATTAGCATCTGCGCCAGTTGATGTTGGGTCTGCTGCGGATAGAGTTCAGCCAGCATACCGAGTTTTAGCCAGTGTTCTGCCTGTGCATTAATTGAACGGCTCATCGCCTGACTGGCGATGCGCAGATTCTCATGCATCAGGTCGGAGATTTTTACGATACCCATGCAAGCCTTATATGAAACGTATATGTTTCGTATAGCTTAACGCCAACGGCGTGATTTGAAAAGAGGGGGGAGATTGTTGCGCGTCTGAAGCAGGGTACAGAATGATGACCAACGGCAACGCATTTCGGTCGGGACAGAAAAATTTATAGATAACAGGAAGGTGTGTATTGCCAGGTAACAGTAGGGCAGCCCCGCCGAAAAACTGTCTTTTTCCTGAAAACGTAGCTGATGACTGAGCAGATGAAATACTGGGTTTTTCTGGTGGCTATGGATATTAAGTCTGTAGCATTGATGCTATAAAATCCGGGAAATATCAGGGATGTAATTATGAAAAGAATAATTGCTTTAACTGCCACATTGGCCGTTTCAGGATGCCATATGAGCACAAATCACATCCGGCAAAAGGGAATTAAGACTCCCGACGCGCCAGAGATTAAAAGTCAGTGTGAATCTCAGACACCACAGCAAACTCAAGAGCGTGAAACTCAGCTTTGGCTCTGCCAGGCTGTTACAGCAATACAATATCGGTTTTTCGATGCAGATAATTATCGCGGTAAAACATGTGATGTAAGGATCAGGCAGCCGGAAGGCGAGCCTCCGATAAGCATCAATGTTCAGGGCGGAGATCCAGCTCTGTGCGCTGCTGCAATTGAAGCAATTAAACAAGCTGCAAATGCCCACACTTTTCCAAAGAGACCCGCCTTTATGAAGGATGAAATTCCGATACATTTTGCTCCGCAATAAGATTACATAGCTTAAGGAAAGTGTTAAGCGTTGCACTTAAAAGTCTAAACTCACAATCCCATAAGGCACCATGCTGCTCTGAAGCTATGCCGTCAGATACCTGCTGCTAAAACTGTGCACCGCGATGCAGTTATCCGTTGTCAGCAACAGACAGCAAACTCTTACTCCGGTAAAAGCTCCATTCAGCCCAGCAATTTTCAGGGTTGATATCGAAGTAACCGCGACATTCAGCCATGGCGAGAGCAACATCACGCGGCACTTCGATAGTTGTGGCATTATCACGGATGCTACTGACTTCCTGCTCAGTAAGCGGGCTTCCTTTCTCATTCTCAATTCTCATCAGTAATGGGATGAGGGCAGGTATAAAAACTATGCTCATGAGTCATTTCTCATATTATTAAAGGTTTGTGTCGCTACGAAGTCACTAAAATATGACCTCTCCGGAGTGCGATAAGTGGCATTTTGTAAAATTTGTCTTTCTGAAAAATATCAATTCATCGTCGTTTCTTAGTTACAAGGCCTGGAAATCAATTAACACTGCCCAGGCATACAGGCAGGTTTGTATAGCCCGGCTGGCTTGCCATAGATAAGGGTGAACATGTCGGCGCCATATTCTGGCTAACCGGCTGAGCCTGGGGCTGATTTTTATACTGGCTGTCATCGCTGTTCGTTGAGGATTTTCTTGCGGCCTGACGGCCCTTCTCACGCACGTAGGATGACGTGTAGTTATGGGCCTGGTATGCGCCGTAACCTGCTGCGCCCGCTGTAGCATATCTCGCCGTTCGCTTGGCGCTGGAATATCTCTTCTTGATTCTGGGTGTCGTTGTTTGTGATGAATAACCTGAACTAAAACTATGGCTGTAGCTTCTATGCCCACCCCCACCACGATGGCCGCGCGCATCAGCTGTAAACGAGGCCGCAATCAGTGACACTATAGTCAGACTTAAAATAATTCCCTTCATTACGGCTCCAGTATTTTCATATTCATTAATCATGTTCTCGTCAAAAATCACGATATCTTCAGCCAGATAAACAATTTTTTTAGATTTATTTAACTCGTTCAACGCTGCGCTATCCTTATGAGAGGAGGTGCCCATGTGTGGACGGTTTGCGCAGTACAGCAGCAGAGACGATTACTTTGAATCCCTGGAGCTGAAGCCCGATGAAATCACTTATGACCCAGAGCCCATAGACCGCTTTAACGTAGCTCCAGGCACCAAAGTACTCTTGCTCAATGAGCGGGATAATGAACTGCACTTTGATCCGGTTTACTGGGGTTACGGTCCGGAGTGGTGGGACAAACAACCTCTCATCAATGCACGTGGTGAAACCGCTGCGACGGGACGCATGTTCAAACCGCTGTGGGATCATGGCCGTGCCATTGTTCCTGCCAATGGCTGGTATGAATGGAAGCGAGAGGGCGATAAAAAACAGCCTTACTTTATCTACCACATAGAGAAAGAGCCGCTGTTCTTCGCCGCTATCGGCAAAGCTCCTTATGGTAAGGATCATGGGCATGAGGGTTTTGTTATCGTAACGGCAGCGAGCAATAAAGGCATGGTTGATATCCATGATCGACGCCCGCTGGTTTTAAGTGCGGATGCTGTACGCGAATGGCTCAGTGCAGAAACCACGTCGGAACGTGCTCAGGAAATTGCACATGAAGCCGCACTGCCTGAGAAGGACTTCACCTGGCATCCTGTTACAGCCAAAGTCGGGAACATCCACAATCAGGGTGAAGCGCTTATTAAAGAGATCAAGCCTGACTGAACAGGCCGATGAAGTGAGAGATTTACATAGTTTCCCGCACCGTTTCCCGATATAAAAACAGGATCACTCGTTTCTTAATCTGAGAGCGTTTATTTTGCAGCCAGACACTATGCGGTTGTTTCTTCGGCCAGTCACCCCATCAGATGCCGATGATCTTTACAGGATCTACGGCGACCCTGCGACGAATACGTTTAATCCCGCGGGCCCTCATCCGGATATCCAGCATTCACGGGAAGTGCTATCGCGCTCTATCAGTCACTGGGAATCAAATGGCTTCGGCAGTTGGGCTATCTCGCTTCGGGATAATCCAGAAAGAATCATCGGTTTTGGGGGATTGAGCATCAGAAGCTTTGCCGATATCACGATCAATAATCTGGGGTATCGTTTCTCCCCGGAAGCCTGGGGAAAAGGTCTGGCGACGGAATTTGCGAACTATGCGGTTAGTTATGGGTTCGAAGAGATAAAACTGTCTGAAATTTCTGCAGTCGTAAGAGCAAATCATCTGGCTTCACATAAGGTTCTGATTAATGCCGGCCTCCGGCATACCCGGGATATTTATGATGTGGAAAATGCGCCTGAAAGCATGCTCTTTAGCCTGAGTCAGGATGAATGGAATCAAAAACGGGGGTGAGGAGGGCATCTCCGTCCTGCTCAGTACCTATCGTTTCTGGTCAATCAGTGCGAGCTGTAGATGATGCTCTATAAAATTCGCTTTGAGCGCGCTGTAGCGTTGAGCATCGTTGTTACAGAGTGATGCTGCTTACACGTGCACGCGTCGCTATTCTGGAAGGGATTGGCTCCCGGGTTGCGTCTGCTGAGTTAACCTGGCTGTTGATCATGGCATCCCGAAGAAACTCAGTCTCGTCGGAGAATGCAATGGCTCAGGGACGATGGCAAAGAGAACCAGGCTCTGCTGTTCATAATCAGGACATCGGCTTTCTGGGCGATGGGAAAATTGTTAAACGTCTTGCTTCATGTGCAGCCATTTTGGATGCAGGATCAGGCATGGGGAAGTTCACTTGCCAGGGAATAAGCGCGAGCTGGCGGATGGTAGGTTCCTGAGAGTCGCGAGCAATTCTTTTAAACGCGCATTGTGTTAACGGTACATCAAAGGAAAAAATCGCCTTGCCGCGGCAGCATTAAATTACCGGAAATGGGTGTCAGGTAGCCGCTGCTGATTAAAGAGAAACGTGCCACGGCGCCGTTATTTCTCTGCCAGTAATTTTCAGTGACGATGATTATCAATTGTCAGAGTGACGCGGTTTGCCCGGCAGAAGAGCTCTGAATAGTGCACCGGTTTATCGTTCTGATCGTAAGCGATCTTACTGATGCGAAACAGCGGTTCGCCCAGCTCGCACTGCAACCTGAGCGCTTCCGCTTTTGTGGCGGTAAAAATATCGATGGTTTTTTTGTCGCTGACTACGCGACTGTCATATTTTTGCTGGAAAAGTTTATAAGTTGAAGCACCTGCGTGATAAACCTGATCAAAGCCGGGATAACGTGAGAGAGGGATCCACGAACAGTCGATGAACAGCGGCTCGTTATCAAGATACATCACCCGCAGCAGGCGAAACATTTCGCCGTTACCAGCAATATTAAGCCTTTCGCAGAAGGGATCACTACTGACTCGCTCCTGTTCAATCACTTCTTCACGCGTCGGCTTTCCCTGCGAAACACCAAAATCAGTAAAACCACTCACCGTTAGCAGCGCATTTTCAACCTTGTTGCTCTGCACAAAAGTTCCTTTTCCCTGCCAGCGGATCAACACGCCATCTTTAACCAGTTCCGTTATCGCCTTGCGAATCGTAATGCGGCTGACGTTATATAACGTGCATAAGTCGCTTTCGGTCGGGATCTGTTGGCCCGGCAGGTAAATGCCCTGTGCAATATCATCCAGCAGGCGTTGACGTACTGTGGCATAGAGCAGTTGATGTGAATATCGCGCCGTCGCTGGCATGAGTCGACCCTGACAGTTGAAAATAATGAAAGTGATTATAGGAGGCTTTATAGCGGAGTCATAGGGGCTGGCGCGCGGAGTGTCACGCCAACCCAGGTTTTACCAGGCGCCATGATAACTCAATGTCCGGGCGGCACAGTGCGATCCCTGCTTCATGGCCTGTGCGATTGGCTCACCGACAGCAACTGCGCAGAGAAAGCCTGCAATGTAAGAGTCACCCGCCCCCATCGTATCTACCACATCCACTGGTTCAGGCGGCATACGCCAGAACTGTTTTCCATCCCAGGCCAGGCTGCCATTTTCGCCCAGCGTGGCAATCGCGACGCCCGTGCCGCCCTCCACCACGGTTTGCAGCCGGTCACGCAGCCAGGCCGATTCGACATGCGCCGACGCAAACAGGTAATCAAGATGCGGCGGTAAGCTCTGCCACAGTGGGTTTTCCCATTTGTCGGCAAAGTCGAACGAGACGATTTTTCCAGACGCTTTTAGCACCGGCAGCGCCGCCTCAGCGTGTCCCCAGACCGCGGAATGGATCATATCAAAGCCGTTGAGCCATGCTATGTCTTCATGACTCAATGTAAAATCCGCCATAACACCTTCGGTGTAATCGCCCAAAATGCGATCGTTGTTGCGCAGCTCAACCTGGGTTTGCGCGGTCATGCCAGCTTTCGTGTGCAGATGAGAAATATCCACCCCTTGTTGCAGCAGGTCACGCTTCAGTATTGCACCATACGCATCATCACCCACCCAACTCACGCAAGCAGACTGCATGGCATAACGCCTGCTGTAGACTGCGACATTCACGGCATTGCCGCCGGAAAAGGCTTTGTTGAGTTGAGGATAGATATCCACGCAGTTATCGCCCACCGTCGCCAGGCGCATCATTCCGTCAGGTTGCGTTGCTTCACCTGCTGCTGCATCGTCCTTTTTCATTTCGCGTCTCCTGGTAGAAACGCCTGGTCTTCTTCAGACCAGGCAAAAGGATTAATACTCAACTAATCCGCCGTAGTAACGGCGATCGTCTGGGTTGTGATCTTTATAAATAGAGAGGTAATAGCAGAGCCACTCCATTGGGACGAACATCAGGAAAGGTGCCAGCCACGGATGCAGTCCCTGAGAAATTTCCGCGTAATCAATAACAATCACGTTGTCGGTACGCTCACGCACGAAGCGGATAGCCCGTTCGGTGGTATGGCGACTTTCATCGCTGCCAAGCAAAAACAGGAAAGGCACGCCAGGCTCGACGACCTCCAGTGGCCCGTGACGAAACTCGCCACTCTCAATCACGGAACCGTGTGTCCAGGTAAATTCCATTAAGGTAACAATGCCCTCTTTGTAGCCCAGCGGACGCAGCGGACCGGCCGATACGGTATAGATCATTGGCCACTGACTCGCCTGTTCGCCCAGCTGACGGCCTTTATCTTCCCATGTGCGCACCAGATGTCCCAGCGCTTGCGGCAACTTGCGCAGGTCGTTTTTGATTTTGCCGATCTCGGTATGCGGTGAGAGACGGGTAATCATCCCGATCACTACGCTGTAGCAGAGCAGCAGGTGAATCTCCCAGATGCAGTCCGCTTCATAGGCCAGTACATGATCAGCGGCCTGGGTAATCGGGCTGTCGTGATGTTTGGTGAAGGCAGCCGTCAGCGCGCCGCAGGCCGCACCCAGCTCCAGCGCTTTAATCACCTCCTCCGTTTTACCGTAATCAGAAACGCCAATGACCGCGCAACGCGCATCAAGACGATGCGGTGTGTTGTCACAAAATTCCCAGCCGGAAAGCGCATAAACCTGCAGGCTCGAGAAGCGATCGGCAAGGTGTTTTGCCGTCTGGGCCGCATTGAGCGGTGACCCGCAGGCGACGAAGTAGATGCGATCGATACCGCGTTGCACCATCTCATCAACGATGGCGTTAACGCGCGGTACATCCCGTTCCAGAATTTTTTCAACTTCCGGCACCATGTTTTCAGTGACCAGAAAATCCACACTGCGTTTATCAATATTCAACATGAAACAACTCTCCAGACAGGGTTAAGAAACGTGAGCCAGACGGCGATTGCGCTTTTCCCAGAAGGCGTAAGCGGGCAGACCGGTAGCGATGACAATCAGGGCACAAATAAGTCCAGGAACAGGCGCCCATACGAACGTGGACGCCACAAGAATCAGGCTGGAGGCGATAGCGGCGAAGGTCATCAGACCGAAGGCGGGCGTGCGCCACAGCGGTTTGTAATCTTCGCGTTTACGACACCAGATGATGGAACTGAAGGTGAGGGTGTTCTTAAAACACATCACCAGCGTGAAGTAGCCGAGCAGGCTGGTCAGATCGGAGACGAAGATAAAGAAAATGCCGAGTGCACACTGCAAAATGATTGAGACATCCGGCGTGTTGTACCGGGGATGAACGTGAGCAAAGCTTTTAAAAAAGAGATTGTCTTTGGCCATCGCATATTCCAGCCGGGGTTGATACATCACACAGCTGGAGAGCGATCCGAGGATGACAATAATGGCTGTCACGGCAACAAAAATACCTGCTACGCTGCCGAGCGCCGGAATGTAGGTGAGGGCATCGGAGATGGGCGTTTCGGATGCAGCCAGCCTGTCGAACGGCATCAGACCTGAAATCACCAGCGCTAACAGCGAATAGAGCACCAGAACCAGCAGACAGGAGCCAATCAATGCGCGCGGCATCGTTTTGCCCGGATTTTTGATTTCGCCTGTCATATAACAGATCGACGCCATGCCGGTATAGGACCAGCTTGTGGCTGAAATCCCCGCCAGCAGCGCCATAAAGCCTGCTGCAGCACTGGTAGTCGCCGCACTCTCCACTACGACAAAGTTGTCACCTTTTAGCCAGAAGATGCCGATGCCGATCACGATGACAAAAGGAATGATTTTGGCGATGGTGATCAGTGTCTGAAAGGTGGCCCCGCCTTCTACCGAACGCAGATGCAGCACCATAAAAGCCAGTATCAGCCCGGTCGCTACCAGCTTGCCGCTCAGCGGATCGAGGGGTATCAGAAAGCCCAGATTACTGACAATGGCGAGCGCCATGATTGAGAGTGAAGGCGCATCATTCGCCCAGAAGCTGGCCCAGCCGGAAAGAAAGGCCAGCGGACGGCTGCCGGCGTTTTTCAGGTAAATATAATCGGCACCGTTTTCAGGATAGGCTGTGGAGAGTTCCGCATAGACACACATCTGCGGAATGACGATAAGCCCGCCGATGACAAATGCCAGCACAGTAAGCCACGGCGTACCTGCCGCTTTTGCTACTTCACCAACCGAAACGAAGATACCGGAACCGACGGTGGTGCCGATGGAAATTGCCAGCACGGCCCAGAAGCCGAGCTTGCGTTGCAGATCCTGGCTTTCCATATCGCTACCTTTTTTAATTTTCAGGGTTGTAGGGTTAAGAGCAGCTCGTCGAAATAACGCCAGCAGAAAGCCGCATCCCCTTCAACGCCCGGGGGATGGAAAATCCGCCAAATGATGTAATAACGAGATGACTCATAACCAATATAACAACACATGATGAATATAAATGACGAGGGAGATCACAAATTCATCACAAGGAGAAACGGCGAGCGCTGGTTATTGAACAGGCGATTGATTTATAGAAATATTATTTTAAGACGGGTTAAAAAGGATGAGAGAGCGAAGCAGGTGTAAGCGCAGAGGCGCAGCTGACATGCGCGTCATAACACGGTAGATAGAGCAGCAAGAAAAAATGAGTAGGGGCAGGAGGCCGCCCCTGTTGTTTTAATTCAAATCAACGTTAAGCGCTGGTGCACCGAAGCTTATAACTTCAGCATTCGAGGCGGTAAAATAACCCCGCCAGAACGCTTCCAGTTGCTGAAGCATTTTGCCCGATCGATAGTTATTCTTTGCCTCCGTATCGATGAGTCCCGCGCCGGCGACAAAGACTTTTGCTCCCCTGAAATCAGTCAACAGGTTTTGCTGCTTTACCAGTTGCAAAACCTTATCAGGGGAGATCAGCCGCATCGTATTATTACGATAGAAGCTGTCGAAGGCGCTGTTTTCCAGCATATCTGAGATGAGAAAAATCGTTCGCGATGCTGCTTTATCCTGTGCCAGATCGTCACTGATGCGTTTCAGACTGTCCAGAATTTCACTCTTTGCGATGTTGTCCCCTTGCTCAGCGAAACTCTTTGCCATCAGGCCACCAATGGTTTTGCCAAAATAGACTTTTTGCTGACCGAGACACTGATCAAGGCTCTTCAGGCTCTCCATACCCAGGCTGTCGCGAATCTTTTTATCTGCCAGCAAGGGATCGAGCTGCCCATCGAATAGCCGCTGCATAAAATTATTCTGAAGCAGCGCCGAGAACTGATAGAGCACCATCCGATCGCCCGGCTGGGTAAAACGGAGGATTTGTTGCCAGCTGGCATTTTTGATTTCCCGCGGTACTTTTACCGTTTGATCAATAATAATCACCAGTTCGCGTCCGCTATCTGCCGGACGATAGTGACTTAACTTCGCGAAGTCATAACAGGCGGGAATATCATTACGGCTGGCAGCCTGAGCCAGGGCGGTCGCCCCGACTAACAGCAACAAACACCATTTGTTGATTTTCACTGCTTAGCCCCGTGCTTTATTGAGAAGCAACTGCACCTTGCGTCTGCTCAGCAGTGCAGAGAGCGGCAGTTCAAGATCGTCCGCGACCAGGCGTAACTCCTCGTCATCCAGCAGCGTCAAATCGCCCAGGGCCGCGACCCGCGCTTTATCGTCAGCATGGAGTGAGGCCGGCGTCGGCGCGTTCGCAGATTTCAGTGCGGCCATTGCTGGTGCTGTCGCGACGAAATCATGAACCTTAACAGTTTCTGGCTGAGGCTGAGCATTGTCGGTCGCAGCGGCCCTGCTGGCGGAAAACTGTTGATGTTCATCATCCGCTAACGCTTTATCACGCTGCTTACCCCGCACGTAATCATCAAATGTGCGTACATCATTCTGAGCGTTACTGGCGCTGCTGGCACGCTGCATCGCCATACGGTTCTGCAGGCTGGCCAGCTTATCCTGTGCATCTCGCTCAACGCGCTCACGCTGCATAGCGTACCAGGCCGCAAACTCGTCTGAGCTGCTGAAATTACCGATATACTTTGCTGCCAGTCGCGATTCAATCCCCACCAGCGAACGGGAATAACCAATCAGAATACCAATAATCTGCACGCCAATAAAAATCACCGACAGAATAATAAAGGTCAGTTTCGAAGCGAATACACGATTTTCACGGACTTCGCTGGCTGCCTTCTTATCCGCCTGCTGATTATCCTCTACCGCCTGTTGCGGCAGATCGAAGGGCGACGACGCATTAACAGATGCGCTCTGGCTGAATGGTGTTCCGTTTACCGCTTCCGTCTCAGCGGCATTGATGGTCGCAGCACGAATAAAATAGGCTCCCACCGCGAAGGTCATAATCAGTAAGAGTGTCACCACCGTCTGCACATACTGGGGTTTAGCCCCAATCCCATGCTGCACGCGATTCAACATTTGCAGATAGCTGGGGGCATCATCATCAATGCGGCTATTTTCCAGCGAAACTTCCGTGTTTTTCACCAACGCCTGTGCATTACCTTCGAGTCTGGCCTCTTTATGCCAGTAACGAATTTTACTTAGCAGCGTATTTTTATGCAGTTGGGTCCCCATTAAATGCGTTGCAGGAACCAGGATTACACCAATTAGCACTGAGACCACGATTGCAGAGAGTTCAGCCTGGTTCGCCGAAATATTGTTGGCAATAAACGGGGAGAGGACTAACGCGAAAATGAACGCTTCCAGAATCACTAAGGCAATGCTGCAAAGCCATAGCACCACACTGGTCGGCTTGCGCCCGCGTTCATCCACCTTGTTCAGATAATTTACACAGCGCTTATAAAAATCGGCATCCCGGTTTGAGGTACTGTGATGTTGATAATATTTCCCACACAGTGCTTCTTCGGCCGGATGCCATATTAACCCACCTGTGCTTTTACGGCGGGCTTCATGGCTGTGAGAAAGACGCGCGACATGTCCTATCAGCGGTAATGAACAGAAAAAGTTGAGGAAGAAATAACGCACTTCATCCCACCATTTTATGACTGCAAGTGTCAGTGCCAGCAAACCAAACAGTGGCCAGAAAATGTAGCGATAGGTCGCGATGGCCTGCATCAAACTATTGAAAATTTCCATTGATATTATCCGTTATCCACGCTGAGGAGCATATTCGGCCAGCCATGGCTGACGGTGATGGGTATAAAACAGTTGGCCTTGTTGCGCTTGAGATCCACTTTTAGGCAACAGCAGATCCACGCAGGAGAGAGGCTCATCGGCCGCGTTCTCAATATATATCCGGTAAAGAATGCTCTCTTCGCCTTCCCAGCTATTGGCAATCCCCGCCATTGCTTTAACGGACGCGCGGTTGCCTTGCGCATAGTTGGGGGTAATGATCACCTGTGGGTTGCGGGTGATTTCAGCGCCATTCTTCAGAACATAAACCGGCGTCAGCGTGACCAGATTGCCATTCACCAGGCCCGCCCATGCCCGACCATTCATACCAGGCAGATAATCACTCGTGTCATGACTTTCAATCGGTTTCCCGCTGGCCAGGTTTTTCGCCATCCCGCTAACGCGTGGCAGATCACTCATACAACTGCCTGTGACACTGCTGGCCTGCGCCTGATTAATCAGGCTAAAGCCTTGTGACACAGGTTTAAGATTGCTGGCGAGGCCCAGTGTATTGAGTGACGCGGGTTTGCCACCAAAATCGATAAAGTTTGATGGATTACTCTCCACTGATGACGCCGGTTTCGTGGGTTTCCGGGGATGCGCGCTGGCAGATTCCGTTATTGACGGCGCTGGGCGTCTTTTCAGGCGACCAGAAGATGCTTTTTTACTCGCGTCACTTCGTGATGATGAGGCTTTAGCCAGACTACTGTCAGCAGCGGAACTGTGGCGTAAATAGAGCGGATTATTATTTTCCTGCGCCAGACGCTGACGCAGTAACGCTTCGTTTGCTAAAGCAACGATCTCTACGCGACGATTCTGGGCACGGCCACCAACGGAGTCATTATCTGCAAGCGGACGGGCAGAACCGACACCCTGAAAGTAGAGCTGGCTGGCTTTAATGCCGCTCTGCTTCAGGACCAGTCCTACATTATGCGCTCGTGCTTCTGACAGCTGTTGATTGTATTCCGCGCTGCCTGTGGCATCGGTGTGACCGACAACCAGCAGTACGCCCGCATCATTCTGCTGGCCGCTGTTCATCGCCGCTGCAATCTTTTGCACCTGGCGGAAGCCGCTATCGGTCAATTCCGCGCTGCCCGTATTGAACATGGTACTGTCTTCTACCTGAGCGACAATACCCACCTGCGCCGCCTGACTTTTTTCCTGTGCGTTAAGCGCCTGCGTTGAAATCCGTATCTGCTCCTCCTGCGCGACTTTCGCCAGCGCTTGTTCACGGTTCTGCCAGACATTGCCGACCACGCAGCCCGCCATGCCGCCAGCTAATCCTCCCACTAATGCTTTTTTAGCGTCGTGAGTGACAAGATAAGTAATGCCACCGCCTAAGGCCGCACCACCAATACAGCCAGCAGCGGTGCCATAGTCACGGGCAAAATCGTGCATTGTTGAGCAACTTGACGTAAGTGAAACAGCCACTGCTATGCAAGCAGCTTTCCTGAGAAAGGGTAAATTCACATCTGTTCCTTGATTAAATAATCTCTACGGCTAATGAATTTTTAGAATTGGAATGAGAATTAAAAAGCTCAGGGGTTTATCGGCGAGTAGAGGAATAACTTTAGTTTTTCTTTATCTGGCGATGATCTGCTATTGAAAAACAGGAATAAAAGATGTGAGCGTTTTTTTTAAGCATTTATCGTATCCACATTAATAGCTAAGGATAACTGATAAGTGTGGATAAGAAGCCGGAGAGGATGTGAGGATTGCAGAGGACCCTGGAGAGAAGATGGGCGGATGACGAATATATTACCTGTTTCTGCATCGGAAAAATCAGAAGCGAACCCGTTATGGGAAGAACCGAAGTTGAGAATAACTATCTGAGTATTCAACAGCGCTCAGACCGGGTTAAAGAGTCTGATGCTTGTAAGAAATGGTTCTGCGGAATCATCGCTTCTTACCCCTTTCATTACTGTAATTTTATTCCCCGCTGCCGATAACAGATCCAGTACCAGCGAGCCATAGAAGCGGAACGTCGGTGATAACCTATTAATTCAAACATCGGGGTCTCTATGTATCGCAACAAAAAAATAAAATTAAGCGTCATGCTCACTGCGGCATTCCTTACTGTCATCTTAACGGGCGTTTTTGTGACAGGATTTGCCGGATTTAAACTCAATACGGCCAGCGATCAGCAGGAATTGACGCGCGCGCGGCTGGGCGATCTTCAGGCCCTGCAGACGCTAAAAGATAATTTAACTCAGCAAACTGTCCTTTTACTGTCCGTGGCTTCAGACACTCAGCCTCAGACAGAGGCCACTGTAAAAACCCAGTTTTCTGCGTTGCAGACCAACAGTGATAATACCACTGCGCATTTCCGGGAACTGATCAACGGTGCCAAAAGCATTCCGGGGATCAATCTTGCTGAAGTAGAAGAGGCTTCCACGCAATTAAATAAAATCGAAGTGGCAGCGGGTCCGCTTCATCAGGCAGAGCAAAACCTGTTTATGCAGAACGCTACTCCGTTCCCGGAAAAACTCCGTAGTGAACTGATCCCTGCGCTTTCGCACTACCGCAATGCAGTAGATGGGATGGTTGATTATCAGGCGAGGGTAACGAGTAAAACGGCGGAAACGTCCACGCAGGCGCTCTCCGGTGTCTATATGACTCTGGCTGGCCTGACTACCCTGTTTGTTGTGATGGGATTTGTGATGAGTGGGCTGATTACCCGCTGGATCAAAATTCAGCTGGGTGGCGAACCTTCTCATGCGCAGGGCCTGGCCGCTGCGATTGCGGCGGGCGATTTGACGACAAAAGTCACCCTTCGTCAGGGGGATACCGTCAGCATGATGGCTTCTCTGGATAGCATGCAGAGCAATCTGCGCGACCTGGTCTCGCAGATTAAAGACTCCTCCACTTCGGTAGCACTGGCAGCTGATGAAATTTCCCAGGGCAATACCGAACTCTCTTCCCGTACAGAGCAGCAGGCCGCCGCTTTGCAGGAAACCGCAGCCAGTATTGAACAGCTCACGGTTACAGTGAAAAGCAATGCAGCGGGCGCGCAGCAGACTGCGGATTCGGCGCGCGAAACCGCTGCGCTGGCGCGTTCGGGTGAACACGATATGCAGCGCATGTCAGAGACGATGAATGATATTTCAAAAAGCGCGGTGAAAGTCCGGGATATTACCTCCGTTATCGAAGGGATTGCATTTCAGACCAATATTCTGGCGCTTAATGCGGCAGTCGAAGCAGCGCGAGCGGGCGAACAGGGCCGGGGTTTCGCCGTCGTCGCGGGTGAAGTCAGGACGCTGGCGCAGCGCAGTGCAACGGCAGCCAGAGATATTAAACATCTGATCGAAGAGGCTGTGGCGCAGGTTGAAAGTGGTGTTGTCGTGGCAACCGGGACCGGCAAGAGCATTCTTGATATCAATGCTATGGTCGGAAAACTGGCCGTCGCGATGGATAATATCTCACTCGCCTCAGCTGAACAGATGCAGGGCATTTCACAGGTCAGCATTGCGGTAAACGAGATGGATGGTGTGACGCAGAATAACGCCGCGCTGGTTGAGGAATCCTCTTCCGCATCACAGTCGCTTTCAGCTCAGGCACACGCTTTACGTGAAGCAGTGAATGCTTTTCGCATTTAAGCGTCTGGTTGATGGGATACTTTGAAAGATACGGGAGAAGCGCAGCTGATTTATCCGTTTGATATTGACGAAATGGATGACCGGGAGCCATTTCTTTCAGATTAGTACAAGCCCTCCATTGGAGGGCTTTTCTTTTGGCGGACATTCCGGGACGCTCAGAGACTGAAATATTCAATGTAAACACATTGACCTCGCCCGTAAGTTTTAGCCTTTTGAAAAACAGGTTTTTTATGAGGGAAATCATGATAAATCACAAGATTAACCTCTACTTCCATGGGTCGGGCGCGGTTGAATTTAAATCAACACGTGGCATCACTGGCGTTTTACCATCGTAGAAAAATGCAGAGTTTGTGAAGGAGTAAACCTTACCCGTCATTTTAACAAGTATATGGTCATTAACCGCCGTTATGTCCGCATCGGCAGTATCAGCCTGAAGGAAAGGAGCCGTTTTAGTAATTACCTTCATGGGATTATCGAGTTGCTTATTCAGGTAGTAGCGATAAGTGTCGGAGTCAGTGGCACCTGCATCCTGATATTGAGTTATGTATAGCCAGACATCCCCGGAGAGTTGTTTCTGACGGATTAAACGGTCATCACGTGGCGCATTTTCGAAATACCACAGCATCCCAACGGTGATAACAATAATTATCAGGACAAGCGTTAATGTCCGATGCCCCCACTTAATAGCGGTGTCTATTTGCATAATCAATCCCCTGCTGAATCCAATACTGGTCGCGCGGGTCATCTCCATACGGGATATCCTGGTACCAATGCCCCCATCGAGGCTCAACTGTTCCCGCCCGGCTTTGTGCCCAGCCAGCACCCCGTAACAATATTTCTTCAGGTATTCCGGCAACAACGCCCGTGGCACCATAGTTAAAATTACCAAAATTTTGGTAGCTTGCCCCCTGCTGTTTATAGCCCCACGGTCCTTTATTGCGAACCTGCTGATAGAACCAGAAGTAAACAGGCGGTGAAGCCATATTGCGCGGCATGCCGCGGTAACGAGCTTCCTGAAGGTTTTTTGTTAATAATGAGAAGCCTCCAGGGGGCATGAGCGGAATTACAGCCATAATATTGTGTCTTCCTGACAAAATTGATAAGGCAAACTAACCTTATCAGATATCGTCAGACATGGCATCTCTGCCTGACAGGCAATAATACCGGGCTGAACTCTGGATGACATTACCTGTAGAAATTTATGTAAGAGGGAGTTAAGTGGCGGCAGGAATGTTTTTTCCTGCATCGGCCTGTCTGAGACTGGCTTTATCGTTAGTCCGATAAGTGCAGGCATGCGCGACAAAAACAGGGCTGGTCTGTACCCTTCAGCCAGCACTCTCATGAAGCTGAGCCCCCCAGCTAAAAAAAATTAAAATTTTTTGCATCCGTTTTCGCTGCTCATTCGTATTAACAGATAAGGGCGCTCTCGCCCTGTCCGTTAACTCAATGAGGGAAGTGAAAATGAAACCATTCCTGCCAACTCTGATTTTTTCTGCATTAGTCTTCAGTGGCGCCACTTACGCGGCGAGCATGGACAGCGACACGGTGATGGTCGGCGGTGCCGCCATGTACCCATCGAAAAATATTGTTGAGAATGCTGTTAACTCGAAAGACCACACCACGCTGGTGGCCGCCGTTAAAGCCGCCGGGCTGGTCCCGACACTTGAAGGGAAGGGGCCGTTTACCGTTTTTGCGCCCACCAATGCCGCCTTTGAAAAACTGCCTAAGGGCACGGTCGACTCCCTGCTTAAGCCAGAAAATAAACAAAAACTCACCAGTGTCCTGACCTATCACGTGGTCGCAGGAAAACTGGACATGAAAGCGCTGGAGAAAAAAATCAAAGCGGGAGGAGGCAAAGCCGAGCTGAAAACGGTCAATGGCGAATCACTGTGGGTGATGGCAAATGGCCCGCACAACATTCAGCTTAAAGATGCTCAGGGCAATGTTGCCAGTATCACTACGTATGATGTGAATCAGAGTAACGGTGTGATTGACGTTATTGATACCGTGCTGATGCCGTAAAGCGTTACCTATACTGTGTGTAGCCACTGATCGGGTGGCTACACCTTTAACAGGGAAGCCGATGACAAAAAATGTGCCCCATATTCAGGCCGATTTAATGAATCAGATAGCCGTCGGCGATAAAGCTGCTCTTGAGCAGCTTTATCGCGTTCTGTCGCCCCGACTCTATGGGATCATCCTGCGGATGGTGAGACGCCGCGACTGGGCAGAAGAGATCCTGCACGATACGTTTATCCATATCTGGCAGTCGGCAAATTATTACGACGATAAGCGCAGTGAGCCGCATATCTGGCTCAGCCACATCGCCAGAAATCGGGCGATTGACTTCCTCCGTAAACATGAAAACAGAAGCTGTTCCGTGGATGATATCAGCGAAGCGGAAGCGGGTTTCCAGACACCACTTCCTGCCGATGCAAGTCATGCGGAGGCGCGTCGCCTTCAGCACTGTATGGCACACTTACCCTCTGAACAGCGACAAAGCATTTCGCTCGCCTATTATCGTGGCCTCTCACAGAGTGAGATTGCGCTCTCCATGAGTCAGCCGGAAGGGACGGTGAAAAGCTGGATCCGTCGCGCGTTAACCCATCTTCGGGAGTGCATAGGCCTATGACCGGTCAGGAACAACATGATCTTACTGCCGCGGAATATGTGCTTGGTCTTACCGACGATGTGACCCGTCATCGGCTGGATAAACGCCTCAATGACGATTCAGTATTCGCCGCGGAGGTGCTGAACTGGCAGAAAGCGTTCAGCGGCATTGATCTGCTCACTCACGCCGTTATCCCGTCTTCTGCGGTCTGGCAGCAGATTGAGCAGGATCTTGGCCCGAATACTGGCGTCTCTGGCACGACATCAATCCGCAGGCCTCCTGGCTTCTGGCTCGGCTGGGGTCTGGCTGCGGCAATGGCTGGCGTCCTCATTTTCACCCATTTAAGCAAGCCGGATGCCCCACAGTCTCTGCAGCCGATTGCGGTACTCAGCGGCGCACAGCCCGATGCACAGTTTGTGGTGAATCTGGATAAGTCAGCTTCACTCCTTCAGGTTTCGGCACTGAACATCACGCTGCCAGAGAATAAAAACCTGCAGCTCTGGCTGATCAGGGGCAGTGCTCCGCCACAATCTCTGGGGTTGATCAATCACCGCGACAGTAACGTTTTCCGGTTACCGCCTGGCGATTTAGATAATCAGACGGTACTGGCGGTGAGTCTGGAGCCGGTGGGAGGGTCTACGCTCAGCGGGCCGTCCGGTCCGGTAATTTTCCAGGGCAAAGTTACGTTGCTTTAATCTTCAGGGCGCGGGTTCTCGGGCCGGGATTAAGCGGCAAAGGGGAGTGGATGGCTTTTCGAATGGCAAACCTCATCCTCTTGCCTTAACCAAATCAGGGGGAATGACAAAAGAATGGAAATCAGAGCGGCGTTGGAGTCTGATGCGGCAGGCATCAGTGAGCTGATACAGCTTGTGTCTATGCAATGTAATTTTTCAGAGACAGAGCCCTGTCCGCAATGGTTCATCGAGAGCACAAAGCCCGATGTGCTTCAGCCGTTGATTGTTTCAGATGACTATCTCTGGCTGATTGCCGTGGAAAGAGGTGAGGTGACAGGCGTACTCACCCTTTTCGAAGGCAATTTAGTTAAATACCTTTTTGTACATCCGAAATTTCAGCGAAAAGGGGTAGCGAGGGCACTCTGGCAGCGGGCGATTCCCGAACTGCGTTCAGAAATCAGCGTACGGTCTTCACTCTTTGCCATCCCTTTTTATGAGAAAAGGGAATTTAAAAAAGTTGGGGAGGTGAAATTTTTTAACGGGGTATCATTCCAGACAATGATCGCTCAGCTCTGAATTAAAAAAGAGATTTTTAAGTTCTCTGTTTCTGCAATAAAACGGCCCGGCCACGCATTTATCAAACCCGCTTTGAGGGTGAGTGAAACCGGGCCAACCCGCCTTCTTTATTTATACCCGCGTATATTCCCAGTATTCAACTCACTGACTTTCAGCGCCATTGCTGCCCGCTAATGCTATATCGGACGCGTGATTTGCGGCGTTTTTACACTTCATCAGCCTCTTTTTACGCCTTTTTTACAGGCCGTTCGGTTTAATTAAAGGCACCGGGCGTTTACGTGACAACGTTACACGATGGCAGTTAAAACCTGATTTACGCAAAAAGCGTCTGCAGGCATTAAGTGGACGGGGTGCACATTCATGAGTGGTTTTCTCCAGTTTATTATCCGACCTCCGATTAACAGCCGCTGGCTGCCAGGCACTGTTGCCTCTCCGCAGCGGGTTCTTAAGGAACACACCATGTCAGGCCTTATCCTTGTTTCTCATAATCAATGTCAACGATCGACGCTTAATGCAATTTATGACGGCATCCTTTCCCGTCAGGGAGGCGTCTGGATTAGCTGGGATGGTGAAAGCAGGGTGATGCCTCTGGATGCGTCAAGACCCTACGCCGTGCAGCAGATGGGCCAGTATGAAACCGTGACCTTCCCGTATACGCCGGGCGAGCTTAATGAGGGGTACCACAATTATATTCATAAAGGGCTCTGGCCTGTTTTTCATCAGCGTCCGGACATAGCCCGTTTTTCTACAAGCGGCTATCAGGAATATAAAAACATCAATAAAGCCTATGCACGCGCCATCTGCGAAAATGCCACACCCGACGATGTTATCTGGATTCAGGATTATCACCTGCTTGGCTGTGCCACTTATCTTCGTGAAAAGGGGCTGACTAACTCAGTGGGTATTTTTCTGCATCAGCCTTTCCCGGCTGGCAGAATGTTTGAAACCATACCCGAATGGCGCTGGTTCACTGACTCTCTGTTATGTTGTGACCTGATTGGCTTTCAGACCGTGCAGGATATGAATAACTTCCTGGTCTGGCTGGAGAGCGAATTCCGTATAGAACGGCTGGAGGCGCAAAGCTTTCGTGTTCATGGCCGGATTATCAGGGTGGGTGTGTTTCCGGTCGGAATTGACCTTGACGATGTCCAGTCTCTGCGTGAGAGCAACAGCTGTGCTTACATGGAAATGCAGTGCCGCGAAAGCCTGCCCGAAAATACCGTGCTCAGCGGCGGCCATCTTGATGAGAGTTCAGGTCTGCCTTACCGGATCAGCACTATGGAAGTGTTGCTGCGAAGACATGATTGCTATCAGAAAAATATCACGCTGTTGCAGCTGGCGCCTCCGGCAGCCGGACACGCACATGATGCGTCAGAACTCGGTCACGCTCTGGAGGCATTGTGCGGGGAGCTTAATGGCGTGCATGGCACAATGAACTGGTATCCGGTGAACTATCTGACGCACGCCTACAGCCGGGAAGAGCAGGCCGGTATCTATCGTGCCTCGCGCGTCGCGCTGGTGACGCCGTTAATGGCGGGCATGAGTCTGATGGCCAAAATGTATATCGCCTTACAGGACCCGAAAAATCCCGGGGTGCTTATCCTCTCGCAGTTTGCCGGTGCAGCCGAGCAGATGGAGGGTGCCATTATCGTCAATCCTTATGACCCTGATGCAATGGCCAGTGCGGTACATCGCGCATTGCAGATGCCGTTACACGAACGGCGGTCTCTGCATGCCCGTCTGATGAAGGAACTGCATATGCACAACAGCCATCACTGGGCTGAGTCGTTTTTGCGCATGCTGAACGCTGAGCCAGCCGCCCCGGAAGCCTTGCCGTCGCCTGCATTTTTTCCGCACCTGAGCAGTAGCCGGGCGCGGTATTGAGGTTTATAGGTTAAAACGGCGATTTTAAAAGGGATGGTGTGGACGACAAACAGCATCACGCTGATATAGAGCGGGGCAGGTAAAAATTTTACCTGCTTATTCATGTGCTCTTTGAATTTGCACTCGATAATATGAGGTTAAGGTCCTCATCGAACCAGGGTGTCACTACAGGTCTTAGCTTCCCGTGAGTGCAGCTATTCAGGTTCGTTCTGTCATCACGCTACGCAGTTCCTCTCTGAGCCAGCGCAGTGGCAAATCGTTATCAAACCGTTTATGCCAGAGCAGTGACAGGGCTATTTCCGGTGTTTCAACGGGTACCGGGCTACAGCATAAGCCGTAATGCGTTACCCACTCAACCGACAGCCCGGCGGGAACAGTGGCTAACGCGGGTGCGCACGCCAGCAGCGGAGGCAGAGAAGAAAAATGCGGCGTCACGTAGCGAATCGAACGTGCCTTTCCTGATGCCGCAAGCTGGTCATCGATGGCGCTCCAGTTCGCCCCTCGATAGGAAACCAGCAGATGATCATGCGCCACATAATCCTCCAGCGTCAGCGGTGCACGCAACGAAAGCTGTTCCGGGTGCCACAACGTACAAAAGTTGTGTGACACAATCTTCTCGCGCTGGAGCGTGGCGGGTGTGCTCTCGCCAACCGAAATGGCAAGATCGATCTCTCCACGCGCGACCAATTCTGCATCCCGGAAGGGATCGCTGGCCGTGACCTGAAGCGTCACGCCGGGAGCGGTGCGTGTGATGCGCGCATACAGTCCTGGCATCAGCCAGCGTTCAACCCAGTCGCTCATCCCCAGCCGAAAAACATGTGTCGCCTCAGAAGGCGTGAAGGATACTGGCTGAAACAGTACGTTCTGCATCTGTGCCATTAAAGGTCCCAGCTCAGCGATCAGCGCTTCAGCACGCGAGGTTGGCTCCATGCCTTTCGCCGTGCGCACAAACAGTGGATCGCTGAACATGACCCGCAACCGGGCCAGTGCATTACTGACCGCTGGCTGACCCAGATGCAGCTTTTCTGCCGCACGTGACACGCTGCCTTCCCGCTTCAGAACTAACAGCACCGTCAGCAAATTCAGGTCGATTCGATGAAAATCATTTTCTCTGATATTGAACATCAGTTTAATCAATTTGAGTGATACAGGTTGCGTAAGGATACTGCCCACCACGTTGTGATGAAACTTTCTGGAGAGATATTTATGAAAATTTTACTGATGCTGGTGGCGTCTCTTATTGCGTTCAGTCCGGTCTATGCTGCCGAACAGACCTCTGCACGGGATCAGCAAGCTCCGGGTTATTACCGGATGACATTGGGGAAATTACGCATTACCGCAGTTTCGGACGGCACGGTGACCGTTCCCCTGAATAAATTACTGACTAACATTTCGCCTGAAAAACTAAACCAGGAAATGGCCAGAGATTCGATGACGCCGCAGGCCGAAACATCAATCAATGCCTTTGTTATTGATAATGGTAAACAGCGCATTTTAGTCGATACCGGAGCCGGTGAGCTTTTTGGACACAATGGCGGACATCTGCTGACTAATCTGGCCGCCGCTGGCTATCCGGCAGAATCGATCGATGCCGTACTTTTAACCCATATTCATGCCGATCATTCAGGCGGTGTTTCACGCGCGGGCAAGCCTGCTTTTCCAAAGGCCGAAGTGTTCGTAGATAAACGGGATGTCGATTTCTGGCTTAATCCGGCTAACGTCAGCAGGGTAGAGGCGAGTCAGGTTCATACCTTTGCAGAATCTGAACGGACTCTTCGCCCGGTCATCAATGCTGGCCTGCTTAAAACGTTTATGGCACCAGCCACATTACCGGGGGGAATCCGTGCAGAGTCGACAGCCGGCCACACGCCGGGCAGCGTACTTTATCGGGTAGAGAGTGAAGGACAGTCCCTGGTGCTGTGGGGAGATATCATCCATGCCAAAGCGGTGCAAATGCCCGATCCTGAAGTAGCCATCCATTTTGATGTGAATCAGAAGCAGGCTATCACTACACGTGAAAGGGTACTGAAACAGGCTGCAGATCAGGGCTACTGGGTGGCTGCGGCGCATATCGCCTTCCCGGGCCTGGGCCATGTTCAGCATGAAGGTAACGCTTATCGCTGGGTACCTGCTAATTACACCACGCAGCTCGGGCAGTAAGGTTTTTTAATTTAGCGGCAAGCGGAACGGCATCATCGCTCTCTGCTAATCGCCGGACGTCAGCTGTTCTGGTGTTATGCCGCTAATCATTCAGGTCGTCGCAGCGATTCAGGCACATTTTTTCTGAAAGCACGGTAGTCGATTTTCCAGGCATTCAGCTTGTTATATAACGCTGTTCTTGAGATCCCCAGCAGTTGCGCCGACTGGCGCAGATTTCCCTGTTGTTCACTGACAATCTGTAAAATATGCATGCGCTCCAGGTTGTGCAGTGAGGATGGCATATCCCCGGCAACCTCATTAATTGAGATTTTCTGCAGCGATTCGGGCAAATCGGTTCGGGTAATCTCTAGCCCTTCACTCAGATTGACCACACGCTCGATCACATTTTCCAGTTCCCGAACGTTTCCCGGCCAGTTCCAGGATTGCAGACATGCCATTGCGTCTGGCGCGACCACTGGCGGAATACGCTTCAGACGCGTGCAGAGTGCCTGAATAAAAATGTTAACCAGCTCCGGAATATCTTCGCGACGATCGCGCAGCGGCGGGATCTCCAGTGAAATTACATTCAGGCGGTAATAGAGATCGCGCCGGAATGCGTTTTTCTCAACGGCTTCAGGCAGATTACAGTGGGTAGCCACAATAATACGCACATTCACTTTAACCGGCTGCGCCGCGCCGATACGCAGCACTTCGCTCTCCTGCAAAACACGCAACAGGCTGGTTTGCGCTTCGAGCGGCATCTCACCAATCTCATCAAGGAACAGGGTACCGCCGTCAGCCAGTTCAAACTTGCCCGCTGAACCGCCACGACGCGAACCGGTGAAGGCGCCATCGGCATAGCCAAACAGTTCGCTTTGCACCAGGTCGCGCGGTATTGCGCCGCAGTTCAGGGCGATAAATGCTTCATGCTGGCGTGGACTGGCATTATGAATGGCCTGAGCAAACAACTCTTTGCCGGTCCCGCTTTCGCCGCTGAGTAGCACCGTGCTGTCGGTACGGCTGCTGACGCGTGCCTTATGGATCGCCTGCTGCAGGGGCGGCGAGTGGCCGCGGATCATTTCAAAGGTGTAACTGGCGTTCACGCCCATCACCCGCCGCGTAATGGCGCGGATACGCTGATTTTCACGCAGTGACAGCACGCGCCCGCCATCCGGTGCGGGCATTAAAGATATCAGGCAGGATAGGGGATCAAGGCCTTCCGGCCTGAACTGCAGCTCAAGGTCATTGCAAAAAGGCATCGTCAGCAACGATCCGCCCTGCGGTTGCAGCAGTGCGTCAATGGGGGTGTCGTGTGGATCCAGCCCGCTGAAAATCTGGCGTGCATAGCGGTTAAGGGTTTTGATGCGGCCCTGTTTATCACAGACAATGACGCCCTCATTCAGCGTCTCCAGAATGGACTGCTGTTCAGCCAGCAGGCGTCGAAGCGTCAGCTGCTGCCCGACAGCTTCTGCTGCCGCCTGGACCGTTCCCAGAGTATGAGCATTAAAATTCTCCGGCGTGGCGGTCAGAGTCAGCACACCAACCAACTGGCCGCTGTCATCGCGGACCGGTGCCGCCGCGCACTGTCGGCGGCGTTTGCGCAGATCAAACTTCCAGTTCTCACCGCTCAGCACGTACACCAGCCGCTGTTCAATCAGGCAGCGCGCGGTACAGTTAGTGCCCAGTACCTCTTCACGCAGAATACTGCCGACGGGTGTCAGGTCGGCACCGCAAAAATGCAGCGTCACGCCCTGCGCGTCGGTAAGGTTAATGTGACCGTCCGGATTATAGGCGAGCAAATTTTCCATAATGCTACGCGCCACAAGAATCAGTTCGGCATTGTTCTCAAGAATCGTAGTCAGCTCACTGGCCGGCGGGGCGGTATAGATAAAGCGGTGTGGATCAATACCGTACTGCTGCGAACGCTGCCATGAATGCAAAATACTCTGTCGCAGCGCGGGTGGCTGTTCGCCCTGGGTAAAGCTCTGCCAGCTCTGCCACAACAGCGCGTCCCAGCTGTCAGCATCCTCTCTATCCGGCAGGCTGAAAATCGCATCGCTCTCATCTCTTAATAACCGTTGCTGATTCACCGGCCGTTCCCTCTAGGTTAAATGTCCATTTTATTGACATGTGAAGTTGACATGTAAACTTTGTTGCCGATTTGTGATCAGATACCGTGCCCATGCTCACAAAATTTCCCGGATTTTGGTTGGCATCTCCTTTGCAATGGTTGATGCCGTGATGTGAATCAAACAAGCCAAGGGAAATAAGTTGTTATGCGCAAACATAATTTACGCCTGATTCTGTTTATCTGTGCCATTGCCTCACTCAGTGGCGTGATTCTGGGTTATGACGCTTCAGTAATTTCCGGCGTTATCGATCCGCTGACAGAACATCTGAATTTAACTCCCTGGGAAAGTGGCTGGGCGGTATCAAATGTCATTCTCGGCTGCATCGCTGGCGCATGGGGCGTTGGCTTCATTTCAGATCGTATCGGCCGCAAATCAACACTAATCGTCACCGCCATACTCTTTGTGCTCTCTGCGGTGGGCGCGGCGCTGGCCAGTTCTTTGACAGATTTTGTTATCTGGCGACTGATCGGCGGACTGGCGGTCGGGATGGCCTCTGCGATTACGCCGCTTTATATCGCGGAAGTTTCACCGAAAGACTGGCGGGGCCGCATGCTCGGCCTGCAACAGATGCTGATGGTCGGCGGACAGGTGGCGGTTTATATCGTGAATTACCTGATAGCACGCGGTATGCCACATCAGTGGATTGTCAGTGAAGGCTGGCGCTGGATGCTGGCCTCCGGCGTGGTGCCCTGTGCGCTATTCCTGCTGCTGGTACCATTTATGCCTGAGTCGCCGCGCTGGCTGGCGCTGAACGGTAAAAAAGATCGCGCCCTCGACGTGCTGACCCGTCTTTCGAATGCGCAGCACGCCGAGCGACTGTTACAGGAGATCCTGACATCGAGTCAGCATGATAATGCCCGGACCAGCCAGCGCGGCATCCTGCGGGATGCGCGGGCACGCTATATCCTGCTGGTTGGCTGTGCCATTGCCATTTTGCAGCAGATCTCCGGTATCAACATCCTGCTCTATTACGCGCCGTCACTCTTACAAAACATCACCGGCAGTACCCAGTCTTCCCTTTTTCACAGCATCTTCCTTGGCCTTGCGCTGCTGGCTGGCGTGGCCGTTTGTCTGAGTACCATCGATCGTCTGGGCCGGACGCTGCTGCTGCGCTGGGGGGCACTGGGATGTGCGCTCTCTATGGTCTTCACCGCCTGGGCATTTATCGCCGATGCTGGTGGATTGCTGCCGGTGATTGGGCTGTTAGCCTTCGTACTGATATTTGGCCTTTCCTGGAGCCTGGGGGCCTGGCTGCTGATCTCTGAAATCTTTCCTAATCGTATTCGTGCCGTGGCGATGGGCTTTGCGTTTGCCTCAATGTACGTCGCGAATTTTATCGTTACCCAAAGCTTCCCGATGATGAACCGCAGCCGGGTGCTGATGGAACACTTTCATGGTGCCTTCCCGCTGATGTTGTGTGCGGTGGGATCGCTTATCGCATTCTGGTTTGTCCGCCGCTTTTTACCGGAAACCCGGGGCGTTTCACTTGAGCATATTGAGCCACTGATGCTCTCCAAATCCCGTCGTTTCGCCGCTGATGCGCAACGATCTGATCAACACCCGTCCTCGCCCGCCTGGGCTAAAGCGAAATAATAAGGAGTTTTTATGAACCATCAAACAGTGCGTGTGGGTTTAATTGGCGCAGGCCGCATGGGCAGTTTTCATGCCGAAAATCTGGCCTGGCGCGTGCCTGGCGCCACCCTGGCAGCCGTGGCCGATCCGTTCCCCGGCGCGGCGGAAAAGCTCGCCAGCCGGCTTGGGGTCAGCAAAGCGTACAGCGATCTGCATGCGCTGCTGCAGGATGATGAAATTGACGCCATTGCGATTGCGGCTCCTGCCCGGACACATGCAGAGTGGGTGATCGCTGCGGCCAATGCCGGCAAACATGTGTTCTGTGAAAAGCCGATGGCTGTGACGCTGGAGGAGGCCGATCGCGCTATCGCGGCGGCAAAACAGGCAGGCGTTGTGTTACAGGTAGGCTTTAATCGCCGCTTTGATTCCGGCTTTGCGGCGGCGATTGCGGCGGTGAAAAACGGCGAGAATGGGTCGACGCAGCTCAGCCGATCTGTAACCCGTGACCCGGGCCTGAACGATCCCGCCCCGATTCCGCAGTGGACAATTTTCCTTGAAACCCTCATTCACGATTTTGACACCCTGCTGCACTTCAATCACGGCGCGAAGCCGGTTGAAGTCTATGCGCTGGCAGATGCACTGGTGCGGCCAGATTTCAAAGATAAAGGTCTGCTGGATACCTCGGTTGTCACTATTCGCTTTGATAACGGCGCCATCGCGATTGCTGAGGCGAACTTTCAGGCGGTGTATGGCTACGACGTGCGTGGCGAGGTCTTTGGCAGTAAAGGCATGCTTCAGGCGGGCCACATCAATGCCAATCACTGCGTGCGTTACACCGCCAGTGGAATTGCGGTGGAAACGTCACGACTGGATTCAGATCTGCTGCGCGAAGCGTACGTGGCAGAAATGAGTGAGTTTGCCCGCTGTATCCGCAGCGGTGAAACGCCCCGCGCCACCGGCGAAGACGCGCGAAACGCGCTGGAAATCGCGCTGGCCTGTATCGAATCCGTGCAGCGCAACCTGCCCGTTAAGCTGGGAGTTCGCTGATGACCGGTTATCAACTTTCCGTATGCGCTGAAATGGTATTTCTGGAACTGCCGTTTGTTGAGCGCGTAAAACGCATTCATGAACTGGGTTTTGGCGTCGAAATCTGGGGATGGGCCAGCAAGGATATCGATGCGCTGGTCGCGACCGGTGCACGCTTTACCTCTATGACCGGTTATCTGAGCGGTAATCTGACGGATGAGACGGAAATCCAGCAGCTGCTGCAAAGCGCTGAAGCGTCGCTGGCCGTAGCTGCACGTCTCGGCTGTCCGGTACTGAATCTGCATGGCACCGGGCTTGACGAACGCGGTCTGCCGGTAAAACCCGTGACAACGGTAACGGGCGCAATGTGGCTGAAGGCCGCCGATACGTTGCGGCAGGTTGCGCTTCTCGGCGAACGAGCCGGGCGGGTTTTCACTCTCGAAAACCTTAACCTGCCGGTCGATCATCCAGGCACACCCTTTGCCCTGGCGTCTGAGACGCTGGCGCTGGTCGAAGCGGTAAACAGCCCGGCGCTGAAGATGAATCTGGATCTCTACCATGCACAAATTGGCGAAGGCAATCTGATTGAATTGCTGCGGCGCTGCGGCTCCGCTATCGGAGAAATCCAGGTTGCCGATGTACCTGGCCGCCAGCAGCCGGGCACCGGGGAGATCAATTACCGTGCTATCGCCCGGACCCTACAGGAGATGGGTTACAGCGGCACAGTAGCCATGGAAGGCTGGGCCAGTGGCGATAGCACAGCGGCTATCCAGCAGTTCCGCGATCACTTTACGTTGTAAGCGCAGTGCGTCGGGTATCTGCCTGTTGCCCGACGCAAAATAAATTTAATGAAAACAATAACAACCTCAACCCTACAGGAACACACTATGAACATCAGAAACCTCCTTCTTTGCCTATGCGTCCTGCTGTTTAGTGTCGGTGTCAACGCCAAAACCCTCACCGTTGGCGTCGCGCTGGCTAACTTCGATCTTAACTTTGTCTCTATTCTTCGTACCCGCATGCAACAGGAGCTGAAAGCCAGCCAGCTCAACAGCCAGTTTGTCGATGCGAAAGGTGATGTCGCGCTGCAGGTGCAGCAGGTAGATGACTTTATCAACCAGGGCGTAGACGCCATTATTCTTAATCCGGTCGATACCCAGGGCGTTTTACCGATGATCAACGCTGCAAAAAAGGCCGGTATTCCGCTGGTTTTTGTGAACCGGAAACCGGAAGTGAAATTGCCCGAAAACATGGCGTACGTCGGCTCTGATTCGGCGCTGGGTGGTGAAATGCAGATGGAAGCACTGGCAAAAAAAATGAACTACAAAGGCAATGTGGCCATTCTGATGGGGGCACTGTCGAATGAAGAGGCACGTGAGCGCACCCGCGCTGTGGAAGCCGTTATCAGCAAATATAAGAACATGAAAGTCATTGAGAAACAGACGGCGAAATGGCAGCGCAATGAAGCGGTAGATGTCGTGTCAGGCTGGCTGCTGAATCAGCGTCCGATTGATGCCATCGCCGCAAATAACGATGAGATGGCAATCGGTGCCATCATGGCGTTAAGCCAGGCGAAGAATGAAAAAATTCTTGTGGCCGGTATTGACGGAACACCGGACGGTCAGCAGTTCATTAAAAACGGCAAGATGGCGCTGACTATTTTTCAGGATGCCAGAGGCCAGGCCACGGGTGCAGTCCAGGTGACCAAAGCGCTGCTGGATAAGAAGAAAGTTGAGACGCTTAACTGGGTGCCTTATAAGCTGATTACGCCTGAGAATTACCAAAGCTTCTCTGCTGAGAATGCAGGATAATTTCTGGTTCAGAAATAACGTTAACCTCTCCTGTTGTTCACATGAAAGTAAATGACCGCATCTGACAAAAACGGACATGCGCGCGAGTTCAGGACCGCTTTAATTAAAAACGGAAAGCTGGCGTGCATATATTGTCAGTTTGCGGTTCTGATGTGTTCTCGCTTTATTCATTTCAGATGCCGTCGCGATCAGCGCAAAATGGTTTTCCGCTCAGATTTGACCATCTAAGAAAATTTCCCACAACGCTTCTACCGCCCGGGACATCCTCGCTGCGGGTCTGAACAGCCGGATCTCTATGGGTATCCAGAGTGCGCTCTCCTTATTAGCTGCTACGGCAATCGAGCCAGCATCAACATCCGACGCTGCCAGTGTTTCCGGCAGCCATGCGATGCCGTCTCCGGCTTTGACCATGGCGAGTAAGGTGGCAGCAAGATCGGCCGTGAAAGCAATATCCATTCCGCGTCTGGCCCGGTTAACCTGTGAGGTATTAGACAGGATGCGGCCCAGGCCGGATTCAGCAGAATAGGAGAGGAAAGGAAACTTCTTACCGCCTGACGCATGGAATAGAGGCTCACGCGTTGTCGGATCGCATCGTGAATACGGCTGTAAAACTTCCCGTCCAAGCCGGACGCTGAGATATTTCGACTGATCGAGATGGATGTGCATATGAGGATGGTAATAAGAAAGCAGAAATTGCGCGTCACCTTTCTCAATCATGCGCTCGCAGGCACTTAATGTGTCAGACAGCAGGCGAAATGATCCGAAGCGGGCAATTTTTTCGTTGTTCCGCATCAGTGCCGGAAAAAAAGAAAATGACAGCGCGTGCGTGGCGGAAAAAATAACATCCGGCCTGGCTTCTCCTGCGGCCTCGATAGATTCACTCCTCAGTGTATAAAGCGCACGAATAAGTTCCGGCACCTGCTTGACGAAAACCTCTCCGGCGCGGGTCAGGCTGACACCCCGACGGTTTCTTTCAAAAATCGGCGTGCCAAGCCACTCTTCAAGCGAGACGATTCTGCGGCTGAATGCAGGCTGTGTCACATATCGTGAAGCTGCCGCTCGGGAAAAATTGAGTGATTGCGCCAGCGCAATACAGTCTTCAAGCCAGGTTAACTCCAGGTGATGCCGATTTTGCATTACAGGCTGCCTCTTTGGCATTAGAACGGAATCCTTGTACTGCTTAGGATAATAGCAGACAGGACAATCAGGTCCCTTACACTACGTCACTTCATTATGCTGATGAATGCCGATAAACAGATGGCATGACATAACTGATTGCGTAGGTATTTTAGTAAAACAGTCTTTGACTGAGAACTACCGGAGAGATCATGCGCATCCTTGATGTTGTAGAAATTACCAAACCCATTGCTTCCCCTATTCGTAATGCGTACATCGATTTCAGCAAGATGACGACAAGCCTTGTCGCCGTTGTGACCGATGTTGAAGTCGACGGGCACCGTGTAGTGGGATACGGCTTTAACTCTAACGGCCGTTATGGCCAGGGTGGCCTCATCCGGGAACGCTTCCGTGACCGCATCCTGGAAGCCGATCCCGAAAGCCTGCTGAATGGCAAAGGTAACAACCTGGATCCGCATAAAGTCTGGGCTGTGATGATGAGCAACGAAAAGCCTGGCGGTCATGGCGAGCGTTCAGTTGCAGTGGGAACCCTGGACATGGCCATCTGGGATGCAACGGCAAAAATTGCAAACAAGCCGCTGTTCCGCCTGCTGGCCGAAATGAAGGGCGTTGAGGCTAATCCGCGCGTCTTCGTCTATGCGGCTGGGGGTTACTACTATCCGGGTAAAGACCTTGGCGCACTGCGACAGGAAATGCGCGGCTACCTGAACCACGGCTATAACGTTGTGAAAATGAAAATCGGTGGTGCCTCTCTGGACGAAGACCGCCGCCGTATTGAGGCCGTACTGGAAGAAATCGGCAGCGAAGCGCGCCTCGCCGTTGATGCTAATGGTCGCTTTGATCTGGAAACCGGTATTGCCTACGCAAAAATGCTGCGTGAATATCCGCTCTTTTGGTACGAAGAGGTTGGCGATCCGCTCGATTATTCTCTGCAGGCAGCCCTGTCGGAGTTCTATCCAGGCGCAATGGCAACGGGCGAAAACCTCTTTTCTCATCAGGACGCGCGAAACCTGCTGCGATATGGCGGTATGCGTCCGGATCGCGACTATCTGCAATTTGACTGCGCGCTCTCCTATGGGCTGGTTGAGTATCTGCGCACACTGGATGTGCTGGATCAGTTTGGCTGGTCACCGTCACGCTGCATACCTCATGGCGGCCATCAGATGTCCCTGAACATCGCCGCCGGCCTCGGTCTGGGTGGTAACGAAAGCTATCCTGATCTGTTCCAGCCTTACGGCGGTTTCCCGGACTCGGTAAAAGTTGAAGATGGCCATATTATTATGCCTGAACTGCCGGGTATCGGTTTCGAAGGCAAATCAGACCTCATTAAAGAAATGCGGGCGCTGGCTGAATAAGTTTCCGCTTACATTACGGCATGTTTAATGTCACTGCGCCCCTCGTTAAGCTGAGGGGCTGCGGGAAAATATCAATCTCTTAATTAACCTGACGCCTCAGCGAGAATAAGTTTATCTGAATCTGAGAGGAGAGGGCGTTATTGAACTGGCAAAGGGTAGCATTGTTAATAATTTCTGGTTGAAGAGCTGACTTTGATTTAAGCATAAACTCTGCCTGGGGGTATATCAGCCATCCGTTCAATTATCGACATTCAGATAGTCTTGCCGGGTTAAATATGAACTGGAAGTTTTATAAATATCAGTAAGTTAGAACCAACCATTAATTCTGGAGTTTTGCCTGTTTATCCGCGCCTTTTGCTCTAAGACTGCTCATTTCTCCGTAACATTCTTCGGGTAATGAATAAAAAATTTTGACTGATATTTAAAAGGATCTGAAATCAGCATTTCCTCCCCCTGCCACAGTGTTAAATGAGGAAGTTATTATGAGTGAGAAAACTCTCAAGGGTAATGCGCTTATCGGAAATAAACGCTGGACAATTATTTTACCTGCCGTATTCATCATGTATACCATTTCATTTTTTGATCGGGTGAATATAGGTATGGCGCTGCCCCATATAACAGCTGAAATGGGCCTGAGTCCTGTTGAAGCCGGCTGGCTTGGCGGCGCCTTTGCCTGGGGTTACGTCGCCACGCAATTTACCGCAGGATGGCTGGCTCTCCGTTTTGGATCACGGAAAATAATAGGCATCAGCCTGTTTCTGTTTGGGGCCTGCGCAATGCTTACTGGCCTGACGCGTAACTTCGGTGAACTGGTAGCGATCCGTTTCTTACTGGGCATCGCTGAAGGTCCAATTCAGGCCGCCACGGCCATGTTCCTTGCCCAGTGGTTTATGAAGCCTGAACGGGGGCGGGCATTCGGAATCTGGAATCTTAGCCTGGGTGCGGGCGCGTTTCTGGCCGGTCCGATATCTGGCTGGATCCTCGCACATCATAACTGGCGCATGATGATGGTGATTGAAGGTGCACCGGCCTGGCTGTTCTGCATCATCTGGTTTTATCTGGTACCTAAAAGTATTCAGGCCGCTGGCTGGCTGAGTGCCGAAGATCGGGATTATATCCAGAAAGACCTGGCGGCTGAGCAGTCAAACTACAGGAATGAGAAATCCGATCCCTGGTGGACCATTCTCAAAATACCGGCCCTCTGGCTGATGCTGATCGGCTACTCGCTGCATAGCATGCTCGCTTACGGTTTTACGCTCTGGCTGCCGACAGCTCTCAAAGGGTATGGCACGCTAAGTGAATTTATGGTTGGTCTCATCAGCGGGATGCCTTTCCTGATGACGATGCTGGGCATCTGGTATATCACCCGGCGTTCAGATAAGTACAACCAGGAGCGACGACTGCATGCCGCTATTCCCACCGTCCTCTGTGGTGTGGCATTACTGGCTGCCGCTTTTGTGCCGCTGTCATATTACTGGGCTCAGATAGGTTTGTTCATGTTTGTCGGCCTGACAATGAAGATGCTGGTGCCGCTGGTTTACGTCAGGCTGACTGAAATTCTCCCGACAAAGAAAGCGGTTCCTGCGGTGGCTTTTGTCGGCGCATGCAGCAACTTCATTGGACAGTTTGGCGGCCCCCTTGTTGCCGGATACCTCAAGCATCTGGGTGGCGGCACTGATATGACGCTGGCATGGGGTGTTCTGGGGCTGTTCTCAATTGTGGGTGGCGTGCTGTTTGCCCTTGCCGTGGGACGTGAGGAACGTATCCTAGACTTCAGCAAGGCATTCTCTGTGTCTTCAAACAGAGCAGTATCAACACGTCAATAATAAAGCGGAATCTTCACACAGGCATCGGACGCCCGATCAGGCAGGATGCGCGGATCAGCATTAAGTACTCTTGTGCACCTGTGGAATTATCATGCTCATCCCCGGCGTGTATCTCTCTCAACATCTGACAGTTACAGCCCGTACTTTACGGGCTTCAGAATGCCTACAATCCCACCAGCGTGATATGTTTCTTTGTTGTCAGCGCTTTATACAACGCTTTTGCCAGAGTGCCTGGTTCCACACCTGATTGAGCGCCCTCGGAATCGGTCCAGAACGATTTGATGCGCAGTATGGTGTTGATACTCGTTACGCGTTCCATTTCCAGCACGGCCAGCACAGGATGGCGCATTTCGCCATGTTCCTCTGTCGCATCCGCCTGGATCACTGCGGCGCGGGATGCCTGACTGTCAAAGATAACGTGGCAGCGTACGCCGTTCAGGCTGAGTATGCCGATGACTTCATAAAGGCACTGAACAGCCTCTGCACTGTAAGATGCGGGCACAACAAACATAACAGATCCTTCTGAAGTGAAACTTAATGAGCAGCCAGCATAGGCGAACTGTAATCAGAGGAGAAGTTACTGTTTTTGAATGAAAAATGTAGAGTTCAAAGGTTACGATAACGCGCGTTATTTTCACTCCAGTTTTAGCTGGCACTATCAGTAACTGAGGTATAAACCAATCATGGCGGCGGGGCGCGGATTTGACTTAAGGAAAGGCCCGAAGGTGGCAGGTTTATCGTTCCAGTCGGGAATGTATTTATCAATACACGCAACGCGTAAGCTCTGTGCTTCAGCCACTAAACAGGATTAACATCAGATTAAGTTTAAGATTTTTCGCGCTCTTCAATTACTCATCTCTTAATCCTGCCGTCACGTTTAACCAGTAGTCAGCAATCTATAATCAGGTGCTGACTTACAGACAGGTGTTTTCCGTGCAACAGAACCGTTAGCAATAGCAATAGCAATTGACTTTTTCCTGATAAGCCAGGCGAGCCGCAGTGAGGGCCAGCGCACCTCTGCTGCTGCCGGGCCGTCCTCTCGCCGCCTACGCGGTACCTTCGGCTTTAACGTCGCGCCGACGAACCGTTCGGGGATCGACCCTCCCTGGCCAGCCCCTGAGCGGCACCAGACTGCGTTATCAACTGTCGCTTAACTGACTGGCATCAGGGGCCGAGGCCCCATATTTTTTTCAACCGCTATTCAGGTAAGGCGTAAACCACCACCTGATCGCCCACCTGATCCTTCAGAATGGTATTACCGCCTGCGACAAACGCCACATACTGACGGCCTTTGTACTCATAGACTGATGGGTTCGCTACCGCAGGGGCTTCAGCCTGATCGGACCAAAGCTCTTCACCACTCTCTACAGAGTAGGCCCGAACTTTTGCATCCATTGAGGCACCGATGAAAATCACGCCGCCCGCTGTCACAGCCGGGCCGCCGATGGTCGGGGAGCCCCAGCTTTCTGGCATAAAGAAGCCATACTGCTGCGATGCGCCAACAGGACGACGCCATTTGACGTCACCGGTATGCATATCAATCGCCACGATTTCACCAAAAGGTGGCTGCCAGCACGGCATGCCCAGCCAGTTATTGGCAACCATCAGGCGCAGGCCGTAAGGCGCGCCTTCCTGAGGAGCAAAACCGCTTTCATTGCCGGAACCGTTATCCGCTTTTTCATAATCTTCGCGGCTGTAGAGCTTCACATACTGCACAATGTGAGAGGTGTTGACGATCGCAATCTGTTTTTGAGGATCAAACGCGACGCCGCCCCACTGAACGCCACCTGCACTGTCCGGATAGGTCAACGCGCCTTCGCCTTTGGTGGTAGGCGGCGTATACATCCCTTCATAAGTCAGCTTATCCCAGAGTCGTGAACACTGACCGGCACCCACAACATCCGCCAGTTTCCAGATCGCTGGCTTTTTCGACTGATCGAGCAGCGGTGCCGGTTTGGTGGGGAACGGCTGCGTTGGCGAAAGCACTTCGCCCTCTACCGAGCCATCACCCTGTGGCACCGGACGCTCTTCAATCGGCCAGACATCTTCGCCGGTCAGACGGTTCACCACAAACAAAAAGCCCTGCTTGGTGGCCTGAATCAGTGCCGGAATCTGTTTGCCGTTTACGGTGATATCCATCAGCGTTGGCGCAGAGTTGATGTCGTAATCCCACACGTCGTGATGTACCCACTGACGGGACCAGACGACTTTACCGGTATTGATATCCAGCGCAGTAGTCGAGGTGCCAAGCGGAATAGGCGCTGTGCGGTTGCCGCCCCAGTAGTTAGGAGACGGGGATGAGACAGGCAAATAAACCAGACCGTGCGCCTCATCAGCAGACATATGGGTCCAGACGTTAGCCGTACCAGTACGTTTACGGACGTCAGCCGGAATGGCTTCAAATGTCCATTCGCGCTTGCCGGTCTGCGCATTGACGGCAAACACGGTGCCCGGAGGCGCTTCAGCATACGCCCAGTCTTTACCCGCCCAGCCAATCAGCAGGTGGTTGCCAACCACCGTTGGTGGCTGTAATACAGAAAGAGGGTATTTAGCGTTAATGGTGTTCCACTGATTGAGATCTAATATGCCATTATCTGCAAAGTTGTTGCACGGCTTACCTGAGTCGGCATCGAGCGCAAAGAGCTTGCCATCCACGGTTCCCATGTAAACGATCTTCTGACACGCCTGCCCGTCGACCGGATTTTTAGCCTGCCAGTAGGAGACGCCACGGTTTTTCAGAACCGGCTGTGTCAGCGCTTTACGTGAGGATCTAGTGTCATAGTGCCATTTCTCTTTACCTGTACCGGGATCGAGTGCAATCAGGCGATCAAAAGGGGTACCAATGTAAAGTGTCTGGTTGGCAAAAATAGGGGTGGCTGACCAGACGGTAGCTGGCGTGCCGCCTTTACCATCCGAGACATCGCCGGTATGAAATTCCCAGATTTTCGTTAATTTGCTGACGTTGTCAGCATTAATCTGCGTGAGAGGGCTATATTTCTGCGCGTTCAGCTGGCCATGAAAGCTGTCCCAGGTAGCAGAAGAGGGCACCAGTGAGGTCGATGGATGAGTCGCAGAGGCGACGGTCTCTGCGTCTCGCTTGCCCGTTGACGCATCTTTCGTGGTTTTTGTGGTTCCTGGCGCTTGTTGATTAGCCGCATCTGCATTGACTTTTTCCCGCGCGCCCATTGAGGCTTCCGCAGATTTATCCTGCGCCTGAAGTGTCAGCGGGTTAAGCAGCAGCGCCAGGGCCGTGATGCTGATTTTCATTACTGGAAAATATTTAATGTTATGCACGAGTGGTTCCTCAGGCTTTGACGCGATGGTTATGGCGGACGGAATTATTGTTCAGCGTAATCAGACCAACAAGGCCAACCACCATCGCTGCCGTGATGATGTACTGATGCAGTAGTGCGGCTGCAAAACCGATACCGAACAACACAACCAAAGTCAGAATAATTAAAGTAATGCGCGCAGCGCGACCTGATGCACCACGCAAAAGGAAGGTCAGTAACGCCAGCACCACGTTGGCGATTGCGACACCCAGTGCGCCGATGGTGCCAGTGACACCGGTAAGTGGCGTCAGCCACGCATACAAAGCCACCGCGAAACCAATCACGGCCGCCAGTAGCAGCAGTAAGCTGCCCAGGCGAGAGGGTTTAGATTGCAACATACCAGGAAATCCCTTGTGAAATTGATTAGCCATTAAATATGGCGCATTGACAGTTTTGTGCGGCTTTTTTTCACCTGATAGTGATAAAAACATTGCACCATAAAATTGAGCGCACTGCTGGCTGGCTGAATCAGATGCTATGTGTTTTGTTCCAGGCGGGTGATCTCTTTTTGAGCCGCCATTGGGTCAGAAGATGTAATTATGGATGCCTCCTATGATCAAAAGACTGAAGTAACCCGATTCGAAATAGACAGACTTTCATTTTTGATGCGGTTCTGGTTTGTCAGAAGCACTCTTGCCCTCCGGGCTATCAGCCTTGCTCCGGGTTGCGATCAGGCTGGCAGTGAAGATCAACACCAGGCATATCAGCACCTGTTCGCAGCTGTGAATACCGATGATGCCGGTCAGGTCGCACAAGACGGGAGGCGCGTTTTTCCGGGACGTGCATCAGGGCAAGCGGTTGATCCATTCTACCTACCGCCCAGACTGCACACTCACAGACAATGATGCTCAGTGTCTGGCACTTAGCCACCAGAAGCTCATCTGGCGGTATCAATCACTTCAGAAACCCGGTGTGCGGATTTATTGAGTGTCCATCAGTTTAATGCGGGTTAATGCGGGTATTCGTCCACGATGGATTATTCATTTGCAGGGATGTGCCTCATAATTTCACTACCGGCTGCTCAGGATCCGTGCCACATGCCATGGTTCACATCTTGCTGGGCGGTTTGCAGCAAACCTATCATTTTCCTGTCATTTATCGTCTTTACGCTGTCAGCTTTCCCTCATGGATTTTAATATTATGAAAATAAAAACGATTTCTTTGGTTATCAGTTGTGCGCTCTCATTTTCTGGTCTTGCGGCGCAACCTCAGGCTGAGCACTATATCGTCAGTTTTCCGGAAGGTACGCGCGTGAGCTACAGCGGCGCATTCGCCAGTGCGTTTCCGGATGGTTTGCCGGTGGGAATCGGCTCCGGTTTGCTGTTTACCGGTAAGCAGGGGGATGCGCTCACCTTCGCGACCGTCACCGATCGCGGGCCGAATGCCGACTCACCCGATGTGGGCAAACATGAGTCAAAAATTTTCGTCACGCCAGACTTCGCTCCGCTGCTGATGAATATTCGGGTGCAGAACGGCAAAACAGAAGCCACGGATGCCCGACCGCTGCATGACGACAAGGGCAATATTAACGGATTGCCGCTACAGGATGGTGTCATCGGCTCAACCAATGAAATTGCGCTAAGTGACACACTGAAAGTGCTGAAGGGCGATAACCGTGGTCTGGATACGGAAGGGATTACGCCGGACGGGAAGGGCGGCTTCTGGTTGTGCGACGAATATGGCCCGTTTCTGATAAACGTTGATCAGCATGGCAAGATTCTGGCGATTCACGGGCCGCAGGCCATGGCAGGGGAAAAATCCATTGCGGGCGGACTGCCTAATATTCTTAAGTGGCGTCAGCCTAATCGTGGTTTTGAAGGGCTTACCCGTATGCCGGACGGGCGTATTATAGCCGCGGTGCAGAGTACGCTGGATATTAACGGTAAAAGTAAAAAGCAGGCGCGCTTTACCCGCCTGGTGAGCTTCGATCCGGCGACCGGGAAAACCGCGATGTATGGATACCCTATCGACAGCGAGGCTTATAGTAAAAACAGCGACGCCAAAATTGGCGATATCGTGGCGCTCGATAATCAGCATATTCTCCTGATTGAACAAGGCAGCGATAAAAACGACGCGATGCGCAACCTCATCTATAAGGTGGACCTCAGTGCGGCTACCGATCTTGCCGCATTCGATAAGCCTGGTGAGTATCCGGAGTCTGACGACGAGAAAGCGCTGGCGCAGCGAGGCATTAAGCTCGCAGCTAAAACGCTGGTGGTCGATTTACGTCAACTCGGCTGGCAGCAGGAGAAGGCCGAAGGACTGGCGCTAATCGACAGTAAAACCCTGGCAGTCACCAATGACAATGACTTTGGCGTGAAAACGGTCATGCAAAATCCGGTGGAAGGTAAGAAGCGCAAGGATTATCGGCTGAACGAAAAGGGGGAACTTACTGTAGAGGGTAAGCCGGTTGCAACGACGATCGGCGTGAAGCCGCTGAAGAAACCGGAGTCGGACAGCGAGTTGTGGATCGTAACGCTGCCGGAACCGCTGAAATAAACGTTCTCCTTACCCCGGGCTGTCTGCGCTTAGTGCCTGATTTTCTGTAAAAAGGCAGGATTCAGCCCGGATTTGCCAGCGAAAGATCGGTCTGCGCCGTTTTGTTATAGCGGATGACAGCAGACCGATATTCGTTTAAGCAGTTAAACACCTTTGTACCGCGTTGCGGCGCTAAGCGTCACTGGCGAACTTTAAACGCCAGCCTGGCGTTTATTTTTTACTTTCAGTTAGATAACCGCTTCCGTCTGCATCCGAGCGCTTTCGATACCTGGCTACCCGGTCAACTACGGCTCAAGTCGGCAGGTTGCAGAGCGTGATTATAACATTGTGTAATAATGTGTTATCTGCCTCTTCAACAGACCCTCCCCACCGTGTAAGTTCTGGAGTCTCATACGTTTGTTGTCCCCATAATCCGCGGAGGAGAAAGAGAGTGAAAGCAACCGCAATGGCCGCTACAAGTCTGTTAATGCTGATGAGCAGTGTTCACGCTGAAGGTCTGACGACGTCGGCAGAGGGTAAAAACCTCGCCGTCAGCTTCGGCCAGCCCACTATCAAACAGGTGCTGCACTACCGAAAAATGTATGACAAAAAGCCGTTTCCGGATGCTGAGATTTATTATTACGACAACGGCACCTATAAAATCATTTCTCAGGGTGAAAACCACTACGGCGTTTACGTTATGCAGGGCAAGTTTGATGATGAAACTTTCACCGTGCGTTTTATCTCTCTGCCTTCTGCTGACTGGGGCAATAAAACCGCTTTTCATCAGTTAACCTTTATCAGGGGTGACGGGCAGAACGTCTTTATTCAGAATGCAATTGTGGATACGGGTGAAGCCATTGCGCAGCAGAACGGCACCTATACTCAGGAAAAAAACACCGTAACCAACCCGGTTTCTACCAGCTGGGAAAACAAATAATTGTCGGGTGGCAGCGGGTCTGCCACTCTGATCCAAAACCGGTGCCTGCCACGTTCCTCGCTCAGGATCGTATTAAGTTTTGGCTGGCGCACACCTTCACGCATTTATTTTTTTACTCAGAAAATGCATAGCCGCAATTAAATGCTTTATATTTCATAGCCTGATGTACATTTGCCCTGCCGCGCCCACGCCAGCAGTGTGAGCGCGCTGCAACAGGCAGAACCGGTAATCTGCCTGTGAAGGGTAACTCCTGCTTTTTTTGATAATGCCAACACTCATTATGTCAGGTCCTGAGGCGTAAATATGGACAGAGTTTCACCCCTGCTGGATGTGCAGAACGTCGCTTTTTCAGTCGGGGATCGTCAGCTACTGAAACCGGTCTCCCTGCAGTTATATCAGGGTGATTGCGTCTTGCTGACCGGCCCATCCGGAAGCGGAAAAAGTACCTTCCTCAAAATCCTTGCTTCGCTGATTACCCCCACCTCCGGGCAACTTTTTTTCAGGAACAGTGAGGTCACCACGCTAAAAGCAGAGGCCTATCGCCAGCAGGTCTCGTACTGTTTTCAGACGCCGCAACTGTTTGGTCAGACGGTATATGACAACCTGGCGCTGCCATGGCAGATACGCCGTCAGAAACCTCAGCGGGATAAACTTGTTGCTGCGCTGGAAAGCGTAAATCTCTCTCCGGATATGCTGAATAAACCTGTTGAACAACTTTCAGGCGGAGAAAAGCAGCGTGTCGGACTACTACGCAATTTGCAGTTTATGCCTGAGGTGCTGTTGCTGGATGAAGTCACCAGCGCCCTTGATGAAGAGAACAGGCTGTCAGTACTTTCATTGATTAACCGGATCTCAGCTGAAGAAAAGGTAGCCGTGGTGCGGATCAGCCATGATGTTAACGATATTCAGCAGGCTGAGCAGGTGCTTCGCCTTGAGCCGCCAGAAAAGGAGAATAAGCGTGAATCAGCATAATATCAGTGACACCTCGCTGTTGCTGTCACTGACGCTGGTCGTTATAGCGCTGCTTATCAGCCAGAAAGAAAAGCTCGGCATGAGCAAAGATATTCTCTGGAGTGTATCCCGGGCGATAATTCAGCTGGTGATTGTCGGCTTTGTATTGAAGTCGATTTTCGATGTTAATAATAGATGGCTGACGGTACTGATGGTGCTGTTTATCTGCGTTAATGCCGCGACCAACGCCCGTAAACGCGGTCGAAATATTGATAACGCCTTTACGATATCGTTTGTCGCTATTTTTAGTGGCACCCTCATCACGCTTACGATTCTGGTGCTGAGCGGGGCGATAGCGTTTGTTCCGATGCAGGTTATTCCCATCACGGGCATGATCGCCGGTAATGCCATGGTTGCAGTAGGGCTCTGTTACAGCAACCTGAACCAGCGCTTCAGCGACAACCAGCAGAAAATTATGGAGATGCTGAGCCTTGGCGCATCGGTGAAGCTGGCATCGGGCCGCATCATTGCTGACAGCATTCGTACAGCCATGATGCCGACGGTGGACGCTGCCAAAACTGTCGGACTGGTCAGCCTGCCAGGGATGATGTCCGGACTAATTTTCGCCGGAATAGATCCGCTCAAGGCGATTAAGTATCAGATTATGGTCACGTTTATGCTGATAGGGACTGCCAGTCTGTCAACGATCATTGCTGTCTATTTATCCTATCGTCGTTTTTATAATGCCAGGGCGCAGCTAAAAATATCGGATAGATCGCTGGATTAGTGAAACTGATTGGCGGATCTGAAGGTTATAGCTGGTGAGGAAAGTAAGTCTGTTATCAGACGCACTCGGTTGCTTGCGAGCGCTTAACTGACAGCAGAGTGCTCAGGGGATGCTGCAAAAAACTCCCCGCTGAATCTGAAATATCCCTGCAGGGTTCGTGCTTTGATTGTTCATCTGAATGCCTGATACACAACTGGCATTGGTGTTTAATTCTGCCTGTTCTGATAAAGGTCCCAGCGGTTGCCGTACAGATCTTCAAATACCACCACGGTTCCGTACTCCTCTTCACGAGGCTCCTGGGAGAATGTAACCCCTTTCGATTTCATGGCTTTGTAGTCTCGCCAGAAGTCATCCGTCTGCAGAAAAAGGAATACTCTTCCGCCGCACTGATTGCCAATAAAACCTTCCTGTCTTTCATTTGAAGCGCGAGCCAGAAGAAGATTGCAGTCGCTTTCAGGGTCAGGTGTAACTACAACCCAGCGTTTACCTGGCTGCGGTGTATCCTCAACAAGGGTAAAACCCAGCTTTTCGGTGTAATACTCAATTGCCCGATCATAGTCATCAACCACGATGGCCACATATCCCATACATCGCTTCTGCGTTCTCATTTCTGCTCCGTCATGTTTCAGGCCTGGTTGCCTTGAAACATTGTTTTAACACAAACGAGAATCCCGGAGTTGGGTGAATTGATTCAGTCATTACGGTATTCAGCCGTTGCATTAAAGATACATCAGCTGTCATCAGCCTATAATTTTTATAAATTCATGGCGCGGGTATCAAAAAATGTTTGAGGGATTTACTCATACACAAATCAGACTTTCTGAAGCAGTGCTAAATGTTCGCTATGGAGGTAATGGCCCTCCGGTTTTGCTGTTGCATGGTCACCCCCGTACCCACGTAACCTGGTCAAAGGTGGCCCCGCAACTTGCCAAATCTTTTACCGTGGTTTGTCCCGATTTAAGGGGATTTGGCCGCTCATCTAAACCTGCTGATGAGCCGAATCATGCTGGTTCTTCTAAGCGAGCTAAAGCGAAAGATTGTATTGAGTTGATGAGCCAGTTAGGTTTTGATCAATTCGCGCTGGTGGGACATGACAGAGGTAGTTATACAGCATATAGGGCCGCACTTGATTACCCTGAGCGAATTACACGACTTGCTGTAATGGATTGTATACCCATACTTGAAGCGCTCAACCGGTGTAATGAGAAGTTTGCCCGACAGTGGTATCACTGGTTCTTCTTCGCTCAGCCTGAAAAACCCGAGCTGGCAATTTTAGCCGATCCAGATAAGTGGTATGGAGGCCAGCCCGAAACAATGGGGAATGATGAATACATTGAATTCAGGCGAGCTATACACGATCCGGAGACTGTACATGGAATGATCGAGGATTATCGTGCCGGTCTTACTATAGACAAAGAGCATGAGCTTTATGATCGTCAGAATGGGCGATTGATTGAATGCCCGACGCTCTGTTTATGGTCAAAATATGATGATCTGGAAGATATTTACGGCGACGTATTGGGCATCTGGAAATCCTGGGCACCGCATGTTCGGGGTAAAGCGATAGCCAGCGGTCACCATATGGCTGAAGAGGCACCAGAAGAAGTTACGGCAGAACTCCGCTACTTTATGTCGCAGAAGAGTTAACATTCTCGCCTCAGGCAGCCGGAAGCCGTCAGTACAGAACGACTGATAAATTAATTCGTAAAAGAAAATTAATTTATCAATTATATGAACGTTTTATTCGTAATCGTATTATTTATCAAAAATCGACTACCTACCTTTTCTATTATCGCGTTTTTTCCTCTCCACTCGTTAAAAAGTAGAAAGAACTCATCTGCGCTGATGTCAAAATCGATAAGTATGCCTTTATAGTTTCCGCTGGTTAACTTAAGACGTGCATCATCCAGGGTATAAGCCTTCACTGTTTTCATGATGAGCCTGCAATCTGTTATTACTTCAGGGAAAATATTCATACCATGATCTATTTTTCTTAACACGCATGAGGATGTAAAAATAATTGATGTTTCATTACATTTAATGAACCGCTCACAGGTTTGAAGAAATAATAAGCTATAGTACGCATTGCCGCTTTTCATATATTGAGATTGCTCTCACGCAGAGCATGGGTTGTTCTGACATACCACAATAATAGCCCCAGCGTCGGCATTTCCGCCATTGACATCATTCACCGCTGTATCGTTATTGCTGCCTGCCACCGCCCAGTCTCGCAACGGCTACTCTCAGCCGTATTAACTGGCAGGGAAGCGATAGCGTTGATAACTCTGCGGAGTAACCCTTAAGCCGAACGCCAGATTGAAAGGGGGTTTAACAATTAAAGCACATTTTGGTTACACGGTCATAAACACAATGATTATTATTTGCTCGTCGCAGACAATAAGTTTTTCAATCCAAAACGTGAAGGATTATATCGATGAAAACTGTCAAAAATCTGTCACTTGCTACTGTCGCTGCACTCTCTCTGGTTTCCTTTGGCAGCCTGGGTCAGACCATTTCTGTTACCTCATTAACCATGGACGGTGCACAGGCAAAAATTGCCGCTCAGGCCCGTTCCCAGAATGAGCAGTATAAAATTCTGGAGGCCAGTACTAATAATCGCGTGCACATGACTGCTGAGCTTTACAAATAAAACTGCTTTGCCAGATGAAATCTCCGATAAAGCGGTAGCAATATTAATGCCGATCATTTCCGGTGATCGGCGTTTCTGCATTTTATTTTCCTGACACACATCCTGACTATTCCCTCTCTTGATAAGCCTGGCCACAGCCTCCTGTAACAAAAAATTAATCTAAAAAGAGTTTTGGTCAACGATGCGTTTAATCAGCCTGCCTGATAATCATGTTCTTGCATTACTTCTTACACTCCAGCGATGAGTAAAAGAGAGTCCCTATGAACTTCAGGTTTACAATGCTTGCTGCCAACAGGCGTTTGATGCTAAATGCCTGGGATGTTGTGGCATTTCCGCTGATTATCGGCTTGATAGCGATGGCGGCGGTTGGTTTTGATCAAACGTTGTTGCCGATTGAAAGTTTAAAAACTCAGGTTATTTCTCTTAACCCTGTGAATTTACCCGATTACGCCCTGCGAACCACGTTGCGCATGCTGGTGGCCATGCTGGCTTCACTGCTATTTAGTCTGATTTATGGCACGCTGGCTGCCAAAAGCCGCCGTGCTGAAAAAATATTGGTACCCATTCTCGATATTCTGCAATCCGTTCCGGTGCTGGGCTATATCTCTTTTACCGTGACGTTCTTTATTGCGCTGTTTCCTGGACAGGTACTGGGCGTCGAGCTGGCGGCGATCTTCGCATTGTTCACCAGCCAGGCATGGAACATGACTTTTAGCTTCTATCAATCCTTACGCACCGTACCTGCGGATTTGGTGGAGGTTTCCCGCAGTTTCCATCTGACAGCATGGCAACGTTTCTGGAAACTGGACGTGCCTTTTGCCGTTCCGGGGCTGGTCTGGAACATGATGATGTCAATGTCTGGTGGCTGGTTCTTTATCGTGGCCTCCGAAGCAATCACCGTGGGCAATAACGCTTATACACTGCCCGGCGTAGGCGGCTATCTGGCTCAGGCTATTCTGCATAAAGATATTCACGCCATAGGCTGGGTGTTGCTCACGATGGTGATTGTGATTCTGGCCTATGATCAGTTGCTGTTCCGGCCGCTTGTGGCGTGGGCTGACAAGTTTCGAATGGAAAATACCCGTTCGGATCGCGCGCCAACATCCTGGGTGCGCGACCTGATACGCCGAACCCGGCTGATTCAGCAGTTGATCAAACCGCTCCGCCTGTTATTTTCCACGATTGCGCGCATCGGCTGGCGCTGGCCTGTCGTAAGGCAGTTGCCGCCGGAAAAGAACATTCAAAGTGCCTCACGCCTGGCAGATCTATGCTGGGGCGCACTGGTTATTAGCGTCACACTCTATGTCGGCTACCGGGTGATCGCCTATATGCATGGCGAGATCACCCTGGACGATGTCAGCCATGTCTTTACCGCAGGGCTGATTACGCTATTACGCGTCACCCTGCTGATTATCATTTCATCACTGGTATGGGTGCCGCTTGGGGTGATGATCGGCCTGCGGCCTGCGCTGGCAGCAAAAATCCAGCCGGTTGCTCAGTTTCTGGCCGCGTTTCCGGCAAATTTGATGTTCCCGGTCTTCGTGATCGTGATTGTCCATTTTGATCTTAATCCGGACATCTGGCTCTCACCGCTGATCATTCTGGGCACTCAATGGTACATCCTTTTCAATGTCATCGCAGGCACCACGGCCTTTCCTAATGACTACAAGGAAGCCGCGACCAACTTCCATATCCGTGGCTGGCAATGGTGGCGTCAGGTGATGCTGCCAGCCATTTTCCCATACTACATAACAGGCGCTATTACTGCGTCAGGTGGGGCGTGGAACGCCAGTATCGTGTCGGAATTTGTGCAGTGGGGAAGCACCCAGGTTAAAGCACATGGCCTGGGCTCTTATATTGCGCAGATGACTGTCGCCGGGGATTTCCCAAAAATAATTCTGGGCATAGCCGTTATGTCGCTGTTTGTCACGCTGTTCAATCGTCTGCTGTGGCGACCTTTGTACAAATTCGGTGAATCAAAATATCGGGCAAACTAAGGGGAATTCAGATGATAAACAGCCAGGCATTAAAGAACACAGATGTGTCCAAAACAAAAGCAGAAGGTAGCGCTACTGTCCTCTCTGTTAAGGGAATTAAACACGGCTACGCGACCAATCATGAAGAGTTGCTCATCCTCGATGATGTCAATATCACCCTGAAGGAAGGCGAGATCGTGGGTTTGCTCGGGCGGTCAGGCTCAGGTAAATCGACATTACTACGTATTATCTCAGGACTGATTAACCCAGGAGCAGGTTCGGTTGACTATCTCGGCAAGCCGCTTAACGGTCCGGCCAAAGGGGTGGCAATGGTATTCCAGACCTTTGCATTATTTCCCTGGCTGACCGTTCTGCAGAATGTGGAAGCGGGACTGGAGGCGCTGGGTGTTAACGCATTGGACCGCAGAACACGCGCCCTGGCTGCCATAGATTTAATCGGTCTGGATGGTTATGAAAACGCCTACCCGCGAGAATTGTCTGGAGGCATGCGTCAGCGTGTAGGTTTTGCGCGCGCGCTGGTAGTTGAACCGGTGCTATTGCTGATGGATGAGCCTTTCTCTGCGCTGGATGTACTGACCGCTGAGACGCTGCGTACTGATCTACTGGATTTGTGGAATGAAGGGCAGGTGCCTATGAAGTCGGTACTCATCGTCACGCATAACATCGAAGAAGCCGTATTGATGTGTGACAGAATTCTGGTGTTGTCTTCAAACCCTGGGCGGGTGATGGCCGAGATCACGGTACCGTTTAAGCATCCGCGTAATCGACTGGATCCGTCATTCCGCCGTCTGGTCGATGAGGTCTATACGCGAATGACGGCCAAATCAGTTAATGACCCAGTTAAAAAGAGCCTGACCTTAGGCGCCCGCCTGCCTCAGGTATCGACCAACATTATAGCCGGTCTGATTGAAACGCTTGCGGCGGCACCGTATCACGGCAGGGCGGATATGCCGGATGTGGCCCGTTCACTGCATCTTGAAGTAGATGAATTATTTCCGATTGCAGAGATGCTTCAGGCATTGGGATTTGCCGATGTCAGTGAAGGGGATATCGTCCTTACTCCACCAGCGCGAATCTTTGCTGGGGCAGATACACAACCGCGTAAAGTGATGTTTGCTTCTCATCTTTTGCGTTACGTCCCGCTGGCGGCGCTGATAAAAAATGTCCTGGATGAACGTCCAGGACATCGTGCGCCACGTTTGCGTTTTGAGCAGGAGCTTGAAGATTTTCTCTCTGACAGCGCCGCTGAAGAGACTCTGAATAGCGTGATTAACTGGGGTAGATACGCTGAAATCTTTTCCTACAATGATCAGACTGAAATCTTCAGCCTGGAAGATGTGGAGTTCTGAGTTTTAACAAAAGAATGACGGCTGTTGTTTAAAGAAATCATGCGGTTTATGTGTGGGCCTGAAGTTACTCAGGCCCTGAGCTGCGTAATGACGTTTACTCTTTGATTTTAGCGTTAACAATGCTCATGCCTGCCGCATTGCTTCGTTTAGTCACGCGAACCGTTCCGCCGGCAAAATAATTGCCCACGGGTTCACAGACTTTTATCCGTCTTTGCAGGTCCGGGTCGTTAACCTCAACACCCGAACAGTCGTGACGCCCGCCGCCCGAAAACTCGCTATAAGCGGTATAGTTGCTGAGGGTGCCCGGAAGTAGCCAGATAACCGTGGTCAGCAGCATATAGCTAAAAAAGGTAACCAACAGAACTGACCCTGCGAAAAGTTTGATGTTATTCTTTATGCCGTTGACAGCCTCACCTTTACCCCATTTTTTAATAATTAAAAAAATAGACAGTCCCAGAGGCAGGACGGCACTCCATAGTGCATCAAGAGTGGATTGAGTAAGAAATGTATTGCGGTCAATTTCATTGCGCCACACAAAAAAAGTAAATATGCAGCCCAGCACTCCGGTAATTATCAGCACGAAACGGCGGGTTGAATAGGTATCCATTGGCAACTCTCTCCCTGAGTCTTAAGTATGTGGCGCTGATGAGCGGCAGTTCCCTGAACCGGTTAGTTCTCATGGTAAACCAAACGTCAGGCGTAATTGTCGTATCTTCGAAGGTTATCACGTCGGTCTTTCTTAAGACAAAAAGCATGAGCTTTATGATGATCAAAATGGGCGATTGTTTGTATGCCCGACACTCTGTTTATGATCATCTAGCCGGTACGCAATTTATTAAAATTCCATCTTACACCCCCATAGAACGAGTCCGTGTTCCTGCATTGTCATGTTAAGGTTAAAACTCTTCAACAACATGAGGATAGCAACATGATTGTCAGAACATGGCACGGATGCGTACCGGCCAGGCATGCCGAAGGCTTTGCAACTCACTTGCAGAAGACCGGTGTTGAACATTCAGTAGCGACGCCAGGAAATCTGGGAGCCTATGTACGCAGAGAACCCAGGGCGAGTGGGAGCATTTCTTCCTTGCGACGTACTGGGAAGATTCAGAAGCCATCAAAGCCTTTGCAGGCGACCAGTATCAGATTGCCGTTACCTATCCGGATGATGAACAATATGAGTTGTTATCAGATCCCTACGTTTTTCAGCATCATGTCCAGACTGTAATCCCATTATAAGTATTTGCCTGCCGCCGCCAGAAGGCGGCTAATCACTCACCTGTGTTTGTCCGCTGACTCAGCATTAAATTTTATCAGACGAAAAGCATGACTTTTAACACAAGTTTTAGATAAAGCCTTTTAATTGTAGATTGATCGATCTACAATCAATCGTCAGCACAGGAGAACCTTATGAAAGCATCAGCAGGCAGACCCAGAGAATTCGATCCAGAGACCTTCCTCAACACCGCACTTGAATGCTTCTGGCAGAAGGGATATCAGGCAACATCTATGGCTGACCTTATGAAAGCATCGGGTCTGGCAAGTGCCAGCATCTATAAACTTTATCCCGATAAGCGCGCTATCTACCTGGCTGCTTTGCAGCGATACATGGATGCAGGCATTTCAAGGACAGTGAAACGAAATGCAGAAATGTCGCCAGAAGCTGCATTACGAGAAACGCTGGAATTTGTGGCTCAGTTATCATCTGCTCCTGCCGGAGAGAAAGGGTGCTTTACTATTGCGGCAGCCAGCGAGCTTTTACCCGGAGACGAAGAGGTTAAAGGCAAAGTTTCCTGTAAATTTAACTTCTTAATTAACGAGTTAGAGAATATCTTAAAAAGAGGCCAGGATCAGCGGGTATTTCGCCAGGATGAAGATGCGCGAGTCATGGCTCAAAGCATTTTCATGATGCTGGAAGGTATGCGGATATATGGAAAACTCCAGCCAGAGATTGGAGATCTGAGAAAAAGTAATGACTTCATTGTCAGAACGATACTTTCAGACAACCATGACGTAACCGGCAATAGTGCGGTTAAGGCATCCGCATGATTGAAGTGGGCACCATTGTTCGGCGAAAAAAAAGAAGGAGAATAATGGTGGTAATTGAATATGCAGATGGCATGGCATTGTGCGACTGGTTCGATAAAGGACATTTTTTTAAAAGGCGTTTTCCACTGTCTGAATTAAAAATAGGCATACCTTATTCAGATTACTGGTCACTTACATAGAATTGGCATGATAGTGATCATTAAAGATTATTTGAATTTAGTAGCTGGTGTAAGTAATAGAAATTCAAAGCATTTGAGACTGGAAGTCCCGCTCAAAAGGCCTTGCTCTTGATGAGAAGGAGGAGATGAATCTATCGGCTACTCTGACGACTTTTTCAGTCCTGAAACACCTTAAATAGACAAGTCCACGCCCAGCCTGATGAGGAGTGAACCTTCAAAAAGACTAATATGCCTGCTAGCCGTTCTGGCAGTTCTCAGGAAAGCTTCCGTTTGGGCTGTTATAAAATCACTCTCTGGCTCACTATAACAGGGGCAGGCTTGTAGTGAGGGAGCATCTGCCAGAATAGGCGATGCAATGCTTCTTATTCCAGGCATTGCATTACATTGCAGTGCATTAAGCTATCCTCCTCACTTCTGGAGGGAATCATGAATAACAGCAAAATCGTCGTTTCTCTGACTTTGGCCATGTCTCTTTTTTGGGTTAGTGCATCTGAAGCTAAAACATCGAAGCAGTCCGATGATCAAATCCGTCAGCTCATCATCGAAGATTCAATCGCCGCCTATCCTGGTGTCTGCGCATGCCCTTTTAACGCAGCACGCAATGGCAGTAGCTGTGGCAGGCGAAGCGCATGGAGCAAGCAGGGCGGATATGCACCTGTCTGTTATAAAAAAGAAGTCTCAAAGGAAATGGTTGATGACTGGCGTAATAGTCATAACGCTTAAAAAATTTAGCGTCTGAATCTTATAGTCGGGAAGAGCGAAAGGGTAAGCTAAGTAAATTTCCTGAATAACCCGTCATCGCTTAAGTCTGTTGCTATTAATATCGCGGATTAATCATGCTAAAACGCAGTCTACCTGCTATTACATTTACTTATACAGGCATTAGTTTTTGATAAATCATTATTACCGTAACCGTCTGCCCTTAATTCGCCGTACTTTTGTGAGTCAACAGACTCAGGATGGTTATCACTCAGCGATTACCGGACATCACATTGCCCGGTAATCAGCTGATTTACATCGGTGCTACAGCCTCAGCTTATTTTTGAGATTGCTGATTTTGCTCAGCCTCTTTCTGTTTTTTCTTCGCCATATGATGACCGACTGCGCAGCCCGCTGCGGCACCGGCCACACCATGATGAGCAACATGACCTGCGACGCCGCCTACTGCGGCTCCCTTCAGACATCCCTGGGCATTAGCCTGTAAATTCACCGACAGAAACAGTCCGGTAGCAATAACAATAACTGATAATTTTTTCATCACTTAATATCCTGGTAGTTATAGTTGCAGGTTGAACTCAGCAGAGCATAGCCGCACTCTGGGGTGTTTCGCTGACCGGGATACAGGAATCACGACATTAGTTACCTGTCGTTACGCTTTTCACGCAATAAGGAGGCCGGTTGTCCTGCTTTTAATCAGCTGACTGGCTCGCCATTGTTATGAATTGATCAGTTATCATGAGAATGTTTTCCTTCGGCACAACAGATACTGTTGTCAGGCCAGAGTGAGTATCAGGTACTTTCCTGACTGCTCTTCGCAACTGAACTTCCCGCCCGGTACCAGCTTAATAGTTTTAACATTCACCCACCTCAACTTTGTTTCTCTACAAAGATACGAACGAGAGTGACAGGTAAAACCAAATCGCCACATGTTGTCTGAGCTGAAGTCGGATCTCCACCCGTACACTCATCGTTTGCATATCCAAAGAAGCTATCGGCATCGGGTTGATACAAAATCATACCTGTTGCCGGAGCAAAGCAGAGTGGTGCACTCTTCAATAAGGTAAACATCACCTGCCTGTACCCTGGCACATTAACCTGTAATGGAATGTCACAGAACGCAGAAAGGTTTGGGAGAGAACTATTTCCCGGCGGGCAGGGCTTAATTAGTAATAATTAAACGCAGGCTAAACAAAGGTGTGGATTAATTATTTTAATAGTCTTTGTTTAAGTTGCAGCCACTATCTGCATCCTGATTCGTCCTTAATAAATTCTTAATTAAATTCATTTATAAAAATCCTACTAAGTTCACGGAAAAAAATTATAAATAAAGCTTGCTCCCAAATGGGTAAAGTTGTTCAAATCAGACGCTGAACCCAGCGGGGTAAATATATTTGATGCTTCCCCCGCTTTTCCTGAATATAAACAAAATATAAATGAATGGTTTTTACTGAAATAATTACAGTATTGTTGAGCCTGGCGATAATTATCAGCCTGGTAAGGGTCTGGTTTACTGCCTGATAAGTTAGAGACGTGTTAGTGTCGGGTTCAGCAATCACCTGAGTTTTCCAGGTTGCTGATCAAAACTTATTTATCCCAGACTATTCAATTATCGTTTTGATTCTTCCTATTCGTGAAACATTTGTTAATGCTTTCCTTTTATCAACCAGGTCGAATGGCACTCTCATGAAAAATATACTCATTACCGGTTCAACAGGTTTTTTAGGCGGGGCAGTCGTAGCCAGTTTATTGCAGAACAGAGTTAAAGATCGCCTGCTGCTGCTGGTCAGGGACGAAAGCGTTGAAGGGGGATTAAGACGGCTTAAAGCAAACCTGAAAAACTTTGGTTTAAATGAGTCACTAATCAACATGATAGCCCAGGAAAATATTCTCCTGGGCGACCTGGCGTTGACGGAAAACTTTATTACTGACCCGCGGATTAATGACGTTACGCACGTGATTAACTGTGCGGCCGTCGCTTCTTTTGGCAATAATCCCTCTATCTGGAAAGTGAATGTTGACGGAACATTTCAATTTGCCGAACGAATGAGTCGTGTCGCGGGCCTGAAAAAATTTATTCACGTTGGCACCGCAATGTCATGTGCGCCTGAACCCGGCTCGCTGGTCACTGAACGTGAGCCAGGATCCCATCGGGAGCAGCATATTGTTGAGTATACCTGGAGTAAGGCCTCAATTGAAAAGCTGATGACAGAGAAGCTGCCTGGATTGCCACTGGTTATTGCCCGGCCGTCGATTGTGATAGGTCATTCCGATCAGGGGTGTCTGCCTTCAGCCAGTATTTTCTGGGTGTTCCGGATGGTGTTGGCATTGGGGAAGTTTACCTGCGACCTCGACGATCGTATTGACGTGGTTCCGGTTGATTACTGCGCGGAAGCGTTGGTTCTGCTTCTTGATGCAGAAGAGGTCATCAATGAGGTGATTCATATTTCTGCCGGAACACAGAGCAGTGTGACGTTTGCAGAAATTGATGAGGCGATGGCCAAAGCATCAGGGAGCAGGGCACTAGGCGTTAATTACCAGAAGGTGTCTTTTAAACAGCTTTCTGACAGCAGAAGAACGTTTAAGGATCTATTTGGTCCCTGCAACGAAAGGATTATGTTGCGCGCAATGAACCTCTATGGTCATTTCTCAAACCTCAATGTGGTATTTGATAATTCCAAATTGCTGCAACTTGGCATGAACAAGCCCTCCAGATTCACTGATTATCTGGATCGCTGCGTACTGACGACACGTGATTCAACGATTGCCGAGCTGATGCAGGTTGATTTTAAGTAGTTAAAAAAAGAAGCCCGGGAAAAAATGAAGGTTAGTATTTAACCGCAAAAAAAGCGCCTCCAGCCGGAAGCGCTTTAGTCGTTTAAAATGTCATTGTCAGACCCGCGTAATATGCGCGTCCCGGTTCGTTATAGGTTGATGCACCATCAGCTTCGCGATATAGCTGTTTATCCAGCAGGTTATTAATACCCGCATTAGCACGCAGATTTTTGGTGATGTCATAATTAAAATTGACCCCAAACACTGAATAAGCGCCGACTTCGCGATTCGACATTGAATTGTTTTCTGTGCGGGATTCCGCATACTGGCGTGGTTTCTGACGACCATACATTGTCCAGTTCAGATTAGTGGAGAAATCCTGCGTCACCTGCCAGTCCAGCATCGTATTGATAGTGTATTCAGGAATGATCGACAGCGGATTACCGGTCTTTTTATCCTTCGACTCGATCATATAAGTTGCGTTAGTCCGCCACTCCAGCTCGTCACTGACCAGCGGGATAGTGACATTGCCTTCCAGACCTTCCACTACCGCTTTGCCACCGTTACTCCATTGCAGGATATTGTTGCCATTAGAGGCGTAACCCAATACTTCCGTCCCGGAGACGATTTTGTTTTTATAGTCATTGCGGAACCAGGTGATACCCGCAATATAGCCATCCTGACTGAACTCGATACCCAGCTCTTTATTGATGCTGACTTCAGGATCGAGATTTTCATTACCCAGCAGATAGCAACTGCCACGGGTAACGTTGATCGGACAGCCATTTCCCCGCGTCGCCAGCAAATAGCCTTCGCTGGACTGATAAAGGTTAGGGGCTTTGAACGCACGGGCGATACCCGCTTTCAGGGTAAAACTTTCTCCCAGAGCCTGAGAAATATTGAGCGACGGACTCCAGTTCGCGCCAAAGGTGTCGTGATAATCAAAGCGCAGACCGGGGATGACTTCAGTGCTATCGGTCGCAGCAATATTATCTTCAAAATAGAGTGAGCTCAGCGTTGCGCTGTTTTTACTGTTGCGGCTGCCCGCATCACCACTGACACCATCGATGGATACGCCAGGCGCACTGGTGCCGTTCATTGAATTTGGATCGTTCAGCTCATCACGGTTCCACTCGGCTCCCAGCGTAACGGTCTGTTCACGCAGCAGTTCCAGCGGGAAGCTGACTTCGCCTCCAGCCCGGTAACTTTCAAAGCGACTGGTTGAGAACGTATTGCTGTTGATCCGGCCTTCACCCGCACCCGCCGTGCCTTCATTCAGGCGGGTGTTATTGGTTTTTTCATAGTTAAAGGTGAGCTTAGATTGTCCCCAGTCCCAGATGCCATTATGCGCAAGGCCCCAGGTCTGACGATACAGACGGTTGGTTTCTGAACCATCCAGAGATTCGATCAAGGCATTACCGGCACCGTTGCTGTACTGGGTATCACCGGCGTAGATGTTGCCCTGACGGCTGTATCCGTAGCTGAAATCCAGCACCTGTAATGGCGTAATCTTCCACGACAGCACGCTGTTGATGTCTTTATTGCGAACACCTTCGCGACCGGCGGCGGCAGAACCATTGTGCGACTGGTTAATGTCGAAAGCATCGCTGTCGGTTTTGTTGATGTTGCCATAGAGCCGCATGGTCAGGGCATCGCCCGCCAGCGGACCACTCAGGTTAAAATTAGCGCGGCGGGTTGCGCCTTCTTTATCATCTTCCGGCTGGTTGGTATAAAGCGACAGCGATCCGCTCCAGTCATTGGTCGGGCGTTTGGTAATGATATTAACCACGCCACCGGCCGCGCCGGAACCGTAACGCGCTGCCGCCGGTCCACGAATCACTTCAATCCGTTCAACCATTTCTGGTGGTACCCAGTTTGAGTCACCGCGGGAATCGCGCTCGCCACGCCAGCTATAACGCACCGAATTGCGCGAGGTGGTCGGCACACCATCGATCAGAATCAGCGTATTTTCCGGCCCCATGCCGCGAATATCGATCTGACGATTGTTGCCGCGTACGCCGTTGGCGCTGTTGCCGGTAAGGTTTACGCCTGGCATTTTACGGATAATGTCGGAAAGGTCGTTGACCGGTGGGTTTTTCTCAATGTCCTGCGAGGTGATCACCGAAACGCCAGGCTGCTGTTTCAGCTCCTGTTCAGCGGTGACCAGCATCGTCTCATCATCAGCCAGCTTTTCTGTCTCTTCCTGATTAGCGCCGTTAGCAGAGGTACTCAATAAACCGGCCAGCAGTAGCGCAACAGGGCGCTTATGGACACGCATGGTTACATTCACTTAGAAAATCTCCCTGAAGTATTAAGGTATGTAAGCAAATGCGTATGATAATGATAATAGTTATCATTGTATATCGCGGTAAGCCACCTTTACATTCCCTAACAATGGGCTATTTATTCGCCATAACGGTGAGCCAGGAGAGGGAAGTAACGGTAGTTTTACTTGTTGGTCATCACCCGAAAACTTCCTCAGATTTCGTGAAAACGCGTCTTTATGACTCCAGACTTATTAGGTCTGGAGTCACAGATAAACAATGGATAGAATGGCCCGCTCTTCAGTGACTAACAGGTATAAATGTGACCCCAGATCTGACACAGATCCCTGCGCGTTCAGCCCACGTAGGCCGCCATGTACTGATCTGGCTGGAGCAGGTTAAAAAGGCTTCGCTCAGCGAGCTGGATAATTTTGGCGATGAAGGCACGGTGGAGCAGGTCATGAAGGTCTGGGTAAAACTCTCGCTGCTGATCAGCCGGCGCCGTCCTGAGATCGCTATCTCCTCATTGCTGAAACATGTCCTGCCGAACATCGGTTCGCAGCCACTCAAAACGCTGAACCGTTTACGCCTTAACCGGCTCTATAACATTCTGATCGCCGACGGTAAAAAAGAGGAGGCGCGGCGGGTGTTCGCGCTGACTAAACAATTTCTCGCCTGGGCCGAGATGCAGGGCTATCTCGATCATTCACCCATCGCTTCAATGAAAAAGCGTGATGTCGCGGGTCGTGCTACGCCGCCGCGCAGTCGGCAACTCACCGATGCCGAGATCTGGGTGTTCTGGCATGGGCTGGATAACTGGGCGCTCTCGGAACAGGCGCGCTGGGCGCTGCGTTTATGTCTGGTCAGCGCCCGGCGGCCGGATGAAATTGTGCAGGCGCAGAAAGCGGAGTTCGATCTGCAATTAGGATTGTGGATGCAGGGTACGCGCAATAAATCGCAGCGGGAGCATGTGCTGCCCATTTCACCGCTAATGCGTCTGTGCATCGAAGCACTGCTGCGCGCCGCCGATCCGGACTCACCCTGGCTGGTGCCCGCGCCACGCGATCCGCAACAGCCGCTGTCAAAAGGCGCGCTGAATCAGGCACTTCGCCGGATGATCCGCGCTCCCCGTGGGCTGGGACTGGAGGCGTTTACCCCGCGCGATCTGCGCAGGACTGCGCGTTCAAAGCTCTCAGCGCTCGACACGCCTAATGACGTCGCCCGAAAAATCATGAACCATGCGCTGGAAGGAATCGATCGGGTCTATGACACCCATGACTATCTGAGCCAGATGCGCAGCGCCATGACTATCTTTTCGAACGCGGTTGAGCAGATTATTAGATGCGAAAGTTACCATCTGCTGCGTCATCGCTATGATGGCGAAACCCTCACGCTGGACGATCTCTCGGTCATGGCGATGTCACGCTAACGCTTATATCGGCAACTGTCAGAAATGGTAGCGCAGCCAGGCAAAATAGACGTTGCCGTTGTTATGGGTGCCGGGAATATAGGTCATCTGGAAATCGAGAGCGCCATAGCCGACAGAGGCCAGCGGCAATAGTGCAGGCACAGGAATATAATCCCAGTTGTGCCGTGCGGTAAAGCCCGCCGTGTAACCCGCACCCCAGTGAAAATTCTGGTCGGCCAGCGGACGCCATGTTGCCACCCAGCCATAGCCACCAAATGGCTCCCATTTATTAAAGGAGTCCTTAAACGCCATTAAGTAGATGCCGTTCCAGTTCCCTTTTTCATCGTAGCGGGAGATACCTCCGCCCGCGCCCCAGGGTCTTTCATTATATTTATTGATGTGTTCACGATCGTAAGTGGCCCTGTTGTGCCAGGTAATTGCGGGCAGATAAAAGTCGTAACCTTCAGGCTGCTGCCAGGTTGTGGCGACTTTATCACTGAAATTATCCCAGCCCGCACTCACGGTCTCCACAAGTGTGGCGGAGTGGACTGAAAAAACACTGAAAACGGTGGTCGTTATCAGCGTTATAAGTGTTGAAATTTTGCGCACGTACGAATTCCTGCAATATCTGGTGTTAAATAAGGTGATAAAAGATTTAAGGCAGATATTGTGGCATCAGGAGTGACAACTACAGTTCAATGAACGGCCATTACAGGATTTTATCTTTATCAAATAATGATGCAGCAGCCCTCTTTCTCTGACAAGTCAGCAGGCGTGCTGACCCTATAAATGCCTCCCTGCCTTTATCAACTTCAGGTAGCCTTTCACGCGCAGACAATTCCCTGAAAAAATTCGTATTGTTTGCTAACAAAATCTTGCAATGATAATCGCAATGCGTATATTTCTCATTTGTTTTAGAGGTTCATCACACCCGCGCGCATGCGCTCAGGGAAAGGTTTCTGGTTCCTCAAACCATAAGCAGGGCAGCGATGTCCGCAGGAAGCATGGTCGTGACAGTGGCAGCATAAAAACATAAGATAATTGAGGAATTAATGAACGCTTTCGATCTTCAACACCCCGGGGCGACGGGCACCTCTGCTCTGCAACGTCCATTCCGCTTCTCCTTGCTGGCTGTCATCGTCGCCTCGTCGCTGGCGCATAACGCTGCTCATGCCGCAGAGACCGGCACACCCGCTGCCAGCGATAACCAGACTATGACGGTCAGCGCGTCAGCCGATGATGCCGTAGCCGCTTCGCCCGCCACTGATTACAGCGTACCGGTTACCCGTGCGGGCACTAAAATGCTGGGCACCGTACGTGATGTCCCACAGTCAGTCAGCATCGTCAGTAAGCAGCGTATGGCCGATCAGCAACTCCAGTCACTGAATGATGTGCTCGCAAATACCACCGGTATTCGTGGTATCAGTGGTGATATGGATCGTACCAACTACTATGCGCGCGGCTTTATGATCGACAACTACATGGTCGATGGTATCCCTACTGCCTTTGCCGCTCGCTGGAACCTGGGCGATGCGCAGACCGATATGGCGCTCTATGAACGCGTTGAAGTGGTGCGCGGAGCGACCGGGCTGTTAACCGGACCGGGCAATCCATCAGCCGCCATCAATATGGTGCGCAAACACGCCGACAGTAAAGAGTTCGGCGGCACCGTCTCCGCCAGTTACGGCAGCTGGAATAAGCAGCGTTACGTGGCCGATCTCTCGGCTCCGCTCAGTGACTCCGGCAATGTTCGTGGCCGGCTGATCGCCGGCTGGCAGGATAACAACAGCTTCATAGAGCGCTACGGTGCCAAAAAACAGTTCATCTATGGCGTGGTTGACGCTGACCTGACTGACTCTGCCACGCTTTCGGTCGGCTATGAATTCAGCCAGGTCAATACGGATTCCACCATGTGGGGTGGCGCACCGCGCTGGTACACCGATGGCACGCAGATTCATACCCGACGCGGCTACAACACCGCACCTGACTGGGCCTACAACGATAAAGAGAACCGTAAAGTCTTTGTGAATCTGAAACAGGACTTCGATAACGGCTGGAACATCACGCTGAACGGCGCGCACAACGAGATGCGCCTGGACAGTAAGCAGAGCTATCTTGATGGCTATTTCGATCGTAACACCGGGGCGGGCGTCTCTTCCTATGCCAACTATCCGGTGGTAGGCGGGACCGGTTACAACACCGGTAAACGCAAAGTGGATGCCGTTGATGCCTTCGCCAGCGGTCCTTATGAACTGCTGGGTCGTCAGCATGAGCTGATGGTGGGGGTCAATTACACTCGTCAGGATAACAAGTACTTCAGTACCTTTGAGAATATCTCATCGGAGTCGCTGGGCAACTACAACGAGTTTAACGGTCAATATCCGGAATCGGCCTGGACGCCGCGTCTGCCTGCCAGCGACACCCAGCTGGTTCGCCAGAAATCGACTTATATGGCGACCCGTCTGTCGCTCGCCGATCCGCTGCACCTGATTATCGGTGCCCGTTACACCAACTGGAACCGTGAAACGCCAGGCGGTGAAATGGAAGAAAATAACACCACCCCTTACGGCGGATTGATTTATGATTTCGCTGAAAACTGGTCGGCTTACGCCAGCTATACCTCGGTGTTCCAGCCACAGGACTATCGCGATGCCAGCGGCGCTTTCCTGTCGCCCGTTATCGGCAAAAACTACGAGGCAGGCCTGAAATCTGACTGGATGGACAGTCGCTTCACCACCTCGATTTCGGTGTTCCGCACCGAGCTGAATAATGTCGGTGAAGCAACCACTCAGACGATTCAGGGTTCAGGCGATGTTGCCTACATTGGCCGTAAAGGCGTGGTGAGTCGTGGCGTGGAGTTTGAAGTCAACGGCGCATTAACCGACAACTGGCAGATGACCCTGGGCGGCACGCGCTACATTGCGGAAAACCGCGATGGCAGCACCTTTAACCCGCAACTGCCGCAGACCAGTTTTAACCTGTTCAGCAGCTATCGCCTGCCGACGTTGCAGCAGCTGACGCTGGGTGGCGGTGTGAACTGGCAAACACATATCTGGAATGATGTCGGTGGCCCGGAAGGCAATGGCACCTGGCGTGCCCGTCAGGGCAGCTATGCGCTGGTTGATCTCTTCGCCCGTTATCAGGTGAACAAAAATCTGTCGCTGCAGGGCAACCTCAATAACCTGTTCGACAAAGAGTATGACACCAACGTGGCCAGCTCTGTGGTCTACGGCGAACCGCGTAACTTCTCAGTGACCGCCAGCTACACCTTCTGATTTGTGTCGTTGTAAAGCCTGTGAAAAACGCCTCAGTTGAGGATTTTGAATCTTTATACAACAATATGGAATAAAGGATTTTATTTCAATTAACGTCCACATATCGACCACGCTAACAAAAAGCCCTGCATTGCGGGGCTTAGACCTTTGAGCAGGAGTGAATCACATCTGATTATCGCCGTAATGATTTTTAGGGAATGTTTTTGCCGGGATCGGAATGCTGAAGTCGGGTTTTGATTCGGTGATGATGGCATCGACTTCAGTCAGCATGCGGAAGGTGATCCCGCAGTAAAGATTGTTGCACTGATGATAGGCGAGACCTTTTTATCAAGATATTCACTGTTGCGCGTTCGGGCTGACGCGCCGCATTTTGGACAACGATACATGGCATAATCTCCCTTCCGGTTCCCGGGGATTATAGCGTTATGCTTCGGCATTGCTCAATTATTCCTCTGTCGCCGTGACCGTCCAGTCCGTCAGCCTGACTTCAAATTCCAGTGCCGTGTAAAATCCCTGCCGTGTCACGGTTTGCGTGGCCTTTGTGATGGTCTAGTCACCCTCATCAGTGTCTGTCTTGAAGCCGTACATGATCGCGTGCAGCTCCGGGTAAAGTTCTGCACGGCCGCGCGCCAGCTGCATGCTGAATTCTGCCGCACCCGTTTCAGTGACTGCCATTTAGCGACGGCTACTCGCTTTGCGGCAAGCTCTGTTTTAAAGGTCTGGCGCATCACATATACATTGCCTTCGGCACCGTTCAGATAATGGCCTTCACGGCTGCTGGATTTTGGGGCAGTGTTCTTCCTCTGCCCGCGCACCCGGGTTTTTCGCTTCTTCCCGAAATTGAGATCCAGCCAGTACGCTTCAACGCCGGTATAGACGTCACGGTCTGCAACCCGGAAGCTGTGGCTGTCGCCGCTGGCGCGGGTAATCATGACGGAGGGAAGAACGCGCCCGCTTACCGTTCTGCCAGTACCGGGCGTGAAAAACAGCAGCATGCCGTTTTTTATCGTGGTGGAGGCCCCGAGCATTTCAGCCATGCGGGTTAAAAAACTGATGTCTGATTCCTGGGTCTGATCGGCGTGTTCGATTTCCAGATTTGCCAGCTCGGTGCTGATGGCCGGTGTCAGGTTATACCGGCCAGCAATGGCGGACACGACATAGCTTACCGTGCAGTTATGCCAGTTGTATTCGCGCTTAACGTTGATGTCATCGCGAAAATCCGCGCTTTTGGCCGTAATGCTGAGGCGGTCAGGCGGGCCATTGTGGGCGACCTCATCCAAAACAAACTTACCTTTTTCGACCAGCCCGCCATTCTGCCAGCCAATGACGACCCGGATCTCCGTTCCCCGGCGCGGCAGCTGGGCTGACCTTTATACTGGAACATGGGCGGCGCTGTCATTCTGGGACGCGCTGGAATACATCGACGATCCCGAGGCTGCTATTATTCCGTGCTGAAAAATGGCTGTTTGTTTCTATTCCCATTTTTCACAATGCCGCTCATCTGTTGCGGTCGCGCCATTTCAGAAAGGATGAGCACATCTGGTATTTTACTCACGCGGGCCTGCTTCGCTGGTTTGATACGCAGGGCTTTGACTGCCGGGATTGGAACGAGGCTGAGACCGTACTGGGACGTGATGGTATTCATTCCTATGCATTCGAGCGTCGCCATAACCCTGCATAACACCTGACGCAATCATGCACCTGCTGACCGGCCCATTGCGGCCGGTTTTTTATGCCCGTTACCCTCTGAATCTTTACCAAATCCCATCTCGCCATAATCCCAATACTTGCCAGAGATAACAACGCACTATAACGCGTTCTAAGGGCACTTGGTTTTGACAGGGTGCTGCGAATTCCTGCGGAGAAATAGGCCGTACATGGCACAGCCAGCGCGGCAGGCTGGCCGGGCGGGGTGGGGTGGTCTCACCATGCTGCGTAGCGGGCGCGTGTCCCCCACCACACCTGCACGCAGTTTATGCGCGAAATCGTGCAACTTTCATACGTGTCAAAGCCGTGCCAGCGCTGGCGGAACGTGATAACTATAGGGGAAAATTTACTTTCAGAATTGCGTAAAATTGTGAAGCAATTTTAACGTATCTGGCGTTGCTGGTTTTTTATGCTTATAGTGACAATTTTCTACTGTAAGGGACTGCAAATGAGTATCCATTTTTCAGAATTATGGAATGCTCACCCGGAGGTAAAGGGTGATGAAAATCCGTGTCGTCGCAAGGACGGACATAAAGCTTTTGACGATCAATGTGCAATACGCATAGGCACGGCGCTGGCTCGATGTGGTTATGACGTTACTAAGTTACGAGTGCAGTTTTGCTGGCTACATCCTAAAAGCGAAGACCACATACTACGCGCTGAAGAGCTAGCAAACGCCTTAAAAAACGCTCGCATACCAGGCGTTTTTCCAATGGTGAAGGTCAGCGCTGATAACTTTGAGGAGGTGCTTAAAAATCAGCGTGGGATTATCTTCTTTAAGGACTACTGGCGACGGGGAAATGAAAGTTTTCTTAACCGCAGTGGTGACCATATTGATTTATGGAATGGGGACCGGCTGACAACAAAACTCAGTTATCTCCGTATCCAGTGGGGACTGAACGTCGATGGATTATGGTCGAGTTTTGCTAATGCTAAGGAAATCTGGTTTTGGAAGGTGATATGAGGCTTCTAAAGATCACGCTGTTTACTTTGTTTGGGGCTGTCTGTGGCGCTGGGTTAATGTACTTGCTAATGCCGCTAATCAGTCGTGTTTTTGTTGGCACCATATATGGCGAGGATCAGATGTCTCAAAACTTCGCGATCTTCCTTATCGGAGCATTAGTTCTGGCTGTTCTGGGGGCGTTTTCAGGCTGGTACTTTGCCAATAAACTGATTAAGCCTCGTCAATCATAGTGCAGAATGCCTTCATGCGCGTTTTTTAAAAAAAAGAGCCACTTTGAGTGGCCCTTTTAATTAGGTGATGCCTCTAATTGGTTGAATGTAATGTATAATTCTCGCTTTTGAGGCTTATTCATGGCCAGCGTTGCCGTTCATTGTCCCCGTTGTCAGTCTGCTCAGGTTTATCGTCATGGGCAGAACCCGAAAGGACATGCCCGGTTTCGTTGCTGTGAGTGCCACCGCGTCTTTCAGCTCACTTATGCTTATGAAGCCCGCAAGCCCGGGGTTAAAGAGCAGATCACCGTAATGGCTTTCAACGGAGCCGGGGTTCGCGATACCGCCAGGACACTGAAGGTCGGCATCAACACCGTTATCCGGACTTTAAAAAACTCTCGCCACGACGAGTAACATCATCTCCGGTAGTCCATGCTGATGTGGCGCTTATCTGTGAACTCGATGAGCAATGGAGCTTTGTCGGCCAAAGCCCGCCAGCACTGGCTCTGGTACGCGTACAACACAAAAACGGGTGGCGTGCTGTCCTACACTTTTGGTCCACGTACCTATGAAACCTGTCGTGAATTGCCGGCACTGCTCACGCCCTTTAACATCGGAATGCTGACCACAGATGACTGGGGGAGCTATGCCAGAGAGCTTCCGAAAGAGAAGCACCTGACCGGCAAGATTTTTACTCAGCGCATTGAGCGCAATAACCTGACGCTGAGAACACGGATCAAACGGTTGGCCCGCAAAACGATCTGCTTTTCACGCTCTGTTGAGCTTCATGAAAAAGTCATCGGGGCATTCATCGAAAAATACATGTTCTTCTAATTGGAGGCATCACCACCGAATGAATACTGAAGCTATCAGGCTGTCAAATGAGCTCGCTGAAGCGGTGCCGCTGCTGGCTGGCAGCAGTCAGCGCCAGGATTATGAAGAAGCACTGGAACTGGTCGAATATCTGATTGAACATGAGCCGGATAATCCGCTGGTTGACCTGCTTTGCGCGCGCATTGCTCACTATGAAGATAAAGATCCGGAGCTGGCCGAATTTAATGCACGTCAAAGTGAAATCAGCACAGGCCCCGGCATTCTGCGCGTGCTTATTGAGCAACACAATCTTAGCCTGAGCGACTTCGAAAATGAGATCGGTAAAAAATCGCTGGTTAGCCGAATCCTCAGCGGCGAACGTCAGTTGACTGTGTCGCATATCCGGGCATTATGCGCCCGGTTTGGCCTGTCGCCATCTCTGTTTTTTTGATTTAAGCGTGCTGCGATGGACTATTAAGATTCGATAAGTCTTTATATTTTATCGGTCCGTGCTCTGAAGAAACGCCTCAACCGAGGCGTTTTTCATCACCTCCTGAATCTGTACTCAGGTAAAACGCAGTGCCAGGTTAAAACCTTCTGCCGACTCCACCACAATCGCCTCGGGCTGCTCCTGAAAGGCAATGTCACCCGTCACCAGCGCGCGTTTCACCAGGGCGAGATCCTCCGTCTCAAAACCCAGCGCGACCATCCGGGCGCTGCCATCATAGTCTTCCGGCAGTGGGCCAAACCGCTGCTGCGCATAGTCTGCCGAAGCAAAACGAACCGTGGCAGCACCCGCGCGCAGAACAAAGGCCCCTTCGGGACAGGCGAGCACCTTAGCGGCCCCAAACAGGCGGCTATAGACCAGGGCTGAAAGCGCCGGATCCTGCGCGACAATCACAAACTCACTGATATTACGCACGCCATTGGGGTGACGCTGCCATGCCGGCTGCCATACCGCTTCGGGCGTCAGATGCTGGCAAAAAAAGCTGCGGCCATTGGGTACCAGTGAAGGGCGAATCCGCACGGTCCGAAAGCGCGCTTCACTCACCGAACCGTCGGGCAGGGTGACCGGTCGATGAAAAGCCGCTGGCGGATCGCCATCCAGATCCTGCCGTTGCAGATGCTGAAATTCACTCTCTGCATCGCTGCTTTTCCACACCAGACCGCTCAATCCCAGCGGCGTCTGCCAGAGATCGGCGCGCTGGCTCCCTTTGCCCGTCTCATAGCCCAGCAGTTCCAGGTAATTCTCACCAAAAATAGCCAGGTGATTACTCGATCCCAGCGAGTGATGACCCCGTTCAGTGAGCTGAAAGCCGAGCCTTCGGAAGCGCGCGCTGGCGCTGTCGAGCTGGTCGGCTACGTTAATCACCGCATGATCGAGAATCGGTTGTGGAACCTGAACTGACATAGCAGCACTCCTTTTTTTGTCATTGCGCCGCCACAATCTGCAACGCGCGCGGCACCAGCTGCGTGAAGTAGTCAACCGCCGGGCCAATCAACGCTTCATCAGGATCGAAGGCGGCGTGATGCAGACCAAATTCGCTGGCACTGCCGATGCTGACAAACGCCCCCGGCACCTGCTGCAGATAGAAGGCAAAATCTTCTCCGCCCATCTGCGGCGACTCAGCGTGCTCCGCGAGATAGCCACTCTGTTGGGCAACGTCCAGAGCAACATCCACCCAGCCTGGCGTGTTAATCAGGGCCGGCGGTCCTTCAGTCCACTCCAGTTCGGCGGTCGCACCAAACCCGGCGGCAATACCCTGAATCAGGGATCGCATGCGGTGCGGGATCTGCGCCCGGATTTCGCCGTTGTGGGTGCGCACGGTGCCCTCCAGTTCAACGCTTTGCGGCAGCACGTTCCATGTATTACCGGCGGTAAAGCGCGTCACGCTCAGCACCACCGTTTCCAGCGAGCTGAACACCCGGCTCGGCAGGGTCTGCAGAGCCGTTACGATATGGCTGGCAATTACAATCGAATCGATGCCCTCCTGCGGTCGCGCGGCATGGGCGCCTTTGCCCTCAATGCGGATCACAAAGCGGTCTACGTTGGCATAAAACGCACCCGCCCGACTGCGCAGCGTGCCCAGCGGCAGGTCGGGCGCATTATGCAGGCCGAATATCGCCTGAACGCCTTCCAGCGCACCGGCATCAATCAGCTGACGTGCGCCATTAAAGGTCTCTTCAGCGGGCTGGAACAGAATCCGTACCCGGCCTGGCAGCTTGTCTTCCTGCTGTTTCAGCTGCAAAGCCACGCCGAGCATCACGGCGCTGTGAACGTCGTGACCACAGGCGTGCATCACGCCCGGCTGCTGTGAGCGCCACGGGCGTTCGGTGGTTTCTTCAATCGGTAACGCATCAATATCCGCGCGCAGGGCGATCAGGGGTTCGCCATGACCGATTTCTGCCACGACGCCAGTTTTCAGCCCCAGCGGCAACAGCCGGATTCCAGCCTGCTCCAGCCAGCGGGTAATACGTTCCGTGGTGGCAAATTCATGATTCGAAAGTTCCGGATGCTGATGCAGTTCGCGACGCCACTGCACCAGTTGGTCGGTTAAAGGCAAAGTCATGATTATCCCTGTTTTTCCGGCAGAAAAGGTTCGCCCAGCGTCAGCATCAGGCGATTAGCCCAGGCAAAAAAGGCGGTTGATTGAATCAGATCGAGCAGGGCGAGCGTATCCAGACCCTGTTCACGCAGTGCAGAGAGCTGCGACTGTGTCGGCTGGGCAGGGGTCAGCGACAGCGCTGCTGAGAATGCGATGATCGCCTGCCAGCGCGCGGCGTGTCCGTGAGATAACACCGCGCCGGGTGCGACGTTCAGCAGCTTCTGTACCGCTTCATCCTGCTTTGAGAGCTGGCTGGCTTTACGCGCATGGACTGAGGCGCAGTAAATGCAACCGTTGACCTTACTTACCACGGTGGCAGCCAGTTCGCGCTCAGCGCGTGGCAGCCCTCCTGCGGTATAAAAAATGCCTTTATCGGTCAGGGTACGCTGCTCCAGCAACGGCAGATTGCGCGCCAGCAGGCGAAAATAGTCGGAGTCGGTGTGACCGAATTTTGCCAGTGTCGCCTGCTCTTCCTTGCTGAATTCCGTCAGCGGTTTTGCCGGCAGCCAGGGCTCCCAGCCGAGTTCCTGTTGCGTAAACGCGGTCAGGGCAGTTTTGCCGCTGGCGGTATGTAAGGCCTCGTGCCAGTGACCGGCGACTACCGGGGCAACCTCATCCGGTGCCTCATCGCCCTGTAAGCTGCGCAGACCCGCCAGCAACCGGCTCTGAAAACTGACAAACGCCACCAGCTGTGCCATTGTGACAATGCCGCGCAGGCTCCAGCCCGCCTGTTTCAAAGCCTCCAGATGCGCGGGAGCAGCAGTAACCGGCTCAAAGGTCAGGCGATGGGCAAAAGCCTGTGCCGCGTTGATCCGATTACTCCCGGCCAGACTCTCCTGTGGCTGGTAGTGCGCCTGCAGGCCGGGTTGTGCATGCCAGCCGGCAACCTGTGCGGCCAGCAGACGTCGCTCCGCCAGCGGAAAATCCTCATCACCCTGGCTAAACAACAGGGTGTAGCTACCCTGAGCATGTTGTGTGGCGGCGTGACGTGTCTGGCGCGCATGGGCCAGTTCGGAATCAGGATCGATATCTGCCAGTGTGGCGATCAAATCGTCAGGTTGATTCATGAAATTCTCCTGTGAGGTTCGCCAGCGGCACGAAGCGCGGGCGCAAGATGTTGGGCAATCAGTTCAATCGAGCGCAGCGTGTCGGCATGCGAAGGCTCAACCGAATGCACCTGAAATGAGATGTCGGTGACGCGCGCCAGTGCGCTGTCCTGCGCCAGCGAGTGCTGCACCTGATCGATGCCGCCAACATGGGCATCAAACTGCGCCAGCAGGTCATCAAAGCGTTCACCGCGTAATTCACCACGATACTGCGCAGCCTGCTGACGAATTCCCGGTTCAGCTACCTGACGGGCATAGCGGTCAGAATCGGCCACGAATGCGGTACGGGAGGCGAGGATGCGCGGAGGGGTTCCCGCAGGAAGTGCCGCAAGATAGGCATCGATCAGCGGATTCTGCAATGCATCCAGCGGTAGCTCAGGCTGGCCCGCCGGGCGCGGCTGGGTGCGGGACAGCATCAGGCCATGGCCGCCCTTAGCGGCACGGATTGCGCCCTCAACCGAGAAGGTGGCGATCCACACCCGTCCGGCAAGCTGCGGCGCGGCGGGATAGAGATGATTATCAGGATGCCCCAGTGAATCCCCGCGCCAGGCGCTGAGCAGCGTATGCAGATGGTCGGCAAAAGCGGCACCGCGCTCGGCAAAGGTCAGACCAAACGGCAAAAACGAATCCGGCGTGCCACCGGAGCCCAGCCCGATCTCCAGCCGCCCATCTGCCAGCAGATCCAGTACTGCGGCATCTTCAGCCACCCGCAGCGCATTTTCCATTGGCAGGGTGATGATGGCGGTGCCGAGCCGGATGGTGCGGGTCTGCGCGGCGACATGCGCCAGGAAGAGCAGCGGCGACGGCAGACCCCCCTCATCCTGATGAAAATGGTGCTGAGCAATCCACGCATTATCAAATCCGCAGCGTTCGGCATGCTGAATCTGTTCGGTGGCCAGCTGATAGCGCTGTTTCGCCGGCACCTTATCCAGCAGCCGGGTAAAAAATCCGAGACGTCGGCTCATGCTGACTCCTTGTGGGTTAAGGGAATAAGCGGAGGAATGGCAGCCATTAATTCCCGGGTATAAGGATGCTGTGGCGAACTGAAAATCGTGACAACGTCACCTTGCTCTGCGACTTCGCCCGCTTGTAACACCGTGACGCTGTCGGCAATCTGCCGCACCGTTGCCAGGTCGTGCGTGATAAACAGATAGGTCAGACCCAATTCGGCCTGGAGCTGCTGCAACAGGTCGAGGATTTGCGCCTGCACCGTGACATCCAGCGCCGAGGTCGCCTCATCCAGTACCAGAATTTCCGGCTTGCAGATTAGCGCCCGCGCAAGAGCCACACGCTGCCGCTGACCGCCGGAGAGTTCGTGAGGATGACGTGACAGCAGTGAGAGCGGCAGCGCCACCCGCGTGGTTATCGCTTCCACGCGCTCACGGCGCTGACTGCGGCTCAGCCGCTCAAAATTACGCAGTGGCTCTTCGATAATTGCATACAGCGTCTGACGCGGATCGAGCGAGGCAAATGGGTTCTGATAGACAAACTGGATCTTCCGCCGCAGCTGACGCAGCGCCTCGCCGCGTAATCCGTTGACCACGATGCCATCCAGCGTCACCTCGCCGCTGTCGGCGGTTTCAAAACCCATAACGATGCGCGCCAGCGTGGTTTTGCCGGAGCCGGATTCGCCTACCAGGGCATGCGTGGTGCCGCGCGCCACCTGAAAGCTGACCTGGTTCAGTGCCTGCAGACGCTGCTGTTTGCCCAGCGAAAAGCTTTTCATCACGCCGGTTGCCCGGATGGCGGGGGCAGAAAAACGGGCGGTTGCAGATTTAACTCTGGCGGGTCGTTGCGGTGCCGCATCATTCAGTAACTGACGGGTATAAGGATGAGCAGGCGCGCTGATAACCTGTTCAGTGCGGCCCGATTCCTGAATCTCGCCGTGACGAAACACGATAATACGATCTGCGCGTTGCGCCGCCAGCGCCAGGTCGTGGGTGACAAACAGCACGGCGGTGCGGGATTCCTGCCGCAGGTTGTCCAGCAGATCGAGAATGCGCTTTTGCACCGTGACATCCAGCGCGCTGGTCGGCTCATCCGCAATGATGATCTCCGGCTGCAGGGCGAGGGCAATGGCGATCAATACCCGCTGCTTCATGCCGCCCGACAGCTGATGCGGATACTGCTTAACCCGCTGTTCCGGATGGCTGAGGCCGACGCGCGTCAGCAGGTCAATCACCCGCTGCTGGCGCTGCGCTGACGGTAATTTCAGGTGCAGTCGCAGGATCTCTTCCACCTGTTCGCCGACCGTTTTCACCGGGTTCAGGGAATTACCGGGATCCTGCGGTACCAGACTGATGCGCGCACCGCGCAGCGTATCGAAGCGCTTTTGCGACCACTGACTGATATCCACGCCGTTGAGCAGAATCTCGCCCCCTTCGCGGCGGCCATTTTCCGCCATCAGACCCATTATCGCCTGTGCGGTGGTGGTTTTACCGGAGCCGGACTCCCCGACCAGCGCCACCATCTCCCCGGCGTTCAGCTCGAAGCTGACGTTATGTACCACCGGCTGCCAACGGTTGCCGCTGCGATAGCTTAGCGTCAGATTGTTGACCACGAGTAACGGTTGAGCGCTCATCGGCGTCCTCCTGAAAGTTGCTGGCTGATGCGGTTGGCTGCGAGCACCACAGCGACCACCACCACACCAGGAAAAGTGGTCAGCCACCAGGCGGTAGCCAGATAATTACGCCCTTCAGCGATTAACAAACCCCATTCCGGCACTGGCGGCGGGGTGCCGTAGCCGAGGAAACTCAGAGTCGACAGCGCCAGAATCGCCTGACCAAATTGCAGGGCGGCATAGGCGATCACCGGCGTCAGCGCATTGGGAAGAATGTGACGCCACAACACGCTGAAAAAGCGGCCGCCGCTGCCGTAAGCCGCTTCGACATACTCACTGTGACGGATGCGCACCACTTCGGCGCGTGCCAGTCGGGCGAAGCTGGCGATGGAGGCAATGCCCACTGCTAATGCGGCATTCAGGGTGCCGAAACCGAGTAAAATCAGCACGCTCAGAGAGAGCAGCAGCGCCGGAATCGCCAGCAGCACATCCACTGCGCGCATCACAATTGATTCAGTTTTGCCACCGATAGCCCCTGCCACCAGACCCAGCGCGGTACCTGCCAGCAGTCCGATCGCCACCGCCATGACGGCGGCGGAGAGCGAATGGGACGCGCCGTAAACGATGCGGGCAAAGAGATCGCGGCCGAGCTGATCGGTGCCGAGCCAGTGTCCGGCCTGTGGAGCGAGTCGCTGTGCACCCGCGATTCCTTCAATCGGGCTGACCTGGGTAAAAAGGGTCGGGAAAAGTGCTGCCAGTACAACCAGCAGCATGACTGAAACGGCGAGCCACAGGCCCGGCGAGAACTGTAAAGTGCGCCTCTTTGCCGCCACGGGTTGCCGCGCGGCAGCGTAATCAACCAGACTCATGTTGCACCTCGTAACAGCTGTAAGCGCGGGTCAAACAGCGGCATCAGCAGATCCACCAGCTGGTTGATCACCACAAAACCCAGTGCGGAGATCATCACCACCGCCTGCAACACCGCCACATCCTGATTGTTCACCGCCTGCTGCGTCAGCTGTCCCAGACCGCCCAGGCCAAACACCGTTTCGGTAATCAGCGCACCGGCAATCAGTTCTCCCAGCAGCAGGCCCGCCACAGTGAGCACCGGCAGCATGGCGTTGCGCAGGATGTGCCGCCACAGCACAGAGTGCTCGCTGGCCCCTTTGGCGCGCGCCACCGCCACAAATGGCCGGGTTGCAACCTCATCGATGCTGCGCAACAGAATCTGTGCCAGTGGCGCTGAGATCGGAACGGCGACCGTAATGATGGGCAGAATCAGTCCCTGCCACGGTGAGGGATTGATTACCGGGATCCAGCGCAACTGGAATGAGAAAAGCTGAATCAGGGCTATGCCGAGCCAGAAGGTCGGCACTGAGATAAACAGCGCGGGCAGTGACTGCAGCAGATTACGCAGGCCGCGCAGGGCAGGCAGCCGCGACAGTGTCGCCAGCACGAATGCCAGCAGTGTCGCCAGCAAAAAGCCGCACAGGGCCAGTCGCAGTGTGCCAGGCAGATTGCTGGTCAGCAGTTCACTGACCGGCACGCCCGCCTGCACCGAATAGCCGAAGTCGCCGTGCAGCATCGCCGCCAGTGTGTGCAGATATTGCTGCCACAGCGGGCTGTCCGCGCCATAGGCCTGACGCATCTCAGCAATCTGCTGCGGACTCAGGCCGAGATCCGGATTCTGAAACTTGATCAGGACCGCATCGCCAGGCAGCACCTGTAGCAGCACAAACGACAGGGTAAACGCGGCCCACAGGACCAATACACTCAGGCCAGCGCGTTGCAGCAGATAATGACGCATCCTCACCTCCGGTTACTGTTTTTCCAGCCAGGCGCCATAGAGCGTCGGACGGCCTACCGCTTCAAAACTGACCCCTTTCAGCCAGGGCGCACCGGCATAGACCTGCGGCTCTTCGAAGATCGGAATCACATAGGCCTGGTCCAGCAGGTAGCGCTGAACGTCACCGGTCAGCTGTAACCGTTTTGCCGGGTCAACTTCAGCGGAAATCGCAACCAGCAGCTGGTTAAGTTTGTCATCGCGGAAGTTTTTCACTTTGTCGCTGGAGCCGCCTTTCTGCAGCAGGTTGTCGCGGTTAGCCGGGTAGAAACTGCTTTTGATCACGTCGGGATCGGCACGGCCGACTTCGGTGACGTTCAGCGGGGTCTTAAGGGGATCGAGGTTATCCAGCGTTTTGCTGCCGGCATCGCCCGCTTTAACGCTGAGGGCGACGCCCGCCTGGCGCCACTGTTGTGCCACCAGTTGCAGCACCTCTTTGTTTTGCGGTTGCGGCAGCGATTCATAGACGGTTAGCGCCAGTCGCTGGCCTGCTTTTTCACGGATGCCATCGGCACCGGGTTGCCAGCCCGCCTGGTCCAGCAATGCCTTCGCTTTCGTCAGATCAAAAGTGAGTTTGTCCGCCAGATTGACGTAGCCGGCGGCGGTGGTCGCCACGACCGAGGTTGCCTGCGGATAGTTCGGCGAGAAGAGCGTCTCAACCACCTGTTTCGCATTGGTGGCGTGCAGCAGCGCCTGACGCACCCGGATATCGCTGACCAGCGGATTATCCGGACGGAAGCTGAGGCTGTCGTTTACGCCACGGGTCGGTGCGGCATAAACCGGGAAGTTCTGATCTTTAGCCTGCTTCTCATCGTAGGCCTGCACCTGACGGATCAGTCCTGCCTGACCCGCCAGCAGTGCACCGATGCGCACGCTGTCTTCCGGCGTCACGATCACTTTTATCGCATCCAGATTGGCCGGACCTTGCTGCTGAATGTTTTTCGGTCCCCACTGATAATCTTTACGTGCCACCAGATCCACTTCCCGACCGAGCTTCTCATCACTGACCACAAACGGGCCTGAGCCGATAATGTGACGGGCATCGCCCAGCTGATCGAAACTGCGCGCCAGTGTACTCAGCGAGACCAGGCCAGAGCCAATGGTGGCGGTGCCCTGTAAAAATCCGGGCGAGGGTTTTTTGAAATAGAATTTCACCGTCAGCGGGTCGATCACTTCGCTGCGTTCATAGTTATTAATCACTTCCGATACCGGCAGGCGCAGCGCTTTATTTCCCAGCCCGTAGGTATCAAAGTTTTTCGCCACCGCGTTCGCATCTAATGGTGTGCCATCGGAAAAAGTCACGCCAGGCCGTAATTTAAAGGTGTATTCGGTTTTGTCGGCATTGGTGGTCCAGCTTTCCGCAATCCAGGGTTCAACCTGCAGCGTTTCGGGATTCTGCCAGGTTAATTTATCGGTGATCTGATTGAGAATGCCGCCATTAGGGTAAAAGCCGCCGGCAGGCGGATAGAGGTTGGTATGTGCCTGCTGTTCAAGATAAATCAGCGTACCGCCTTTGACCGGTGCAGCCACCGCGTTAAAGGTCAGAGTCCCGGCAAGTAAAGTAAAAACCAGCGTTTGCGCGCGTGGTTTAAGGGGAAATAACGTCTTCATGGTGAATTCCTTTGTTATCAATTGCCTCAGCAGGCGGAATCATCATCGAATGACGCAACACACAGATAAAGTAACGATTTGGTCAAAGCTTATCTGAAAAAAATAAATGCGGGATTGGGTGGTTGATATTAGTCTGAATGGGATGACCTAAGATAAACGTTCAAAGTGTAAATCGGCATCCATTGCCAGAGCAGGGAGCCCATGAATAGAGTGTAAGATGAGGCAGTGTTGAAACAATGGACATGCCAGAAAACGCTGAAGTTTTCCGTTGCATAAGCACTGCCCCGTTTAGCTAAAATCGTACTTAAGTTATCGATAGACTTTTAAGTAGATCCTGCAATGCATATTCAGATAAGTCCTTTTTGGCTAAACGTAATCCGGGTGGCTTCATTCAGATCAATGTTTTTTAAAGCCTCAGGTTCTACCCAGATAATCTCCTGAAACTCTTCATTGAAGGTTATTGTTCGGTTTGCGCTCAGACAATCAAAGATAAGATAGATCATATAAATTTCTTCAGTCATTCCATCAGAATAGGTTTTGATTCTGACATCATCCCGAAACGTCTAGGGTGTGATATTTGTTATCTTGAGCGCCTCGCCTAATTCTTCCCTGATTTCCCGCTTTAATGCTTCTTCGATTGTTTCACCTGGCTCCATTCCGCCGCCTGGCAAAGCCCACTGTCCAGGAAAAACACCCCTGTCAGATGCCATTTTGCATAGCAAATATTTACCCTCATTTTGAATGACTGGGCACACAATGACTCTCTGTCGCATTACTTCTCCTTATTGATGTTAAAAATTCCAGATCTGAAATGGTCGGTTCAGAAGGCCGATAGTTGTTTTGTCATTTTTTTGATCATACTTACCGCTCAACAGCTTAGCGAGACAATGCTTTTGACACCGATGTCACAAAAGTGGCATTCCTGTTATAAAAACCAGGAAGCACTCTTAAGAATCCTCAAATCAGAAAGATTATAACCATGGACTTTGTAAGGGTATGGTGCGGCGATCACGCTTTAATGATGCCGTAATCGGATTCTTTATGGTTAGCAGTGCGGGCAAGTACTATATCGCACTGCTAAATATATTCGATTATTCCGCGCACAATTTCCGCTGGCCTGCACGCAGAAAAGCGCTGACCAGAACCAGCCACAGCAGACCGCAGGTCAGGTTTACCACACTGAAGCCGCCGGTGCCGTAACTAAAATACGCGGTTTTGGCTGCTTCAATGCCCAGCGCAATAATCAGAATACTCACCATGCCGAGCATCGCTGCCACGCTGCCTTTTCCGGCGCTGCTGGAAAAAAGCGTCATGCGATAGAGTCCGGCACTGACCAGCCCGGCACCGAAGCCGTAGAGGCTAATTCCGGCAGTCAGCCACAGATAGCTTTGCGGATTTAGCACGGTAGCGGTGACTGCGATTGCCAGCCCGCAGACCACCGGCCAGGCACCGAGCCGTAACGGCTGTTCAATGGGCAGACGGCTGGATAAGCGTCCCAGCGTCAGGTTGCCCGCAATCATGGCGGCGAAGACCGGCAGCTGTAATAACGCATAGTCGATGCGGCTGAGTCCCGCATCATGAATTAAAATCACCGGCGACAATGCGACCCATGCGATGCAGGGCACGGTGACCAGCCCGATGGCCAGTGAGCCGCGCATCACCTGACGATCCTTCAGCAACGCCGCGTAACCGCTGATGATTGATCGCAGCGACAGCGGTTTCTGCCGGTCACCTGCGGTTTCGGGCATCGCATACCACAGACCCGCCAGTGCCAGCGCTGCGACAGCGCCAATCAGCCAGAACAGTGTGCGCCATTCACCAACAGTAAGAAAAGCCGCGCCCGCCAGCGGACCGGCCAGCGGGGCCAGCAGGGCGACGTTGGCCATCAGCGCCATCATTTTGATGCTGAGCGATTCCGTAAATGCCTCCTGCACCGCCGCGTAGCCTACCGCGCCAATAAAACAGAGGCTGACGCCCTGCAAAAAACGCAGCAGGACGAACTGCTCAATGCTTTGCACCCAGTGCGTCGCCACACACGAGAGCATAAAAAAGGCCACGCCGCTGAGCAGCACCGGACGCCGCCCGATGCGGTCAGAGAGGGGGCCAAGCAGCCATTGCAGCATAATGCCACCGGCCAGATAGGCGGTGAGCGAAGTAGAGACCCACTCCGGCCCGACCTTAAATTCCTGAGTCACCAGCAGCATACCGGGCTGGATCATGTCGTGAGCGATATAGGTGGCGAACTCAAACAACACCAGCGACAGCGGAAAGATCAGATGTCGTCGGGTCAGTTGCGCGACCGGTTCGAAAAAAGCCATTACGGATACCTGCGATAAAGCCATTAAAAAAGCGGCCACCAGGGTGACCGCATAATTTCAGCGTGACAGTGTAACGCTTATTGCCAGCGGGCGATCGGGTTGATCAGCGTTCCGGCGAACTTGAGGTTCTCAGCGGGATCGGCGAGGTTTATCATCTGCTGATTATTCGCCAGCTGCAGGCGGTTCAGGCAGGAGCGGGTAAAGTCCGGCGCGAACATGTCATAGCGCGCGAATTTAGTGGCATGCTCCGGGTGCGCCTGCTGGTAATCCTTCACGCACTGCGCCACCGCCTGCCAGAACTCTTCCTCCGGCAGCGTTCCTGACTGATGCAGGATCGCGCTGATAAAGCGGAAGATGCAGTCAAACACATCGGTGAAGATTGAGAGCAGCTTCAGGTTCTCCGGCACATCCACCGCCAGACGCTGCACGCCTTCCGGCAGCACCGCATCCGGATTCATCACGGCGATCTCTTCGCCGATATCCTTCATGTATGCACTGACCGGCACGTTGTTCTCCAGCAGCATGATGAGGTTTTCACCGTGCGGCATAAACACCAGGTCATGCTGATAGAAGCAGTGCAGCAGCGGGCTGAGATAGCAGGTCAGGTAGCGTTCTATCCACTGCTTCGCGGGCAAACCAGAATCCGCTATCAGCGCAGGCAGCAGTGCCTGCTGATGGTGATCGACGTGCAGGAAAGAGGCCATGGTCATCAGACGCTGGCCGGACTGCAGGCTGGCCGCAGGATTATCCCGCCACAGCGCAGCGAACATCTTTTTATAGGCGGAGTCGCCTTTGATCGCCTGCTCATAGTAGCGGTTGTGATAGCCGACCGCCGCGACTTCGCGCAGGATGCGGAAATCACAGCGATTCAGCCACGCATCGCCAGCAACCAGTTGTTCCAGCCAGCCGTTTATCGCGGGCGTTGTCGCCATATAGTAGGGCGACAGACCGCGCATAAAGCCCATGTTCAGCACCGACAGGGCGGTTTTCACGTAGCGCTTCGCGGGCTGGCTGCGGTTAAAGAAGGTGCGGATCGACTGCTGTGCCTGGTAAGCATCGTCTCCGGTGCCCAGATAAACAATATCGTGACTGGCGATGTCCGCCGCAAACACGGTCAGCAGCTTGTTCTGCCACTGCCAGGGATGCACCGGCATCAGGATATACTCCTCAACCGCCAGTCCTTTATTCACCAGCTGCGCAGTAAACTGCTCCAGGGTGGTGTCGCCCAGTTCATCACGCATCAACTGCTCATAGCTCAGCTCGCTGAGGCTGGAGAAATGGGCGTTGCGGCGATGAACCGCGACCCAGATGAGGTGAACGGGCGCGGCGGCCTCGGGCGCATACGCCAGATAATCATGGGCATCAAAGCCAATACGCCCGTTGTTGGCAACAAAGCAGGGATGGCCTTCGGTCATCGCCGCTTCCACCGTCTGGAAATCGGCTGAGACCAGCGCCTGGCTGTCAGGATTATTCTTCTGCAGCTTATAAACGCTGCTGCATAGCGTGCTGCTGATCTCTTCCATGTAGGTCGCCAGCAGCGCCTGTGTAATACCGATCTCGCCGTTAAACTCCACGATAAACTTCAGCGCATCCAGCGGCAGATCACGACCGTTCTCCTGCTTGCGCAGTGAGCCGGCATCGATTTCCCAGTGATCCAGCGCCAGCCGCGACGCCCGGAAATGGTAGCTCGCTTCACCGCCTGGCACCGCAAGCTGATAGCTGCCGTTGCCCGACTCCTGTGGCGTAATGATTTTTTCATGCGCGAACTCGGCAATCGCTTTACGGATCAGCATGCGGTTTGCCTGCGCCCAGTGGTCGCCCGTCAGATGTGTACCGTTCATCAGCGAAGAGGGGGTGTTCATAGTCTGCGACTCCTGCAGTAACGCATGTTGATAATCTTCCCGCTGGCAAAAGGCCAGCCAGGCGGTTTTATGACCCATGTCAATGGTGTGCTGATAGCGGAACCCGGCACGCTTATTCAGCACATGAATCTTCTCATTGCGCACATCCGGCTCTACCACCACGCGGCGCACCTCGGGGCGGCTGAACATGTAGTCCATCACCAGCGTGAAGACCTGCCAGCTGAAGGCTTTGATCGGCTGGCTGGCGGGGGCAATCAGAATATGCATGCCGTAATCATCGGGTGCGGCAGGATAAAATTTGCCGACCTCGTCGTCGCTGGCGCGGTAGCACTCAATCAGGCAGACCGGCTGGTCGTTGCAGCAACCAATCAGCGCAGCATGGGGATCGGCTGCAGTCAGCGTCTGATAGAACTCAGCGACCTGATTCAGGCTCTGCTGCTGCATGCCCCAGAAGCGGGCGTAATCGCGGGTGACCCAGCTATGAATCAGCGGCGCATCGCTGGCGAGCATGGGCCTCAGGCTGAACTGGCCTGCGGGGCGGGCGGCGCTGAACAGTGTTTGTGAACTCATCTCAGTGCTCCGATTTAGCCGGGAAGGTCTGGAAGGCAATCTGACGCTCGATCGGGTAGACCTCGCGTCCTGTCAGTTCGCGCAGCAGCACCGAGTTGCGGTAGCAGGCCATGCCGAGATCCGGCGTAACGAAGCCGTGGGTGTGCAGTTCGGCGTTCTGCACGAAGATCTGATTGTGATAATCGATGCTGTAGTTGCGCTGTACGTCGTAGCGGCCTTTGTCATCCCAGCGCAGGCGGGCGTTGATGCCCTCTAAAAACATCGGTGGCTGGTAGTGATAGCCGGTCGCCATCACCAGTCCTTCGGTGCGACGGGTGAAGGTGCAATCCTGCTCCTCCTGATGCAGCGTCAGCTCAAACTCTCCCTGCGGCAGCCAGCGCATAGCGGTCAGCGCCGAGTGAGTAAACAGGTTAACGTTCAGATCGCCGTCGAGCTGTTTGACATACATCAGGTCATAAATATCGTTAATCAGGCTGCTGTTGATGCCTTTGTAGAGATTCTTGTGGCGCGCATTCAGTTCGTCACGGGTGCTGGCGGGCAGGGCGTGGAAATAGTCGACCCATTCCGGCGAGGTCATCTCCAGCGTGAGCTTGGTGTACTCCAGCGGATAGAAGCGCGGCGCGCGGGTGATCCAGTTGAGCTGATAGCCAAAGCGGTCTATATCGGTCAGCAGGTCGTAGTAGATTTCTGCCGCGCTCTGGCCGCTGCCCAGCACGGTGATGGAACGCTTCTGCTGCAGTTCGGCTTTGTTGACCAGATAGTGGCTTGAGTGCGTAAGGCGCTGGCGGTGCGGTTGACTGCACTCCGGCATCCAGGCTTTAGGCCCGGTGCCGAGGATCAGATGTCGTGCCAGATAGTTCTGTTTCTGGCCATTTCGGGTGTCGGTCACCTGGAGTTGATAGACGCCAGCCGTCTCATCGTAGCTGACATACTCAACGTGGCTGTTCCAGCGCAGATTAGAGAGCCGTGAACTGGCCCACTGGCAGTACTGATTATACTCTTTGCGCATCAGGAAGAAGTCTTCTCGGATATAAAAAGAGTATAATTTCCCCTTTTCCTTCATGTAGTTAAGCAGGCTGTAAGGGCTGGTCGGATCGGCGAGCGTCACCAGATCGGCCATAAACGGCGTCTGCAGATGGGCATTTTCCAGCATCATGCCGGTGTGCCAGTCAAAGCCCGGGTTCTCATCCAGGAAAAGACCGTTCAGCCCCTCAACCGGCTCACTCAGACAGGCCAGGCTCAGGTTAAAAGGACCGATACCGATACCAATAAAATCGTAAACGGAATTATTCATTTCAGAGCTCTCACTGTTTCGCCGCGTTCAGCGCAGACGCACGTACCTGCTCGCGGCCATAGTGCGCGATCAGGCTCAGCACATCTTCGATGTCGGCGATGGTCGTGGTGGGATTTAACAGGGTGAATTTCAGGTACTGACGCCCATCGACTTTGGTTCCGGCAATCACTGCGTTGCCGGAGCGGAAGAGCGCTTTACGGATAGCGGCGTTGATTTCGTCGATCTGTGCGTCGCTGGCGTTTTTGCCGGGCACGTAGCGGAAAATCTGGGTGGTCAGCTCAGGCGCGTGCAGCACTTCGATAGCAGGATGCGCAGTTAACCGCTCATGAGCCGCCTGTGTCAGCTCTATCAGCGTATCGAAAGCGTCACCCAGCGCCGCCGGACCCATCACGCGCAGGGTCAGCCACATTTTTAGCGCATCAAATCGGCGGGTGGTCTGAATGCTTTTGTTGACCAGATTCGGTGTGCCTTCCTGCTGGGCGCTGAGCGGATTCAGGTAATCTGCATGGTGCGTGACATGCTTCAGGTTGTGGCTGTCCCGCACAAAGAATGCACCGCAGCTGACGGTCTGGAAGAAAGATTTGTGATAATCGACGGTGACGGAATCAGCCCGTTCAATGCCATTCAGGCGTGAGCGATGATTCTCTGAGACCAGCAGCCCACAGCCGTAGGCGGCGTCAACATGCATCCACAAACCATAATCGTCACAGAGACGGGCGATCTCCGGCAGCGGATCGATGCTGCCAAAGTCCGTGGTGCCGCTGGTGGCAACCACAGCAATCGGGATCAGTCCTTCACTGCGACATTTCTCGATCTCCTTAGCCAGGCACGCTACGTCCATACGGTAGTGGTCGTCGTGATCAACGGCGATAACTGCGTCATAGCCCAGCCCTAAAATCGCCATCGATTTCTGGATGCTGAAGTGGCTGAGTTTCGAGGTAAATACCCGCCATTTCGACGCGGTCTCAGGCAGGCCGCGATGCTTAATCAGATGCCCCGGATGATGCGCTGCGCACCAGCTGTCACGCGCCAGCAGCATTGCCATCAGGTTGGATTGGGTGCCGCCGCTGGTGAAGATCCCATCAGATCCGGCAGGCAGACCGATGCGGTCAAGCGTCCAGTCGATCACCTTCTGCTCAATCAGCGTACCGCCTGCGCTCTGATCCCAGGTGTCGACCGAGCTATTCACCGCTGCCATAATCTGCTCAGCCATCAGAGAGGGCAGCACGACCGGGCAGTTCAGGTGCGCCAGGTATTTAGGGTGGTGAAACCAGACGGCGTCACGAAGATAGAGCTGGCTCAGCTCTGTCAGGGCGTCATCGTTATTACCCAGCGGACGATCGAGGTCGACCTCACTGAATTCCGTCGCCAGTTCATGGGGCAGGATACCGCTGAAAGGCTTCTCAACGCCGGTAACGGTACGGGTCATCAGCGCCAGCACCTCCTGAGTCTGCTGCGACCAGGCCGCCAGTTGCTGATCGTTAAAAATAGCCGTTTCGGCACCGCTGGCGTTGGATGCTGGCGCGAGATCCTGTGCCGCCTGAGTGGATGAGCGTAAAAGCATGTTCAGTTCCTGTGCGTTAATACCAGTGACCCTGCCGACGTAAGGTCAGCAGCGTTGGATGTCCGCTCAACAACTCCAGTAAACATAAAACTAACTAACCAGATAAAAACCCTGACCATTAAATAGATTAGAGTTTTCACCTCAAAAAGAGTAAATACCGCATATTATTTGTGGATTTGGCAGCGTTAAACGCTTTGTTATATGCGGATGAGAGTGTAAATGTTAATCATTATCATTCAATTGTTTTGTTGTTAAATTTTATTTATTAGTATGTCTAATGTTGAAAATGTGATGTTGATCACTTTTATCGATCGGAATAGTCCTTTTTTTACGAGGGTTAGTGCCAGCAATTCATTAAGGACTCATCTGTATGTGTTCCATGTTGGAAACATTAGCTTCGTGGGTTAGAATGTTTCCAACATGGAAAGTTTGAGAGAAAAATGCATATCATCTCAAGAGGGCCGTTCAGGGAAGCGGCAATAATTTATCCAAATCATGCTTCCGCACTGGATGCGGCTTATCTGGTCCTCAGGGACGAAAACTTTGCCACGCCAGATGCGCTGAAAATTCGCTTTCAGAGCCTTGACCGCATGAAGTACCGGGAAAAGTGGTGGGTAATCGATGTGGGCGGAAACAGCCTGAGGATCATGTTCTATGCTGACTTTGATCGAGGCAAAATTTTTATCAAGCACATCGTGACGCATGCGGAATATGACAAGCTGGTGAAGAAGTACCGGGAGAGTAAAGAATGATTACCGAAGCAATCCAGGCGACCAATGACCTGGTCAGAATTGTTCCCTTTCTGGGAGGCAGTACCGATAAAAGGGACTACGAGCAGGCGCTGGAACTGGTTGAATATCTGGTTGAGCACCAGCCGGACAGCCCGTTAGTAGAGATACTGTCTGATAAGGTCGCCCGATACGAAAACAGCGCCCCTGAGTTTGCTGCGTTTAACGCGCGTACTGATGCTATGCCGCGCGGAGTGGCACTTTTGCGGGTCATCATGGATCAGCACGGCCTGACTCAATCCTCTTTTGCGGATGAAATAGGGCAGCGCTCTTATGTCAGTCGTATCCTGCGTGGTGATCGCCCCCTGACGGATAAACATAAAGCCCGACTGGCAGCGCGTTTTAACCTGCCGTTTGAAGCGTTCGCTGAATAACTGAGCCTGAACTTATATGAGTGCGGTTGTTTTTCTGGAAATTGAATGATGAAGGTATTCCGCAAACAACCAGAAAGCGCTCATTGCCCTTTCTGGTTGCCATTAAGCGTTACTATTACCCTGCATTCGTTTCTACAGGCGCCTTCTTTTTAGCCGTAAAGTTATAAATCACTAACAAGCCAAAAATGCCGGTGATAATCATGGTGATGGTTCCCTTATCCATAAAGTGAGCCATATTACCCAGCAGGATGCCGGTGACGCCGAAGTCGGTATCCGAGAAGGTGGTGTTGGTCAGCCCTATCTGTCCGAGTACCGGCAGCAGGGCGACAGGCAGGAAGGTAATTAAAAGGCCATGAGCAAAGGCACCGCAAATCGCCCCACGCTTGCCGCCGGTCGCATTACCAAACACGCCAGCCGTAGCGCCACAGAAGAAGTGAGGAACCACACCCGGCAGAATTAATACCCAATGCAGCTGACCGAGAACAAACAGCCCCACCAGGCCACCGACAAAGCTGGAGATAAAGCCAACCAGCACCGCATTCGGGGCGTAGGGGAAGACAATCGGGCAATCCAGCGCCGGTCTGGCTTCCGGAACCAGTTTTTCTGAAAAGCCGGTAAAGGCAGGGACAATTTCAGCCAGGATTAAGCGCACACCCTGCAGAATGATAAAGACGCCCGCCGCAAAGGTAATGGCCTGGATAAAGGAGTAAACCAGGTAGTTCTGACCATTGCTGAAATTAGCCTCTACATATTCTTTACCGGCAGAAACCGACAGGATTAAGTAGATAATCATCATCGTCAGAGAGATCGAGATGGTACTGTCGCGCAAAAAACTGAGGTTTTTTGGCATGTTCATCTCTTCGGTAGATTTAGATCCTTTGCCTGCCAAAGAGCCGATCCAGCCTGATAAGACATAGCCAATTGTCCCGGTATGCGCCAGCGCGACATGGTCGCCACCAATGATCTTACGCATATAGGGCTGAGCGATTGCCGGGAAGGTGGCCATCAGAATGCCCAACAGCAGTGACCCGGTGTAAATAAGCTGAATACCTTCAAAACCAGCAACCGATAAAATAATCGCGATCATACAGGCCATATAGAACGTCACATGCCCTGACAGATAGATATATTTCAGTCGGGTGAAGCGGGCGACAACGATGTTGGCGACCATGCCGAAGGCCATGATCATCGTGGTAGGCGCACCATATTTTGCCAGAGCGATAGAGACCATCGCTTCGTTATTAGGAATGATGCCCTGAACATCAAACGCATGTTTGAAAATGTCGCCCAGTGGCGTCAGTGAACCGACCAGAACAGTCGCGCCACCTGCCAGTACCAGGAAGCCCAGAATAGTTTTTACCGTGCCCTTGATAACATCAGGAAACGGCTTCTTCTGCGCAATCAGTCCGAAAAATGCCACCAGTCCGACTAATATAGAGGGCACTTTCAGCACGTCGACAACGAACTGCAAAAGATTTTGAGTAAACATATTAACCTCGAGGGTAAGGTATTTATCTAATTATCAGCGTCAGTTTTTCTCAAAATACTCGCGTATTTTCTGCTCCACTTCTTTCAGGTCAATGATGTTATTGATGATGATGACCTTCTGTTCAGGAAGGTTTGCGCTATAGGCAATGTCTTTGGCCATAACAAAAACATCCGCCACATCGGGGGTGACAGAGCCGAGATCCGAATGTTCCACTTCAGCTTCAACACCGATTGTTTTAAGCACTTTCTTGATGTTCATTTCCATCATGAAGCTGCTGCCTAAACCTGAACCACATACCGCCATAATTTTCATATCAAACCTCATTAATTAATGATTAAAATTCGGGTTTCAACGGGCAGACTAAACGCCTGATAAAATCGTCATGAGCGCTTCTTTGCTGCTCGCATTGAATATCTGCGCCATGATCTCTTCATCGGACAGCACTTCCGCCAGCTGGGAGATCATTTCGATATGGCTATTACTGTCCGGTGCAGCAAACATGAAAATGGCCTTCACCGGGTCGTTCTCTTCGGAGTCAAACTTCACTGCTGTACCCAGCAGCACAATCGACAACCCCAGTTTGTGTGCGCCTTGTTCCGGGCGAGCGTGGGGCATGGCAATCTGCGGCGCGATGACAAAAAAGGGACCGATCTCCTCTTTTTGCTGAATAATCGCATCAATATAATCTTGCGATATTGCGCCCTCACTAAGCAGAGGACGTCCCGCAATAACTAACGCTTCCTGCCAGTCAGTCACGCTTTCAACATACTGGATTTTCTCGTTATCTAACCACTTAGCCAGGTGTGACATCGTCTTACTCCTCCTGTTTAAATGCGCAATAAAATTTAACTAAACGCATAAACCGTGTGGCGTTTGCTCGCTCCCGGTTGCGCATAACCCATCTCATATAAAATTTTCTCAACCGGAACAGGGTCTGTTGTGCATTCCGATTTTTCATAAATTCCTGAGTATGTACAGTCAGTTTCCCTGAAAACCCCCGTTATCACTTTTTTAGATAAACGTTCTTTCAGCAGATCGACACAAAAATCGAATGTAGTAAAACGACGTAATATCCTAAAAATTCATTATTTTCATTGGGTTATTAAAAAAATATTTTCTCATTGTTCAGATGGGGTTATATTTCACAACGTTCATCACATCTGTACATGTTAAAGGTGTCTAGTCATCCTGATGATGTCCTTCGAGGTGTACGGACACAACATGTAAAGTTAAAATATTGCTTATCAGGCTTAACATCAGTGCCAATTTGATAAGTTGATCACATATTCAGCTAGCGGAAGTGGTACTCATCCGGCAATGTCAGGCAGAACTGTACTGACACGGATTAGAGGGAGTCTGTCCTTCACTCAAACGGGAAGAAAGCCAATGGTTGATGGCATTACTGAAAAACAAAAAGAGGTTGTTGATTACATCCTCAATAAAATTAAGGATGATGGCCTTCGACCCGGAGAGAAACTGGATACCGAAATATCAATTGCCAAAAGCATCGGCATTACTCGCGCAACGGTGCGTGAAGCCACACGCATTCTGGTGGAGCAGCAGAGAATTTACCGGGTTAAAGGGTCGGGTATTTTTGTCGGTTCCACGGAGATGAGTAGCCAGGCGAACCGATATCATGTGCTTTCACCTTTTGATTACCAGGCTCAAAGAAATAGCCATAAAGGTGTAAGGAAAATCATTTCGGTCAGCATCATTAAGGTTCCTTCTGCTGATATAGCTCAGGCGCTGCGTATAAAGAACAGCGATCAGATCTATAAAATTTTACGCCTGATGTGTTTCGATGACATCCCGGTGGCTCTGGAACATATTCACCTGCCGGTTAATATGTTTAGCAGCATGGAGTTCAGCAAGCTGGAACTGTCAAAATATGCCTACATTGAAGAAGTTACCGGTAAGAAAGTGCAGCTAAGGGACCAGCATTTAACGGCCGTCAATCTTACGGATACACAGTCACTTACTCTGCTTAATTTAGCGGAAGGGGATGCTGTCATTCAGCTTAATGAAACCGTTTATCTCGACGACGGCGTTCCCTGTGAAGTGAATGTGGCGCTTATCAACACCCGATTTTTCCCGTTGAAACAAAATTCGCAACGGCCTTAGAAAAATAATCTTGTTTCTGGCCGCAATACTATTGCGGTGCCCGGATATGACCCTATCAGACCGATTCATGCCCGGTTTACACCTCTCATTACAGTAGAGTGTCTTAATTCCGGATAATGTATAAGGTCCTGTAAAACATCTGGCAGTTGCAATAAGTCATCTCTGACTCAATTACATTCTACATATGCTAATTTGCATATCTGGCGGCTCGCGTTTCTCCATCCTGTGAAAAAGGTACTTCAATATACTGTATTCATGCTGTCTGAAATTCCGGGAGCGCCAGCGCAAAAAACGCTTCATACGTAAGACGATTTTCTGCAATCCTTTGCCAGTTCACCGATTTTACTCACCTGAATATCAGGCAACGAATAGCGTTATACGCAAAATATCTGCCTGATTCCCTGTTTCATAGCCCGTTTGCCGCCTTTCACTTCTCACTGTTCTCCATTATGACGAAATCAATAATGCATAAAACAATATGATGTTTTACCAATGATCGACTGCGCAGCACACTGGTCTGCAACCGGAATAAACAAGGACCAGGTGAATGGCATATCGATTAAGTCTGTTAGATAAAGCGCCCGTGCTGCAGGGTGAATCACCCACCGCGGCTCTGCAGCGCACGCTGCAGATGGCGCAGCGGGCAGAGGAGTGGGGTTATCACCGCTTCTGGCTGGCGGAACATCACAACACCGGGCAGCTGGCCAGTCCTTCACCTGAGGTATTGATTGCCTGGATCATTGCCCAGACCCGACATATTCGCGTCGGATCGGGCGGGGTGATGTTGCAGCACTACAGCCCTTATAAAGTGGCAGAGAATTTTAATCTGCTCGCTTCGCTGGCGCCGGGCCGCATTGACCTCGGCGTGGGCAAAGCGCCGGGCGGGCTTCCACTCTCCACCCATGCGCTGCAACAGGGCATTGATGCCGCTAAAAAAGGGAGCTTTGCCGAACAGCTTCAGCTGTTGGATAGCTGGCTCAAGCCCGGTCAGACTGATCCTGACGATGAGGGTTTAGCCGCCACGCCACTGCCGTCACGTCCGGCGAACCGTTTTCTGCTGGGTGCCAGTGAAGAGAGCGCCCGGCTGGCCGCTAGTCTGGGCTGGCAGTTTGTCTTTGCCGCTCACCTCAATGGTGACCGCAAGTTGCTGGAGCATGCGCTGAGTACCTACTCCCGCCTGAGCCAGGGTCAGCGCGCACTGGTGGCAGTACAGGTGGTGGTAGCCGACTCACCCGCCGGGGCTGACCTGCTTGTAGCCAACCTTCGTCACTACCATGTAGCGGTGAAAGATGGCCCGAGCGTCAACGTCGCCAGCCTTGAGCAGGCGGAGCGCTATGTGCGTCAGGGCGGATACCGCGATTATCAGATTGAGCCGCGCACGCCGTCACTTCTGAAAGGCACGGCGGCGCAGGTTCATGCCCAGCTGGACGCGCTGCATCATAATTTTGACATTGATGAATTTGTTATCGACACGCCGATTACCGAGCCGGTTGCACGTCTTCAGTCACTTGAACTGCTGGCCACGCATCATCTGGTCGCAGCCTGAATCCCCGTCAGTGGAGAGTCATCATGAACCCTGAGTCACAACTGATTGAATGGCGACGCGAACTGCACACCTGGCCGGAGCTGTCGGGTCAGGAGTTCGCCACCACCGCGCGACTGCGGGGCTGGTTGCAGGCGGCGGGTATCCGGCTGCTGGACTATCCACTGGAAACCGGCCTGGTGGCAGAAATTGGCAGTGGAGAGACAGTGATCGCGCTGCGCGCCGACATTGATGCCCTGCCGATCCATGAGGCGAGCGGGGTGCGTTTTCACTCCCGCCACCCTGGCGTGATGCACGCCTGCGGCCACGACCTGCACAGTGCGGTCATGCTGGGCGCAGCGTTAACGCTCAACGCACAGCCCGATCTATTACCTGGCCGGGTGCGCATCCTGTTCCAGCCCGCTGAAGAGATAGCGCGCGGCGCGCGTCAGTTTATTGAGGCGGGGGTACTGGATGAGGTGCAGGCTATCTTCGGGATGCACAACGAGCCTTTACTGCCCGTCGGCACCTTTGCCACCCGCAGCGGGGCGTTCTACGCCAACGCTGACAAATTTATTATCCGCGTCACCAGCAAAGGCGCACATGCCGCGTATCCGGAGCAGGGTGTCGACAGCATTGTGACGGCCAGCCAGATTATCCAGGCGTTACAGGGGCTCACCAGCCGCAGTTTCAACGCCCTGGACAGTCTGGTACTGAGCATTACCCGCATCGACGGCGGCAAAAGCTGGAACGTATTACCCGGCGGCGTTGAGTTTGGCGGCACGGCCCGAACCCACGATTTACAGGTGCGCGCCGAACTGGAACAGCGGGTGCGCACGCTGGTTGAGCACTTCGCCGCAGCCAATGGCGCACAGGCAACCCTGAGCTGGCATCCTGGTCCGCCAGTGCTGATCAACGATGCGCACTGGGCGACCTTCAGCAGCGAAGTGGCGCAGCAGGCGGGCTATCGGGTGCAGACCGCCGATCTCCATCTGCTGGGTGAGGATTTTGCCTTCTATCTGCAACAGGTGCCGGGGGCGTTTGTCAGCATCGGCAGCGCCAGTGACTTTGGTCTGCACCATGCCAGCTTTACCCCGGATGAGGCGCTTATTGCGCCCGCCGCCGACTACTTCGCCCGACTGGCCCGCCAGGCGCTGCAACATCTTAATGCGCGATGTCGGGAAGCCATTCTGAACTGAATTCATCTGCAACCCGCTAAATCACGACGGTTCTGACCACCGTCGTCGGGCATCGCTACGACTAAAAAAGAGAGAGCATCATGACCACAAGACAACTTCGGCTGGGTACCATTCTGCATGGTGCATCGGGAAACATGTCCGCCTGGCGCCATCCGGCGGCGCAAGCCGATGCCAGTATTAATCTGGATTACGCCAAAAAAATCGCCCGCAAGGCGGAGCAGGGCAAACTCGATTTTCTGTTTGTCGCCGACGGGTTGTTTATTAACGAAAAGTCGATCCCGCACTTTCTGAATCGCTTTGAGCCACTGACGCTGCTCTCGGCGCTGGCGGGGGTCACTGAACATCTGGGGCTGGTTGGCACGGTATCGACCTCTTACAGCGAGCCGTTCACCGTGGCGCGTCAGTTTGCCAGCCTTGATCATCTCAGCGGCGGGCGTGCAGGCTGGAACGTGGTGACGTCACCGCTGGAAGGCTCGGCCAAAAACTTCTCACGCCAGCAGCACCCGGAGCACGCATTGCGTTACCGCATTGCCGATGAGTATCTGCAGGTGGTGAAAGGATTGTGGGATTCGTGGGAGCAGGATGCTTTTGTCCGTGATAAGGCGAGCGGACAATTTTTCGATCCGGCGAAGCTGCACACGCTCGATCATCACGGTGATTTCTTCCAGGTGCAGGGGCCGCTGAACATCGCCCGCACGCCGCAGGGTCGTCCGATTATCTTCCAGGCGGGCGCGTCCGACGACGGTAAAAAACTGGCGGCGCGTCATGCTGACGCCATCTTCACCCATCAGCCGACGCGTGAAGAGGCGCAGGCATTTTACCAGGATGTGAAACAGCAGCTGGTGGCGAATGGCCGTCAGCCAGACGATTTGCACATCTTCCAGGGTGTCAGCGTGATTGTTGGCGATGATGCAGAGGACGTGGAGCGCCAGTATCAGACCACGGCGGCGCTGGTGTCGATTACCGATGCGCTTAACTACCTGGGGCGTTTCTTCGACCATCACGACTTCTCTCAGTATCCGCTGGATCAGCCGTTCCCGGATATCGGTGACATCGGTCAGAACAGCTTCCGCAGCACCACCGATGAGATCAAACGCAAAGCACAGCAGCATGGGCATACCCTGCGCCAGGCCGCACTGGAAGCGGCAACGCCACGCCCGCTGTTTCACGGCACGCCGGAAGAGGTGGCGGATGGCCTGCAGCTCTGGTTTGAAACCCAGGCTACTGACGGCTTCATCATTAACGGCGGCACGCCCGATACCTTTGAACGTTTTGTCGACCGCGTAGTGCCGATTCTGCAGGCTCGCGGCCTGACGCGCCGCGATTATCCCGGCAGCACGCTACGTGACAGCTTCGCCCTGAAACAACCCGTTAATCAGTTCACCTCACAATAAGAGCACAAGCCATGAACAAAACATCGCGTCTTATCGCCCTGCTTATTCTGGCGGCCAGTAGCCATGCGCTGGCTGAAGATACCAGCGTCTCCTATAACGGCCAGCGCGTCAGCCTTGAAGCTAACAAAGCGCCGATCAATACCGTGAAGAATCCGGAGGCGATCGCGCAACTGCCTGCGGGTCACCATTTTGTGGTGCCGGGTTCCTTTACCGTGGCGGTCGCCGCGCTGAACTCCCCGCCGTTAACGGTGTTTTCCGATGACAACAAAACGCTGCTTGGCAGTGAAGTGGATATTGCCCGGCTGGTGGCTGACAGCCTGGGATTAAAACTCAACGTGGTGCCAGCGTCCTGGGAAGACTGGCCGCTGGGCGTGGCCTCGGGCAAGTATGACGCGGCGATCTCCAATATTACCGTGACCAAAGATCGTAAAGAGAAGTTTGACTTCGCTACCTATCGCAAAGATTCACTGGGCTTTTATGTCAAAACCAGCAGCCCGATAAAGTCACTGACCAAAGCAGAAGACATTGCCGGGCTGAGGATCATTGTGGGATCCGGCACCAATCAGGAGGCGATTCTGCTGGCGTGGGATAAAGAGAATCAGGCTAAAGGTCTGAAAGCCTTCACGCCGGTTTATACCAAAGATGATGCCGCACAGACGCTGGCGCTGCAGGCAGGCAGGGCCGATGCCTACTTTGGTCCCAATGTGATTGGTGCCTGGAAAGCGGCACTGACCGGTAAAACCCGTCTGGTCGGCAGCGTCGATGGCGGCTGGCCCAAAGCGGCGCACATTGCCGTTACCGTGAAGAAAGGCAGCGGTCTGGCGGAACCGATCAGCACCGCGCTGAACGGCGTGATCGGCAACGGTGACTATCAGAAGGTGCTGAACCGCTGGGGTGAAGGCGTTGAGAAGATCGATCGTTCTGAAATCAATCCCGCCGGGCTGGGCGACTAAGGAGCTGACCATGAGTGAATCGACTTTTCGCGAAGTTTCACCCGACGCGCCGGAGTTGCAACCGATCCTGGGCGGCCTGTTTGGCGAATATTCCGCACGCTATGGCGACTATTTTTCCCGTCGTAATGAGCAGGAGCAGGAGCTGACCGAATGGTATCTGCCGCCGCAGGGGCTGTTTATCGTGCTGGAGCGTGACGGAGAGATCATCGCGATGGGCGCTTACAAACCCTATGACCCGCAGACCGCCGAGCTGAAGCGCATCTGGACCCGCAGCGATCTGCGTCGTCAGGGGCTGGCGCTGGTGGTGTTACAGGAGCTGGAGCGTCGCGCCTTACAGGCGGGTTATCAGCGGCTGTTCCTTACCACCGGCTTCCGTCAGCCCGAGGCGGTGCGGCTCTATACCGGTCACGGCTATCAGCCACAGTTTGATCTCAGCGGGGATCTGGAGCGTTACGGCCAGCCGCCGCACGACGGGCGACTGCGTTTTATCAAAGTGATCGGCGTCTATAACGTTGCTGCGGCGAGTTAAGGAGTGACCATGAGCAAACATCAACATCTGCAGGTGGTGCCGGCACGCTACCCGGCACGCACCGCAGGCGCTATCGTTGCGCTGTTTATTCTGGCAGGCGTGGTACAGTCAGTGGCCTTTAATCCGCGCTGGGAATGGAGCGTGTTTGCCCGCTGGTTCTTTGATCCGGTGATCCTGCACGGTCTGGGCCAGACGCTGCTGCTGACGCTGCTGGGTACGATATTCAGTCTGTTTCTGGGCGGTCTGCTGGCGCTGGCACGTCTCTCCTCATCGTGGCTGCTGAGCACGCTGGCATGGGGTTATATCTGGCTGTTCAGGTCACTGCCGCTGATTGTGGTGCTGATCATTCTTTATAACTTCTCCTATCTCTACGACACCCTGTCTGTCGGCATTCCGTTTACCGGACTCTCCTGGGGGGCGTATCAGACGATTAACGTGCTGGGGCAGTTTCAGGCAGCTGTTATCGGTCTGACGCTGGTGCAGGCGGCCTACAGCGCGGAAATTATTCGCGGCGGGATACTCGGCGTCGATCACGGTCAGGTGGAAGCCGCGTCCGCGCTGGGTCTCTCCGCCACACGCCGCACCTTCCGCATCATTCTGCCGCAGGCGCTGCGCGCCATTATTCCCACCGCGTTCAACGAGATCATCAGTCTGGCAAAAGGCACATCCGTGGTTTATGTGCTGGCGATGCCGGAGCTGTTCTACACCATCCAGATGATCTACAACCGCAATCAGGAAGTAATCCCACTGCTGATGGTTGGTGCCGCCTGGTATCTGATTATCACCACCGTGTTGTCCGTGATTCAGTACAACGCCGAACGCTGGATGGCCCGCAGCGTCACCCGTGAACCGCAACCGTCGCGCTGGCGACAATGGCGCAACCGCGCCACGCCACTTCATCCGACCGAGGAGATCAGCCATGTCCGAAGCCATTGATTACCGCACCTCACACACTACCGGTGCCATCAGCATCACCGGCGTCAGTAAACGATTTGGTAAACATAAAGCGCTGGATGATGTATCGCTGTCACTGGCACCGGGGTCCGTCACGGTGATCCTCGGGCCGTCCGGCTCCGGTAAATCCACGCTGCTGCGCACCATCAATCATCTGGAACGGGTCGACGAAGGATTTATTCAGATTGATGGCGACTACATCGGCTATCAGCAGCGCGGCAATAAGCTGTATGAACTGAAAGAGAAGGCGATTCTGCGCCAGCGCATCAACGTCGGCTACGTGTTCCAGAACTTCAATCTGTTCCCACACCTCAGCGTGCTGGATAACCTGATTGAAGCGCCGATTGCCCATCGTCAGTTAACGAAACCGGAAGCGATACAGCGTGCGGGCGAACTGCTGGATATTGTAGGGCTGCGGCATAAAGCCGATGCGTGGCCGCGTCACCTGTCGGGCGGGCAGCAGCAGCGCATCGCGATTGCGCGTGCGCTGATGCTCAATCCACGGGTCATGCTGTTTGATGAGCCGACCTCGGCGCTGGACCCGGAACTGGTGGGCGAAGTGCTGGATGTGATTAAAAAGCTGGCGCGTTCCGGCACCACGCTGGTGATTGTGACACACGAGATCGGCTTTGCCCGTGAAGTGGCGGACAGCGTGGTCTTTATGGTGGATGGCCGGATTGTAGAGCAGGGCAGCACCACCCAGGTGCTCAATAATCCGCGTCATGAGCGCACACGACGGTTTCTGGCGCGCGTGTTATGAGGGCATTAACGTTAACGGTTCTGACGCTGCTTCCGGCGCTGGCCTGTTCTGCGGCTGAGAAGCTCGATGTCCTGCACAACGAGACGCCGATTCATGCACCGGCCAATCCGCAGGCTATCGGTAAAATTCCGGCCAATTACCGCTTTATCGAACCGGGCACCCTGACGGTCGCCACCTCGGCGACCAACTCGCCGCCGCTGTCGCTGCTGGCGTCTGACAACGTCACGCGGATCGGCAGCGATCCCGATATCGCCAGACTCCTTGCTGATAGCCTGGGCCTGAAACTCAGACTGGTTCCGGCTTCCTGGGAGGACTGGCCACTGGGCATCAGCGCCGGGCGCTATGATGTTGCGATGTTCAATATTGCCGTGACCGAAGAGCGTAAGAAGAAGTTCGATTTTGCGACGTATCGCGCCGACAACCATGCTTTTGCGGTGAAAAGCGACAGTAATATCAGCAAAATTAATAGTCCGGCAGATATTGCCGGTAAGCGGATTATCGTCGCCTCGGGCACCAATCAGGAGCGTATTTTACTGAGCTGGGATGAGCAGAACCGGGCTAAAGGTCTGCCTGCGGTAACGCCGGTTTACCTTACCGATGATGCCTCCGCGACGCTGACGCTGCTGTCGGGACGGGCAGATGCGATGTTTGGCCCTCACTCGATGGCGGCCTGGAAAGTGGCGTCACGCGGACAGACAAAGCTGGTTGGCAGCGGACCGTTTCGCGCCTGGGTCGCCGTGACTACCAAAAAGGGCAATGGCCTGGCACCCGCGCTGCAGGCTGCGCTGGATGGCACCATCGCAGGCGGACAGTACCAGCAGGTGCTGGCACGCTGGGGCGAACAGGATGAAGCCATCACTCAGTCCACGGTGAATCCACCCGGTATTGTTTACTGAGTCTGCAGAACCGGCCGCAGCAGGCGGGCCGGTTCTGCGCACTTCAACCTGATGAGCACAGAATTGAACTACACTCTCCAGCGTTAGTGATTTATCCTGCCCGCCTGTTTCCGTAAAATCCTCACTGCGTGGCGGAGTAATTGACCTGGAAGCCCCATGAAAATCAGATTCCTTTCTGCCAATGAGCAAAAGCTGGCGGAGGTGCGCAAAATACTCGAACCTGTCGGGGTCGAAGTTCTGCCCATCGCCCGTCGCATCGAAGAAATTCAGACTGAAAACGAACTCGACCTGGTACGCGACAAACTGACCAAAGCCTTTTCGCTGATTGGGCGACCGCTGTTTGTAGAGCATACCGGCCTCTATCTGGACGGCCTCAATGGTCTGCCCGCCGGCCTGACCCGCATCTTCTGGAACCGCCTGGACGCTGAGCGCTTTACCGCGCTGGTGCAGGGGCTCGACAGCCAGGCCGTGACGGCCAAAACGGTGCTTGGCTACTGCGATGGTCGCAAAATGTACCAGTTTTCGGGTGAACTGCGCGGCACCATCGCCGCGAAACCTGCCGGAACGCGCGGCTTTCAGTGGGACTGCGTCTTTATTCCCGAAGGCTATGAGCAGACGTTTGCTGAAATGGGCGAACTCAAGAATGAGATCTCGATGCGGCGTATCGCGCTGGATCGCTTCGCCACCTTTTTAAAAACCTCGCGGGGCATGGCATGAAACCTGAACTCAAACGCGCCTATGATTCCGGCAAACTGATTCTGTTTGCCGGTGCCGGTATTTCGCGCAATTTTGGCCTGCCCGAGTGGCATGAACTGATTGCGCATCTTGCTAATGAGCTGGGTTACGATCCAAAAATCTTTAATACCTATGGCACGCACCTGTCGCTGGCGGAGTATTACAAACAGAAAAAAGGCTCGCTTGGACCGCTGCGCAGCTGGATGGATCGCGAATGGCATCGCCCCGATATTGATGTCCGCTCTTCTGAAATTCATACCATGATTACGCAGGGTAACTTCTCGCGTATCTACACCACCAATTACGATCGCTGGCTGGAAGCGGCGCATGAAGCGCACGGCGTACCCTATTACAAAGTGGCCAACGCCGCGGACCTGGTCTCTCTCACCGAAGATAAGCGTCACATCATCAAGCTGCACGGTGATTTTGATGATGACACCTCAATCGTGCTCGATGAGAGCAGCTATTTTGAACGCCTCTATTTTGATTCGCCGCTCGACATCAAACTGACTCACGATGTGATGGGCAACTCAGTGCTGTTTGTCGGCTACAGCATTAGTGATTTCAATATTCGCCTGCTGTTTTATCGTCTGACCAAGATGTGGGGCCGCACCGGGCTGGCAACCGCCCGGCCAAAATCGTACCTGTTCACTAACCGGAACAACCCGGTGGCTAAAGAAGTGCTGGGGCAGTGGGGGATCGAGGTGATCGTCTCGGAAGAGGACGATCCCCGTAAGGCGCTGGCGATGTTTCTTGAAGAGCTGCTGGTGTAGTCGCCCGACCTCGCGACGGAGAATGCGTCAGGAAAAATGAAAAAAGCCTGTGCCAGGATAAGGTTAGCCCGCGCACAACCGATAAACTCTATTCTCTGCTGGCAAAGCATGACCGGCATGATATACTGTATGTATACACAGTACCTGAGGGCGAAAAGATGGCTGTTGAAACAAAATTTGTAGTAGTCAGAAAGGGTGAAGAGAAGATGACGTTTGCCAATAAGAAAGAGGCCGATGCCTACGACAAAATGCTCGATATGGCCGAAGCCTTCACCGACTGGCTGTTACAGCATCAACCTGTAATGGAAGAATCTCAGGCGGAAACGCTGGGCCTGCTGATTGCAGAGCAGAAAGATGCGGTTCAGCATATTCTGCGTACCAGCAAACTGCCGGAAGCGGCAGCAGCCGTCTCTCAGCCAGAAGCTGTGTCAGACGATGGCATAGCTGAGCAGTCAGAAGAGCCTCCTGTAAAGAAAGTACGCGCCGTTAAAGCCGCGTAACTGCCCCAACGCCGGAAGCGAACCTTCCGGCGTTGCTGTTTCTGAATAGCGGTTTGAGCTGTTCTCCTGCTAACCTGGCTATAGATCGTTTTTCTTCCCGGCATTTTATCCTGCACAACTGCCTGCGATTTTTCCAGTATGTCATTATGACCCTGAAGTTTTAATCCTCCTGTTCTGTATCAACTTTAACGTCTCTGGCAATCATCTCGCTGGTCGTCATAGAATAAACCGGAAAAAAATAAGCCAATTATACTGCCTGCACTTATCTCTCTGACCTGAAGTTAAAGGCAATAATATTCATTTCATGCCAGTTAGCTCTGAAGCGTCACTGTCTCAGATATTATCATTTCCTTTTTTGACACTATCTAATGCTTTTCATTAAATTCGTTAGTGAGAAAGGTTATCTGACTTGCAGTTATTAATGCTAATGCGCGTGGTGAAATAATGATTGCTGTGAGGGGGGAGGGAATGATCGTCACCATTAAGCGTTAATTAGCTCACACTTTATGAAAATATAAATTTCAGCACTACTCAATATCAAAAGGCAGTGATAGAGTGGCCCTGTTTTCAGCGAAGGGTTGTTACTGGACAACAGGCAAAACCTAAGCGTTCCACGATGTTTACCGTTGTGGAGCGCTTAGGTTTTTTTTTGCCTTAGATTTACTCTTTTTGGGCGCAGTATATTGATAATAAATGGAAATTTAATCGACTGGTTCAGGGTGGGTAAATTATGCATTTGATGACAGGAGACTTGACACTCTCTTGCGAGCTGTTACGCAATTAAAATTAAAGAACAGGTTGCTAAAATGAAAATTAAAAGCATGCTGTGCGCGAGTGCATTATTAATCTTTTCACCTTTATCGATAGCGCAGGAATGGAACGGAAAAGCATTAGGGTTCGAATCCCCGCCAGATCCTATTCTGGGTGAAATGTCTGGCCTGCGTAAAATGCTTAATGATAATGGGTTTGCCTATAACCTGGGCTACCTGAATGAAATTGGCTGGAATGGCGGCGGTGGATACAATCACGACTCACACGTTGCCTATATCGATCAGTTCGCATTAACGTTTAATCAGGATTTGTCGCGCTGGACGCATATTCCCGATGCGCGTATCGAAGCGAATATCGTAAACCGTAATCACAACGACGATCTGACCACCCGACGCGTGCAGGATCCTCGGGTGAATTTTAACGATCTCACACAGGAGAGCTGGGGTGGGCAATCTATTACCCGGCTGGGCTGGCTTACCTTTGCTCGCAGTTTCGATGAGCGGCGTATGACATGGCGTATCGGAATGATGAACAAGGTTCAGACATTCGATCAGATCATACCCTGTGACTTCCAGATGCTTTCGCAGTGTGGCGGAAAATCCGCTAACTCACTGACCTGGAACAACTGGAACGTGCACACGTGGGGAACCACGCTCGAATACCGGTTAACGCCGACTGTAACGTTAAAAGGCGGTGTAATGGAGCAGAATCCCGATGCTTCCAGTCGTCATCACGCCTGGAGTGGCTCCACCAGGGGCAGCAAAGGCGTATTGCTGCCGATGGAAATCGAAGCCCGCCCGGTCATTAACGGTCTGCCTGGTGCCTATAATCTGGGCGTGATATTCACCAACGCCCCGCAAACAGACCTCTATCGCGGTAAGTCTGGCGGCGCAGGGGCAAGTGACCCCAGCGGTTATGATCACCATAACCGAACATGGTTTCTTTACGCCGGTCTTAACCAGCAGTTGACGCATCATCAGCATGACGCGAGTCGCGGATTAAGTACATCCTTCAGCATGAGCCTGGCCGATCAGCGCACTAACTATATGCATTCGGTCTATGCGGCTTCGCTTCGCTATCGGGGTCTGTTTGACGCCCGTCCTGAGGACTGGATAGGCGTTGGCCTGACCTGGACGGTTATGAGCAGTCAGTATGCGCGTAACCAGCGCTATATAAATATGAACAGGGGCGTTTCTGATTATAACGATGCTGCTTATCATCCTGTTCCTGGTCATTCGCTTAATGGTGAATTCTATTACCGATTCCGTCCCTTTTCCTGGCTGGAACTGCAACCCGGGCTTCAGTACTGGCATCGTCCAGCGGGTATCACCCATACGCAGGATGCCTGGGTGACTGAACTCAAAACGGTGGTTACTTTTTAAGTTAATAAGAGGATTTCGATCGCTGTCACGCTTTTTGCCCTGACAGATTGAGGTCACGACGAAAACTGATAGAGTGCCCGAACTGGATTGTTACTGCTTAGGCAGGCAAAACCTGACTTCTGGCCTCTGTCGGATGTCAGGTTTTTTTGTTTCTGGGGTTCCGATGAAAATCGCCAAAATTCTTAATAACAACGTGGTGATGGTTCAGGATGAGCAGGGACGCGAGCAGGTCGTGATGGGGCGTGGACTGGCCTTCCAGAAGCGTATCGGTGACAGTCTCAACGCGGCGCACATTGAGAAGGTATTCGCGCTGCAAAGTGATTTGCTGGTACGTCGGCTTGAGGAGTTGTTACACCAGATCCCTCCTGAAGTGATGACCACCTGCGACCGCATTATTGATCTTGCAGCACAACGTCTGGGGAAATTGCAGGAGAGCCTGTATATCACGTTGACTGACCACTGCTACTTTGCCATTGAACGGCAGAATAAAGGCCTGGCGATTAAAAATGTGTTGCTGTGGGATATCAAACGCCTCTATCCCAAAGAGTTCGAACTGGGTCAGGAGGCCAGGGCTATCATTTTACGTCGTCTGAATGTCGAACTGGCTGAGGATGAAGCCGGGTTTATCGCGCTGCATCTGGTGACGGCGCAGCTCAATAATGAAATGCCGGAAGTGATGCATGTCACCCGGGTTATGCAGGAGATTCTGCAACTGGTGAAGTATCAATTGCAGCTGGAGTACAATGAATCGTCGCTGAGTTACCAGCGCTTTGTCACCCATCTGAAGTTTTTTGCTCAGCGGATGCTGACGCGTACCGTGGTAGACGATGACGATGTGTCGCTGCATGCAGCTGTAAAAGATAACTATCCCAAAGCCTGGAAATGTGCGGTGAAAATCGCGCAGCATCTGCAACAAAGCTATCAGCGTGAGCTGACCGCGGAAGAGATCATGTTTCTCGCCATTCATATCGAACGGGTAAGAAAAGAGGGGCAATAAGCTCCATAAACTGGATTGTTACTGCTTAACGCAGGCAAAACCTGAGCGCGGCTTCTGAAAGGAGGAAGTTCTCAGGTTTTTTCATTTTTGGCTCAGTTAACTGATGTCCTCAGGCATCGGTTGTAAGGAAATCGAGATGGAATATCACACGCTGGCGCAGGATATCCTCAGCCATATCGGTGGCCGGGAGAACATCGTAAGTCTGGTTCATTGTGCCACCCGGTTGCGCTTCAAACTGAAAGACAACCATAAAGCCGATGCTGAAGGACTGAAGAAAAATCCGGGTGTCATTATGGTCGTTGAAAGCGGTGGGCAGTTTCAGGTAGTGATTGGCAACCACGTTCACGATGTCTGGCTGGCAGTACGTACTGAAGCGGGCCTGACTGAGGAACCCTCTTCAGTGAAAGAAGAGGATGCGGTCGCGGGTAATCTTTTGAGTCGCCTGATCGACATTGTGTCCGGCATTTTTACCCCGTTTATTGGCGTTCTTGCCGCCTCCGGTATTCTTAAAGGTTTACTGGCGCTGGCCGTGGTCTGTGGCTGGCTTTCTGTTCAAAGTGGAACGTATAAAATCTGGTTTGCGGCAAGTGATGCCCTGTTTTTCTTCTTTCCACTGGTGCTGGGCTACACCGCGGGCAAAAAATTTGGCGGTAATCCCTTTATTACCATGGTCATTGGCGGGGCGCTGACCCATCCGACGATGATTGCAGCTTTTAATGCCAGCCAGCAATCCGTTGCCATAACGGACGCGTTTCTCGGCATTCCTGTGACCTGGTTTAATTACAGTGCGTCCGTTATCCCGATTATTCTCGCCGCGTGGGTAAGTTGCTGGCTGGAAAAGCAGAGCAGCCGGCGACTTCCGGCATCCATGAAAAACTTTTTTGCGCCACTGATCTGCCTGAGCGTCACTGTACCGCTGACCTTTCTGGTGATTGGCCCACTGGCCACGGGCTTAAGTCAGATGCTGGCGAACGGCTACCAGTGGATTTATGCGCTGGCACCCTGGCTGGCTGGCGCCGCACTGGGCGCGTTGTGGCAGGTCTGTGTGATTTTTGGTTTGCACTGGGGACTGGTGCCACTGATGATCAACAATCTTGCCGTACTGGGGCATGACTCAATGCTGCCCATGCTGTTGCCTGCTGTCATGGGCCAGGTTGGCGCGGCGCTGGGGGTGTTTCTGCGTAGTCGGGATGCGCGGCAGAAGATGCTGGCGGGTTCATCCGTGACAGCAGGGATCTTTGGTATCACTGAACCGGCCGTCTATGGCGTTAATCTGCCGCTGCGCCGTCCCTTTATCTTTGGCTGTGTGGCGGGCGCTATCGGCGGTGCTATTGTTGGCTTCAGTAGCACCCACGTTTATTCATTTGGCTTTGCCAACATTTTTACCATCGCCCAGATGATCCCGCCTGGCGGTGTTGATTCAACCTTATGGGGCGGTATTGCCGGGACGCTAGTGGCGTTGATACTGAGTTGCGGCATGACGCTGGTAGCGGGTATGCCCCGTAAAAGTACGCCAGACGCAGTGAGCCCGGTTATCCCAGGCGAAGATGACATTCTGTCACCGATGACAGGCACCGTACTGGCGCTTGGTCAGATTCCCGATCCGACTTTTGCCAGTGGCTTGCTGGGCAAGGGCGCGGCCATCATACCTTCGGATAATAAAGTCATTGCACCCTTCGCTGGTGAGGTTGCCTCCCTGTTTCAGACCCGACACGCCATAGGACTGCTGAGTCACAGCGGGGTTGAGCTGTTGATCCATGTGGGTATCGATACCGTCCGTCTCGGCGGCAAACCTTTCACGGCACATGTAAAAGTGGGCGACACGTTCAGTGCCGGCGATCTGCTGATGGAGTTTGATCGTCAGGCCATTCTTGATGCCGGATATGACCTGGCAACACCGATCATTATCACTAACAGCGATGAGTATCCTGAGGTGATGACTGTAGCAGGGACCGCGGTCACTGCAGGTACGCCTTTACTCAGCGTCACTCGTCAATAAAAGGAGAACAGGATGAAAACTTTCCCGGATTCATTTTTATGGGGCGGTGCTGTTGCCGCTAATCAGGTTGAAGGCGCATGGCGTGAAGAGGGCAAAGGCCTCTCAACCTCCGACGTTCAGCCACAGGGAATCTTTGGCCCGGTATCGGAGCGCGTTGAGGGCAGCAAAAGCCTCAAAGATCTCGCGATCGACTTTTACCACCGCTACCCGGACGATATCAGGCTGTTTGCAGAGATGGGGTTCAGCTGTCTGCGGGTTTCAATCGCCTGGACGCGCATATTCCCGAACGGTGACGAGCAACAGCCCAACGAGGCTGGTCTGGCCTTTTATGACCGGTTATTCGATGAGCTTGCCGCACATCACATCACTCCACTTGTTACGTTGTCACATTATGAGATGCCCTGGCACCTGGTGAAGCAGTATGGTGGCTGGGGTAACCGTCAGGTGATTGGCTTCTTTGAGCATTATGCCCGCACGGTGTTTGCCCGCTACAGGAAGAAAGTCAGACTCTGGCTGACCTTTAACGAAATTAACATGTCTCTGCATGCGCCGATGACCGGCGTGGGTCTGCCGGAAACCAGCAGCAAAGGTGAGGTGTATCAGGCGATTCATCATCAACTGGTCGCCAGTGCGCTGGCGGTGAAAGCCTGCCGCGAGATTAACCCGGACGCCAGCATTGGCAATATGCTGCTGGGAGGGCTGGTCTATCCACTCAGTTGTAAGCCTGATGATGTGCTGGAAGCGCTGCAGGAGAACCGGAAATGGCAATTTTTTGGCGATGTTCAGTGCCGTGGTGTTTATCCGGGCTATATGTTGCGGTTCTTTCGTGAGAATAATATTCAGCTGGATATCACGGATGCCGATCGTCAGATACTTCAGTCGACCGTCGATTTTATCTCGTTCAGCTATTACATGTCCGGCTGCGTGACCGCCGATGAGGCGCTGAATCAGCAGATGCGGGGTAACATTCTGAGCATGGTGCCCAATCCTCATCTGCAGTGTTCTGAATGGGGCTGGCAGATTGACCCGGTGGGCCTGCGGACCTTGCTGAATATGCTGTGGGATCGTTATCAGAAGCCGCTATTTATTGTTGAGAATGGACTGGGCGCCAAAGACATACCGGATGCAACTGGCGTCGTGCAGGATGACTATCGCATCAGCTACCTCAACGATCATCTGGTTCAGGTGCGTGAGGCCATTGACGATGGCGTGGAGGTCATGGGTTATACCAGCTGGGGGCCTATCGATCTTGTCAGCGCATCAAAAGCCGAATTGTCTAAGCGTTACGGTTTTATTTATGTTGACCGTGATGACAGTGGGGAAGGTTCGCTGGCCCGCAGCCGTAAGAAAAGCTTTTACTGGTATAAAGAGGTCATTGCGACCAACGGGGCTTCACTTAAAGGGTAATTTCCGCGCTCGGGAGTACATCGCGGCGACAGTGATGTACTCCCGGTCAGCAGTCAAAACAGCCCGGCTCAGGGCGTCTCGCGGTTGTTAACCTGATAGCGGGTACTCCTGCCTCCGCCTTCGAGCCGGTAAAGGCAGCCTTTTTCAACCAGATCGGCCAGATGACGGGTCGCGGTTGCTTTACTCACTTTGGCGACCTTCTGATACTGGCTGGCGCTGATCCCCAGTTCGAAACCCTGCTCGCCGCCATCCAGCAGCCGGTTCAGCACTTTCACCTGTTCCGGACTCAACCCCATCCCCTGATGCCGCAGCCAGAAACGCGCTTTCATCTGAGTGCGATCGATGACGTTCATCGCCTGTTGCAGACTCTCATCCAGGATATCAAGAAACCACACCAGCCAGTGGGTGATATCCAGGTCACCTTTCTGCGTCTGCTCAAGGATGCGGTAATAACCGGCACGCTGCGTCAGAATGGCGGGTGACATGGCATACAGCCGGATGCTCTGACTGTCGGCCTGCGCCAGCGCCAGATCGGTTAACGCACGCGTGATACGACCATTGCCATCATCAAAAGGGTGCAGGGTGACAAACCAGAGATGGCAGATGGCGGCGCGCAGTAACGGGTCCAGCATCACATCATGCTGACTGCTGTTGAACCACTCAATAAACTGGTTCAGTTGCGGCTCCAGCCCCTGTCGCGGCGGCGCTTCAAAATGCACCGTGGGACGATCGATGCGACCTGAGATGACCTGCATCGGCTCACTGCCGCGCAGCATGCCGACGCTCAGGCGCTGCACCGTCCACTCATCGGCGGGGAAAAGCCAGCGGTGCCACTGACAGAGACGCTCAGGCGTCAGCGGCTGGCTGCGGTTATTGATGGCATCGAGCATCATGGCGGCCAGGCCTTCTGAACGATCAGAGACCGGATAGGGTTGCTCTTCCGTCACGCCTAACCGACGCGCCAGCGATGAGCGGACCGATTGCACATTGACCCGCTCCTCTTCAATCGCGGAAGAGGAGAGGATATTACTCAGCAGGGTATCCAGCGTCTGGGTTTCACTGTCTGAATGCAGGCTGGCACGTCCCAGCAGCAATCCGCGCTGCTGCTGCAGATGGCGCAGGCGCGGTAACAGCACGGCGTCCTGCCACTGAAAATGGGGCCAGTCCGGCTGTTGCCAGATCCAGGTAACACTCATAATCGGCTCACGCTGAGGATGGATGAGCCGAATAAAAGAGGCTATTCGGCTCACGGAATGAGTCGATAATAGCGAATATTTGGCTCACAGGCCAACCCGGCGGAAGTGAGGGCAAAAAAAAGGACCCGAAGGTCCTGTTTGCTTAGCGGGAGAACTGCATAAAGGTGTCTGAATAGTAGTGAACGATCCAGGCGACATATGCCAGCCAGACAACCATCCCAACAGCTAATCCTGATTTACCGATCATTGTTCTATCTCCACTGCGATAAGGGGGCTACAGCAACTGTTGACATAAACTGACAGTAATAGCGTCCGGCAATATTGTTGCAGATCAAAAAAAGGCCGTTCATTCGCAGCGCCATTTTCCCTTTGCGATCAACTTCCCGTAATCACGCACTCTGAGACCCCTGTCACGGCGAGATCACGCCCATTAAAGTTCAAAAAAACGCCGCCGATAGATGATCTCAGGAGCACCATAACTACAAGGAGGTATTGAACCAGGTAAATTTCAGGGGAAGCACTATGGTCAGTCAGTTAACACATAAGAAAAGAATGAGTACCCGTGCCCAGATGCTGATCATGGGTGGTTTAACGATAGTGCTGGGATTTACCGTGACTATTGGGGTTCTCAGCTGGCAATCGGGCAAAGAACAGAAAGAACTGGCCGAACAATATCTGCAGCAGATTGCGCAGAGCCGTGCCTTACAGGTGCAGCAGGAATTGAGCCATGCACGTGATGTTGCCAGTCATCTCGGACAAAGTCTGATTGCCTTGCCCCACGTCGGTATTACCGATCGCAAAGCGGCTGATAAGGTGATGGAGTATGCGCTGCGTGCTAACCCTGACTATCTGTCGATGTCAGTGATATTTGAACAGAACGCGTTTGATGGCCGTGATGCCGAGTTCGCTTTACAGCCAGGTCAGGCACCGCAGGGCCGCTATGCCTTTTTTGTCGATCGTGACGCGTCAGGTACTTACTCGATGCATCCGCTGCTCTCCTATCTGACACCGGGTCAGGGCGATTACTATCTGATCCCGCAAAAAACACAAAAAGATACGCTCACCGAACCCTATAGCTATGCCTATAACGGCGTACCGACGTTGCTCACCTCCGTCGCCGCCGCGATTATCGATCAGGGCACCTTAAAGGCGATCGTTACCTCTGACATTTCACTGGCATCACTGCAACAGAAAGTGAATCAGATCAAACCCTGGCAGGGAAGCGGCTATGCGCTGCTGCTTTCAGGGGCTGGGAATGTGGTCTCTTCGCCGGTGAAAGATGAAGCCGGGAAGCCCTGGAAAGGCGAAAAAGAGGGTTTTACGTCGAAAGTCGTCCAGCGATTTGATGCCGTGCTGGGTGAAGACGCTTTAGTCACCTGGCAGCCGGTGGTGATTGGTAACAGCGACAAACCCTGGTATCTCGGCGTCGTGGCGCCGGTCAGTCAGGTGATGGCCGCCTCAAACCGGCAACTGATGTGGGCGGTGATCCTGATGGTTGTGAGCGTTCTGCTGGTCGGCGCGGTGCTGGGCATGCTGTTCAGCCGTAAAGTGCTGCGTCCGATTGGCGGCGAGCCGGTTGAAGCGGCGCATATTGCGCTGGCCGTTGCCGATGGCAAACTGGATAACCGGATCGCGGTGAAAAGCGGTGATAGCAGCAGCCTGTTCTTTGCGCTTCACACCATGCAAAGTCAGCTCCGGCAGATTGTCGGGCAGATTAAAGATTCCAGTGAATCGGTACGCCAGGGAGCGGGCGAAATTGCCAGCGGCAACCTCAATCTGGCGTCCCGCACCGAACAACAGGCCGCCGCGCTGGAGCAGACCGCAGCCAGCATGGAGCAGATCAGCGCCACGATTCGGCTGAATGCCGATAACGCGCAGCAGGCGACCAGCCTGACTGAAAACGCTACCCACATCGCCAGTCGTGGTGCCTCGCTGGTGGGTGAGGTGGTGCAGACCATGGCGCAGATCGATGACAGTTCGAAAAAGATCGGCGACATTACCACCATGATCAACAGCATTGCCTTCCAGACCAATATTCTGGCGCTGAACGCGGCGGTGGAGGCTGCACGTGCCGGTGAGCAGGGACGCGGTTTTGCCGTGGTGGCTTCTGAAGTGCGTAATCTGGCCCAGCGCAGCGCGAACGCGGTGAAAGAGATCGGCGCACTGATTGAAGAGTCGAGCGTGCGGGTCGAGAGCGGCGTCCGGCTGGTGAACGATGCCGGTAAAACCATGCAGGAGATGATGCAGGCGGTAAATTCGGTGCAGGGCATTATCGGTGAGATTGTCACAGCATCAAGCGAACAGGCGCGTGGCATCAGCCAGGTAACGATTGCCGTCAATGAAATGGATGGTGTCACCCAGCAGAACGCCGCGCTGGTGCAGCAGATGTCGGCTGCCGCCAGTTCGCTGGGAGATCAGGCGCAGCAGCTGTCACAGACGGTGGAGCAGTTTCATCTGGCGTAAGGAGGCGGCTCAGGGAGCATACGCCTTACGCAAAGACGCAAAAGCGCCATCCGTGGCGGCTCAACGCGGGCCATCCCTGGCCCGCGATGCTTTGCTACAGGCGTTTGCTCCCATCGCTTAAAGCGGTTTTGCCGCCTGCATTCAGTGCTGACTTCAGATTAATCACTGCTCCGTCAGCCGCACACCGCTGCTGGCATCAAACAAGTGCATTTTATCCGGATTAACGGTCACCGGCAGCGTGCCGCCAGGCACGGCATCGCTACGGCCGGTCAGTTGCATATGCAGCGGGAAACCCTGCCAGTTCAGATGTAACAGGGTCGATTCGCCGGTGATCTCAACAATATTGACCGCCGCCGGTTGCCCGCTGGCATCAAAAATCAGATCGTGCGGACGTACGCCAAGCGTGACCGGCTGATCGGCCTGCTGCTGTGCCGCACTGTGCCAGCGACGCGGCAACGGCAGCCACTGCTCGCCACAGCAGACGCCAGGCAGCCCATCGCGTGTCTGGAAACGGGCATCCAGCAGATTCATCGGTGGTGACCCGATAAACCGCGCCACGAAGGTGTTTACCGGGCGGTCATAAATCGCCAGCGGCGCACCCTGTTGCACAATGACTCCTTCTTTCATCACCACAATCTGATCCGCCAGCGTCATCGCCTCAACCTGATCGTGGGTAACATAGACCATGGTGGTTTTGAAACGCTGATGCAGCGACTTAATCTCGGCCCGCAGCTCCATGCGTAACTGCGCATCAAGATTTGAGAGCGGCTCATCAAACAGAAACACCTGCGGATTGCGCACCATGGCGCGGCCCATCGCCACGCGCTGCCGCTGTCCCCCTGACAACGCCCGGGGATAACGCTGCAGCAGCTGATCGATGCCGAGAATGCCGGCAATGCGGGCGATTTTGCTTTTTTGCTCCTCGCGCTTCACTTTTTTCACCTGCATGTGAAACGCCAGATTCTCCGCAACGGTGAGATGCGGATAGAGCGCATAGCTCTGAAACACCATGGCGATATCCCGGTCAGCAGGATCGAGATCGTTAATCTGTTTTTTATCCAGCATGATCGCCCCGTCAGAGACGGTATCCAGACCGGCAAGCAGCCGCAGCAGGGTTGATTTGCCGCAGCCGGAGGGGCCGACCAGCACAGTGAAACTGCCATCAGGGATGGTTAAATCCAGCGGGTGCAGCACGCTCTGTTTACCGTAGCGCTTCGCCACCTGTACAAGTTCAACACTGGCCATGTTCAGCGCACCTCATTTGATAGTTGGAGTTGTTGCCAGCTGGGATAGCGGCGCGGAGAGCTGCTTATCGCCTGTGATGCCACTTCAATGCCCCAGCGCAGCGCCGTGTGCGATGGCTGGTGATAGAGCAGTGCAGTAAGAAAACCGGCATTAAAACTGTCACCGGCCCCAATGGTATCTACCACCGTCACCGGCTGGGCAGCAGCATACTGCACAGAGGCGGAAGACCAGAGACGTGCGCCCTCTGCGCCACACTTAATCACACAGCCGCCGCGACCACTGAGCCGGGCCGCCAGCTGTTTACCGCTTTGATCCAGCAGTTCTGCGCCCGATAAGCCCAGCGCTTCCACCTCGTTCAGCAGCAGCCAGTCACAGTCCGCTAACCAGTTGCCAATCTGTAAGCGAAGCCCATCGCTCCAGCCCGCAGGCGGCCAGCCGGTATCCACGGCGACACAGAAGCCACGCTGTTGCAGCGCGGCCAGCAGCGCCGGATAGTGATCATAGAGTTCCAGACAGAGAAAGGTGCCGCACAGCAGTACGATGTCGCCCGGCGTCGCCTGCGACGGCAACTGGGCCAGCACATCGTCCGCGGTCAGCACGGTAATATGGCCGTGATTGCTGAGAAACGAGCGTTCGTTATCGGGATGGGTCACGCCTACCGTCAGCGAGGTTTCACAGGCATAGCGCGGCCAGTATGCAGCGCTATGAGGAAAGTGACTGGCGAGCCAGTGACTGAAGCCATCGTCGCCCTGATTGGCAATGGCCCGATGCGGCACCTGCATCGCCTCCAGCGCCAGCGCACAGTTACCTGCAGACCCGCCGGGACGTAACTCGCTGTGCTGCAGCATCACTTCCGTGCCGCGCTGCGGCCAGTCGCTGAGCGTACTCATAATTAAATCGACATTAATATTACCCACCACATAGAGGGTGGGCGTGAGGGTAGTGACCATAGTTATCCCTTACTTCCGCCGCTGGTGAGACCGCTGACCAGCGTCTTCTGCAACCAGATGGCAATAAACAGTGGCGGCACCGAAGCCAGAATGCCGATTGCCGCGATCAGCCCGTCATCGGTCGCGCGTCCGGCGGTAAAACCGGCAATGGCGACCGGCAGGGTCTGTGCCGAAATATTGCTGGTGAACAGCAGCGCGTAGAAAAACTCATCCCAGGCGAGCAGCCAGCCGAACAGCGCGGCAGCGCCCAGCACCGGCTTTGCCAGCGGCAGCGTAATGCACAGCAGAACCTGCCAGAAGCGCAGGCCATCAAGCCGTGCCGCCTGTTCTATATCACGCGGCAGCGAGTCGAACTGGTTCTTCAGCATCCAGGTCAGAAACGGCAGGATCAGTGAACAGTAGACCATCACCAGGCCGGGACGGGTGTTGAGCAGCCCCAGTTGTTGCAGCAGAAAGTAGAGCGGCAGCACAAACGCCACGGGCGGCACCATATAGATCGCCAGAGCGCCGGACAGCCATGCATCGCGACCGCTGTAGCGTGAAAAGCTGAACGCCGCAGGTATCGCCAGCAGCAGCGAGATCGCTGTGGCCACCGTCGCCACCAGCAAACTATTGCCCAGCGCGTGCAGAAAAACGTTGCCGGGCTGATTAGGTGCCAGCGAAACCAGCCCCTGATAGCGACTGAAATCCCACTGACGCGGCAGCCACTCCAGCGGCACGCGGGAGAGATCGCTGGCAGAACTGACGCTCATCAGAAACAGCCAGCCCATCGGGGCCAGGATGCTGACAGCGACCAGCAGCGCAGCCCCGTAACGCAGCACCCGTCTCAGTTTAGTTTTCATAAGCGGTACTCCGGCGGCGCTGATGCCATAACATCAGCAGATAGAGCGTGATTAGCAGGGCGCACATCAGGGTCATCAGTATCGCGTAGGCGGCACCGCTGCCGGCACGCAGATAGCTGAACGACTCCTGATAAACGAAAAAGCTCAGGGTTTTGGTGCTGTCCACCGGCCCGCCGCGCGTCATCACATAGATGATGTCGAAGATTTTAAAGGCATCAATGGTGCGTAACACCAGTGCGACGCCGAGCGGAGCAACAATCGCCGGGAAGGTAATCGCCCGAAAACGCCGCCAGGCGGAGGCTCCGTCCAGTCGTGCCGCTTCAAACAGATCCTCGGGGATCGACTGCAGCGCCGCCAGCACCAACAGTGTGACCAGCGGATAGTTTTTCCAGATATCCGCGAACATCACTGCATTGAGCGCCGCCTCCGGCGATCCCAGCCAGCTACGATAGCCGTCAATGATGCCGAGCTGGCTGAGCAGGGCATTGATGCTGCCGTAGTCAGGGTTGAAGTTGAGCCGCCACATCATGGCATTGACGATGGTCGGTAGCGCCCAAGGCAGAATCACCAGTACACGCAAAACGTTGCGCCCGATGAATTTCTGATTCAGCAGCAGCGCCACCAGCACGCCGATAATTCCTTCAACGGTGACCGACACAAGGGTGAAATAGAGTGTGCGCCAGATCGACGCCCGAAAGTCGGGATCGCTAAGCGCATAGAGATAGTTTTCCAGCCCAATCCAGGCAGGTGTTTCACCACTGCCAATCAGCGCAGCATCGGTAAAGCTGAGCCAGATGGTACGCAGCAGAGGCCAGGCGGTTAACAACAGCATTACCAGCAACATGGGTGCCAGCAGCACCCATGCCTGACGCTGTTCGCGTTGACGCAAACTCAGCATCATGACTCCTTAACGCAGCCGGGCGGCGCTTTTATCAACCGTCGCCATCGCGTCCTGCGCCGGGGCTTTACCCAGCAATACCTGCTGTAACTGCTGTTGCAGCTGGTTCGACAGACGGGAATAGTCTGCGGTCTCCGGACGTGACAGCATCACGTTTAGTGATTTGTCCGCCGCGGCAATCAGGCTCTCCTGATCCTTTTTCACCGCCTCATCCTGATAAGAGGATTTCCAGATCGGCAGGCTGAGCTTCGCATACTGATTCTGTACCGGCTGCGAGGTCATGTACTGAATGTACTGCCACGCCTCGTTGGCATGGGTGCTGCCTTTGGTGATCCCCAGGCCCATTGAGCCGTTCACCGCACCGACTTTTCCGGGTGCATCGCCAGGCGCAGGCATGATCCCAACGTCGCCCGCCACTTTGCTCTGCTTCGGATCGTTGGCCATGTTGTACATGTAGGTCCAGTTCAGCGCGAAAGCCGCATCGCCATTAGAAAACGATTTACGTACATCCTCTTCCAGATATTCACGCGACGCCGGGTTACTCAGACCCTCATCAAGCGAGCTTTTCATCAGGTTAAGCGCCTTGAGTGAAGCCGGGCCGGAGAAGTTAAGCTTGCCGTTCTGGTAGAACTGACCACCAAAGCCTGAAACAAGCGTGGTGTAGTCACACACCAGTGCCTCAGCCTGGGACCAGCTCCAGACCAGTGGCCAGGTGACAATCTTTTTATCCTTGATGATCTTCGCGTCATCCAGCACCTGCTGCCAGGTCTGAGGCGGCGTGGTGATGCCCGCTTTAGCCAGCATCGCTTTGTTGTAGTAAAGGTATTTGGTGTCGAGGATCCACGGCATACCCAGCGTTTTGCCTTTGTAAACCACGGTGTTCATCGCGCCCGGGAAGACCTTCTCTTTATCCTGTGGCGTAATGCGTGCGCTGACATCCTGCAGCAGATCGAAACGGGCGAATTCCGCTGGCCAGATGGCATCGAACAGCACCACATCATAGCCATTGCCGCCTGCGCCACGCGCCGCCACAATCTTGTCGTGCAGCGCCTCATAAGGAACAAACTCCAGATTGACGCTGACATCCGGGTGCTGCTTCTGAAAATTTTGCGTCATCGCGCGGATATCATTTTCGCTGTAAGCCGCCTGGGTCATAAACAGGGCATTAATCTGGCTGGCCGCCGCCGCGCTGCCTGCGCTTAACATCAGTAAGGCGGCAAAACCGGCTTTTAGTTGGGGTAGGTAACGTTGTGACATGGTCTTCTCCACTGTGCAGCAACAGGCTGTCGGTTAATTAAATCAATTTGATTGATTTAATCGGGGGCGTAATTTTGGTCAGTGGGTGAACTGACCTGTCTGAATCTAAGCAAACGGCGTGCCAGAACGCCGGAGGGCATAGCAACATAGCCGTAACAACGCTGAAACTCAGACTGCGCTTTTATGGCAAAATTGCCTATCCTGATGCGCGAGAATTGCGTGCAGCATCAAAGATATTGTTTGCCCGAATGCTTTCGGAGACCAATACTGTCGGGTCCCGCTGAAATGGAAAACAACATGAAAACCTCGGGTACCAACCTTGAACATGCGCGGGCGCACAACCGACGTGTGGTGATTGAAGCCATTCGCCTGCACGGTGAACTGACCCGTGCCGAACTGGCCCGCATGACGGCGCTGACGCCGCAGACCGTCTCGAATATCGTGGCGGAACTGGAACAGGCCGAACTGCTGACCAGCCGCCAGCCACGCCGCAGCGGGCGTGGTCAGCCCTCAATTCCGGTTACGCTCAATCCCACCAGTGCCTGGTCGATCGGCATTCATCTTGATCACCAGACGCTGCTGCTGGTTCTGGTCGATCTCAGTGGTGAAGTGCATTTCCGCCGCCTCGTTCTGGTGCAAAAGCCTCAGCCTGCTGCCACCCTGGCGTGCATTGCCAGCGTGCTGGAGGAGATGCGCGCCTTCCTGGGTACTCAGTGGCAAAAAGTGCTGGGGATTGGCGTGGTGATGCCAGGGCCTTTTGGTGTGGAGGGCATTTCATCAGTGGGGCCGACCACGCTGAACGGCTGGGAGCAGGTCGATATCGAGGCTGAACTCGCCACCATTAGTGGTCTGCCGGTGACGCTGGAAAATGATGCTACGGTCGCCGCCATCGGCGAACGCTTTCACGGCACAGCGCGCCACCTGAACTCCTTTATCTATCTCTATATCGGCACCGGCCTGGGGGCGGGGATCTTTACCGATGGCCATATCTATACCGGCCACGCCCATAATGCGGGCGAAATCGGACACATCGTAGTGGAGCCGGGCGGTCGCGACTGCTACTGCGGAAATCAGGGCTGTCTGGAGCGTTACGTCTCGCTGCAGGCCGCCTATGAATTCTGCGGTCTCGATCCGATGCGGGCGCTGCCCGAAGATCTGTTGCAGATTGAACCCGCGCGTTTTACCGCATGGATTGAAAATGTGACGACGCCGTTACGTCAGGCGATCAATATTCTGGAGTCGGTGTTTGATGCCGAAGCGGTGATTATTGGCGGGATGATGCCTGCGCCGCTGCTGGAGCAGATGGTACAGCGATTGCCACCGCTTTATCAGTCGGTGCGCGGACGTTATCTTAATGATATGCGACTAAAAATTGGCATGACCGGCAGCGATACAGCCGCTCTCGGCGCCGCCGCTTTACCGATTTTCGATGAATTTAATCCGAAGTTTCAGGTGCTGATGAAGTAGGCAGGGAAAAGGGCGCTGCTGCAGGCAACAGCGCCACAGGCATTAACCCGGGTAGATACCGCGATCTTTACGCGCCATCAGAATACGCTCACAGGCCACGATATAGGCCGCGGTGCGCAGCGAGCACTCTTTCTCCTTCGACTTTTCCCAGACGTGTACCATCGCTTCCGTCATGATCTTGTCTGAGCGACGATTGATCTCATCTTCGCTCCAGAAGAAGCTGGCCATGTCCTGAACCCACTCGAAGTAGCTGACGGTCACGCCACCGGCATTACAGACCACGTCCGGCACCACGATAATGCCGCGGGTGGCCAGCATGTCATCGGCATCCGGATAGGTCGGGCCGTTTGCGCCTTCCAGCACGATTTTGCAGCTCAGGACTTCAGCACGCTCACGGGTAATCTGACCTTCCAGCGCCGCCGGGATCAGAATATCCATCCCTGTGGTCCAGAACGCCTCTTTATCAATGCTCTGCGCGCCAGGGAAACCGGCAATCTGCTTATTGGCGATTTGCCATTCGCTCAGGTCAGCCATGTTGATGCCCTCGGCATTAAACAGCGTCGCGGTGTGATCCTGAATCACTACCACACGAGCGCCCGCCTCATCAAACAGACGTGCCGCTTCGCTGCCAACGTTACCGAAGCCCTGTACTGCAACGCGTGCGCCTTCAATCTCAATACCTGCACGGCGTGCCACTTCGCGTCCGGTAATAAACACGCCGCGACCGGTGGCTTTTTCACGCCCCAGTGAACCGCCCAGATGAATCGGTTTGCCGGTGACGACGCCGGTAATCGTTGTGCCGTGGTTCATGGAGTAGGTGTCCATCATCCACGCCATCACTTTGCTGTTGGTCCCGACGTCTGGCGCAGGAATATCTTTTTGCGGCCCGATGATGATGCCGATCTCACTGGTGTAACGGCGTGTCAGTCGCTCAAGTTCACCATCGGACAGTTTGAATGGATCAACGCGGATGCCGCCCTTAGCACCGCCATAAGGCAGGTTAACCGCCGCACATTTGATGGTCATCCATGCGGAGAGCGCCATCACTTCATTAAGGTCGACATCCGGATGGTAGCGAATACCGCCTTTACCTGGGCCGCGCGAAAGGTTGTGCTGAACGCGATAGCCTTCGAAATGGCGAATCGAGCCATCATCCATCTGGAGAGGAATATCAACAATCAACGCACGTTTTGGATGACGCAAAGTATCTATCCAACGCGAAAGGTCGCCCAGATAGGGCGCAACCCGGTCGATTTGCTGTAAATAGGTGGACCAGGCAGATGTGCTGCTTTCAGACGCATAAGATAACTTATCCATAAAAAACCTTTCTTAATGAAGTTATTTATTGTGTGGAGCCGTGGATGGAGAGCGCATTGCATTGCGCCGACATAATCTAACACTCCTGAAACAAATAAGATGTGGCATCAGCCATGCGACAACGCAGCAATGCCCTGTTTTAGGGCAGGGTGAGTGAATAGATTAGTATTGCTGACCCGTCACAGGCGAATAAAGATGCGCGTGAAGTGCGTATTTTCTGCATAGGACGGGAAATATCGCTATCTTTCAGATCTTTGAGGGCGTTCAAAAAGTTAAATAATTGGTCGTAACGCTGTTGACTTTGCTGCACCAATTAAGTGCATGAGAATAAGTAATCAAAGGATTACATAAAGTAATGGATTGGGCGTTAATAGCGCAGGCTAATCAGGTATTTAGAAAGGAGAATGGGTCAGGGCTGAGGAAGGGAGAATAACGGCCAGCGCAGGGGCTGGCCAGAATGAGTTTTACTGATGCAGAGCCTGTTCGGCTTCTTTCAGTTCCTGGCGGGCGTCAGCCAGTTTATCTTCGCGCTTCTGGATCTTGCTGGCGCTGCGTCCTTCTGCTTTCGCTTTCGCCAGTTCCTCTTCGCGTTCCTGTACCTTCAACTTTTTCTCTGCCACTTTTTCCTGACGCTGCTTTAGCAGACTGCTTTCGGTACAGTTCTGATTCACTTCGCTCAGCGCTTTTTCAAGGCCGGCAACCTGGTGGGTATTATTGTGCTGGCGGGCAAAAGAGAGCTGAGTCTCAATCTCCTGCTTTTTGGCTGCACAACCTGTCAGGTCAGAGGCCGCGTGCGCAGGAGTATAAGTCAGGGGTAACAGGAGAAGGCTGAAGGTCAGTAAGGTCTTTTTCATCTTAGTCTCGTCAATGAGTCAGGGTTGTGGCACCAGTATACGGAACCACCTTAAGAGATTCTTAACGAAAAAAAATATTTACTGGCGCGGAAAAACGGGGGTAAAGACGGAGCTGCCTGCTTTCAGGCAGCGCTGGAGGCCCTGGATTGGGAAAATTGCAGATTACAATCAGGTCCACTAAGCATTACCGGATGACCATCCTGACTCTGCTGTTCAAAATAGTCCTGCATCTGCTGGCTGATGCCGGCACCACACCACATCACATGATGCTGATGGAGATCAGTTTTAACGGCTGGCTGACCAGAAGCACGCGAGTCAACCTCGACATTAAAGCCCATCGCAGTAAGACGAATGGCTTCAAGCCAGATTTCGGTTTTATCCAGTACGCTCACCGCTTCCAGAAACAGGGGAATGGAGGATTCGTTGCGCGATGAGGCGCGCATGACTTTATCCGCCTGCTGTTGAACAGTTTGCTCAAAACGGTTGAGACGCCGTGACGCTCCCCGACGGAGATCGGTGTAAAGCCAGGCGCTTAGCGGCCGCAGCAGATTAATGACGAAATCATCACCGCTATAATGGCTGGACATTGTGTGCATCTGACGTGAAAGCGACAGCGGTGTGCCAAATTCAAGTTGCCAGAGCAGGTCGCCTTTGCGCGCCGCCCAGCCAAAGGTGGTAACCGTAGAAGCAGACTGCTGACCTTGCCAGATTTCGTCGAGCGTCGCGCCAGTGGCTGTTAAGCCAACCAGGGTCTGGATTTCACTGAGGTGATGTTCACTCCAGCGTTCCTGATACTGCTGCGGCGTCAGTAATCCCTGCTTCATCCAGCTCTTCAGGTTCGCAGGATGGGTGCCGGTTATGGCGCAAACAGTATCGGTGGTATAAGAATGCATATCGTGCCCTCTGTTGAGGGAAAGGCCGCCGGGATTAACCGGGGATGAACCACCACTATGAACCTTATAACAGACGATTAACAGAGGCAGAGTTAAGGCAAACTGGCGCTATGTGCCTGTGACGCTACGCTTATTCGTTGTTATTCTCTGATTAAATTTATGCTGATCAGCAGGTTAAAAGCACTACGATCAGGCAATAAAAACACTGTGTATTTATTCAGTAAATATTCTTTACGCAAATATACCTGGAAATCAGCACATTTAAGCCGTTTTTAAGAGCATGCCGACTCTTCTCCCCCTTACATCCTCCTGCTAAATCGCTAAAATAGCGGGTTCTGATGATCAGGAGAAAGAGTGCCCAATGCGTTATCGTTATACTCTCGCCGTTGTGACGGTTGCTGCTGTGCTGGCCGGCTGCGCGAAGAAAAATGCCGCCAGCGATGCGCCAGATGAATTTGCTGCTGGCCCGACGCAGATTGATGTCTCACACATCAAGACCCGCACAGATGATGGCTCCAGTGTATTCCTGACTGTAGATGGTAAAGACGCCGGCAGATTGCCCAACGGCGAAAGCATGCTGCTGCATGTTCCGGCCGGAAAACACCAGGTGGGCGGCTATGTCCCCACCCTGTTTGGTATGGGTCGGGTGACCATTGCGCCGGTCGAAGTGACCACGTCACCGGACGATGTCAAAAAGGTGGCTTATACGGTCACACGTAATAAAGCGACCTTTGTTGAGAACAAGGACGAGCAGGGCTAAGTGGATGACGGCGGAGAGCCTGGCTCTCCGCTGGAAGGGCTGACGCTATAAGCCCAGTTCGCTCAGTGAAGGATGGTCGTCAGGACGTCGGCCCTGCGGCCAGTGAAACAGCCGCTGTTCTTCACTGATTTTCAGATCGTTAATGCTGGCATAACGCTGCTGCATTAAACCCTGCTCATCAAAAGCCCAGTTCTCGTTGCCATATGAGCGATACCACTGCAGTTGCTCATCATGCCATTCATAGGCGAACCGCACCGCAATCCGGTTCTGGTCAAAACTCCACAACTCTTTAATCAGCCGATACTGCTGCTCCCGCTGCCATTTTTGCTGCAGGAAGGCGATGATTTCTGCCCGGCCGGTCAGAAAGGTATCACGGTTACGCCACTTGCTGTCCGCTGAATAGGCCAGAGCGACTCGCTCCGCATCCCGGCTGTTCCAGCCATCCTCAGCCAGCCGGACTTTTTCTATCGCCTGTGCAGCCACAGTAAATGGCGGTAAAGGCGGACGTGAGTTTTCCAACTTTCTCTCCTTAACAGCGCAGGCAAACGCATTGTCAGCATTCGTTACAGTCGTATCAGAGTTCCAGGGCGTGAATCTGGCAGACGGCACGCGCCGCTTCCTGACCTTTTTTCACGAAATGCTGAGTATAGAAGTCGATAAACTCTGCCGATGGCTGGAAATTATGTGGCGTAAGTGACACAGAGAAGACGGGCACATTGGTTGTCAGCTGCGCCTGCATCAGACCACTTACTACAGCCTGCGCGACGAAATCATGGCGATAGATGCCGCCATCCACCACCAGTGCTGCACAGACAATCGCATCGTATTTGCCGGTCTGCGCCAGGCGTTGCGCCAGCAGCGGCATTTCAAAAGCGCCCGGAACATCCCATGTCTTAATCTCATATGAGGTACCGCGGCTTTCCAGTTCCTGTTCGAATCCGGTCAGAACCTGAGAAACGATTTCGCTGTGCCAGTTAGCTTTAATAAAGGCGACTTTCAACGGCTGCATGACTTACTCCAGTAAAAGGTGACATCCAGTGGTAACGGGCCAGATTGCGCCTCTGCACCCCGAATCAAAAATAGTGAGCCCGGCAGGCCAGTAACCTGCTGACAGCCTTCACTATACTGTAATGTAAAGAGTCTGTGTCCATCATTGTGATTATATGTAAATAACTGAGCGATGGATTACCCGCTTATGCTGTAGCAAAAGCCCGCAACGCCTCCTGCAAGGCATTCCACACGCACTCTTCAGTCCGCAAAACCGCCTCACACCCCGCTGTTTGCGTAACAGCTTCCAGTTACGTTATTGCTTAAATAAAATACTGGATATTTGAACAGGTGTTTGTATAATTAATCGACTGCCCGCCGGGTATTGGTAGCGTTAGCGAGGGGTGAACCCATGATGATTTCAACTGAAAGCCTCAAATCTCTGGAACAATCGGTCACAATGAGCAGCCGTGAACTGGCTCAGATGACCGGTATTACACACGGAGAAGTGAAGCGGTTAATCAAAAGTCTGGAGACGGCTCAGCGTCTCTCCCAGCCGCTCAGCGTGAATGAGTATGAGCGGGAAGGGGAAGTGCGTCAGGAGTACCGTCTGTGCAAGCGTGATTCGCTGCTGGCCGTGGCTCGCCTGTCGCCAGGTTTCACTGCAGAAGTGCTGGATCGCTGGCAGGATCGCGAGAAGACGACCCATCTGCCTGACTTTACCAATCCGGCTGAAGCCGCTCGCGCCTGGGCTGAGCAGTTTGAACAGCGTCAGGCGGCGGAGCAGCAGCTGGCTCTCTCGGCACCCAAGGCGGCGTTCTTTGATAACTTCGTTGAGGTTGATGACTCGCTGGGTTTTCGGCAGCTCTGCAAAATGCTGAAAGTGAAAGAACCTGAGTTCCGCCAGTTTCTGCTGGAGCGCAACATCATGTATCGCGCAAAAGGCACCCTGACGCCGCAGCATTACCATCTGCAGGCCGGCTACTTTACGCTGCATACCGGCACGGGCGAAAATCAGCACGCTTTTTCTCAGGCACGTTTTACGTCTAAAGGGGTGAAATGGGTCGCCAGTCTGTGGGCAGGGCATCTCTCTGCTCAGCCAAAAGGCGCAGCCGCGTAACCCTTCCTGTGACCTTGCGGGCAGGCGCGGATGTAGCGGATGTATAAGTGCTGGCAGATGTGCCGGTAAAAGTGCAGATATAAAAAAGGCCGCAACAGAGTGCGGCCTTTTTTGATCGTTAATGATCGATTATCGGGCGACTTACCAGCCTTTAATCGCATCACCCTTGTAAACTTCTTCGGCTTTGGCCGCGACTTCCGGTGACTGCAGCGCAGACTTCAGCTTCTGAATTTTATCGCTGTCTTTATTATCTTCACGTGATACCAGCGCATTGACGTAAGGCGATGAGGCGCTTTCCATAAATAAGCCATCGCGATGTGCTGATAATCCAGCCTGGGCTGAGAAGTTAGTATTGATAATCGACAGAGTGACGTTTGGATCATCTAAGGTGCGGGTCAGCTGTGGTGTATCCACTTCAACCAGCTTCAGGTTTTTTGGATTTTCGATGATATCCAGTGAGGTCGGTAAATAACCCACATCCGGTTTGAGTTTAATCAGACCCTGCGCCTGCAGCAGCAGCAGGCTGCGTCCCAGCGTAGTGGCTTCGTTAGAGATGGTGATAGTGGCACCATTCTGCAGCTCACTGATGTTCTTGATTTTGTGCGAATAGGCAGCAATCGGGAAGACGAACGTTTTACCCACCACCGCAAATTTGTAGCCGCGCTCTTTAGACTGGGATTCCAGATAAGGCAGGCTCTGGAAGGCGTTAGCATCAACTTCTTTGTTATTCAGCGCTTCATTTGGCAGTACATAGTCATTGAAGTTAAGTACTTCGACATCCAGCTTGTATTTATCCTTCGCCACCTGCTTTACCACCTGCCAGATTGCTTCATCAGGCCCGGTATTAATTGCTACTTTAACTTTGTTATCGTCATCTTTTGAGCAGGCGGATAATAGTAGAACAGAACTGGCGAGTAATGCCGTAAACAGACCTTTCATTATCAGAAATCCCTCAGGTGGTTGATGGCTTCAAAGATAATACAGATCTCACAGGTTGCGTACTGACTGAGGAATATATCTTATAACCACAACGCAAATATTGAACATTAATTAATCAGCGATTCAGCCAGTCCGGTAATGTCCGGTTTTCATCCCTGTGTTCGCTGGCGGAAAATTCCTGTTAACAGGCTTATTAAAACGCAGGCGGGCATCAACACAGTTTTCTTCTAAGCTTACCTATCGGTCACTACTGGCATTCTATTGATTATTAACAGGGATTAACCATGTCGAAGCAAGATAACGAAATTAACGCGGTTGAAGTGATGCGCAGCAGCCAGGCCTGGAACGGTGAAGTGATTGAGGCCTATCCCACCGGCGAACCTGAGCTGACCGTTATGCGGCTGTCACTGCCTGCCCATACGTCATTACCCTGGCACACCCATCCAATGCCTAATGCGGCGTTTATTCTTTCCGGCACCCTGACTGTTGAGGACAAAGAGAGCGGCGAACAGCGCACTTTCCATGCGGGTGAAGCCCTCAATGAGACGGTCAACAGCGCGCATCGCGGTTACACCCTGGATGAGCCAGCCGAACTGGTGATTACCTATGCCGGTGTTAAAGGGCAGGAACTGACCGAGCCATTGCCGGGCGAGCCTGAAGAGTTTTAAACATCCTTACTTCATAATGCACCACAGTAGCGCCACCGGGCAGGCTGAACATATCAGTCACAAGCTTAAGGTGGATTTCGCTAAGCTTTGATGATCTGTGTTTCGCGCCCTTAAAGCGATATGCTGACAGGGCGCAAAGTCATCCGCGACAGAAAAGGCATTTACTCCCCGCCAAACCCCGCTTCCCGCAGCACCGCTTTTGCCTGCTCCGATTCTAAAAAATCCGCCAGCCGACGCGCCTCTGGCGTAATGATCGCACAGGCGTAACGCGCAACAGGATTGAAAGCTGCAGGGATTTCAACGACTGTCAGCCCGGCAATCTGGCTCAGGGCCGCCCGATAGCTGGCATAACCGATAAACAGATCCGCCTGATCCTCCAGGATAATCCATTCTGCCGCCAGCCTGCCTGCGGGAATCGGTCCAGAGTCACGCCCACCCACCAGTGCCTTTGCGCGCTGGCGCACCGCTTCACCAGCGTTGCCCATCCGGGTGAAAAGGGTCTGCGCGTAGTCGCCAGAGGGATCGGCTGTGGGTGTAGAGGTTGCGATCCGCAGTGTGTCGCGGGTCAGTAGCTGATACCAGTCGTCTCCCGCCTGTAGCCGATCGCTGCGAACCGTGATGCAGAGTTTATTGGTCGTGAACGGTATGACTGCCAGCGCTCGCCCAGCGTTCAGCAATTTTTGCGGATGCTCCTCACTGGCTGAAGCAAAGAGATCGCAGGGCTCACCGGCTTCAATCCGTTCGCGGAGCAGACCGGCGGGGCTAAACCGGGTTTCAACTGGCTCAGGAAAGTACGCCATCAGCGCGGGCCAGACCGCTTTCAGGCTGCCCGCCGCCAGTGCGCGCATCACTCTGTTCCCTGATAAGCGGTGCGATAGAAGCGCTGATACCACTTATTGGCCAGCTTATTCATGTCCACATCCTGAAATTTCTGTGGATAGAGTTTTTTCGCCATCCACAATTCGCCAATCCCCATCGCTTCCGGCATTGGATAACCCCATGCTTTGGCGTAGTCCGGCATCAGCCAGACGCGATGATTTTTTACCGCGTCGATAGCCTGCCACTGCGGTGAGCTGTTGATTTCATTCACGACGGAGGGATAGCGAGCCTGCACAAAAATCACCTGCGGATCCCAGGCGATTATCTGCTCCATCGACACGGTTTTGAATCCCTTTACGGTCGCTGCGGCGACGTTGACCGCGCCCGCATGCAGCATCATCAGGCCGGTATATTTCCCTGATCCGTAGGTGGTAAGTTCCGGGTTCGCCATATAGGCGCGAATGCGTTTCTCCGCCGGAACATCCTTCAGGCGATCGCTGACGATTTTGCGGCCCTGATCGGTGGCCGTAATCAGCGCTTTTGCTTCTGCCGGTTTATTGACGATCTCGCCGATAAGCGTAATCCCTTCACGCAGTCCTTTGTCATAGGCCATTTCCTCGTCGCGGATAGACGGGTTCATTTTTGCCTTTTCACCCGGCTCATCATGACGCAGTGAGATAGCCACCACCGGAATGCCCAGCGCGGTAATGCTGTCGATCATCTCATGCGGCGCATAGTTAGTCACAAATACCACCTGCGGATGCAGCGCCACCAGTTTTTCGGGATCAACATGCGTCAGATCCCCCAGTGTCGCTTTCTGATTCAGCTCGGGAGCCAGGCGGGCATAGCTGTCACCAAGTTGCTGCTTCCAGTTCGCCATCACACCGACGATTTTATCGGTCGCGTGCATCTGCACCAGCAGGTTAAGCGTCTGATGCTGAAGCACCACAATACGATCAACACGATCCGGAATCGTGACCTGGCGGCCTGTCTGATCGGTTATCTGGCGCGATGCCTGGGAAGAGAGCGGAAGGAGTATCAGTAAACCGAGTGTGCATGCCTGCCAGAAGCGCTTCATTAACTATCCTCAAAATTCGTTATGCAGTGGATTATATAGCGATAAGTGACAGGCGTCACGGTCCGGGTCTGCATTCCGGCATAGATGTGAGTATGAAAAGAGACTGACTGAGGGTTCTGATATCTCTTGCCTGCCCGGCACTGATTATGTGCAACGCCCGTTACTGACTCACCATCACAGTGCCTTCGTGATTTTCCTCCCTCTATTTATCTGATTTATCATGATTAAATTTCTGGCACGCCATTTGCTGAAGTCTGAACAGTAAGCAGCGTTCGACACAATTGATAGCAAATAGCTGGCTAGGGTTCCGGTTCACGCAGGTGAATGTCTGGTCCGAGAGCTGGCGACCTCTGCGAGGTTACACGGCGGGACAAAAGCCCGGGAGACAGCGGCACCAGATGGTGTCTTGCGCTGCTCCCGTTTTTTTGTGCCAACCAGAGGTCAACCATGAAGAAATCACCCCTCCTGACGCTTATTCTGTCGCTGATGCTGCTGGTCAGCGCGCCATCTTTCGCCGCGGTCAAAAAAGAGTTCAATATCTGCTGGACTATCTATGCGGGCTGGATGCCGTGGGGCACCATCAGCAACGAGAAAATCATCGATAAATGGGCCAGCAAATACGGCATTAAAATTCATATCACCCAGCTCAATGACTATATCGAGTCAATCAACCAGTACACCGCGGGTCAGTTCGACGGCTGCACCATGACCAACATGGATGCGCTGACCATACCTGCGGCGGGCGGCATTGATTCCACGGCGCTGATCACCGGCAGCTTCTCCGATGGTAATGACGGAGTGGTGCTGAAAGGCGTAAACAAAAAACTCAGCGACCTGAAAGGGATGTCTGTCTATCTTCCTGCGCTGTCGGTTTCGCACTACCTGCTGGTTCGCGGTCTGGAGAAGGCCGGTTTACAGGAAAAAGACGTTAAGGTCGTGAACACCTCCGATGCCGATATCGTCTCCGCCTTTGGTACCAGCGGCGTGCAGGCGGCAGTTGCCTGGAATCCGCAGCTTTCAGTGATCAAGAAAACCCCACAAACCACAGAAGTGTTCAGCTCATCGGCCGTGCCGGGCGAACTGATTGACATGATGGTGGTGAATACAGAGACCCTGAAAGATAACCCCGCGCTGGGCAAGGCGCTGACCGGTGCCTGGTTTGAGATGATGGCGAAAATGCAGGCCGGTGATGCGCAGGCGCTGAGCGCGATGGCTGCCGATTCCGGTACTGACCTCGCCGGATACAAGGCGCAGCTGAAAACCACCCACCTGTTCTGGACCCCAGCCGAAACCCAGACATTTGTTTCTTCTCCCGATCTGGCGAAAACCATGCAGCGCGTCGCCGCGTTCTCCTTTGATAAAGGATTGCTGGGCGAGGGGGCACAAAGCGCTGACTTCATCGGCATGAGCTTCCCTGGCAACATCACCGTCGGTGATACAGCGAACATCAAACTGCGCTTTGACGACAGCTATCTGAAGATGGCCGCTGCGGGCAAGCTGTAATCACCGATCTCAGGAGTATTTGCCATGCGCCACATCAACCGCTATCCCCGACAGGGAATGCGCCTGACGCTGATGCTATTACCTTTTGTATTGCTGATCGCCGTCTGGTTTATCAGTTCGGCGGTGCGTCTTGAAGCCAACCCACACGACAAACTGCTGCCCGGCCTGTCACAGATGATCGCCGCCATTGATCGGATGGCCTTCACGCCGGACAAGCGCAGCGGCGAATATCTGCTGTGGGCGGATACGTGGATTAGCTTAAGCCGTCTGCTGACCGGCCTGGCGATCTCTTCACTGATTGGTCTCTGCATCGGTGTTGCTGCGGGCGTCTTCCCGATGAGTCGCGCGGCGCTGTCACCCTTTATGACCGTGGTGTCGATGATCCCACCGCTGGCGCTCCTGCCGATGCTGTTTATCGTCTTCGGGCTGGATGAGCTGTCAAAAGTGATGCTGATTGTTATCGGGATTACGCCGATGCTGGCGCGCGACCTGGAACATCGGGCGCGGGAAATCCCCGCAGAGCTGTTTATCAAAGCACAAACCCTGGGGGCGAACAGCTGGACGGTGGTGCTGCGGGTTGTGCTTCCGCAGCTTTTATCGCGGCTGATCACCTCGCTGCGGCTGTTGCTGGGATCCGCATGGCTTTTTCTGATCTCCGCCGAAGCTATTTCCGCAACCGCCGGACTGGGCTATCGCATTTTCCTGGTTCGTCGCTACATGGCGATGGATGTGATCATTCCCTATGTCATCTGGATAACGCTGCTGGCGTGGCTGATGGATCTCGCGCTGCGTCAATTGCACAAAGCCTGTTTCCCCTGGGCGGAAGGAGGCCGGGAATGAGTTTTATCGATATCAAAAATATCTGGCAGGAGTATGGCGACCACGTGGTGCTGGAACGCATCAATCTGCAGGTCAAAGAAGGTGAATTCTGCTCGCTGGTGGGCGCGTCCGGCTGCGGTAAGTCGACATTTTTACGCCTGCTGCTGGGTCAGGAAAAGCCGACACGGGGATCGATCACACTGGATGGCGAACAGCTGCGCGCGGAACCCGATCGCAGCCGTGGCGTGGTGTTTCAGCGTTACTCCGTTTTCCCTCATCTCAACGTGCTGGATAACGTCGCCATTGGCCTCGAACTTCCGGCTTCACCGTTTACTGGCCGGCTGTTTGGCGCCCGAAAACGCCATGCCCGTGAGCAGGCAAAACAGATGCTGGAGAAAGTCGGGCTGGGCCATTCTCTCAATAAATATCCGGCGCAGCTTTCGGGCGGGATGCAGCAGCGGCTGGCCATTGCGCAGGCTTTTGTGATGCAGCCGCGCGTACTGCTGCTGGATGAGCCTTTCGGCGCGCTGGACCCCGGCATCCGCAAAGATATGCATGCGCTGCTGCTCCAGCTCTGGAGCGAAACCCGCATGACGGTGTTTATGGTCACTCACGACCTTGCCGAAGGCTTCAATCTTGGCACCCGGCTGCTGGTTTTCGACAAAGTGCGCATCGATCCTCAGGCCCCCAATGCCTGGGGCGCGCGTATCACTTACGACATCCCGCTTAATGAAACGCGGCTGTCGCAGCTGGCAACCCGCAACAAAAACAACATTTATCCCCTCAAGGAGACCGCTCAATGACCGCACTTTTTCATTCAGCTCCAAGCCTGCGCGAAGAGCAGCTGCCTGGCGGAGGGCACACCTCGCTGATTTTGCGCAAAGGGCAGATCCTGCGCCTGACCGACATCGAGGGCGGCGCGAACGTCAGCATGATGATGCTAAATCCCCACGAGAAAAGTGAACGCCTGAATCTGCCGGACACCCTGAAAGGCCAGCATACGGCTCGCCTGACCACCGGGCACTGTTTCTACTCCGACATGGGACGGGTACTGGCCGCGATAGTGGCGGATAGCTGCGGCTGGCACGACCCGTTTGGCGGCGTACTCAACGCTGCGGAAACGCACCATAAGTATGGAGCCGGACGCTATCAGGAGCTGCGCAACGGCTTCTACCGCAACGGCACCGATAATCTGTTGGTTGAGATGGGCAAATGGGATCTGGGTCTGGAAGATCTGCTGATGGTCGTCAACTTTTTCAGCAAGGTCACGGTTGATGAGGAGGGCCGCTTCCGGTTCAGCGCGGGCAACAGCCGCGCCGGCGATTTCACTGAACTGTTCGCACCCATGGACGTGCTGATCGTGCTGACCGCGCTGCCACATCCGCAGGATCCCGCCACTGACTATCTCCCGCGACCGGTACAGCTGAGCTGGTATCAGGCCGACGATATGCAGGCCGTCAGCGAAGCGATGGTCACGCGCGGTGAAAACCAGCGCGCGCTTCATAACACCCAACTTTTTGCCCTGTAAGGAGGCTGAGATGACCCTTATCCACTCTGATCGTCGTCCTGAAGATGCCGTCTATCGCCACGTGATCCCGGCAGGCGAACCGTGGCTGTTCGAAGTGAAAAAAGGGCAGACGCTGCGCCTGCTCGACCTCGAAGGGAATCAGGCAATTGATACCCTGTTCTATAACAGCGATAACCCGCGGGAACGCTACGATCCTCAGCGCACGCTGCGTCGTCAGGGAAACGTCTATCTGACCACCGGCAGCGTGCTCTATTCGAATCTCGGCAATCCGCTGCTGACTATCGTCGCCGACACCTGCGGTCGTCACGATACCCTGGGCGGAGCCTGCTCGCAGGAGAGCAACACCGTGCGCTATGCCCAGGATAAGCGCTACATGCACAGCTGTCGGGATAACTTTCTCTGCGCCTGCCTGCACGATGGCCGCCTTCACAAACGTGATATCGGTGCCAACATCAATTTTTTCATGAACGTTCCGGTCACGCCGGAAGGCGGTCTGACCTTTGAGGATGGGCTATCGGCGCCCGGTAAATACGTTGAGCTGGTAGCCGAATACAATGTGATGGTGCTGATCTCCAACTGTCCGCAGCTGAATAATCCCTGTAACGGCTGGAACCCCACGCCTGCCGAAGTGCTGGTGTGGAACTAAGCCAGCGTTGCCATGGCGAAAAGCGGGAATGAGTTTCTCAGCCTTTTGCGCCAGACCTCTCAACACACTACCGGCGCACGCCTGTTACGTGCCGGTCAGCCCCGGGGACGGCCCCAGGGAATATCGAATTTTGCGGGACGACCCGCATCCCTGAGAGTTCGCTTATGTTTGATACCTTACTGATTGCAAATCGCGGTGCTATCGCCTGTCGCATCCTGCGCACGCTGCGTGCCATGCAGGTGAAAGGGGTCGCCGTTTACTCTGAAGCCGACCTGAGCAGTTTACATATACGCGAGGCGGATGTGGCGCTAAGCCTTGGCGAAGGCCCGGCTGCACAAACCTATCTGGTGACGGAAAAGATTATCGCCGCTGCGCAGCAGAGCGGGGCGAAAGCGATTCATCCTGGCTACGGTTTCCTTTCGGAAAACGCCGCCTTTGCTGAGGCGTGCGAGGCTGCCGGTCTGATTTTTGTCGGCCCCACACCGCAGCAGTTGCGAACTTTTGGCCTGAAACACACGGCCCGCGCGCTGGCGAAAGCCGAAGGGGTGCCGCTGCTGGAAGGCAGTGAACTACTGGCGGATATCAGCGAAGCCCGCCGCGCCGCAGAAATGGTCGGCTATCCGGTGATGCTCAAAAGTACCGCGGGCGGCGGTGGGATTGGTATGCGTGTGTGTCGTGATGCGAATGCGCTGTCAGAGGCGTTTGAAACGGTCCAGCGCCTCGGCCAGAACAACTTCAGCGATGCCGGGGTATTTCTCGAAAAATATATCGAACGCGCCCGTCATCTTGAAGTGCAGATTTTCGGTGACGGAAAGGGCGAGGTAATAGCGCTGGGCGTACGCGACTGCTCGGTACAGCGGCGTAACCAGAAAGTGATCGAAGAGACGCCAGCGCCGAATCTGCCCGCAGGTATGGCGGAGGCTTTATGCGCGGCGGCTATCGCGCTGGGAAAAGCGGTGAACTATCGCAGCGCCGGAACGGTTGAGTTTGTCTATGACAGCGTGGCGCAGCAGTTCTATTTTCTTGAAGTGAATACCCGGCTGCAGGTTGAACATGGCGTCACGGAGCAGGTGTGGGGCGTTGACCTGGTGCAGTGGATGATTGAGCTGGCAGCAGGCGATCTTCCTCCGCTTCATGCGTTAGCCGCCACGCTGAATCCTCAGGGCCATGCCGTGCAGGCGCGAATTTATGCGGAAGATCCGGGGCGGCAGTTCCAGCCTTCGCCAGGGCTGTTAACCCAGGTCCTCTTTCCGGCAGCCGACGGTAAAACCCTGCGAATTGACCGCTGGGTGGAAGCGGGGTGCGAAGTCCCGCCATTCTTCGACCCGATGCTGGCAAAAGTTATCACCTGGCGCCCCACCCGCGAGGAAGCCATCGTCACCCTGGCACAGGCGCTGGCGGAGACCCGTTTCTATGGCGTCGAAACCAATCGCCTCTATCTGTTGCAGATTCTGGCCTTCGCGCCCTTTACGGCTGGCGAACCCTGGACCCGCTGCCTGGAGCAGCTCGCCTATCAGGCGGCAACGGTGGAAGTGGTGAGTGCCGGAACCCAGACCAGCGTTCAGGACTATCCCGGACGTCTGGGATACTGGGCGGTGGGCGTGCCGCCGTCGGGGCCGATGGATGATCGCGCACTGCGTCTGGGCAATCGTCTGCTGGGCAATGAGGAGGGTGACGCCGCGCTGGAAATCACCCTGAATGGACCCACCCTGAAATTTAATACTGAGATTCAGGCGGTGATCTCTGGCGCGCCGCTCACTGTCACACTGGATGGCGTCGGGCAGTCAATGAATTCTGTATTTACCATTCCGGCCGGGGCAACGCTGAAGCTGGGCGCAATAAGTGGCGCGGGCGTCAGAAGTTATCTCTGTCTGAGCGGTGGTATTCAGGTGCCGGACTATTTAGGCAGCAAAAGCACGTTCACCCTTGGTCAGTTTGGCGGACATGCCGGACGCGCACTGCGCAGCGGTGACGTGCTGCATCTCGCTCCGCGTTCCGCGAGCGCAACCGGAACGGAACTGCCCGTCGGACTGCACACAGAGCTTGCCACGGTGCGCACGCTGCGCGTCATTTATGGTCCGCACGGTGCGCCTGAATTCTTTGCGCCGGAGTATATCGAGACGTTCTTTGCCACAGAATGGGAAGTGCATTTTAACTCCAGCCGCACCGGCGTTCGCCTGATCGGGCCAAAGCCAATCTGGACCCGCGACAGCGGCGGTGAAGCAGGGCTGCACCCCTCAAACATTCATGACAACCCGTACGCGATCGGCGCGGTCGATTTTACCGGTGATATGCCGGTGATTCTGGGGCCGGATGGCCCGAGCCTTGGCGGGTTCGTCTGCCCGGTGACGGTAATCGAGGCGGACCTCTGGCAACTGGGACAGCTCAAAGCCGGTGACGGAGTGAAGTTTGTCGCGGTGGATATCACGACCGCCCGCCAACTGGCAGAGGGCCGACGCACCGAACTGACCACGCTTCAGCCACAGGAAACAGACTGGCAGCCTGCACCGCTGATTTCGCCCATCGTGATGACCTGCGGCGAAGCGGATAAACGCCTGGTGGCGCGCCTCTCTGGTGATACGCATCTGCTGCTGGAGGCTGGCGAGCCGGAACTGGATCTGGTGTTACGTTTTCGCATTCATGCGTTGATGCAGGCGCTGGAAGCGCAATCCCGCAACGGCATTATTGATATCACGCCGGGGATCCGCTCGCTGCAAATCCACTTTCAGCCGGAGACCCTGACGCCCGACGTGCTGCTGATGTGGGTGCGCGGTGAGTGGGAGAGGGTCTGCATGAGTGATGACCTTCAGGTTCCCACACGCGTAGTGCATCTGCCGCTCTCCTGGGACGATCCGGCCTGTCAGAAGGCCATCGAAAAATATATGACCACCGTGCGGCAGGATGCGCCGTGGTGCCCGAGTAATCTTGAATTTATCCGGCGTATAAACGATCTGCCGGATGAGCAGGCTGTCTGGAACACGGTCTTTGAAGCCAGCTATCTGGTGATGGGGCTGGGCGATGTCTACCTCGGCGCGCCGGTCGCCACGCCGCTGGATCCCCGTCATCGCCTGGTGACGACAAAATATAACCCGGCCCGCACCTGGACAGCGGAAAACTCGGTTGGCATCGGCGGTGCCTATCTGTGTGTGTATGGCATGGAGGGACCGGGCGGCTATCAGTTTGTCGGCCGCACGCTGCAGATGTGGAACCGGTATCATGAAGTCGCCGATTTTGGCGGTAAACCCTGGCTGCTGCGCTTTTTCGATCAGATCCGCTTTTATCCGGTTCCGGCCAGTGAGCTGTTGCAGATTCGCCGCGATTTTCCCCTCGGTCGCTATCCGCTGCGCATCGAGCACAGCACGCTGCGGCTGGCGGAATATCAGGATTTCCTCGCCCGTGAAGCGGAGAGTATCGGTCTGTTTCGCGATCACCAGCAAGCCGCGTTCCATGCGGAACGTGACCGCTGGATCGCCAGCGGCCAGGCCCATTTTGACAGTCAGGATAGTGTGGCCGATGAAGGCGGCGACGCGCCGCTGCAGCCGGGCGAGCAGGGGGTAGAAAGCCCGGTTTCCGGCAATTTATGGCAGGTGCAGGCGACGGCGGGCAGCCGGGTGCGGGAAGGCGATATTCTGGTGGTGCTGGAGTCGATGAAAATGGAGATCCCGCTTCTGGCGCCGTGCGACGGCGTTGTTCAACAGGTCAGCGTGCAGCCAGGCAGCGCTGTACGCGCAGGGCAACGCGTGGCGGTGATTGTTGAGGATAATGCGGAAGGATGATGACACCTGATCACCTTGTGGCGCAGTGATAATCTGCCCCTGCGCCTGCTGAGGGTTCCAGACTGGCGGGCGCAGGCTAGTCCGATCACGGCGACGGGCTATCCGGCGCTCGCGCCCAGTTGGCTTAACCAGCTGATCATCGCCTCACTGCCTGGCTGGCTCAGGGTGCGTTGCGGCCAGACAAGGTAATAAGGTTTGCTCAGCGGCAGGCAAAGATCATCCACTACCACCAGATCGCCCCGCGCCAGTTCCGCCGCGATAAGGCGTCGCTGCCCCAGCAGCACACCAGCTCCCGCGACGGCCGCATCAATCGCCAGCGAGGTCAGATTAAAGGTGAACGCGGGCTGCGGCAGAGGTTCGTCCATGCCTTTAGCCTGAAACCAGCTTCGCCAGTCAGGCAGAAAACGGCCTTCATTACCCCAGTCGAGGTGGATCAGGGGCGCCTGGCTTAAAATCGTTTCCGGCGTAAAGCGATGTAACAGAGCAGGACTGGCCACCGGCAGCACGTCATCATGAAACAACTTCAGCTTATCTGACTGCGGGTAACGATCCTCACCAAAGCAGATCACGAAATCGGCAGGCATCGCGGTGAAATCGACCTGAGAATGCGTACCGTGTAACGAGAGATCGATATTCGGGCAATGGTCGCGCCAGCTCGCCAGCTGGGGCAACAGCCACTTGGACGCCAGCGCCGGTAATGTGTAAACCGTGAGTTTTGGCGCACTGGCCGCATGGCGGATGTTTTGCTGACCGAGATGCAGAATATCAAACGCCTCGGTGACATAGCGCAGATACTCTTTTCCGGTTTCGGTCAGCATCACGCCGCTCTGCGTACGTAAAAACAGGGCGCTGCCGAGTTGCTCCTCCAGCTGGCGAATCTGCTGACTGACTGCCGCCGGGGTTAAGGCCAGTTGAGCGGCCGCTTTTGCCAGGCTGCCCAGTTCGGCAGCCACTTTAAATGACTGTATGACGCTGATCTTTGGCAACCGTGGCAATTGGGCAGGCATTAACTCTTCCTTATCAGGGCATTAAGTTTTTATCGTTACGCAGCGTTGCAGGCGACCGGTAGAGTAACATCACACCTGCTCATCATGAGAATTGTTGCTATGTCTGGTTCCCTTGTTCGTCTCGATCTTCATCCACTGGCCGATCATGGCTGGCGTCAACGTTGTCGTGAGCAGTTAAACCAGTCCGGCGCGCTGGTACTGCGGCAATTTTTAAAACCACATGCTTTAGAGGCGATCATCGAAGAGGGCAATGCACAACGTCACCAGGCTTATCACAACCGCAGCAAGCACAATGTCTATCTGATGAAACCTGATAATGCTTTCAGTGCTGAGCATCCGCGTAACAGGGATGTGATCAGCACCAAAGGCTGTATTACGGATGATGTGATCGCTTCCGCCTCGCCGCTGCGTCAGCTGTATAATGATGAGCTGTTCAAACATTTCCTGTGCGATGTGCTGGGTGAAAAAGCGCTCTATTCCTATGCTGACCCGCTTTCCTCGATCAACCTGCACTATGCATCACACGGGCAGGAACTGGGCTGGCACTTCGACAACTCCTCATTTGCAATCACCTTACTGGTACAGAAACCGCTGGCGGGCGGCGTGTTTCAGTATGTGAAAGATCTGCGGGATGCCGATGCCGGTGAGATGAACTTCGCAGGCGTTGAAGCTGTGCTGGAAGAACGCCAGACCGTAGACGCGCTGGAGATAGATGCCGGGGATCTGGTGCTGTTTCGTGGCCGTAATTCGCTGCACCGTGTGACCCCAACTGAAGGCGAGGTCACCCGGATGCTGGCCGTGCTGGCTTACAATACGCAGCCGGATATAGCGTTGTCAGAAACCGCGCGCATGACCTTTTACGGCAGACTATGACATCACGGCGTGTCTGCAAGAGCACGCCAGCCGCGCAGAAAGATTTGCTGCGTGCGGAAAGCCACTAACGCACGCCAGTCCGCATCTTCTGGCCAGAACCCCTCGACCTTCGTCTGAAAAAGCGTACCGATTAAGTTGGTAGCATTTCTTACCGAAGGTATTGGCATCATAAAAATTAATTTTAATGCATGCTAAAGTAGCATTGTTATTTTTGGGGTTAAAGGAAATACCGGTTAGATACCTTATGACTGCACCACATGGAAGGGGGATAACGAAGAGTATAAGAAGTGAAATTATTGATGGTAACCTTGCACAAAGAAGTTCATACGGATTGATATATACGGAACTATTGGGCTGGGTAGACCTTGGACATGCACAGGGTACAGATATCCGAAATTTATGGGCGCAAATGCTGCGTGGTGAGTCCCAAAGCGGACCAACTTATGATGTTACATATAAACAGTCAATGGTTGGCCTTAAACGTCGTCTGACAGTCGGTAAATCAATCACCTGGCGCCTCAAAAAAGGCCTGCGATATCATCAAAAACAAAGCATTGCTCTTGCCATGATGATAACGGTAGCCAGAAGATTTGAGGGGCTCCAGGGTTCTTTTCCTTTCAGTTTGGCTAGCGATAGCGGGTTCAGCGGTGAAGATCTGGTATCAGACCTTCTCGGCTTTTACCAGGTTATGTCGTGTATGAACAATGTGTTCAGCTACCTGAAACCGATAAGCAAGGAAGAGGCTCTAAAACGGTGGGATCATTATGGAAAAATAGGCTCGTGGAAAAATGAAACATTCAAACCGCTGCTGTTCCCAGATCCGGTTCGTTCCCCCAACGGCAGACCACACTTCGGACAATTGCCAGACTTCATGAAAAGCGTCACGCCCTATAACAGGTGGACATCTGAAGATGTCGGTATTGTTGACCCTAATCGGGGTTTTATCCGTTTTGGCAGGGGAGTACCACGGGTATGAAAAAGTCACTAAAAATTACGCTGGCCGTTCTGATAGTATGTGTAACGGGTCTTTTTTATGGTTTGCAATATCTCAGCATGGAGTTCTCTGACGGTGCTAATTACACGGAAAAAGATAAGCGAGAATATAATTTTTATACTCCGAAATTGCTAAAAAATATGCCTCGTGTTAGTAGCGTCTACAGCTTCCATTATAGTAATGTGTCCGGACCCAATCCCGCACTGATTCATCAAGTGATTTTTTTTGGCACAACAGATTTGTCGAAAATTAACGCCTATCTGGAAAAGAACGGGTTTAAAAAAACAGAAATGTGCAATAAAAATAGAGATTGCTGGGTTGACCAGGATCCCAACATGACAGTATCGGTAGGTTTTGTGGAAAACCCGGTCGCCATCCTGATCGAGATGGTAGATAAGGCAGGATAAAATTGACGAGATTAGGCTAGGAATAATAAATTTCGTAAGCCCGGCTGATGTCGGGTTTTTAGAAAGCTAAAACACTAACTATATCATATAAAAAAACCTCAAAAATAAAAGCCAATTAAAACAGTGTATTTATCAGGACAGGGGAATAAGTAACCCCCTATAAGTCTAAAGAGGATGATATTTAATCAGATATTAAATGCTTATGATTCCCCGATGCTAAATAATCAATTTTATGCGGTTAAAGTCAGCTCAAATAAATTAATTTCTAACCCATCAGAATAATGTCATGGATGCGCTTATTTTCTGCTGGAGTGCGCTAAACGTTCATGCAGGAAATCTATAAACGCGCGTACTTTTTCTGGCACATGACGAGTATTAGGGTAGAGCGCGTAAATTCCCTGTCGGGGGAATTGATGATCGGGCAGCAGCCGTACTAATCCACCTTTATCAATCTCATCCTGCACCAGCCAGGCGGGCAGAATCGCCACGCCAGCACCGGCTAAAGCAAAAGCGAGTAAAGAAGAGGCACTGTCAGCCGTGATCATGGCAGGCTGAAATGCGCTCATCAGCACAGACTCGCCTTCGGGCGTGGTCACCTGCCAGCTGAGTGGCGTCGATAAACGGCTATGCGCAATCCATTTTGCTGACGCGAGATGTGAAAGATCCCGGATAGACGCTTCATTCAGGCTGTTGAGATAACAAGGTGCAGCGACCGCCAGGATATCAAACTGATCGATAAGGCGGGCGTGATGACTGGAATCGACAAGATGGCCAAGTCGTATCGCCACATCAAAGCGGCCGGCAATCAGGTCGTCATTTTTTGATGAAGAGACGTGATGTAAGCGTAACTGTGGGTGTTGGGCTGCAAAGTCAGCCAGGGCAGGGACGATCACACGAGCGCCATATTCCAGAGTGGTTGTAATCCGGAGTGTCCCGCTTAATCCAGCGTGATCACTTCTTACATCCTCTAATACGCTTTCCGCATCCTGAAGAAGCTGAAGGCAGCGATGATAAAATCTTTCACCCGTGTCAGTGGCTGAAACGCGTCTGGTGCTCCTGATGAGTAACGAGACACCCAGCTCCTCTTCAAGATGTTTAATATTGAAACTCACAACGGCTTTGGTTAACCCGAGCGTCTGAGCTGCTCCTGTAAAACTGCCTGCCTCGACTACCGCGACAAAGATCCCCAGCCGCTGCATATTGATCATCCTGAACTCCGTTAGCGACATCTCATTGTCAAAATACCTTTGACAGTGTAACAACGGAAAGTGAATTTATCTCAATAATCTAAGCACCTATACTGCGCGCCTTACGCTGATCTGTCTGGGAAAAAAATGAGCTATCGTGTGCGCGTAGCCAGTGTCTATCTGCTGGGATTTTTTATTGATCTGGTCAACATGTTTATCGCTAATGTTGCTTATCCTGAGATTGGCAGACATTTTGATGCCCCCGTTAGCCAGCTGGCATGGATCAGTAATGGCTACATCTTAGGCCTGACGCTGGTCATACCGCTCAGTAGCTGGCTGGTACGGCGCATGGGCGCAAAACGTCTGTTCATGCTCTCACTGCTTATTTTCATTGCGGGCACCTGTGGGGTGGGGGCATCAACGTCAGTTTCTCAGCTCATCGTTTTCCGATGGATACAGGGTATCGGCGGCGGACTGTTGATCCCCATCGGTCAGACGCTGACCTATGCGTTATACAGGAGTAATGAGCGTGCGAAGTTATCGTCAGTCGTGATGTTAATTGCACTGCTGGCACCCGCCTTGTCGCCAGCTGTTGGTGGATTAGTGGTTGAGAGTTTTAGCTGGCGCTGGGTTTTTCTTGCGAGCCTGCCGCTCGCGGTTGGGGCATTGCTGCTGGCGGGATGCTGGCTCAAAGCAGACAGACCGGCGAACTCATCTGAACCGCTGGACCTGGTGGGTTTAGTCAGTGGTTGTACCGCGCTCACGCTGATCCTTGTCGGACTGACATATCTGGGCGATGCTGACAGGCTTTATCAGGGCGCGATGATGCTGCTTGCTGGCATCCTTACTCTGACGGGCTATGTGTGGGACGCACTTCGAAAAAGCCATCCACTCATTAACCTGCATCTGATAAAGGATCCGCTCTTACAAACCGCAATGCTGATCTATCAGTTTATACCAGGCGTGTTCACCGGCGTCAGTATGATCACTATGCTATACCTGCAAAATCAATTGGGTATGCATGCCAGCTTTGTTGGCGCGCTCATGCTGCCATGGTCTCTGGCTTCCTTTGCGGCAATTAGTCTGACAGGAAAGACGTTCAACCTCTGGGGACCACGCCCGCTATTTATCACCGGCTGTCTGTTTCAGGCTCTGGGTATTGGTCTACTGGCGCTGACTGGCCAGACATCGGACACCTTAGTCTGTGTCCTTGCTTTCGCCTTAATGGGGTTTGGCGGCAGCCTGTGTAGCAGCACGGCTCAGAGTTCTGCTTTTATTCACATCACCGACAGCGACCTTGCTGATGCCAGCGCACTCTGGAATATCAATCGCCAGCTCAGTTTTTGTCTCGGCGTTACGCTGGTCAGCCTGCTGTTCAACCTGATTGCGAATAGCGGCATGCCTGAAGAACACGCTTATCACCTCTGTTTTGTTATAGCGGCATGCAGCGCTGTGATTCCGCTTCTGTGCTGTTTACGCATTTCAAATCAGAAGGTTATTCCTATGCTTAAAAGGGACCAAACATGAACCGTTATTTTAAGGAAGTACTGGAGGCCCACGAATTGATTAGCAACTGGCTGGGTAACAAAGAAGCACATGATGATGTATGTGAGGAACTGTTAGCGCGTTTTAGTCCTGCATATTCCATGGTGACACCGGGCGGTGCCTTACTGGATTTCACGACACTAAACGGGTTTTTCCGCACTCAGCGCGGTGCACGTCCGGGTATAGTGATTGATATCTGCGACATGCAGATGGTTGCTGAGAGTGAAGGAAGCGCCACTGTTATATATAAGGAGTTGCAGCAGCTTCCGGGCCAGGAGGCCACGCTGCGGTTTTCTACGGTTGTGTTCGAGGTAAATGATGCTGGCAAGGTTTTGTGGCGACATCTGCACGAGACTTCATTGCCGCAGTGATAGATGCTGTCGATTCGCAGTGCGTCAGGGCGCGACGGGTTGAGAGCAACAGCGAGCAGGCTGAACCGCGTCTCTTAAACCAGCGATGCTCGCAACTATCTGTCCGGAACAAATCGCCGCAAAAGAAACAGTGGTGGTGAGACGACGGCTCTATTTATCGTGAAAATTCCGCACCAGAGGCCATTATACAAGGGGCTTCAGCAGGTTGTCTGAAGCGCCCGAATAAGGTTAGCTTAGAGCTTTAGCCTTTATGTTACCGCTTTGCCTTAAGTGCGCATAATCTATCTTATGTTAAATTAACGATAACGTAGTCATCCCCTCTTATCCTGTCTGCTGCTAACCAGTTTGATAATGCTGAAATAGTGGCGAAATCGCGCTTTATGGAAGCACCAGCCCTGCATTTAACGCCCCCTGTCAAACAAGACAACCCACAGGCAATTGTGTAATCATTCAGGAAATTTGCTGCTCTGGTTCTGCACCCATGCTCTCAGTGCCTTTTCCTGTCATTACACTTCTTGCTCTGCTGTTGCTGATGGCAGCAATCTATTCCGGAAAACAACGTAACAACGGCACGCTGCGTTTTCTTTCTGCCTGTATCGTTCTTATTTCGATTAATACGATTCGCTGGGAGTATGACTCTGAGATTTTGAGAAATGTGCAGAGTGTGTTGGCAATGTTTTTACCTGCCATTGCATGGCACAGTTTCGTCCCGCTAAGCGAAGAAAGACGCAAACATGACTTACTGATTTTGCTTGTACCCGCAACAGTATCGCTATTGATCAGGCTGGTATGGGTGCCTGCTACAGACTTCATCCTCAGTCTGCTTTTTTTCAGCTATGGATTCGCCCTGCTAAGAAAAGCAGTGATTAGTGGAAAACCTACAAGGCTCAATACGCTGGGCGCAATAGCTCAGCATCGTACTTTGACTTTTTTCGCAGGCAGCTTTCTGTGTCTCTCCGCGCTGACAGACCTTCTCATTGCAACTGACTTTGGTATCAGCGGTGGAAAACATGCCACTTCGATCATCCTCATCACTCAACTTGCGCTCTTGCCCATTGTCGGCACGATTATCTTCGGCTTTTTAAACTCATCCCAGCGCTTCGAACCTGTTATCGGGCAAAAAAAAGACAAGATCGATGATCCAGCGGCAGATATGACTGAGTTATATATGATGCTCGAAAAACAGGTCCATGAAACAGAGCTCTATCTGAATCCCGATTTGACGCTTGCTCTACTCGCAAGGAAAACCGGCATACCCGCCCGCAATTTCTCTGCAGCCGTTAACTCGGTTAAGCAGTGTAATGTATCTCAGTGGATCAATGGTTTCAGAGTTGAACGGGCAAAAGAGCTACTGCTTAACACTTCTTTGCCCGTTACTCATATCATGCTGGAGTCCGGATTCATGACTAAGTCTAATTTCAATCGTGAATTCCAGCGCCTTGCAGGCCTCTCCCCTAGTTTATTTCGTCAGCAGGCGCGTGATAACTCAGGGCAGAATCCAGAAAATGTGTGATTTTAGTCGTTATCAGTTGATGTAGTTCTGATCGGCTAACCCCCCTGTCGTCCTGACAAACAATGCCATCGCCCGGCGTTTCATCGTCAATAAGTTTCTCTGAACCTGGTTTACATAACTGCATAAAACTGAAATGAGTCGCACCCTTGATGATACTGAATTGTCGCAATGATCCGCGCATTTTATCAGCAAGATACTCAGATTCCTCAGAAGCAGGCAACTGACCCAACTTGTCATTACTGGCCGCGAGAATAAGTACGGGTATGTTAATTTTTCTCAGGCTATCAGGGGTAAAACCTGGCGCTAACCCTGCATCAAGTGACACGACGGCTTTGATTCTTGTATCAAGATTGTCAGATGACAAAAGTTTATGCGCAGTAACGTCATCTATTCCCAGTTTGGTTGTCAGCTTACAGTCACCACGAAGGACATGCTGCTGACAGTCATTGAGGAACAATAAAGGATCAAAACGCGCTCCAGCCAGCGACATGACTGTCCATCCTCCAAGAGAATGCCCAATAGCCGCAATGCGCTTATCGTCTACTGTGCCAGATAAGTCAGAAGATCGACCGACGAAATCAATTACCCGGGAAATGTCACCAGGACGACGCCATAGTTTTCTGGCGTCTTCAGGATTATGATTAAAGGTCGTCGTGCCGGGGTGATCAGGCGCAGCCACAATGTATCCCTGAGCGGCCAATGCTGCAGCAAGCCAGGAAAGATTTTTCCAGCTTCCATTAAATCCATGTGAAATCAATACAAGTGGATGCTTTCCCGAAACGGGTGTGGCGTTACGGATAATCTCAACGCCGACAAAAGCGACATTTTCTCCAACAGTTTCACTTACTCCATTCTGAATCGCCGGATACCACACCGCTACTTTCAGAGGCTCTCCCTGGGTGTCTGACACTGTCATCTGGCGAAAACCCGGAGATGCCTGGACCTGCCAGCAGAAAAGTAAAACCGATGCTGCTATAAACACTGTTCTGAACATCATTGATGCCTTGCTGTGATAATTGAAGACCTGTTTGTAATCTGCCACAGCGTACGAATGCGTCCTCTTACACGATCCAGGTCTTCAAATTTGCAAAATCAGTGATTATTTATCCGTCTGCTTCAGTTTCATGGTACTGCTCACACCCAGCGGCAAGTCAATAGTATCCATAGCGCGGCAGCCTGTAAGTCATAAAATCCGTTCTCAAATCTGAAAACAAAAATCCCGACACGCGATATCACGTTATCGGGATTTCATTCATTCCAGTTACTCTTTCGCTATCGGCGTCTCGCTTACATCAATCTTCGTGTCACCCTGAATGCCCTTAATGCGTTTCTCAACGTCATTAACCTGCTCGCTGCTGTGCAGCAAGGTGTACGTCAGATCAAATGTTGTGCTCGCACCCGGTTGCAGTTGCTTCACACGTTTTTGTTCACGTTCAATGGTGACCGGATAGGCGTAACTGGTACCAGGTTCGATGCCGGTCACGTAGCCCTGTTTCAGGGTGTCGGTATTTTTCCATAAGGTCAGCATCGGGAGCTGACGCGTATCGAACTGAATGGATGCGCCGCTATTGCCCGCTTTATTTATCACCGCAGCGACGGTCTGATGATTGCTGTCTGAAAGTGGCTTGATGTTGAACACCATCTCATCGAAGTCTTTGGTCGGACCTTTATAGGTCTGCCACTCTTTTAGCCCGGCTTTCGCGTAGTCGTTGAACGGGCTGATGCCGGACATCGGCGCCAGGAAGCGTGCGCCCTCTTCCAGAATCGGTTTGCCGAAATTGCTGTGATAGATGATCTGGTAATCGTGCGGATAGTCGGCGTGGTTGGTTAACACATCATGCAGGCTGAAACTGTTGCTGCCTGGCACGTAACGCAGCTCGGTCATGGTCTGCAAATCAGCTTTCTTAAAGGTGCTCTCTTTAATCAGGCCGCGAATACGGATTTCGTGTGGTGCCGTATCGGCCACTTCAACTTCCAGCTGAGAAACCGGCGTATTACCCGCTTTACCGTGCAGCGTATAGATTCGGCCTTCATCGGTGACCGGATGACCGGTCCATTCGTAGCCGCAGCGCACCATCATCTCGTTGAAACCATCCAGCCAGCCCAGACCGTTGCGGCTCTCAAGATTGATGTAGGCAGGATTGACGACCTCTTTAACCGGTGAATCCCAGCCCATGCGGGTGCCAAAGCCTTCAACACGCAGTAAATTCATGCCACGTGTCGGGCTTAGCGTGATGGTCAGGCCATCCTCGCTGCGGATTGTCAGTATTTTACTGCCTTCCTGCTTGCCGCCATGCAGGACTTTCTGTTCGATGCTGAACGGTTTGCCCTGAGACTTCAGCTCACTGCTGGAAATCTTCCAGTTTCCCTGCTCGGTGCCCTGTTCAGCACTCGTCAGCACCCAGGTTTTCGCCGCTGCAGAACCTGAAACCAGCACTGCCAGTACCGTTAACGCCAGTTTAATCTTCATAAGTCATCCCATTAGCTGAATCGTTTTTTCATTCCGTAAGGGAAATTTACTTAATGGGACTGAAGATAAACGTGATGATGCTCACCTGTTGAGAAAAGGCAGTGAGTTAGCCCTATTATTGTGGACCAAATCACAGTGATTACGGCCAGAGAGGAATAAATACAGCGAACCAGGTGAAATTTGCTGACATTAGCTTTATTCGATTCAGCTCAAAATGAGGGATCTGATAAAAGATGGCTGATGAAGCACAATTAAAAAAAATTTAAAAAAAATCTTCAACCGCGCAACTTTTTCCATTTTTAAACGAACCTGTTATCAGGGACGTCAGACAACTCCGTCTGTTCGTCAATGGAGAGAGTAAAGCCAATGAAAAACACCCTGAAAACCCTGGCCGTCGCTACGCTGCTGGCACTGAGTGTTCCGGCAACATCTGCTTTTGCAGCGTTACAGGTCGGTGAAAAAGCACCGGACTTTAAGCTGGAAGCCGCGCTGGCCGGTAAATCGACCACCTTCTCATTGCAACAGGCGTTGCAGAAAGGCCCGGTTGTCCTCTACTTCTTCCCTGCTGCTTTCAGTGCAGGCTGTACGCTGGAAGCACACGATTTTGCTGAAGCGACCGATGAATTTAAAAAGGAGGGTGCGACCGTTATTGGCGTGACGGCGGGTAATACCGATCAGATTGCGAAATTCTCGCAGCTTGAATGCCGTGACAAATTTACCGTCGCAGCCGATCCCGGTGCCAAAGTGGCGGCAGAATATAAGAGCACCATGGAGATGAAGGGTCAGAAACTCTCAGACCGTACCTCTTATGTGATTGCGCCGGATGGCAAAATCCTGCTGAGTTTCACCGATAAAAATCCTGATACGCATATCCAGAAAGCGATGGATGCCGTTAAAAAATACCGTCAGGCCAATCCGGCATAACTTCATCTTCAGAGCAGGTACATCATGCTGACTGCGATTGCAGCCGCCTTCCTGGGCGGCATTATTCTGAACCTCATGCCCTGCGTGTTTCCGGTGATCTCGCTGAAAGCACTGAGCCTGATCCGCCATCACGAATCACCTTCCCACGCCAGAGCCGAAGGCCTGGCCTTTCTGCTGGGCGTAGTCGTGACGATGGTCGCTCTGACCGCAGTTCTGTTGCTGGCCAGGGCGGGCGGTGCATCGGTGGGCTGGGGATTCCAGCTGCAATCGCCGCTGGTCATCGCCGCGCTGATTCTGGTGATGCTTGGGTCGGCACTGAACCTGCTCGGTCTGTTTGAAGTGGGATTATCGGTACAGCGGGTTGGCGAAGTGGGAGGCGATCGCGGTGGTTTAGTCGGTTCAGCACTGACTGGCGCGCTGGCCATCATTGTCGCGACGCCCTGCAGCGCGCCCTTTATGGCCAGCGCGGTAGGCTATGCGCTTACCCAGCCTCCGCTGATCAGTCTGGTGATATTTATTTCACTGGCGCTGGGCTTTGCTGCGCCCTTCACTCTCATCTCATTCTTCCCGGTGCTGGCGCGAATTTTGCCAAAACCGGGTGCCTGGATGATCACGTTAAAGCAGGGGCTGGCGTTTCCCATGCTGGGCGCGGTGGGCTGGCTGATCTGGGTACTTGAACGTCAGGCGGGATCGGCGGCACTGGCTGCCATTCTGGCCTGCTGTTTACTGTTTAGTTTCGCCGCCTGGCTGTATGGCATGGCGCAGAAACGCCGTATGATGGGACAGCGTCATTGGGTGCTGCATGTGGCGACCGCATTCTTCCTGGCGCTGGTCGTAGTGCCGTTACTGAACCTGAACAGGTTTGCCGAGGCTCCGGCTGAAAAGGCAACCGCCTCACAGGCTGCCGCCGCTGTGGCGTGGTCGCCCCAGAACGTTGATGCCATCAAAGGTCAGGGCAAGCCAATACTGGTGAACTTTACCGCATCATGGTGTATTACCTGCCAGGTTAACGATCGTACTTCACTTTCGACGCAGGCGGTAAAAGCGGCGATGGCGCGAACCAACACCATTTATATGGTCGCGGATTCCACCAAATACAATCCCGATGTTGAACAGGCGCTGAGCGATTTCGGACGCGGTGGATTACCGCTCTACGTGGTATATCCGGCTGACGGCGGTAAACCTGAGGTACTGCCGCAGGTGCTGACGCCTGGCATTGTGATTTCAGCGCTGAATCAGGCAACAGAAAAAGGAAATAAATCCTGAGATTACTGATGAAACGATTGCCTGGCGCGTGGTCAGGGCGCGGCGACAGTATGCCGAACAGCTGATGATCGATGTCGGAAACTGATCAACGAGCACAGCAGTGGCCAGCATTAATGGCCCGGGCGCAGGCGGGTGACAGAGCTGCCTATAACCAGTTACTGAAAGCGATGGTTCCTGCCATCCGGGCACTGGTATGCAAAAAAATCCGTGATGAGGGACTGGTTGAGGATGTCATTCAGGAGACATTGCTGGCGATTCATCGGGTGCGGCATACCTACGATCCGCAGCGTCCGATACTCCCCTGGGTTGCTGCCATCGCCTCTGCCCGCGCCATAGATGCGCTGCGCCATCGCGGCCGCCGCCAGGAAGTACAGGATGAGGAAGAGCTGCAACGACAACCCGCTGCAAGTGCAGAGTCCTCAGCCGATACGGATATCCTCTCCGGGTATCTGGATAACCTTCCGCAGCGCCAGCGGGAGATCGTTGAATCCGTGCATCTGCGCGAGCAGAGCCTGGCGCAGGCAGCAGCTGAAACCAATCAGTCGCTCTCTGCGGTTAAATCTCTGTTGCATCGCGCAATGGTCAACCTTCGTAAATATGGACGGGGTCATCATGAGAAATCATGACCAGTTAATTAATCAGCTCAGCGCGTCTGCGCAGCCGGTGCAGCGCGTCTGGCCCACCGCCTGGCGCGTCGCGGGCTGGATTGCGCTTGCCCTGCCCTGTGGCGCGCTGACCAGCTGGGCATTTCACAGCCGTTTCACCGACTGGTCTCAGCCTGGCGCGTTATTCGCGCTGGTTGCCCTGCTACTGTCACTTATCATCGCGGGCAGCACGCTGGCTGCCGCGTTTACGCTGAGTATTGCAGGCAGAAAACCGATCAGCCTGCGCTGGCCGCTGCTGATGGCGATGATGTGGCTGGTGCTGAATCTGATCAATATGTCATCTTCAGCACCGCCATCGGGCGCGAACCGGTTGGGTGAAGGGATGCACTGCTATCTGTTTATGCTGTCGGCCAGTGTGCCGATGATGCTGATGTCCGTGTTCGCCCTGCAGCGCACCCGATCCCTCTATCCCGCGCGCAGTCTGGCGCTGAGCGGCTGCGGCAGTGCGTTTACCTCATCGATGCTGCTGTCGCTGTGCCACGATACCCATCTGCACGCCATCGATTTTTCTATGCATCTGGCTGCGGGCATCACCATCGTGGCGCTTACGGTGCTGGCAGGCCGCCGCTGGGTCAGGCTGGGAGAGTAATGGCAGGCCGCTTCCATTCCTCCTGAAGATGACTCCGCGCCCCGTTCAATCAAATTCTGTCAGGAGCGCCTGCTGGGTAATTTTATGCATTTTCCCCCGCGCGGCTACGGCCCAGATCCAGGGTCAGAGAGACCGCACCGACGATCAGCATCAGCGCCATAATCAGTGAAAAAGAGAAAGCGAGATGCGTGTAATGCGCCACGTAGCCAATCACGGCTGGCCCGCTCAGTACCCCCAGGTAACCCAGAGTAGTAATGGCAGGCACGGCGACCGACTGCGGCATCACCGTCTGACGTCCGGCGGCGGAGAACATTACCGGCACGATATTGGCGCAGCCTGCGCCGACCAGGGTATAGCCCAGTAACGCCAGCGGCCAGGAGGCGATAAAGGTCACCATCGCCATGCCCGCCGCGGCAACCAGTGCGCCGCCCAGCACAACCGGTAAACGTCCCAGCGATGAGATAATCCGATCCCCGGTCAGACGCGCCACGGTCATCGCAATGGCAAAGCAGGTATAACCCAGTCCGCCCAGTGACGCCGGAATGGCCCGGACATCGGTCAGATAGACAGCACTCCAGTCCAGCACGGTGCCTTCGGTCAGGAAGACGGCAAAGCAGATGATGCCGATAATCAGTACGCTGCCGCGCGGAACAGCAAATACCGGGCCTTCAGCGGGGTTCGCGTAGGTCAGTAAGCCCGGTGCGCTGACCAGCGTCATGATAATCACCGCCGCGACCGCCAGCAAACAGCCGGTCAGCACGCTAAACCCCATCGCCAGCAGCAGCGTCATAAAGCCCGCGCCGGCAATCCCGCCCACGCTGTACATGCCGTGAAAGCCGGACATGACTGGCTTCGCCGCCTGCTTCTCCACCAGAATCGCCTGGATGTTCATGGCGCAGTCGGTTACTCCGATGCCGACGCCAAAAACCAGCAACGCCAGCGCCAGCAACAGCGGGTTGCTCAGCACCGACAGCCATGGCGTACTGATGATGACCAGGGCAACAGCGACCAGAATCACCCGGCGGCAGCCAAAGCGGCTGGTCAGCCAGCCCGTCACCGGCATCGCAATCAGCGCGCCAACGCCAAGACAAAGCAGCAAGGTGCCGAGTTGCGCCTCATTAACGCCGGTATTGCCGCGGGCGAAAGGCACAATCACCGCCCAGGTCGCGGTGATAAATCCGGCTATAAAAAAGATGATGCGTGTTGCCAGCGTGGAAGAGACGTTATTAGCCATTGCATTCCTTTGAGGGATGTCAGGTAGAGCTGACAGGACTGAGAGACCGCTATTGACTCCCTGCCCGGCAGTGAACGATTATGCTCACTATAGCTCGATTGTGAATATTTTGAGGTTTATATGCTCGATTATGCAGCTTTCCCGCAGCAGCGACAAGCGCTGATTCGTGAGTTATTGCAGGACAAAGGACGGGTGGTCTGCGCTGACCTTGCACGGCAATTGGCCGTGTCAGAGCACACAATCCGCCGCGATCTCCATGAACTCAGTAAAGAGGGTTTATGTAAAAAGGTCTATGGCGGTGCGGTGTTACAGTTGCAGGAGGCGGGCAGTTTTGTCAGCCGGAAAGCTCACGATCATGCAGCAAAAGCCCTGATCGCGCAGCGTTGTGCCAGCCTGGTGAAAGCCAATAGCTGCATCTTTATTGATGCCGGTACGACCAATCTGGCGCTGGCACAGGCGCTATCACCAGATTTGAATATCACCGTCGTCACCAATGCGCCCGATATTGCTGCGCTACTGATCAACCATCCTGTCGCGGAGTTGATTATGCTGGGCGGGCAGATACAGAAAAGTACCGGCGGCGCGGTCGGGCAAACCGCGATCAACCAGATCCAGGGCATTCTGTTTGATCAGGCGTTTATTGGCGGCTGCGCCATGAGCCCGGAGGCCGGTCTGACCGGTTTTAACTATGCGGATTGCGAATTCAAGAAAGTCGCAATGGCGCAAAGCAATCAGGTCATTGTCGGGCTGACCGCGGATAAAATCCCTGCCGTGGCGCGATTCAGCGTGGCGAAATGCCGTGAAATTTCAACGCTCGTAGTGGAAGAGAAACTCGATAAAGAACTGCTTAAGGCGTTTGAAGCGGAAGAGATGATGCTTATCACAATCTGATACGGGGTGATTGAATAAATCGTGTCGCAGCCGAACCCGATGAACGCACCCTGCCCTGGCTGTACTAATAGTCGACAAATGCGTCCCCGAAGCTGCCAAATCCCAGGGTTTGGCGTAGGCTGAAAGCTGACAGGTTTCACTACACAGGAGATCACGATGCTAAATGAAATAACAGCACAATGCCACTGTGGCGCGGTGGCGTACAGGGTGACGCTGAAGGATGGATTTAATACGGTGCGCCGCTGCAACTGCTCGTTTTGCCGGATGCGCGGCGCGGTGGTGGTATTTGCGACAAAAGTGGCGCTGACACAGGGCGAAGCGCAGCTCACAGAATATCGATTCAATAGCAAAGAGGTGGGCCACTACTTCTGTTCCGTTTGCGGCATTTACACCTTTCATCAGAGTCGCTCACAGCCCGATCAGTTCGGAGTAAATGTCGCCTGCCTTGAGGGAGTTTCGCCGTTTGACTTCACCGATGTCCCGGTCTCCGATGGTATCAATCATCCAAAAGATGGCGGCGCGGGCGGTATAGCCGGTCATCTGATCTACACCCCCACGCAATCCGGAACGATCGCAGGCTGAACTACTCCCGTGTGGGCTTGCCACTGAAGCGGGTAATCGGCTTCTGCTCTTCACGGTCGATCTGTTGTGAGAAGACTTCAAGCGCCGCGAAGATCGGGCGCAGTCCGCGCCACAGATCCTCATCATTGAGTAACCGGATAATGCCGCGGATACCCGGCGCGGCTTTTTCCTGCCGGGCCTCATCGCGCGCCGGTTTAACGGCCATCGCGGCATCGCGAACCGCCAACAGCAAATGATTAAACCGTTCTGGCGGCACGCTGCCCAGTGTCATCATCAGCAACGAAAGGTTCTGTAAAGCGCTCTGGGTGCCTGGCTGATTAAGGCCCGAGACCAGAATTTTCCCCACCTCGCTGTTTGATTTAACCAGATCGTTCGCCAGCCGCAGAAAACCGTGCTGGTGAAGATTTTCGATTAGCTCATCCATCGCCTCCCGGGCGGTTGGCTCGGTACGTGCAGGCGTGACCTGATACTTCATCCGTTCTGCCATTAGAATTTCTCCGGTTTTTCAACATGTTCAGGCGGTTCCCGATAGCCTGCCTGCTGCCATTTTTGCTCTATCGGCAGATGATCCAGTGGCGTACGACTGCCGTGACGGAAATTGTGCAGCGGCACCGGATTGGGCTGCGACCGGCGATCAACGCGCTTCATATTTACGGCAATCTCTTTATAAGCCGGTGTGTTGACGTCGGGATCGTGATGTTCGCCAGTCAGAGCGTTGACGCCATCTTTGCCGTGATGAATCGGCATAAACAGCACGTTGCCTGCCACGCGCTCAGTGATCACAACAGGCACATCCAGCGATCCGCGCCGCGAGGTAATGCGTACCCACTCTCCTTCGTTCAGCGCGCGCTCGGCGGCCAGCTCCGGTGAGATCTCAACAAAGGCATTAGGCGACAGCGACATCATGCGGCCACCCTGCCCGGTCTGATTCATCGACTGGAAATGTTCAAGCATCCGGCCATTATTCAGCAGCAGATTATACTGTGAATCCTCCTGCTCCGCGGGCGGCTGCCAGCTCAGCGGATAGAGTCGTGCTTTGCCATCCGGGAAGTTAAATCGTTCTGTATAGAGAAGCGGCGTGCTTTCCCCGCCGGCGCTGACCGGCCAGAGCTGTGACTGCCAGCCGACCAGTTGCTCGTAGCTGACGCCCGCGAAAATCTCCGCTATGCCAGCGGCTTCCGCCATAATTGCGCCCGGATTTGGATAATACCAGGGATGACCGAGACGGGCGGCGAGATCGGTAAAGATCTCCCAGTCGGGACGACAATCGCCCAGCGGTTTCATAGCAGGTGAAAAGTGCTGGATCCGCCGCTCGGTGTTCACGAACGAGCCCTCTTTCTCCACGCTGGGCGCACCAGGAAGCACCACATCGGCAAACTCGGCTGTGCGTGACATGAAAATGTCCTGTACCACCATAAATTCCAGCTTACTGAAGGCTGAGTGAACAGAGTTTGAATCTGCATCCGCAAACGCCGTCTCTTCACCGGTGATGTACATGGCGCGGATTTTACCTTCACCGGCCTGCTGCACCATCTTAAAATTATCTGCACCAGGCTGATCGGAAAGCGCTTCAGGCGAGACGCCCCAGGCGCGCGCCCATTTTTCCCGAACTGCGGGGTCAGTGACTTTTTCATAACCTGGATAAACATTACTCAGGCAGCCAAAGTCGCTGGCGCCCTGCACATTGTTGTGTCCGCGCATGGGAAAGCCGCCGGTGCCAGGCCGGCCATAGTTGCCGGTGACCAGCAGCAGGTTCGACAGCGCCGTACTGGTGTCAGCGCCATGGCTGTGCTGGGTAATCCCCATCGCCCACAACACACAGGCGCTACCCGCCTGGCCGATCATTTCCGCTGCTTCAATCAGTTCTGATTCACTCAGCCCACATGTCTCACTGGCAAAAGCCAGCGTAAAGGGAGCGAGTGAGGTGCGGTACTCATCGACCTGGTTGACGCGTTGCGTCAGGAAAGCGTCATCGGCATAACCATGATCAAACATATATTTCGCCATCGCCGAGGCCCAGACCAGGTCAGTGCCGGGTCGGATGCGCAGATAGCAGTCAGCCCGTTCCGCCATTTCATGGCGGCGCGGATCAACAACCAGCAATTTCTGACCGCGATGTTTGTGGCTCTGTTTGATGTGCGAAGCAATCACCGGATGGTTCTCAGCCAGATTGCTGCCGACCAGCACGATCAGTTCGGTCTGTTGCAGATCCGCTATCGTCCCGGCATCGCCGCCGTAGCCCACCGTGCGGAACAGCCCTTCTGTGGCTGGGTTCTGGCAATAGCGCGAGGAGTTATCGACATTGTTGGTGCCGAAGATTAAACGGGCGATTTTCTGAGTGAGATAGGCTTCTTCATTGCTGGCCTTGCTGGAACCGATAAAGCCAATCGCATTGCCACCATACTTCTGCGCAACGCCCTGTAATCCTTCGGCTACCCGCTGCAAAGCTTCTTCCCAGCTGGCGGGCCGGAAACGACCGTTTTCGCGGATCAAAGGGGTTGTCAGGCGCTCCGGGCTGTTGACGAAATCCCAGCCGAATTTACCTTTAACGCAGGTCGAGATGCCGTTGGCCGGCGCTTCGGCAACCGGCTGAACTTTCAGGATATGGCGGTCACGGGTCCAGATTTCAAAGCTGCAGCCCACGCCGCAATAGGTGCAGACGGTTTTGGTGCGTTTGATCTCTGACTGGCGCAGCGCCACATCGATTTTCGAAACGCCGGTAATCGGCTCCATGCCGATGCTGTTTTCCAGCGTTTTAACAAAGTCGATCAGCGGACGCTTCAGCCCCTCATCCATCGCGGTAAAGGGTCCAGCGTCTGGCTGCATGGTTTTTTCCAGCAGCGCATTGCACGGGCAAACAGTGACGCAGTGCCCGCAGCTCACACAGCTGGAACCGGCGATTTCCGTTCCGCCATCCCAGAGCACGCGAGGATGTGCCTGGGTGTAGTCAATCGAAAGTGTTTCGTTAACCTCGACATTCTGGCACGCCTCGACACAGCGACCGCATAAGATGCACTGGTCAGGATCGTAGGTGTAAAACGGATTGGAATGATCTTTTGCGTAGGGCTTGGGCTCATGAGGATAGTACTGAATCGGAATGTGCATATCTGCCACGGCATTATGCAGCGTGCAGTCACCGGTGTTGTGCTCACAGACGGTACAGTAAAGCTCATGACGATTGAGCAGCCGATCCATTCCCTCCTGCTGCGCGGCCTTAAGCGCACTGCCTTCACTCTGCACCTCCAGCCCCTCTTCAGTGCGGAGCGTGCAACCGCGAACCCGCTCGCCATTGGCATCCACCCAGCAGACATCACAACTTTGCAGCGGCGGCAACGCCGGGTGGTAACAGACATGAGGTAGCTTTTTCCCGTGAGCATCCAGAAAATCGATTAGTGGTTGATCAGCTAACCCTTTTAACCGTTCACCATTAAAGAGAATGGTGCAGTAATTTTCACTCATATAAGCCTCATGACGATATTGCGACGAGCTTCCGACTGGAAAATATCCCTCTATTTAAGGGGTTGCCTCACAAGCTTAGTGAGGATTATCAGCCGTGCCATGAATACCGCTACGCTTATTGAGGTTACTTGCTGACAGACAAGGCTTTTTTAAATGTAATGACTTTTTACTGCGTGAAATCCGTCGTGTTTTTCTGGCACGTCAGCTATGAATGTGAGCGGGATTTATTGTGCTGTTAAGCGATAACTGCTCGATGGATTAGGTGATGATTAAATATTAGCCATTAAGGTATGTTGTAACTACGTAAATAGACATTCCCGAAGTTACCGTACAAGTCAAAGCAGACGGCTTAGCCTTCCGCTTTGACCTGGTCAGGCATTCTCATATGGGTGGCTCCAGAATTAGAAATTTCATCGGTATGTTAAGCCGCGCTTGACATTTGTAAGGATTCCGTTAATTTCACACGGTGCCAGGAAGCACAGATAACAAACTTAAACAGGGATGACGATGAAAAGCCACGCTGACTATCCTCTCTTTGCATTTACCCTGCACACTTTAGGCTGCGGGATAAGGACTGATTCGCTTTTCTGTGATGCGTCGCCATCTATTGCGCGACTGGCAGCTTATTGCCTGGCCTGCAGGGAGTCGAAAATAATCGACCGGAAAGAGTCAATTAATTATTCCGCATAAACTGCCCCATGTTTTAAATAACCCGCACTTAGCGGGTGCTGCACTATTTTTTTAAATAATTTATTATAGGGATGTAAATCATGAACGCTTTTAACCATAAAAAAAATGCCCTTTCATTAGGGGTAGCCTCTTTCATTGTCAGCCTCTCCCCCGCAGCCTGGAGTGCCGGGTCATACAATGATGCACAAATCATTTCAGGTTCCACTTATAACGATGCGGAACTCTATTTGACGCAGCTCCCCGCTGTAAACAACATCACCCTGACCGGTGAGAGCAATTTTTATATCCAGGGCGACGGGATGGCTTCTGAGACGCTGGTTACTGATAACTCTCGTATTTCAGTAGTCCGTTATGACAATGATAATCCGTCTGATAACCCTGGTATCCGCAACACCACCGTTAATGGCTCGGGCGAGATTGACATGGGCATCGGTTCCGTCTCTACGGGTCAGTTGTTTATTGGCCCGCAGGCTGAATTAGATATTTCGAACAACGATATTAACTCAACTGACGTTACCGTTAATTCTCCGGTCTCTGGTGCGAATGTTTATATCGAAAACCTGACCCTGGCAGGTACGATGGAAATTGGTCCGTCATGGATCGGCGATGGTAAAGACGGTGATGCACCGCTGCCGGATAAAGTCGGACCTGAACTGGTTACGCGTATCGATAACCTGATTATGCAGCCCGGCAGCCGGGTTGGCCTGGCTGCCTATACCTCTGGCGCGCAGTTCAATCAGCTCGCGTTAAAAAATCTTTCCGGTGAAGGCACTTTTTATCTGACGACAAGCCTGGCCGATGCGGCGAGTGACAGAATAACGGTTTCTGAAAAAGCAACCGGACGTTTTGGAATCGTGGTTGATGATAGCGGCCGGGAAATTGCTAATCCCCGTAATGTGCAGCTGGTTTATATCAACAGCGGCGATGCGCGCTTTAACTTACTCAACAATGGCGGCGTGGTTGAGGCGGGTGTCTGGCAATATAAGCTTTATAGCAAAACAGAGAACGGACATACCGAATGGTATTTAGCCGGTGGTAAACCGGGAGAATTACCGTCGCAGGATGAGTCACAACTGGCAGACGCTTTGCAGCAGGCAGGATTTGCCCAGCCGCAACTGAGTAACAGTGCTCAGGCGGTTATTAATCTGGCTACCGCGCCCAGAGTCATTCTGGATGCGGAAACCAGCACGCTGCGTCAGAGAATGGGCGACCTGCGTCGTCAGAGTGGCGACACAGGCGTCTGGGCGCGTTACCTTAATCAAAACTCCCGCCTTGATGACAATGGATACAGTGCGTTTCGTTCTTCTCTGAATGGCATGCAAATCGGGGCTGATAAACAGCGCGATATCGGCAACGGCACGCTGTTAATGGGTGCTTTTACCACCTTCAGCAAGACGACAATTCAATCTGATCACAATGATAACGGCAATATTCGCAGCTACAGTGGCGGCCTCTATACCACCTGGTTTGATAACAGCGGCTTATATGCCGACCTGCTGGTGAAAGCTAACCATCTCAGCAATGAAGTGACCACCAGCATGAACGGCGGAAGCCGGGTCAAAGGAGACTACGACCAGAACACCTTCACCACTGCCGCCGAAACAGGTTATACGCTGGCATTAACCGGGCCGTTCAAAGTCACGCCTTATGGCAGGGTGGCATACTCGCGCATCGGAAAAGCGAACTACAACCTTGATAACGGTATGGAGGCAAAAGTTCACGCCGCCGAGAGTGTTCAGGGTGAAATCGGTACGCTGCTTGAGAGTGAGTTTAGCGTGCTGGATCACAGCGTAAGGCCTTACGCCAAAGTTGCCGCTGCCCGTGAATTTGTTAAAAGCAACCAGACAGAGATCAACGATGTGGCTTTCAACACGCACTATGCCGGCAACGTGGGTAAATATGGTCTCGGCTTAACCGCTGATGTTGCCCGTAACGCCTCGATCTACTCTGAGGTGACATACCAGAAAGGCAATAAGGTCGAAACCCCTGTCTATGCAACCGCAGGCTTCAGATTGAGCTTCTGATAGCCTACAGCGCCCGCCATGCCCTGAACCGTTCAGGGCATAGCTCTTATCTGATGCCGCTGGGCTGTCCCGCCCCCTATCTGCCGTACCGCTTAATACCTGAATTAATTTCTCAGCGTCACTTTCTTATTGCGTATTCAGTTCTGCTGAAACGGTTTAATCAGATTAACCAGCTTATGGACTATTTCCGCGCCTGCTCAGTACTATTCTCCTGACTACTATTACGGAAGCAATATATGGCACGAATATGGTGATTAAATGACAACCTAAATCATTCATCGCCAGCAAGCAGCCACTCTTTTCGCAACCGATCGCTCATCATTTAACCATACCTATCAGCCATTTATCTTAATTTTAACAAGCTGACAATTATAAGATGATAATGATAACTGTTATGGTAATATCCTGTTAACCCTGCCCGACACTTTCTCATCAGGGCCTCTTTACGCGTCATGCTTAATTAAATTATCAGTAAATACCTGGCTGAAATGAGGTCCCTATGAATCCCATCGTTTATATCGTTGACGACGACGCTGCTGTGACTGCTGCACTGCGTAATCTGCTCACCGCCGACGATTACACGGTTATCTCTTTTTCTTCGGCTGATGATTTCCTGGCTCACACTTTTACTCCCCTTCCCTGTTGCCTGATTCTGGATATTAATCTGCCGGGCGCAGATGGATTTGATGTCGCACAGGCACTGATCGATCGTGGCTACGCCATTCCCACTATCTTCTTAACCGGCTTCGGGACGATTCCAGTCACGGTGCGGGCGATGAAAACCGGTGCTTATGAGTTTCTGACTAAACCTGTCGATCCCGATCGTATTTTGCAGGCTGTCTCAGAAGCCTTACAGATCGCCGGGCAGAATATGGCCTCTTCCGAGGAGCGAAGGGAGATACTTGAGCGACATCAGACCCTGACACCGCGTGAAAGCGAGGTCATGCTGCTGGCGATTAGCGGCCTGCTGAATAAGCAGATCGCCGCCGAAATGGGCGTCAGTGAGATCACAGCTAAAGTTCACAAGCGGCGGGTGATGGAGAAGATGAAGGCGCGGTCGCTCACCGATCTGGTGCGGGCGGCAGAGCGGCTCAATATTGATCATACCCGCCGCCGCTAAGGCCAGGCAGACACCTGGCCTCAATACGATTATCCCAGTGGCAGAGTGAACCAGAAACGGCTGCCGCCTTCCGCCCGGTTCTCTGCGCCTAACTCACCACAATGCTTTTTGATAATTCCTTTGCTGATGGTTAATCCCATGCCCATGCCACTTTTCTTCGTGGTGTAGAACGACTCAAAAATCCGTTCACGCACGCCATCCGGCAAGCCGCAACCGCTATCCAGCACCTCAAAACGCAGCGTGTCCGGGGTCGGGTTCTCTGACGTCAGCCGCAAAAGCGCCGCGCGCGGTAAATCGTCGGACATGGCATCGATGGCATTGATCACCAGATTCAGCAGCACCTGCTGAATCTGAACGCGGTCGCAATAGATATCCGCCTTTGCGGCCCTCAGTTTCAGCTCCAGCGAAATTCCGCGTCGCTCCAGCTCCACCCGGGAGAGCGCAAGAATATCGCGGGCGATCAGATGCAGGTTTTCCGAGGCAAAGCTCGATTCATGATTGCGGGTCAGCGCCTGCAGGCCACGAATTATCTCTCCGGCACGTTTTCCCTCTTTGATAATCTCATCCAGACTACTGCTGGCATTCTTCAGCATCGCCGGTTCACGCTTTAACCAGCGCAGGCTGGCACCGGCATTGGCCACGATCGACATCAGTGGCTGGTTAATTTCGTGCGCGATTGAAGCGGTCAGTTGCCCGACTGTGGTGGCGCGCGTTACACGGGCCAGATCCGCCTGGGCTATGCGCGCGGCATCTTCTGCCTGGCGCTGCGAGGTGATATCGGAAATGGTGCCGAAGTACTCTTTCACCTCTGGGAAGTTTTCAACCGGCTCTCCGATGCCTTTGATATAGCGGCATTCGCCATCCGGCCTGAGCACACGGAACTCAGCCTGCATACTGCGTCCCTGACTGACGCTGTGCGTCACCAGTTCGCTGATGCACTCATAATCATCGGGATGAACTCGGGTCAGAAAATCTGCCATCGACAACCCTTTTTGATGGGCTGGCAGGCCCAGAATACGGCCATACTCTTCAGACACCATCATCATGTCCTCTGCCACTTCCCAGCGCCAGGTACCGGTATGACTGATCTTCTCGCCGAGCATCAGTGAGGTTTTGCTGGCGCGCAGCTGCTTTTCAACCCGTCGCCGATGGTTGTTCTCCTCCAGCAGTTCAGCGTAGAGGCGCGCCGTCTCCAGCGAAACTGCCGCCTGAGCACTCAACGTTTTAACAATGTGGGAGTGCTCAGCCGTGAACGCATCGGGCATCAGGCGATTCTCCAGATAGAGCACCCCAACCATATTGGCCTGCCTGAACATCGGAACACATAATACCGCAGCGCCCGAGGCCACCAGGTAAGGATCCTGACTGAACGGACTAAACTCTTCCGGCTTGCCAGTACGTATCTCCTGACCGGTACGGATCACCGCGGCCAGTACCGATAGCGGCAGGTCAGTTGCGACGGGGCGCTCTTTGACAATCTGCACCCGCACGCCATCAGCCGTGCTTTCTGCCCAGGCCTGCGTTTCCGGAAGCGTACCATCCAGAATCCGGATAAGCCGACAGCGCTGGGCACCGGCCCGTTCCAGCAGGATGCGCATCAGGGTATGAATCAACCGATCAAGGTTTATCTCCTCGGTCAGGGCGCGCACGGCGGTCAGCACACTCTCCAGGTCGTAGAACGAGGCATCCTGCGTAAAGGGAATGGTCGCCACCGCGCTGTTTTGCATCGGCGTGGTCAGATGCGGATAGTGCTGCTCAAGCTGGCGTACCATCGCCAGCGCGCCCCAGCTCTCCCAGCTTCTCATCGACGCTTTAACGTAGGCATCGGCAGCGGTATCTAGCTGTAATGCTTTGCAGTAGCGGCCAGCCAGCTGATTCGCCAGCGCATGAATGTGCAGATATCCCCCCTGTCGGGAGAGACAGATCGCATTTTCATACTGCTTCAGCGCCTCGCCCGTGTTGCCCGCAAGACGGGCACACTCTGCCCTGAGCAGGGCATATTTATCAGCAAACAGTCCGGGATTGAGGTCGGCCCAGCCCGCAAATTTGTCCAGATCGCAGCGCAGCGTGTCGCTGTCAGCCGCACCGGGCTGCAGGCTCAGCGATAGTGCGCTGTAAAAATGCATATCCATCAGGTAGATGTAAGCGGGCACTGCGCTGGTCAGCGGACGAATTTCTGCAAAACAGCGCAGCGCCTCCCGGTATTCTGCCGCAAAGAAATGCGCCATTCCCTGATACAATCCCGCCCAGAACAGCACCATCGCTTTTGGACCAGAGATCACGCCCGGCTCGCTGCCCGCCACCAACGGCAAAGCGCCGTCGCGATCGCCTGCCCTGAACCCGTTGCTGTTCCGCAGTTGCATCACCAGTTGCTTCTGCATGACCAGCACGTTCTCGACATCGGGATAAAAGGTTTTGCGGGTAAAAGCGAGTCCGCGCTCAATGGAGGTCATGACCGACTCCAGGTGATCGCCGCGTGTCAGCGTGTTCATGATCTGATGACGCAACGAGAGGCAGGCAAAGGATCGATCACCGTGCATCACCGCAACGCGAAAACTTTCACGGGCACTCTCCACGGCGACATCCAGCGGCTGCGTCCAGATCCCAAGTTGATCCAGAGGCAGCAGCGTGCGGGCTTTATAGCGGGTAAAGTCGTGCTGCTCCACCAGCTCACGGGCCACCCGGCCGCAGGCATAGCCAAAATGCCAGGCCTGATAGCGTTCGCTGATCAGCACGCTGAACCAGGCGAGACCAAAAGCAGAAGCACCGGTCACGCCGTGATCCAGCGTCATCTCCAGCATCCGGCAGACCAGCAACAGATGCAGCTGCGTGCAGTCGTAGGCCGAGACAAAAATGGTGCTGGCCATCAGGTTCAGCACCGACTCAGTTTCCTGATCGTTGTTGCGTGGCAGGTGGGAAAAAGCCGCTTGCGGGGAATCGCCGATCCGCGCCCTGATCGCCTGCCAGGCGGCGTCAATCTCCGCGTCGTCAGGATCACGCCTGAAATGCACTCCAAATACCGCCAGCCAGGCGAGCGCAGTTTCCAGCGCCAGATGGTTGTCGGACTGGCGCATATGAATTTCAGCAGAGAGACAGGCTGCCATCGATTTTTCACTGAGGGTGCCCGGCTCACTCAGCAGTCGGGTACAGAGCTTTTGGGCGGTAGTGAGATTTCCATGCAGAAACTCGCACTCCGCCTCATCGATGCCCAGCATAAAGTCATTGCCGTTCACCATTCGCTGGCTGAGTTGCTGGGCGCTGCGCAGATAGCGCAGCGCCGAGAGATAATCTCCGGCACGTTTCGCTCCCTGCGCAGCACGTAAACAGAGGGGATAATAGCGTTCACGATCTGCGACGCTGAGCGGCAGTTCAGCAATCATGCCGATGTGATAAGCCGCACGGAACAGCGTCTCACTGTGATCGGCATTTACCACCGCGGCCGACAGCCATGCCGCCGCCTGTTGATGAAGAGAGTGTTGCTGCCGGAGGTCGAGCAGTAAAAACGCCGCGTTATGCACCCGGTCGTGGGTAAAGGCGTAGTTCCCGCCAGTCAGGGTTATAAAACGGCCGCTGACGGCAGGCTCAAGCTGCTGCAGAATCCGCGATACGGACGTCGCGTTGATATGACTTAACAAAGACAGTTCACCGCTGGCCCCCAGACAGGCCAGCGAACCCAGCAGCTGACGTGTTGCCTCCGGCATCCGCGCCAGCTGATTTAATACCAGTGTCGCCACATTGTCGGTGTACTGACGCGCAATCAGCGCCTGGCTGTCGTAATGCCACTTCAGCGGGTTCTGGCGATAGACAATCACCCCATCATCCACCGCCTGACGGAAGAACTCCTGCATCGAGAGCGGATTACCGCCGGTTTTCTCAAAGATAATCTGTGCCAGCTCACGATTGCCGCCGGGACGGGTATGCTGCATCGCCGCCAGCCAGCGGGTGATGCTTTTAACGCTGAGCGGCTGCGGCGTCAGCGCCACGACCCGTGCCGCTGACGCTCTGAGCCTCAGCAGAAATCCGGCAATCATCGGACAGGGCATCGACTCACCCTCCCGGAAAGCGAGCACCAGCATAAAGGGCAGATGCTCATTACGGGTAATCAGATTTTCCAGCAGTTGCAGCGTGGCATTGTCTGCCCAGTGAACATCATCAATCAGCATCACCAGCGGACGGCCCGGCGTGGCAAACGCCTGGATAAGCGCAGACGCCATCTGATTAAACTGCTTGCGGGCGTCCGGGGCATGGCGCACCACCGGCTGCACCGTCCGGATATTCAGCAGCTGTTTTAATTCAGGCACCAGTTCAATGGCTAAATCGGTATAGCCACCCAGCAAGCGCAACAGGCGAACCCGCCATTTGCTTAGCTCCAGGGCTGACAATCCCAGCAGATAAAGCGTGACCGTGCGAAACGCTGAGGCGACTGCGGCATAAGGTGCGGCAGGCGAATGTTGATCGGCCTTGCTGGCGGCCAGCAGAATCTGTCGGTGCTGCAGGGTTTTCAGGGCGGAAGCGATAATGGCGGACTTACCCGAGCCGGGCGCACCACTCAGCATCACCAGGCTCTGCGTGCCGGTACGGTTGACCGCATCCAGCGTCGTCAGCAGCACGCGAGCCTGCGGATGTTGCGTGAAGAGTGTCTCGGGCCGGAAACTGGTGCTGAACCGCTCCTGCAGACCGGGCGTGAACGGCGCAATGGTGTTTTCTGCGGTCAGCGTCGCCTGACAGCGGCGTAAATCAGCCATCAGTCCCTGCACGGTCTGATACCCGTCAGCAGGTGACTTTGCCAGCAGACGCAGCAGAATCACAGAGAGCATCGGCGGCACATCCTCTCTGACCTGTCCGGCTGGCCGGGGTGCGCTGGCGATGTGATGATGAATCCACTCCGCCTCCCCCGCATCCGGTGAGCCAAACGGCAGCTTACCGGTGAGATATTCATACAACACGACACCCAGGCTGTAGAGATCGCTGAGGCTGCTGACCGGATGCGGCGTGCGGCCGGTATGTTCAGGTGACATATAGGCCAGCGTACCGCCTGAGACGCGCAGGCTGTTTTTTTCCGCCGACTGCGCCGCCAGCGAGGCGAGACCAAACCCGCCCAGCCGGAACCGGCCATCATCACTGATAAAAAAATGGCCCGGCTTGATATCACCATGCACGATGCCCTGATGATGCGCCTGGCCGAGCGTGTAGCAAAGCTGCAATGCAACCTGCAGGAAGTCAGCGATTTTATCGGGAGGGGTCGCGAGATTATTCGCCAGGGTGCGAAACGGAAACGTCGGGTAGATCAGCGCATAGCGGTTGAGGTAGCGGGTGGTGCCCGTCGCGGTGATGGCCCAGCGGGGCGAAAGATAAGCGGCCAGCGCTCGCTCATTTTTCAGCCGCTGCGTCGCCTGAAACGTGACGTCGTCACTCTGTCCGGTGGCGATTATCAGCGACTCACCTGAGTGGCGGCGCGCCAGCATCCAGAGCAGACAGCCATCCTGCGCCAGCGGCGTCAGCGTGTCGAAATCTTCAATCGCGATCCCTGCGTCGTCACTCTCCTGAAAATTAACCGAAAGCATGCTCATCAGCGCACCTTTCCCTGAGATAACTCGCAACGGATCAGTGTCAGCAGCGTATCAACATCAATCGGCTTTCGCAAAAAAGTCACGGCACCTAAGGCAATGGCATACCACAGGGTGGTCTCTTCCAGATCTGCCGAGATAAAAATCACCGGTGGCAGACCTGCCCGCTGTTTCAAAATAGTGAACAGCTCAAAGCCGGACATGCCCTTGAGTCCGACATCGATGATCAGCATGCCCACCTCTGAAAGCGCATCGTCATCGCTCAGCAGCGCCTCACCTGACTCAAATAATCGGGTCGAATAGCCGTCTGAATGCAACAGATTGCTGAGTCCACTGCGGACCGCGCGTTCATCATCAACAATGACAATACGCTGTGACAGCGCCATGCAGTTATCCTCTGAAACGCCTCATCGTACGGCACGCGAGGACTTAAGGGTGGTTATCGCCATCGGGTGGCGGTGTCCCACTGATTTTTGGCACACACTCATGGCGAAACCACTTCAGCGTCACCGGCTGCCGGCGGAACAGACGCGTACCCAGCGGAATCAACTGCTCGCCCACCAGCATGCCAAACAGCCCCACTAAAGCAATAACCGGAGGTGCCGGAGCATTCACGTTGATCAGGGCATAGATTACCCCGGCAAGCAGCCCCACCGTGAGAGAAATAATGTAGGATTTCAACATGTTCAGCTTACCCGCGAAACAGGTGTAACAAACGGCGCATCGGATCGCTGCAGGGTGGTCGCATGCTCTGCGGGCAAGACCGCGTGCACCAGCGCCCCACCCAGCAACATCCCCAGCAACCCTACCAGCGCAATCGCGGGCGGAGCCGGTGAGCGCACCTTTAGCAGGCCGTAAAGCAGGCCAATCAATACCCCTGCAGCCAGAGAAAGAAGTAAAGGATTCATAACCAGACTCCTGTTATGCCTGCTGACCGGCAGACGTAAGCCGATCAGCAGGACGCCCCTTAGCGGACCGGTGCGTGAACCGGTGCCAGGGTACGGTGTTCACTTTTCTGACGTGACGGCGCTTTGTGTACCATGGTGTAGGCATAATCCACACCAATGCCATAGGCACCTGAATGCTCTTTGGCGATGTTCATCACCGCATCGTAAGTGTCACGGTTGGCCCAGTCACGCTGCCACTCCAGCATTACCTGCTGCCAGGTCACCGGCACTACACCCGCCTGAATCATGCGCTGCATCGCGTAGTCGTGCGCTTCTTTGGTGGTGCCGCCTGACGCATCCGCCACCATATAGATTTCGTAATCCCCTTCCAGCATTGCGCACAGCGCAAAGCTGTTGTTACACACTTCCGTCCAGAGACCGGACACCACCACTTTTTTCTTGCCGTTCGCGGCCAGCGCATCACGCACTTTCTGGTCATCCCAGGAGTTCATTGAGCTGCGTTCCAGAATGTCCTGACCCGGAAACACATCCAGCAGTTCAGGATAGGTGTGGCCCGAGAAACTTTCGGTTTCGACGGTGGTAATGATGGCAGGGATATTGAAGACTTTCGCCGCCTTCGCCAGCGCAACGGTGTTGTTTTTCAGCACCTGGCGGTCAATCGACTGCACGCCAAAGGCCATCTGCGGCTGCTGGTCGATGAAAATAATCTGGCTGTTATGTGGCGTGAGGACTTCAAGCTTAGCGTTGGACATGCGTTCACCCATAGAGGTTATGTAACGGAATTTTCGCCAATTGGCGCGGAGCAAAAGGACGGTCAGTGCAGGTTTAGCCTCCTGCTGCTGGCTGTCTGGTCGCAGTGTAGGGCGACGGGCGAAGGCAAACTATTATCTCTGCGTATAACTATACGAAGGTATAGGTATCCCTCTGTATAACTAGACGACGCATTAGCCCGCTCACCATAATCCGGCTTATTCGTGCCCTGTTATCTGCGGCACTTCCTGTCCCGCACTACGTCGGACAACCCCGTTGAGGAGGATCTATGGTTATGCTGGGTAAAGCAGAACTGATACTGACCCATGGCAAATTTCATACTGTTGACCGCAGCAATCCGGTGGCAGAAGCCGTTGCGATTCGTGATGGCAAATTCGTTGCGGTAGGCACACTGGCAGAGGCGATGGAGTATCACTGCGACGGCACCAAAGTGATCGATCTGAAAGGTCACACTGCCGTGCCAGGCCTGAACGATTCCCACCTGCACCTGATACGTGGTGGTCTGAACTACAACCTTGAGCTGCGCTGGGAAGGGGTTCCGTCGGTTGCCGATGGGCTGAGGATGCTGAAAGAGCAGGCGCTGCGCACGCCGTCACCGCAGTGGGTGCGTGTGGTAGGCGGCTGGACCGAGTTCCAGTTTGCCGAACGACGGATGCCGACGCTGGATGAGATCAACGAGGCTGCCCCCGATACGCCGGTCTTCGTGCTGCATCTTTATGACCGCGCCCTGCTCAACCGCGCAGCGCTGAAAGTTGTCGGCTACACCAAAGAGACACCGAATCCGCCGGGTGGCGAAATCCAGCGCGACAGCAACGGCAATCCCACCGGCCTGCTGATCGCCCGTCCCAATGCCATGATCCTCTACGCCACCCTGGCCAAAGGACCGAAACTGCCGCTGGAACAGCAGATCAACTCGACCCGTCAGTTTATGCGCGAGCTGAATCGACTGGGTCTGACCAGCGCCATTGATGCGGGCGGCGGCTTCCAGAACTATCCCGAAGATTACGAAGTGATCGCTGAACTGCATCAGAAAAAGCAGATGACGCTGCGTATCGCCTACAACCTCTTCACTCAGCGTCCGGGTCATGAACTGGAAGATTTTGAGAAGTGGACAGACATGCTGACGCCAGGCCAGGGCAGCGACTATTTCCGTCACAACGGCGCAGGCGAAATGCTGGTGTTCTCTGCCGCCGACTTCGAAGATTTTCTGGAGCCACGTCCGGACTTAGCGCCTGGCATGGAGGATGAGCTGGAGCGTGTGGTGCGTCATCTGGTGGAACATCGCTGGCCTTTCCGTCTGCATGCAACCTATGACGAGTCAATCAGCCGGATGCTGGATGTCTTTGAGAAGGTCAACCGCGATATTCCGTTTAATGGTCTGCACTGGTTCTTTGACCACGCGGAAACCGTCACTCAGCGTAATATCGATCGTATCAAAGAGCTGGGCGGTGGCATTGCAGTGCAGCATCGCATGGCATTCCAGGGCGAATACTTTGCTGAACGCTACGGTATTGAAGCCACCCGCCATACCCCACCGGTTCAGAAAATGCTGGAAACCGGCGTCCCGGTCGGACTCGGCACCGATGCCACCCGCGTCGCCAGTTATAACCCCTGGACCGCGCTCTACTGGCTGGTTTCCGGTCGCACCGTGGGCGGCATGCAGATGTATGACGTCAATGCCCGCCTTGACCGTGAAACGGCGCTGATGCTCTGGACACAGGGCAGCGCCTGGTTCTCCAGCGAACAAAATAAAAAAGGTCGGATTCAGGTAGGTCTTCTGGCGGATCTGGCCGTGCTCAGTAAAGACTTCTTCAGCGTGCCGGAAGAGGAAATTAAAGGCATTGAGTCAGTGCTGACGGTGGTGGATGGCAATATTGTCTATGCCGCCGGATCGTTCAGCGCGGATGCGCCGCCCGCTATTCCGGTTCTGCCTGAGTGGTCACCGGTGGTGAATGTGCCAGGTCACTATCGCAGCGCTCCGCCGGTTGCGCAGAGCCGTGTGGGTATGATGCCCGCTGTGCACCACTGCAGCGGCCCCTGCGGTGTTCATCGCCACTCGCATGAGATCGCCCGTGGTTCCAGCGTTCCGGTTGCCGAAGATAACGCCTTCTGGGGCGCGCTCGGCTGCAGCTGCTTCGCGTTTTAATCATGAATAACGCTATCACTCAATCGCCCCGCATCAACGCGGGGCTGTTCTTCCTGCGCCTGACCGGCAGTCTTCTGCTGTTACAGGTGCATGGACTGCCGAAAATTCTGCATTTCAGCGAAGAACTGACGCGTATAGAAGACCCGTTTGGTCTGGGACCGATGATGAGCCTGCTGCCAGCGATAGTGGCAGAAGTCATCTGCCCGATCTTTATTATTCTCGGCTGGGGTAGCCGGATTGCCTGCCTGCCGATCATCGCGGTGCTGCTGGTCGCGATGCTGGTGGTACACCCTGGCTGGTCACTGGCGGAAGGCCAGTTCGGCTGGCTGCTGCTGATTATCTTTACCACGCTGGCGCTGACCGGGCCTGGCGGCTGGCGAATCGGCGCGGTGAAACATCAGGGGGTTCGTCATGGCGCAGGTTAATGATATCCACCAGCTGGAGCAGGAGCAGCCTGAGGTCCAGGCCGCTGGCGAGATTTCGCCGTTACAGCCGCTACGCAGGCCGGTGTTTCGCATGCTGTGGATCGCCACCGTCGTCTCCAACATAGGTTCATGGATGAATGATGTGGGTGTGAACTGGAGCATGCTGACGCTGAGTGCCGATCCGCTGGCCGTGGCGCTGGTGCAGGCAGCCAGCAGCCTGCCGATGTTTCTGTTCGCGCTGCCATCAGGCGTGATGGCGGATATCGTTGACCGCCGCAAATATCTGCTGTTTTCCCAGCTATGGACCTTTATCGCCGCCTGTGGACTGACGGTGCTCGCCTGGACCGGCCATGTCACTCCCGAGGTGCTGCTGGTGGCAGCCTTCTTGCTGAGCGCCGGTGCCGCCATGAGTTCGCCGCCATTTCAGGCGGTAGTGCCGGATCTGGTGTCGAAACCGGAGCTGGGCGCGGCCATCGCCCTTAACTCACTGGGCATTAATATCAGTCGGGCCATTGGCCCGGCGCTGGGTGGCCTGATCCTCTCGTTCACCGGTCCCTGGATGGTTTTCCTGCTCAATGCGCTCTCAGTGCTGGGCGTCGCCTGGGTGCTCTGGCGCTGGAAGGCGGAGCCAAGCGTGCAGCGCCTCCCGCCCGAGCACTTCTTTCCGGCGGTGCGTGCCGGACTGCGCTACGTTCACGCGGCACCGGTGTTGCGTAATGTGCTGGTGCGAACCTTTGCCTTCTTCCTGTTTGGCAGCGCGGGCTGGGCACTGCTGCCGCTGGTGGCGCGTCGTGAACTCGGCCTTGGCCCTGGCGGCTACGGCATCATGCTGGCCTGTATCGGTGTCGGCGCGATTACCGGCGCGGTGCTGCTGCCACGCCTGCGTCGTCGCCTGAGTTCCGATCGCCTGATGGTACTCGCCACTCTTGTTTTCGCCCTGACCATGCTGGCGCTGGCTTTTGTACGCCACTTCTGGCTACTGAATGCGTGTGAATTTTTTACCGGATTTGCCTGGATTGCCGTGCTCTCGACGCTGAATCTCGGCGCACAGCGCAGCGCCGCGAAATGGGTGAAAGCCCGCGCGCTGGCAGTCTATCTGACGGTGTTCTTCGGCTCCATGACCGCCGGCAGCGCACTCTGGGGACAACTCGCTTCGCACTTCAGCATTCCGCTGTCGCTCTGCATCGCCGCACTGGGCATGGTGCTGGCCAGCAGCACCGTCTGGCGCTGGCGGCTCGACCAGGATCCCGACCTCAATCTCGATATGATTGGTGATGGCGTCAACGCGCCCGCACTGGATATTCGTCACGAACGCGGCCCGGTGATGGTGAATTATGAATACCGGATTACTATTGATGATGCACATGCCTTTACCGTCTGCATGCAGGATATGCGGCGGGTCAGACGTCGCGGTGGCGCCATCAACTGGTCACTGTATGAAGATATTCTGCAGCCCGGCATTTTCGTTGAGACCTTTGTAGTCGGCTCCTGGGTTGAGCATCTGCGTCAGAAAGAGCGCTACACCATCAACGACAAAAAGATAGAGCGGCGGGTTTTCGCTTTTCATCAGGGTGAACATTCTCCCGAAGTTCGCTATCTGGTGGCGCCAGCATGACTGGCACACCTTCTTTCATCCATCACGTCATACAGAGGGCAATACCATGAGCACCTTTAAAACGACCGACGGCACACAGATCTACTTTAAAGACTGGGGCACCGGTAAACCGGTTCTGTTCAGCCACGGCTGGCCGCTGGATGCCGATATGTGGGACAGCCAGATGAACTTCCTGGCGGAGCACGGTTATCGGGTTATCGCCTTTGACCGTCGTGGTTTTGGTCGTTCTGATCAGCCCTGGACCGGTAATAACTACGATACCTTTGCTTCTGACATCAACGATTTAATCACCCATCTCGACCTGCAGAATGTGACGCTGGTGGGTTTCTCAATGGGTGGCGGCGACGTCACACGCTATATCGGCAGCTATGGCAGCGATCGCGTCGCGGCACTGGTGCTGCTCGGTGCCGTCACGCCAATCTTTGGTAAAACGGCAGACTACCCGCAGGGTGTCGATATGTCGGTGTTTGAAGGGATTCGTGATGGCCTGCTTAAGGATCGTGCGCAGTTTATCAAAGAGTTCGCAACGCCGTTCTATGGTACCAATGCCGGACAGACCGTTTCTGATGGCGTCATGACGCAGACGCTGAACATCGCACTGCTCGCTTCGCTGAAGAGCACCGTTGATTGCGTCACCGCTTTTGCTGAGACCGATTTTCGTGCTGACGTAGCGAAAGTGAATGTGCCGACGCTGGTGATTCATGGCAGCAACGATCAGATCGTTCCGTTTGAATCCACCGGCAAAGTGGCGGCGGAGATGATTGAGGGTGCTGAACTCAAGGTTTATGACAATGCGCCGCACGGTTTTGCGGTGACGCATCAGGATCAACTGAATCAGGATCTGCTGGCGTTTCTTAACGCGCAGTGATGCAAAAAAACTGCGCGGTGGAAGCCGCGCAGTTTCAGACTGCATCTGACCGCAACAAATAAGCTCAACGCGCAGATAACACGGCCAGAAGAGGAAAGCGTCCTGCGCCAGGGACGGCGCGGGTCGAGCAGTCATGGATGACAGCTTTTGCGTCTTTCCGATCTGGCCGTGTTTTCTGCGCAGACTCGATCTCAAAGCTGGCATTGGCAGATTTAGTCAACAATCTTAAACTGCGCGGTGGAAGCCGCGCAGTTTTCATTTTAACGGGTTGGATGATTCACTTCGTTGGGACGCAGATCGAATAACAACACCTCCGCTCCATCACCGTGACTGAACGACAGCGTTTTCTCATTGCGAACCCGCGCACCGTCTCCGGCATTAAATTGCAGGCCATTAACCCTGACACTGCCGCGCGCCACATGAATATACGCATAGCGGTCGTCCGGCAGAGTGATTGTCTGCTGCTCATCCCCCTGGAATAGTCCCGCATAGATGCGAATATCCTGGCGCACCCGTAATGCCCCGTTTTCACCTTCCGGCGAAATAATCAGTCGCAGATTACCGCGTTTATCCGCTTCGCTGACGGAGACCTGCTGGTAGCCTGGCGGACTATTTTTCTCTGCCGGCACCACCCAGATTTGCAGAAAGTGAACACCCTCGGTGCCCGAGTGGTTGAACTCACTGTGAGTCACACCGCTACCGGCACTCATCAGCTGCACATCCCCGGGAACAATCACAGAGCCGGTGCCCATAGAGTCTTTATGCTCCAGCGCGCCCTCCAGGACATAGGAGATAATCTCCATGTTGCTGTGAGGATGGGCGCCAAAACCGCGACCTTTGGCTACCCTGTCATCGTTGATCACCAGCAGATCTGAGAAGCCCGCCTGCTTTGGATCCCAGTAATTTGCAAAAGAGAAGGTGTGACGTGAATTCAGCCAGCCGTGATCGCCCACGCCGCGTTGCTCTGACAATCTTTGCTCAATCATATTCTGCCCCTTCGTTGATTCGGGAAGTGCGAATGCCCTTCGATGGAAACAGCATATAAGTAAACCAGGCAGTCACACAATGGTGTGAAATGGCAATGACTGTCGCGTTTTGGTGGACAATAAAGACGAGGTTATAGCGGGGCCAGGTTTTGCGGATTAATCCTTCAGCTACTGGCTCGCACCACCAGCTCTCCCTGCATGATCACACATTGTGGCGGAGAGTCGGGCCGGGTAATTTTTTGCAGCACCAGCTCACAGGCACGACGGCCAATCTCCCTGGAGGGCTGAGCCAGAGTCGTCAGCGGCGGCGATACCATGTCAGCCAGTTCACTGCCGTCAAAACCCACCACGGCTATGTCCTGAGGTATCCGCAGACCCGCCTGCTGTATCGCCGCCATGGCACCCGCTGCCAGCGTATCGGAAACCGCAAACACGGCGTCCGGTCGTGTCTCGCCCGCCAGCAGCTGATTCATCGCGGCTTTACCGGCGCTGAAGCTTAACTCACTGGCGTAAGCGATGGCCTGCCAGGCGAGTTGTTGCTCTTTAAGTTGATGTGCGTAGCCCTGCTGACGCAGGCGGGCATATCGGTAGCGGAGGTCGTGATTGATCAGCGCAATGCGCTGACGTCCCTGTCCGGCCAGATAGTGCACCACTGACTGCGCAGCGACGTCATCATCAATCCCGACGCAGGAGATCTGGCCATTATCATCATGTTCGGCGCACTGAACCCAGGGTGCCGTGCCTATCAGCTGGCTCAGCTCCGGCAGTTTGCTGAATGCATCCATGGTGATAATGCCATCCACCATCTTGCCGGAGAGCAGTTGCAGGCTGGATCGTGAACGGGCAATATCCGCGCCCGAGTTACACAACAGGATGCGATAGCCATTTTTCTCCGCCTGCTCCTCAATGCCTTTGACCACCTCCGCGCAGAACGGGTTAGAGATATCGGAAACCAGAACCAGAATCATCGAGCTGCGCGCCGTACGCAGCTGGCGCGCCAGCAGGTTAGGCTGATAGTTGCTCTCTTCGATCGCCTCAAGCACTTTCTGCCGGTTAGCCGGTTTTACGCTGTCGCTGTTATTCAACACCCGGGAAACCGTGGCGACCGAAACACCCGCCATCCGGGCAATTTTCTGAATAGACATAGCGATCCCTCTGTTTTAAAACTCACCCACAGAAAACCTTTGAATCTATGCCGCCTCAGGCGTCACGATCCAGACCCAACTGATGGCGTACCGAAGGGGCGTTTTCTGCTAAGGCAAAATCATCAAAAGCGCGCTCAGCCACCGGGATGATATGCCGGCGGATAAACTCCGCCCCTTCGCGCGCCCCGGTCTCGCCATCCTTCAGACAGCATTCCCACTCCAGCACCGCCCACCCGTCATAGTCGTACTGGGCCAGTTTGCTGAAAATACGGCTGAAGTCGATCTGACCATCGCCCGGCGAGCGAAAGCGTCCGGCGCGCGCCAGCCATGGCTGATAACCGCCATACACTCCGCTGCGTCCATTTAACTGGTACTCCGCATCCTTAACGTGAAAAGCTTTGATACGCGGATGATAGAGGTCGATAAACTGCAGATAGTCGATGTGTTGCAGAAGAAGATGGCTGGGATCGAACAGGATATTACAGCGCGGGTGGTGATTCACCTCCGACAAAAAGCGCTCAAACGTGACACCGTCATGCAGGTCTTCACCGGGATGTATCTCATAACAGAGGTCAACACCGTGATGGTCAAAGCTATCCAGCACCGGCAGCCAGCGGCGCGCAAGCTCAGCAAACGCCTCATTAAACAGTGCTTCATGGTGTGGCGGCCAGGGATAGAACCAGGGCCAGGCGAGCGAGCCGGAAAAAGTGGCATGTGCGCGCAGGCCGAGTTTTTCAGACGCGGCAGCCGCACGCTTCAGTGTAGCGATGGCCCATTCGGTGCGCCGGGCAGGATCGCCTCGCAGCGCAGCAGGCGCAAAATTATCAAAAGCGAGATCGTATGCGGGGTTCACGGCAACCAGTTGCCCTTCCAGATGCGTTGAAAGCTCACTGATCTCCAGCCCGAAACCGGCGAGTGTTCCCCGCACCTCGTCGCAGTAAGTCTGGCTGACCGCTGCCTGCTCAAGGTTGAAAATAGCGGGCTGGTGGCAGGGGATCTGCAGTGCCCGGTATCCGAGCCCGGCGGCCCACTCCGCCAGCCCCGCCAGTGAGTTAAAAGGCGGCTGGGTGGTGATGAACTGTGACAGAAAGATGCCGGGTCCCTTAACTGTTTTCATCTGTGACTCCTGAGTTCAGTAACCGCTTAATCACGGTATTTGAATGAGAAGAAGAAAATAATCGCAATCACCGCAGCAGCCACGGCAGGGATCCACCAGAATATTGCCCAGCTCTCTGCGCTGGCGTTACCCGCCACCAGCTGATTGTAGAGCGCACCGGAGATTTGCGATCCCAGCAGCATGCCGATGCCGTAGGTGAACATCACCACCATGCTCTGCGCCTGCCCCTTGACCTTTTCACCGGCGATCCGATCGGTGTAGATGAATCCCACCACAAAGAAGAAGTCATAGCAGACGCCATGCAGCAGAATGCCCAGATAAATCAGCGTGCGCGTCTCATCACTCATGCCCAGCGCGAACAGTGCATAGCGGACAAACCACGCTGTCATACCAATCAGCAGCATGACTTTCACGCCAAGACGGCGGAACAGCAGTGGAATGATTAGCATGAAAACAATTTCAGACATCTGTCCCAGTGACATCAGGGTGCTGACTTCCCGGATACCGGCATCCGCCAGCCAGGAGGCGGTAAAGGCGTAGTAGGTGCCGAGGGGAATAGAGATCAGGGTGGCACACAGCGCAAAGACCAGGAAATGACGCAATTGCAGCAGTGCGAAGGCATCGGCGCAGAAGAGATCGCGGACTTTTAACGGCAATCCTTTGGCCGGTGCCGGAGTATGTGGCAGCGTCAGGCTGTAGATCGCCAGCAATACCGAACAGAGCGCCGCCAGCTGGAACACTGCCACGCTGTCAGCAATGCCGGTTACGCCGATAAAGATGCCCGCCACGATCCAGCCGATGGTGCCGAAGACTCTGACAATGGGAAAGCTTTTCTCGCTGCTGGCGAGGCTGTGAAACGCGATGTTATTTGAAAGCGCCAGCGTCGGCATAAAGCAGAGCGTATAGCCAAACAACAGTGCGATCAGCTGCGCCCCGTTCTCCGCGATTAGCGCCTGGGGCACGAACCAGAGAATCGCTGCGCCCGCCAGGTTCATCACCGCCATCACTTTCTGCGAGGGAAAAAAGCGATCCACCAGCATGCCGAGCACAAACGGCGAGAGAATCGAGGCGATGGGCCCGGCCGAAAACGCATCCCCAATCAGCAACGGCATGTTGTGACGAGTCATTACCAGCCCAAGCGTCACCGACCAGCTGCCCCAGATAAAGAACTGCATAAACATCATCAGAGAGAGGCGCGGCACCAGCAGCTTATGCTGCACCTGCTGGCCTGCTCTCTCCTGCACTGTTGCAATCATGGGAACCTCACGAATAAGTAATCGATTACATTCTGATTACTCACAACGTAAACGAATGCAGCCGACTGTTCCTTCGCCGCGATCACAAATTATTAACTCTGCGTTATCACTCTGGAAATAATAAGGCGACGCCGGGCGGGCCGATCAGCGACTGGCATTGACTACCCGCGCTTTACGGAAGCGGTAACGCTCATACAGCAGCGAGTAAAGGCCGCCAGCCACCACCAGAATCGCACCCATCACCGTAGTGGAGGTTGGCAGATTGCCGAGCAGCAGATAACCCACCGCCACTGACCAGATTAAGGTGGTGTAGTCGAACGGGGCCAGCAACGACGCTTCGGCATAGCGCAGGCTCAGAGTCATCAGAATCTGAGTGATACCGCCCAGCAGCCCACATCCCACCAGTAACGCCAGCTGATTGTCATGCGGCACTTTCCAGCCACCTGGCAGCGTGACCAGCGACGTTAAGGCCGTGGTGATAGCGAACCAGAAAGCGATGGCGCCCGGCTTCTCTTTGCCGTTAAGAAAGCGGATCTGCACCAGCGCACAGGCGGTACAGAAGGCCGCCATCAACGCCAGCAGAATACCCGCCGATGCAGAAAGGGAAAATGTCGCCTGGCGCGTTAGCGTGAGATGCCCGGAGAACATCACCAGAATACCGCTGAAACCGGTAAAGACCGCGACCCAGCGTATGGTGACGCACTTTTTCCCGCAGCAGCAGCGCCGCCAGCAGCACGGTAAACAGCGGCGCGGCATAGTTGATAGCCGTGGCGTCGGTCAGAGAAATGTAGAGCAGCGACAGATAACTGAAATAGAGACCACCGGTTCCGGCCAGACCGCGCACAAAATGCCCGCGGATATTGCGGGTGCGAATGCCATCCAGCACGCTGCCCTGCAAGCGCAGCCAGATTAGCAGCGGCACCAGTGCCAGCAGCGATCGAAAAAATATCACTTCGCCGACCGGTATCGCCCCATCGAGTTCTTTTACACAGGCCAGCATCAGCGTGCTGCTTAATGCAGCGGTGATCTTCATCGCTATGCCAGCGGAAGCGTTCATACGGTTTTTGTTCTCTCAAAGGGAAAATAAGCAGGGGAATCAGCACACTCCTTATCCATATTGTCATAATGTCCTACTCCAATCTGCCGCGATTACCCTGCAGACGGCATTTTATCTTTTTTTGTCGCAGCATCACGGCATGAAGAGGCATGTGGGCCCGCTTCACGGCTGATACACTCAGCCTTCTGCCCTGCTTTATGGGCCTCTTCTCTTAAGGAACGGGAGTCACCGATGTCCACGCTGCGTTTACTGTTATCTGAATCCAACGATCCCTGGTTTAACCTGGCGGTAGAAGAGTGTATTTTCCGCCAGATGCCGGCCACCCAGCGGGTGCTGTTTTTGTGGCGTAATGCGGAAACGGTGGTGATCGGACGGGCACAGAATCCGTGGAAAGAGTGCAACACCCGACGCATGGGGGAAGATGGCATCCGGCTGGCACGTCGCAGCAGCGGCGGTGGCGCGGTGTTTCACGATCTCGGCAATTGCTGTTTTACCTTTATGGCCGGCAAGCCGGAGTATGATAAAAGCGTCTCGACTGAGATCATCCTGCGCGCACTGACTTCGCTTGGCGTACCCGCGGAGGCCTCTGGCCGTAACGACTTAGTGGTGAACACCGCTGACGGGCTGCGCAAGATATCCGGTTCAGCCTACCGTGAAACGCCGGATCGCGGTTTCCATCACGGCACTATTCTGATGGATGCCGACCTCTCCCGCCTGGCGGATTACCTTAATCCGGATGTGAAGAAATTGCAGGCGAAAGGGATTACCTCAGTGCGTGCCAGAGTGACCAATCTGGCGGAGTTAACGCCGGGTATCAGCTATCAGGCGATCTGCTCCGCCGTGACGGACGCATTTTTCAACTATTACGGTGAACGCTGTGAACCGGAGAGGATCTCTCCCGACGCCCTGCCCGATCTGCCGGGTTTCACAGAGCAGTTCGCTAAGCAGAGTAGCTGGGAGTGGAATTTCGGTCAGGCACCCGATTTCTCGCACCTGCTGGACCAGCGTTTTGTCTGGGGCGGTGTGGAGATTCATTTCGATGTAGAACGCGGCGTGATCAGCCGCTGTCAGATCTTCAGCGACAGCCTCAACCCCGCGCCGCTGGAAACGCTGGCGCAGCGGTTGCAGGGTGTGATCTACAGTCCCGATGCCCTTGAACCGGTGCTGAATCAGCTTATTGCAGATTTCCCGGAGCAACGTGCGGAGCTGACAGAATTGCAGCAGTGGCTGGTCGCCAGCGTGCGCTGAACATTTTTTTACTGGCCCGCGCGGATATCTGTCGCTGGCAAAAAACATCGCGTAAGCATCCGGCAAATCATAAACGCAAAAAACCCGCACAAGGCGGGTTTTAATTAATTATCAATATCAGGCTTATCTGCTCAGGCTATTGCCTTCACGCGATAATAAGCGCTATTGATAATTAAGGCTTACATAGGGACAACGTTTGCCGCTGAAGGACCTTTAGCGCCGTTTTCAATAGTGAATTCGACCTGCTGACCTTCGTCCAGAGTTTTATAATCGTTGCTCTGAATTGCAGAGAAATGTACGAATACATCTTTGCTGCCATCCTGAGGAGAGATAAAACCGAAACCTTTACCAGCGTCAAACCATTTTACTAAACCAGTCATTTTATTAGACATCGATAATTCCTTAATTTATGAGCCACAAAGTGGCGAAGATGGCCTGTCTTTCAGAAGGTAACTTACCAGGCTTTTAGGAGGAGACTCATGAATAAGGGTATCTTGTGATATCGCTTGCACTGAGGACTGCTTTACTAAAACTGCTTTGATAAGGTCTGTGTTCCAAACCGATGAAGCTATTAAGCCACGCCTCACCGACATTAGCAAACATTATTTTAATTTACTTTTAACATCCAGACGTCCGGAGCGCCTTTGTTGATTTCCCGAGCATTTTGAAATATCAGGGATGACATAATGATAATTTTCGCTGAACGGTCAGAGAGTAAATAATAGTGCGGTTAATCATTGCTGAAAAATAATACGGCGGCCCTGTACTAATAAAGCGCAGCGATAAACAGTATCGCTGCGCCCTGCTTTACTCATATCAGGCCAGTTGAGTCTGCTGACGGGCAGCATGTCGCGCCGTGAGCACAAAGACCATCAGACCGGCCACGCCCAGCGCAACACCCACCCACGCGGTGGAGATCCAGCCATAGCCCAGCGACACCGTCAGGCCCCCAAGATACGCGCCCATCGCATTGGCAATGTTCAGCGCCGAGTGATTCATCGCAGCCGCCAGGGTTTGCGACTCGTTGGCGACATCCATCAGGCGAATCTGCAATGACGGCAGCAGCACTGAGCAGGTGCCGATCAGGAACGTAGCCAGCAGGCCAGTTGCCACATGCTGAACCAGCACCGGGAAGGCCAGCATCACCAGCACGTTCCATAACAGCGTCCAGCCAATAATATTCAGCACCGGGCCATCAGCCAGACGGCCCCCCACCAGATTACCGATAATCATTCCCAGCCCAAACGCCACCATCGCCCAGGGGATCAGCGAGGGGGAGATGCCAGCAATGTTAATCAGCGTCGGCGCGATATAACTGAAGATAGCGAACATCCCTCCAAATCCTACCGCCCCTACCAGCAGGGTCAGCAGCACCTGCGCGTTTTTCAGCGCGCCCAGTTCCCGCAGCGGATGCGCATCCACATCGCCAGACGTGTAAGGGACATAGCGACCAATCAGCAGGCAGGTCAGCAGACCAATTGCGCCCACAAAGGTGAACACCACGTGCCAGCTAAATAACTGCCCTATCCAGGAGCCCAGCGGCACACCAATCAGGGTCGCTACCGTCAGTCCCAGCATCAGTGACGCCAGCGCGCGGCCACGACGTTCAATTGGCACCAGCGAGGCGGCTACCAGCGACGCCACACCAAAGTAGGCGCCGTGAGGCAGCCCGGTCAGAAAACGCGCCACGAGCAGGCCGTGATAGCTGTCGGCCATCGCGCTGGCAACATTACCGATACTGAACAACGCCATCAGGATCAGCAGCAGCGATTTACGCGCCATTCGCGCCGCCAGTACCGCAATAAATGGCGCACCGACCACCACGCCCAGCGCATAACTGGCAATGGCGTTGCCCGCCTGCGGCTCGGTAATCGCAAGGGAGCGTGAAACATCTGGCAGCAGGCCCATCATGATGAACTCACCGGTACCGATGCCAAAGCCGCCCAGCGCGAGGGCCAGTAATGCCCAGCGGACAAAACCGGCATCGTCGGTTTTATGATTTTTTCTTAACAAAATTGATTCCCAATGGCCAGAACTGAAAAAACTGAAGTGAGCCGGAGAGAGAAAGCAGAGCGTGTTCCCATCCGGTTGAAGCGGGCAGACTATAAAAAGTCAGGCTGCGCTTAGCAACCCATTTATGTGATCTGGCGCACAGTGAAGGCTGCGGTAACGTGGGCATTTATCCGTGCCACTCTGGCGCATAGCGACCTGTTTAAGATCACAATCCGGAAAGCTACGCAGGCCCGAGTCGGGAATCTCTGTTTAACTGACCTCTCAGCGCTTATTTTGCATAACAGGAATCACCAGATGACGAGCAGAGTTATCCTTCTTACCGGTGCCAGCGGGCGAATCGGGCGCACTTTCTTTGCGGCCAGCCAGAACAACTACCGTTTTATCCTGACCGATTTACGTGAGCCGAATTACGCGATACCCGCACCCCATCGTTTTATTGTGGCGGATCTGTCACAACCTGGTGCAGCGGAGAAATTACTGGCTGAAGAGCCTGTCGATACCGTCATCCACCTCGCCGGTATCCCGGATGCGCAGGCCAGTTTCGACGATCTGCTGCCCGCCAATATTCTCTCTACGACCTGGATACTCAAGGCTGCAGCTGAGCACCGCTGTCGTCGTCTGGTCTTTGCCAGCAGTGCGCAGACCATTGAGGGCTACCCGACAGATGTGCAGATACATCCTGGCATGGCTGTTTCGCCCGCGAATCTCTATGGCGTCACCAAATGTTATGGTGAAGCACTTTGCGCCTTCTATGCCAGCCAGCACGGGTTGAGCTGTGTGGCGCTGAGAATCGGGGCGTTTGAACCTGCACTGGATAACAGCCTGCATAATGCGCGGGATTACAGCGCATGGCTGAGTCCGGAAGATGCCGTCAGATTGCTGACTGGCGCTGTCGAGGCAGAGAAGATCACCTTCTTTATTGGTTACGGCATTTCCGATAACCGTTTCAAACGCTTTGATCTGACACAGACGCGAGAAGTGCTGGGCTATACGCCGTCTGATAACGCTTTCAGGGCCTTTTCGCCGGGGGAACTGGATTATTAACCCGTCCCTGACGCCGTGACCGCTGCCAGTCTGCAAACGGCTGTTTATTCTTCATCTCTGTTGCCGCCGGCCCGTCCGGCGGCGGCTTCACTCTCCCGGCAGAGTCAGCACCCTTAACAAAGCAGTGGCTGCTTAATCTGTTCGAAAGTCATCTGCCGAGCGCACCGGATGCAACCTGGCAACTTTATGCTTCATTCTGGCAGATGGCTGCGCATCACGAAGCCTATGCCGCGCTGGCAGAACAGATGACGGCAGCGTGGCAGGCGCTGGTGGAAGAGATAATTCATGACGGTGTCACAGATGGAACGCTGCGTTGTGCCGATATTCCACGCACCGCCCGGCAAATCAGTGCGATGCTAAACGGCTATGCCGATTTGCTGACTATCAATCCGTCGGAGATAAAGGCAAGCGAAGGGATGGCTGACTTAACGCAATTTATTGATCATCTCCTGTCGTAACGTGGATCTGACGCATTATAAAGGCTTTAACAACGCCAGATTTTAATTAAATGTTAATAAAAGGTTTATTATTTTAATTAGTCTGCGCTTTTAATCCGCTATAAATGCAGGTTCTTCAGTCAAACTGACTTATGCTTTTTCCATCTGAGAAGGCCCCTTTTTGATAGCGTTTTGCCCCGGAAACAGCTATTTACACAGATTATTATCATTGACTTAGCACGCTCCGCGCCGGGTAAGCTGGTGTTTTTACGCCATTTATTAACAACGGACTAGCGAAGCGGCAATAATGTATACGTTCACAAACTCACCAAATGATTGATTCCTATAGCAAAGAATCTGTTATCTGCCGATAAAATTAAACGTTGAGTCGGACCTTAAAAACACCTATATTGGCCGCGCTTAAAACACATACCCCCATTTAAATACATTTATTCAACTGCGACGCTACGCCCGTCCCGGTTGTAGGAGAGATATGATGACGGATAAAGTCCGTATTGATAGTTTGAATGCACAGAACTTAAACGCAACCAATGAAACCTATTTAGCCCGTCAGGCTGAATTTGAATCAAACGTTCGAAGTTATCCTCGCAAATTGCCGTTCGCGATTGCGAAAGCACAGGGTGTCTGGATCACAGACGTCGAGAATAATCAGTATCTCGACTGTCTTGCAGGTGCCGGAACGCTGGCATTGGGTCATAACCATCCAGACGTTCTGCAGAGCATTCAAAATGTCATTACCAGCGGCTTGCCGTTACATACTCTTGATTTAACTACGCCGTTAAAAGATGCGTTCTCTGAGTATCTGCTCTCGTTATTACCGGGCCAGGGCAAAGAGTACTGCCTGCAGTTTACCGGCCCGTCGGGCGCAGATGCCGTTGAAGCGGCGCTGAAACTGGCGAAAAAACACACCGGCCGTTCCGGCATCATCAGCTTCTCTGGTGCGTATCACGGCATGACCCACGGCGCGCTGTCGGTTACCGGCAACCTGTCACCAAAAGAAGCGGTCGATGGCTTGATGCCGGAAGTGCAGTTCATGCCTTATCCGCACCTCTACCGCTGCCCGCTGGGCATTGGCGGTGAAGCGGGCGTGAAAGCGCTGACCTATTACTTCGAAAACCTGATCAACGACGTTGAGAGCGGCGTTCGCAAACCGGCAGCCGTCATTCTGGAAGCGGTTCAGGGCGAAGGCGGTGTTAACCCGGCTCCGGCTGAGTGGCTGCAGCGCATCCGTAAAGTGACCAAAGAGCATGGCATTCTGCTGATCATCGACGAAGTGCAGGCGGGTATTGCCCGTACCGGTAAATTCTTCGCCTTTGAGCACGCCGGTATTGAGCCAGACATCATCGTGATGTCAAAAGCGGTCGGCGGCGGTCTGCCACTGGCGGTACTGGGCATTAAGAAAGAGTTCGACGCCTGGTCTCCTGGCCACCACACCGGCACCTTCCGTGGCAACCAGCTCGCAATGGCGACCGGCCTGACTACGCTGAAACTGCTGAAAGATAATAACATCGCTGACAAAGTCGCTGCACAGGGCGAATGGCTGAAAGGCAAACTGGTCGAGCTGCAGCAGCGCTACCCGGTGATCGGCAACGTGCGTGGTCTGGGTCTGATGATCGGCATTGAGCTGGTGAAACCTGACGAAGCCGCTGATCACATGGGCAGCTTCCCGGCAGACGGCGAGCTCTCCGCGCTGGTACAGAAAAAATGTTTTGAGAACGGCCTGATTCTGGAGCGTGGCGGACGTCACGGCAGCGTATTACGTCTGCTGCCTTCCCTGCTGATCACAGATGCAGAACTGGACGTGTTTATGGATAAATTTGAAAACGCCCTGCTGTCAGCTGGCGTGAAACCAGTTTGAGTGGAGTGAATGCAATGTCCCGGTTAAACCCGATTCTGGCGGCCTCAGCACAGAGTACCGAGGCCTACCAGCAGGCGATTGCCCAGAGTAGCGCGGCCGTCGTGAAGTGGCTGGAACAACCTGAGATGTATCAGGGAAAAACCGTCGCAGAGCTGCGCGAGCGCATTAAGCTGGACTTCAATCCTCAGGGCCTGGGCAACCAGGCCGCGATTGAACGCGCCATTGAGTACTTCCTCAAAGACAGCCTGTCGGTTCATCATCCGCAGTGTGTGGCGCATCTGCACTGCCCGAGCCTGGTTATCAGCCAGGCGGCGGAAGTGCTGATTAACGCCACCAACCAGAGTATGGATTCGTGGGACCAGGCACCTTCAGCCACCCTGATTGAGATGAAGCTGATTGAGTGGCTGCGCACCCAGGTGGGTTATCAGCCCGGCGACGCGGGTGTGTTCACCAGCGGCGGCACCCAGAGTAACCTGATGGGTCTGATGCTGGCGCGTGACGCCTGGTTTGCCCGTCAGGGTCATTCTGTTCAGCAGGATGGTTTAACCGGCGATCTGAAGAAGATTAAAGTCTTCTGTTCAGAGAATGCGCACTTCTCAGTTCAGAAGAACATGGCGCTGCTGGGTCTGGGCTATCAATCCGTAACGCAGGTGAAATGCGATCGCTTTGCCCGCATGGATATGGATGACCTGCGCCACAAGCTGGCAGCCTCCAAAGCCAACGGTGAAAACATTTTGGCGATTGTTGCCACGGCGGGTACTACCGATGCCGGTGCGATCGACCCCCTGCGTGAAATCGCGGCGCTGGCAGCCGAAGAGAACATCTGGGTGCACGTCGATGCGGCCTGGGGCGGCGCACTGCTGCTCTCAGAAAAGTATCGTGACTATCTGGATGGTATTGAGCTGGTCGATTCCATTACCCTGGACTTCCACAAGCAGTTCTTCCAGACCATCAGCTGTGGTGCTTTCCTGCTGAAGGAAGCGCGCCACTATGAGCTGATGCGCTACCAGGCGGCCTATCTGAACTCTGAGTTTGATGAAGCGCAGGGTGTGCCGAATCTGGTGTCCAAATCCCTTCAGACCACCCGCCGTTTTGATGCACTGAAACTGTGGATGGGTCTGGAAGCACTGGGTCAGAAACAGTATGCCGAAATCATCGATCACGGTGTGACACTGGCGCAGCAGGTTGCACAGTACGTTGATGAGCAGCCTGCGCTGGAGCTGGTGATGAAACCGCAACTGGCCAGCGTGCTGTTCCGCTATCGTCCGGCGCATCTGGCGCACTTCAGCAGTGCGGATATTGCGCTGCTGAATCAGCGCATCGGTGATGCCCTGCTGGAATCGGGCCGCGCCAACGTTGGTGTAACCGAGTTCGATGGCGTGACCTGCCTGAAGATGACCCTGCTGAATCCGACAGTAACGCTGGAAGATATCAAAGTGTTGCTGACATTGGTGGAAACCACGGCACAGCAGCTGGTGTAAATACTGGAAATAGTGGCGTTAAGGTCACTATCAGAGGCGCCTCAGGGCGCCTTCTCTTTTTCTGTGTTTATCCCTTTCATTCATCGGTGAGGCTACAGTGCCTGTGAGCTGGTTTGCCGGACACCTCCGCCTCTGACCCTTTTGTGTAGCCCCTATCCAATCTTGTATTGACTCACCCATTCGGCACAAAACTCCAGATACGCGAGTGTGATGGCTGAAGGATGTTTGTGCCGGACATAGACCAGATGTAAGGGCATCGAGTGAGTCGGATAATCGGGCAACAACCGCACCAGCTTCCCGCTCTCCACATCAGGTTTCACTAAAAAATCAAACAACAGCGATACTCCGGCACCGCTCAGTGCGTAATGGCGCAGGCCCTGCGTGTTGTTGGAGGAAAAAAACGGCTCAAATTTTACCTTCTCGTCTCCGGATACCCACTCAAAGGAACCACTGTTAAGCCCTTCCCAGCTGGCTATCGGACACGTCGCCAGCGCCGCCAGCGTCTGCGGATGTCCAAAGCGTTCAGCCAGTTCAGGCGTGGCAACAAACCATGCCTCGACATTCATAACCGGTTTGGCAATCACATCTTCGGTATGCAACTCGCCCAGCCTGAGTGCCACGTCAATGCCATCTTCAAACAGATCCACCACTCTTTCCCCTGAGTGGCAAAACACTTTGATATCAGGATAACGTTGCTGAAACGCATGCAGCAACGCCCACCAGATGGTGAAGTCAGGCGGCACCGATATTCGCAGTTTGCCCGCCAGTTTGTGCGCAGACCTGACCGTTTTGGTGGCCTCTTCCAGCAATTCCAGGCCAGGTCGCGATTGCTCAAAGAACTGTTGTCCTTTGTAGGTCGGCCTGACCCCTTTCTTTGATCGCTCCAGTAACTGCACACCCAGTGCCTGCTCCAGCTCATTCACTTTCCGCACCAGCGTAGAAATGGGGATAGCTGTTCTCTCACTTGCCGCTGAAAAGCTGCCTGCCTGAACGACCGCAATAAAGAGTTTTGTCGCGTTGAGATCCATTATCTTTCCATATCTGGCAAACATGTACCCAATTCTGACCATTTACTTCTTATTTTCAACTATTAAAATCCCTGTTTTGGCTAAGAGAATAAAAATAAAACGGCCAGTAAAAAATTCTTATTTCTAACGAATAAGTCTGGCTACACAGTATCCGGATAAGGAAAAACTATGAAAAACCGTGTGACAGAAATTCTGAATATTCGCTATCCCATTATTCAGGCACCCATGTACTTTCTGACCAATGCAACGTTTGTTGCCGCAGTATCAAACGCAGGCGGATTAGGCATAATTGGCCCCAACGCCGGGCAGGATACATTGCCGGACTCTCGTTTCATGGCGCTGGAGCGCATGCGTGAGCAAATCAGAAAAACGAAACAGCTGACCGATAAACCTTTTGGGGCAACCCTGATCAATGGGCCGGATATGAGTTTCTGGCGACCCACCGCTGAAATGTTTGTTGAAGAGAAAGTTGAGGTCGTTTTAGTTAATGAGCTGCTCGATGCCGAAATATTCGATTTTCTGAAACAACATCGAATCAAAATCCTTTATCGTGCGCTGACGCCTGACGTAGCCAATTCACAGCAGGCCGAAAAGCTTGGCGCAGATATCATTGTCGCCACCGGATTTGATGAAGGCGGCACCGTGCCATTACGCATTATTGGAACGTTCAGCATCGTGCCCATGATCGCTGACAGTGTGAAAATTCCGGTGCTGGCGGCAGGGGGCATTGGGGATGTGCGGGGCGTGCGTGCAGCCATGGCGTTAGGTGCAGAAGGCGTCTGGATAGGCAGCCTGTTTTTAACCGCACAGGAGAACCCGGCAGATGAGAAGGTCAAGCAGCTGATTGTTTCATCGAGCGCAGAAGATCTGCTACTTTTCCGCACCCTGCCCGCTTATTACCGGACATTGCCAACGCCGCTCAGCCCCAGGCTGGCAGAGCTTGATGCGCAGGGTGCTGACCGTGAAACCCTGTTCACTGCAATGAATGGCTACCACTCTTTATGGCAGGCGATGCGACTGGGCAATTTTGACAAAGGTGTTGTTTCGACAGGCACCGGCATCTCGATGATCAAATCGGTGCGAACCGTTGCAGCCATCGTCGCCGATCTGGCACAGGATTTCATTATACAGCCGGAGAAACAGAAATCTGACGACACCGTTCTCAGTCTGTAATCTGTTTAAAGTTAGGGATGAACGTCGCCACCCTCGGGATCCGGTTGTCGGATGAGTCCGGACCGGGTCCAGCACGCTGCCCGCCGTGTTGAACTGTGGACCGTTATTCAGCTTTTCCTCTTCGCAGCCTGAAGCCATACAGGTTCAACTCTTTTCAGTCAAACAGACAGCAGGGAAATTAACAGATTTTATTCCCTCATTTAGATTTCGTTTATTTCATAATTTGCATGACGCCTTTATTTCAGCAGAGTCTGAAAAACCGCATCGCGATCAATATATAAAAATTTTAATTCAGCCATAATTAATCAACGCTCACGTTAAGTCACTGATAAAAGTGAATAACATATTACAGATAAGAATAGTTTAATCCCACAGGAATTAACGCTTATGCTCCTGCGTAAAATAGTTATCATTCTTCTCGGTATGATTATGGCTGCTGTCATCATTATTGCCGACAACCATGCTCATAAAGTTAATTGCCGTGATCAGGTTTTCACTTTGCCATCATCGCAAGGTGAATTACTTCGCTGAATCCTTCTCTCCAGCATCCTCTTTGGCTTCAGACCCTTTGACGGTGTTGATGACGCGTGAAGACCAGAAACTTTGATCCGGCTGAATCGCTTACGGGATAAAACCCTGTTACATCGACCTGAACAGAGCGGCACGTTACGCCAGTGAGATTACAACTGCATTTCTGATCAGCAGGCTGGTTTGTTACCCTTCCCGGCAGCGATGTAAATAAAAATGCTGCATGACGCTAATGCAGCCTGAATTTTCCGCTCAGCTTGCTTGCCCACACTCAGCGCGATGGTGGCTCATCCAGCAGCCGCAGGTGGTCATCTTTGTTCAGGGTCATCAGCGCAACAATACTGACCAGCGCAGTCGCCATCACATACCAGGCGGGGATATCGGGATTACCGGTCTCTTTAATCAGCCCGGTGATGATCAATCCGGCACAGCCGGAAAACACCGCGTTAGAAAGCGAATAGGCCAGACCCAGTCCGGTATAACGCACCCGCGTCGGGAACATCTCTGCCAGCATCGCAGGACCCGGTCCGGCCAGCAATCCGACCACTCCGCCCGCGATAAACACCACCAGCGCTTTCAGCAGCAGCCCGGTGCTCTCTGCCTGAAGTATGTTAAGCAGCGGCAGAGAGAGCACCAGCAGCAATACCGCCGCTGTCACCATTACTGCACGGCGACCGATCCTGTCGCTGAGCATCCCGGCCGGGATGATGGTGGCAGCAAAGCCCAGGTTCGATATCACTGCAATCAGCAACGCCTGGTTAAAGCCGGTGTGCAGCGATGCCTGCAGGTACGTCGGCATAATCACCAGCCAGGTGTAACCGGCAGCGGACCAGACCATCAGCCGGCAGATACCGAGCAGGATCGTTTTCAGCGTATCGCCAAGGCTGGCGTCAACTTTTGCAACGGGTTTTGCCTGCTGCTGAATAAACGCCGGGGTCTCCTCCATCTGAACCCGCAGCCAGAGCGCGATGACACCCAGCGGCAGAGCAATGAAGAACGGAATGCGCCAGCCCCAGCTCAGCATCTGCTCCGGCGACAGCAGCAGTGAGAGCAGCGCCACGATGCCCGCACCAGCCAGTAATCCCAGCGCCACAGTAAAAGATTGCCACGCCCCGTAAAGGCCCCGCTTACCGCGCGGCGCAAACTCGGTCATCAGCGATACCGCCCCGCCATACTCACCCCCCGCGAACAGGCCCTGCAGAATACGCAGACCGGTCACGATCAGTGGCGCCAGGATGCCTATCTGGGCGTAGGTGGGTACCAGGCCGATAGCCGCCGTCGCCAGCGTCATCATGATCAACACAAATATCAGCGTGGGTTTGCGCCCGATACGGTCACCCATCCGGCCGAAAATGATTGCACCGAGTGGACGGAAGAAAAAGGCGATGGCGAATGACGCATAGGTCAGCAGAAGCCCGGTCAGCGCTGACTCCCCTTCCAGCCGGAAAAAGTTCTGCGCTATCACGGTGGCAAGAAAGCCATAGACCGCAAACTCATACCATTCAATGAAATTACCTACCGAACCGGCAATCAGAGCACGTTTACGGCTGGCGGAGCTGAGCAGATTATCGACGGGCACAGACATGGCAGGGGATCCTTTTTGAGCATCATCAGTCGCTTATGATTAGCACAATCGCCGCACGCCTGCGCACTCTTCTGCCTGTCACGTTAACTCAGACACAGAAATCTGCGCTTAACGCGCCACGGCACGCCCTTTTTCACCTTCACGCCTTGCACAACGGCTTTACGATTGTCAGGATGTGCGGCATTGAATGAATCAGGCGGATAGATGATGAACGCACAAACCTCAAAAGATCCTCTGCATGGCGTAACGCTGGAGATGCAGATAAACAGTTTAGTCGCGCAGTATGGCTGGGCGGAGCTGGGAAAACGGATCAACATTAACTGCTTTAAAAGCGATCCGAGTGTTAAATCAAGCCTGAAGTTTTTGCGGCGCACGCCCTGGGCGCGGGCTGAAGTCGAAGCGCTTTATCTCGCCTCGTTAAAAGAGGAACCGGCCTCCCGCGAAGCACCGTCTGAAGAGGCGGATCAGGCACCCGCAGAAGATCCCTGGGGCAACTGGCGCGGTAACCAGCCGGAGTAACGGGCAGACAACGCGGCAATAAAAAAGCCCGCGCAGGATACCTGTGCGGGCTTTTTTTACGTCAGGTCGCTGTTACAGCGCCATGTCGTGCTTCGCTGAAGGCGCTGACTGCTCAGGCTGTGCTGCTGGCGCCTCGGCTGCTTTGCCATCCATGTTGATAACCGGCGGCGTGGTCAGCTGCAGAGTCGCAGCGGTGTCATTCCATACCTGCTGCAGCATCGGCACGTTGTCATTCAGTTTCTGACCGTAGCCTGGGATCATCTTGTGGATCTTGGCCTGCCATTCCGCTGACTTAAACTCTTCCGGGAACAGTTTCTGCATCACGCTTAACGCGATAGGCGCAGCGGTCGATGCACCGGGAGAAGCACCCAGCAGTGCCGCCACGGTTTTCTGCTGATCGGTCACAATTTCCGTGCCCAGTTTCAGCACGCCACCTTTGTCAGCATCTTTCTTGATGATCTGTACGCGCTGACCAGCCTGAATCAGTTTCCAGTCCTCTTTCTTCGCGTCCGGGTAGTACTCTTTCAGCGCTTCGAAGCGATCTTCTTCTGTCAGCATCACCTGGCCAACCAGGTATTTCACCAGGTCGAAGTTATCCATGCCCACGTCGGTCATTGGCACGATGTTATGGGTAGTGGTGGTGCTCAGCAGGTCAAACAGTGAACCATTTTTCAGGAACTTGGTTGAGAAGGTCGCGAACGGTCCAAACAGCACGACGCGTTTGCCATCCAGATAACGGGTATCCAGATGCGGAACGGACATCGGTGGTGCACCGGTAGACGCCTGACCGTAGACTTTCGCCAGGTGACGAGCGGCAATCGCCTTGTTTTCCGTTACCAGGAATGAACCACCGACCGGGAAGCCTGCATAGTTTTCCGCTTCCGGGATGCCGGTCTTCTGCAGTAATTTCAGCGCGCCGCCGCCAGCACCAATAAAGACATATTTCGCGTCAACCGCACGCTCATTGCCGTTTTTGGCATCTTTAATGGTGACGTGCCATGAGTTATCACCGTTACGTTTGAAATCGGTGACTTCAGACGAGGTTTCCAGACGGAAGTTGTCATTCTTCTTCAGACTGCCGATGAGCTGACGGGTAATTTCGCCGTAGTTTACGTCGGTGCCGACTGGCGTCCAGGTTGCGGCCACTTTCTGCTGGGGATCACGACCTTCCATCACCAGCGGTGCCCACTGCTCGATCTGCTTGTGATCGGTAGAGAACTTCATGCCCTGGAACAGCGCGGTTTTCTGTAACGCCGCATAGCGTTTAGTCAGGAAGTCGACGTTGTCGCCCCAGACGAAGCTCATGTGTGGCGTTGAGTTGATGAAAGAGCGCGGATCGTGCATCACACCCTCTTTGACCTGCGAACTCCAGAACTGGCGTGAAACCATGAAGGCTTCGTTGATTTCCAGCGCTTTCGTCACGTCGATCGAGCCGTCTTTACGCTCTGGCGTATAGTTCAGCTCCATATTGGCAGAGTGACCGGTACCGGCGTTATTCCAGCCGTTAGAGGATTCCAGTGCCACACCATCCAGCTTCTCAACCATGATCTGTTTCCAGCCAGGCTGCAGCTCTTCCAGCATGGTGCCCATTGAGGCGCTCATGATGCCGCCACCAATTAACAGGACGTCGGTTTTTTCTGGTGAAGTTTCAGCATGCAGTGCTGAAGAAACTAACAAGGCCGCGAGGGAAAGAGTGGGAATAACTTTCTTTGAATTCATCATTTTAATCTACAGCTCAGACGGTACTGGTTAAAAAAAGTCCTTAAAGTTTAAAATAATGTTATTTGTGAGTTAATGTGAAAATAGTTATAAAATTAAAAATAGCAATTTAGCCTTAATTTAATTACAAAAGGCTTACTCAATTACTCACATATTTTAACCACACATTAAGGGTGTCCTTTGAATTATACAATCCCCTAACACAAATATTGTTCTCCGGTGATTGCCCGCGCGCAGACCGCTAAAACTGTACTGATGCGGTCAGTTAGCGTATGTTTCCGGGCGATCTCCCACCCGTGCTGAACGCCAATGACAAGCCAACCACAGAACCGACATGCCGTGACTAAACGACCCATGAAACTCAGTACCCTGACCACCCTGATGATGACTGCGGTTATCGTCACCGTGCTGCTTGCTGTCCATCTGCTCTATTTTGTGCAGATCGATAACTTTGCTCAGTCGCATCTTAAAGATAAGGCGATGGCGGTGGCACGCACTCTGGCAGACAGCCCTGAAGTCCAGCGTGGGTTGCTGTTACCGGATGGCAGCAGCCAGATTCAGCCACTGGCTGAAGCCGCGCGCAAACGCAACGGCCTGCTGTTTGTGGTGGTGACGGATATGCGTGGCATTCGCTTTTCACACCCAAACGCGGCGGTGATTGGCAAACATTTTGTCGGCAACGATATCTATCCGGCCCTCAGCGGGCGGGAAAATGTGGCGGTAAATCACGGCGTACTGGTAGAGGCACTGCGGGTATTTACTCCGGTCTATAACGCAGAGCATCAGCAGATTGGTGTGGTGGCGATCGGCATCGCGCTGAATGATGTAGCGGCGCAGATTGCCAAAAGCCGATGGAACATTGTCTGGACTGTCTTATTTGGCGGCCTGGTTGGCCTGCTGGGAATTCTTATTCTGGTCAGACGCCTGAAGAGCATATTGCTCGGGCTGGAGCCGCATGAAATTTCCAGCCTGTTCGAGCAGCGTCAGGCGATCCTCAATTCTATTAAGGAGGGTGTGATTGCGGTAGATGATGAGTCACGCGTCAGCCTGATTAACCACGCGGCGCAGCAGCTACTTCATGAGACCACCCGCAAGATGCCATTAAGCGGCGATCTGATTGCTGAGGAGAGCGTGATGCACCGCCATCAGCAGGATGCGCTGCATGCGGGCAAAGCCTGGCACGATCAGGAGCTGACGCTGGGTAATCGCATCCTGATCAGCAATACCGTGCCGGTTCGCAGTCGTGACCGCATTATCGGCGCGGTGACCACCTTCAGGGACAAGACCGAGATCAGCCAGCTGATGCAGCGTCTGGACGGCATGGTAAACTATGTAGACGCGTTACGTGAACGGTCCCATGAGTTCATGAATAAGCTGCATGTCATTCTGGGCCTGCTGCATATGAAAAACTATGCGCAGATGGAAGAGTACATCCTGAAAACCGCCAACGCCTATCAGACGGAGATTGGTTCGCTGCTGCAAAAGATCAAATCGCCCATCATTGCGGGTTTCCTGCTCAGCAAAATCAACCGGGTGACCGATGAAGGCCATCAGCTGATTATCGATGAGGCGAGTTTTCTGCCCGACTGCGGCAGCGAGGAGCAGAGCGCGGTATTGATTACGGTGCTGGGCAATTTAATTGAAAATGCGCTTGAGGCGCTGGACCCGGAAACCGAAGGAGAGATCCACCTCATGCTGCATTATCAGAATGGCTGGTTAGCCTGTGAAGTGAGTGATGACGGACCCGGGATCGACGCTACGCAGCTCAGCGCCATTTTTGAGCGTGGCGTCTCGTCAAAAGGCGAAGATCGCGGTGTCGGGTTGTTTCTGGTTAAACAGCAGACCGAAAGCCTGGGCGGCAGTGTCAGTGTCGAGTCGGAACCGGGTGTATTCACCCAATTCTTAGTACAACTTCCGTGGGAGAGAGGAATGATTACCCAATGATCAATGTGTTAGTTGTCGATGATGACGCCATGGTAGCCGAGCTGAATCGCTGTTATATCGGGCAGATCCCAGGCTTTACCTGCTGCGGTACCGCCTCAACCTTACAGCAGGCCAAAGAGCGGCTGGCGCAGGCCGAACCTCAGGTTGATCTGATCCTGCTGGATATCTATATGCAGCAGGAAAACGGTCTCGACCTGTTGCCGGAACTGCGCAGCGCAGGACGTCCGGTTGACGTGATTATTATCTCGTCAGCAGCAGATGCCGCCACCATCAAAACCTCACTCAACTATGGTGTGGTGGATTATCTGATCAAGCCTTTCCAGTTTGCCCGCTTTGAAGAGGCGCTGACTGGCTGGCGACAGAAAAAATCGCTGATGGATAATCATCAGTTCTATCAGCAGTCGGACGTTGATCAGCTGTTGCATGGCAATCCGCCGGGGGCCAGCGAGCAGAAGCGACTGCCGAAAGGATTAACGCCGCAGACGCTGCGCACCCTGTGTCTGTGGATCGACGCCCATCCGGGTACCGAGTTCTCCACCGACGAACTGGCAACCGAGGTGAATATCTCCCGCGTCTCCTGCCGCAAGTACCTGATCTGGCTGGCGCAGATTAATATTCTGTTCACCAGTATTCATTATGGGGTTACGGGCCGTCCGGTTTATCGCTACCGCCTGCAGCCGGAGTATCACACCTTACTCAAACAATATTGTCAGTGAACCAGCCGGTAATCGGTGTCCAGTAACTGAAAAGAAAAGTGACGTTGTGACGAGCAGATCACCTGCCTGTCACGGGTCACAAATATCGCTTCAATGCCCGGTTGCTCTGCCAGGCAGGCAATGCCCTGTTCAACGCCGAGGCCGTAAAGCAGTGTGGTGTAGATGTCGCCATCCAGTGACCGGTCAGAGATCACAGTGACGCTCATCAGGTCGTTATCCAGCGGATAACCGCTACGCGGGTCGAGGATGTGGTGATAACAGACGCCATCCAGCTCGAAATAACGCTCATAGATACCGGATGTCACCACCGAGCGATTATTCACGCCGATCACCCCGATCAGCTCATCGGCCTCACCAAAAGGTTTTTTCAGGCCGATTGCCCAGCCAGTTTCTTCTGGCGGCGCACCCACCGTCTGCACATTTCCGCCCAGATTAATCAGCGCACTGCTGACCTGCTGCTGGCGCAAGAATGCCTGCACAACATCTGCGATATAGCCCTTGGCGATGGCGCCCAGGTCAATCTCCATCCCAGGTCGCGCCAGCATGACACTGCGGCTTGCGTTATCAAGAATAACGTCATGCGGATTCGTCAGCGCCTTGCGCGCCTGAAGTTCTGTCTCTGATGGAACACGGTGGCCCTGAAAGCCGATTTTCCAGCACTTCACCAGCGGGCCGATAGCCAGATTAAACAGGCTGTCGGGCAGCAGGCTCACCGCATGCGCACAGGCAATCAGGTCAAACACCGGCTGACTGACGATCACCGGATGCTGCCCTGCCGCGTGATTAATCGCCATCACTTCCGACGCCGTGCGGTTAACCGTGAAGAGATTCTCCTGCTGTTTAATCAGGCGGAAGACCTGTCCGGCCAGGGTCTGATTATCGTCGAAGAGTTTGAGCAGGATGGGTGAACCCATTAAGACAGCGGAGTAAGCATAGACACGCGCATCAGTTAACATAGGCGACTCTGCTTTAGAAAGAAAAGAGCGGCATCCGCAGGGCGGATGCCGGAAACGACCCTTAACGTCGGGCGTAAGCGGCGGCGTTACCACCAGCCAGAATGCCGAAGATAATGATATCGGCGACTGCGTTACCGCCGATACGGTTCGCGCCGTGGATGCCACCAACGACCTCGCCACAAGCCCATGCGCCGTTAATCACCTGTTTCTGGCTGTCCAGCACCGCGGTGGTGGTGTCGATGGTGACGCCGCCCATGGTGTGGTGTACGCCCGGAGCAACACGAATCGCGTAGAACGGCGCTTCACTCAGAGGATGACGCAGCGCGGTCTGGCGACCGAAGTCTTCATCTTTCTGCATGATAACGAAGTTGTTGTAACGGGCCAGCGTGGCTTCCAGCGTATGATGCTCGCTCATGTTGAGTTTCACCGCCAGTTCCGCCACGGTTGGCGCGCTGACCACAAAGCCTTTGGCGATGTATTCGTCAGCCGCTTTGTTATTCATCCGCACCTGCTCGTCAAACACAATCCAGGCACTCTTCTCTGGCAAGGCGATAATCTGCGCCGAGACTTTGTCGCGGGTTTCCATTTCGTTGTAGAAGCGCTCTCCCGCCTGACTGACCAGGATAGCACCGCCGCCACGAATGGATTCGGAGACCAGATAAGAGGTGGTCTGTTCAACCGTTGGGTGAATCTGGATTTCGCCCATATCCACGGTTCCGGCACCAATTTTTTCCAGCATTGCAATACCGCTGCCGGTGGCGCCTTTGTGGTTGGTGGTGACAAAGCCATCGAGTTCAGGGCGATATTTCACTACCAGTTCACGGTTAGCACTGAATCCGCCAGTCGCCACAATCACGCTTTTCGCGTTCAGGATACGGCTGTCGTTGTACTCATCGACCACTCTCACACCCGCTACCGCGCCGTTCTCATAGAGGATTTCTGAGACTGAGGTTTCCAGCAGGACTTCGATGTTGCGGCTGTTGATGTTTTTAACCAGACCGCTGATCAGGAAGCCCCCCACCGCTGAACGATCCGCCGGACGGTGGGTACGATCGATGCTCATCCCGCCGGTAATGGTGATGTCGTTAAGCTCAATGCCGTGATTCGCCAGCCACTCAATCGCCTCCGGAGCCAGTTCTACAAACTCACGCAGCAGCACCGGATTATTTTTAAACTGACCGCCTTTCAGCGTCTCCTCGTAGAACAGCTCTTTGCTGTCTTCGATGCCTTTGAGTTTCTGGAAACGGGTTTCAGCGGCGTTCATGCCCACTGAGGCTTTAATGGTGTTACCGCCGATGGTCGGCATCTTCTCGATGATGACCACGCGCGCACCTTCATCGTGCGCCTGAATCGCCGCCGCAAGACCGGCGCCGCCGCTGCCCACAATCACCACATCGTAATTCTGCGGTGCGTTAGGGTTGCCGCCCTCTTCAATCACATGCTCTTTGCTGGAGGTGGTCAGCGCGCGTGAAACCGCTTTTTTCAGCGCCTCACTCTGGGTAGTCGCCCCGGTAATCGCATCGACGTGCGGGCTGTTAGCCACCAGGATGCGGCTACGCAGGCTTTCAAAGGTGGTGGTGAAGTCCACATCCAGGGTGTCATCCGGCACCAGCGAGATGTCGGTGATACGGTCAGTATCCAGCGTGACGTTGATTTTCAGTTTCAGCGCTTCGGCTTCGACTTTTTCCTGATAGACGCCCGCTTTGTATTTACGGCCCGATTCACTCATGTCGCGGATCATCGCATCGACCAGGGAGAAGCGCCACAGCGGTTCCGGGATCTGCAGCTCTTCGCGTTTGTTGCTGTCGATGTAGAGATCGAGGTGTTCGTTATTAATGATGCGGTCAGCCCAGTTCGGGTAAGCGATACAGGCTTTACCAATCGCTACCAGATCGTAGCCTTTTTCCAGCGCCAGCTCGGCATCGGCTTTATTGACGACGCCGCCAACACCAATCACCGGTACTTTTGCCAGCACAGGCGAACGCATCGCGACGAATTTCTCAATCAGCGGCGTCGGGTCCTGGGTATCGACAATTGACGGACGCAGCAGCTGACCTACCGAGAAATGGACGTAATCGAGTCCGCGCGCCGCCAGTTTTTCCAGCAGATAGAGCGTGTCGTCAAAGCGAATGCCGGGCACTTCGATCTCTTCCGGCGAGAAGCGATAGCCGATGATGAAAGAGTTATGGGCGAAGCGCTCAGCCATCTTGTGAGTGATTTCCAGCACCTCCAGCGGGAAGCGTGCGCGGTTATCGCGGCTGCCGCCCCACTTGTCATCGCGCTGGTTAGAGTTCGGCGAATAGAACTGCTGAATCAGGTAGGTGTTAGCACCATGAATCTCGACGCCATCGAAACCGGCCTTGATAGCGCGGTTCACCGCATCACCAAATTTGGTGATCATGGTTTCGACTTCTTCAGCGCTCAGCGCCAGGGGTTTGGTTGCCCCTTCACGCGGTGCCGCGATGGCGCTTGGCGCAACCGGCGTTTTGCCGCCAATCAGCTCCGGTTCGACCATACGGCCGCCGTGATAGATCTGCAAAATGGCCGTAGAGCCTTCAGATTTAATCGCGTCCGCTATGCGTTTCAGACCAGGAATTTTGTTGTCGCTGTCGATAGCAATGGCACCCGGAAATGCCGGGCCACGGTTGTCAATAAAGCAGCATTCAACGATCACGGTTCCGATGCTGCCTGCACGTGCGCGATAGTACTCGACCAGCTCACTGGTGACCGTACCATCATAAAAACCGGTACAGGTGGTCATCGGCGCCATTACCAGTCGGTTTTTCAATACAGCGCCGTTAGGCAGGGTCAGTGGATTAAGGATGGGGGTGAGAGATTTCATTGCGATAAACTCCAAAATTTAAAAGTCTGGAAATTTTTTAGCGGACGCAAATTATCGCTTAATTAAGTGGTCCGATGTCATGAGACTAATATACCCTTTTCTTTGCTTTCATAAGCGATAAATTTACTTTTTTAACTTTTAAATGATTTAGAGTTTTTATTTGCCGGATGCAGGAAGTGCAGTTATATTAATTGTTAACCATGGGTAACCAAAAATCAACTATTCATTTACATAAAAAATAAATCGTTTATCATCATGCGGTTAAAGCAAGGCGTCCAGTTTTCATGAGCTGGTGATTTGTCGACCAGCTTCACAGAACTGTCAAAATGTCGATGCCGTAAATATAAATAAAAAATAAATGTTAAAAATGGAGAATAATGAATTAATTTCTTTGATCTGGATCAAAATCTATATTTGCAAAAATCGCATCATATTTACATGGATTTAAAAATGCAGCTCAATAGCTAAGCAGCAGATTAAAAAAATCAGTGCATCGCGGTTTATTCACACTATTAAGAATAAGAAAGAAAGTCATCAGTGAAGGTCCGGGGCGCAAATCGCATTCTTCTTAACTTGCAGATAAAATACTATGAAACCACTCTCAGCTGTAACTGAACCCCCAAAAGCCGCACCTGCGGCGCCGGATAAAAAGAAAGCTATCATGCTTGCTCTGCCGGTGCTCGTTGCCGTGTTGCTGTTGCTGGTGCCCACACCAGCCGGACTCGAACCCTACGCCTGGCACTTCTTCGCCATCTTCGTCGGCGTGATTGTCGGGTTGATCTTTGAACCCCTGCCAGGCGCAGTGATCGGCCTGACCGGCGTGGTAGTCATCGCGCTGTTCAGCCAGTTTCTGCTCTTCAGCCCGGCTGAACTGGCTAACCCGAAATTCAAAGTCGCCAGTGAGTCGTTCAAATGGGCAGTCAGCGGGTTCGGCAACTCCACGGTCTGGCTGATCTTCGGTGCTTTTATGTTCGCCGCAGGTTATGACAAAACGCAGTTTGGTCGCCGCCTGGCCCTGATTCTGGTGAAGTATCTGGGTCGCCGCAGTCTGACGCTGGGTTATGCCATTACGTTTGCTGACCTGCTTCTGGCGCCCTTTACGCCGTCAAACACTGCGCGCAGTGGCGGTACCATCTACCCGATTATCGCCAACCTGCCGCCGCTTTACGGCTCTAAACCTAATGACCCGAGTGCCCGTAAAATCGGTTCCTATCTGATGTGGGTAGCGATTACCGCGGCCTGTATTACCAGCTCCATGTTCCTCTCTGCGCTGGCACCCAACCTGCTGGCACTGGCACTGGTAAAAAGCATCGTCGGTTTTGATATCTCATGGGGCATGTGGTTCCTGGCCTTCCTGCCGCTGGGTGTGCTGCTGATTCTGACCATGCCGCTGCTGGCTTACTGGTTCTACCCACCTGAAGTTAAAATCAATGATGAAGTGCCGAAATGGGCCATCGCTGAACTGGAAAAACTGGGCAGACTGACCCGCAATGAAATCCTGCTGCTGGTGTTTGTGGTCTGCGCCCTGCTGATGTGGATTTTCGCCACCTCGTGGATCGAACCTGCCATGGCTGCGCTGCTGGTGGTAGTACTGATGTTGTGGACCGGCGTACTGACCTGGAATGACATCACCAGTAATAAACCGGCCTGGAACACCTTTGCCTGGTTCGCCACCCTGGTGGCACTGGCCGACGGTCTGGCCCGTGTCGGCTTTATTACCTGGTTAGGTAAAGAGGGTGGCATGCTGCTGCAGGGTTATGACCCGCAGGTTTCGGCCGTGGTGCTGTTAATCGCCTTCTTCCTGCTGCACTACCTGTTTGCCAGTACCACCGCACACACCACCGCGCTGTTACCGGCCATGCTGACCATTGCAGCCTCCATTCCGGGCATCAATATGCCGGTCTTCTGCCTGATGTTGTGTACCTCTCTGGGTGTGATGGGCATCATCACGCCTTACGGTACTGGTCCAAGCCCGATTTACTACGGCAGCGGTTATCTGCCTACCAAAGACTACTGGCGTCTGGGAACCATCTTCGGTGCCATCTTCTTAGGCTCCATGATGCTGATTGCCTATCCGTGGATGGTGTGGTTGTTCTGACGGATACAACATGCAGATCAACGCGTTATAAGATACCATTCCTGCACTTCCCCACCGCACCCGCGGTGGGGAAGCATAATAAACAATTAATTCGCCTATGATGTTGCGCCCCGCAGCCTGTCCGCGGAGGTTCAGCCGGTCATTAAGTGAGAAAAAATGTCGAACAAGCCTTTTGTCTATCAGAACCCTTTCCCGCTGTCCCACGAAGATACCGAATACTATCTGCTGAGTCGTGAGCATGTCTCCGTCTCCGAGTTTGAGGGTCAGGAGATCCTTAAAGTCGATCCGCAGGCGCTGACGTTACTGAGCCAGCAGGCGTTCCACGACGCCTCTTTTATGCTGCGCCCGGCCCACCAGCAGCAGGTCGCCTCCATCCTTGATGACCCGGAAGCCAGCGACAATGATAAATATGTCGCCCTGCAGTTTTTAAGGAACTCTGAAATTGCCGCCAAAGGCGTGCTGCCAACCTGTCAGGATACCGGCACCGCGATCATCATGGGCAAAAAGGGCCAGCGCGTCTGGACCGGCGGCGGTGATGAAGCTGCGCTGTCACAGGGTATCTACAACACCTATATCGAAGATAACCTGCGTTATTCGCAGAATGCCGCCCTGGATATGTATAAAGAGGTGAATACCGGCACTAACCTGCCAGCGCAGATCGACCTCTACAGCGTGGATGGCGATGAGTATAAGTTTCTCTGTATCGCCAAAGGTGGTGGTTCCGCCAATAAAACCTATCTCTATCAGGAAACCAAAGCGCTGCTGAGTCCGGGCAAGCTGAAAAATTACCTGGTGGATAAGATGCGTACCCTCGGCACCGCGGCCTGTCCGCCCTACCATATTGCGTTTGTCATCGGCGGCACCTCGGCTGAAAGCACTCTGAAAACCGTGAAGCTCGCCTCAACTCACTATTACGACGGGCTGCCCACTGAAGGCAACGAGCACGGTCAGGCGTTCCGCGACGTTCAGCTGGAGCAGGAACTGCTGGAAGCAGCGCAGCAGCTCGGCCTCGGTGCGCAGTTTGGCGGCAAATATTTTGCACACGATATCCGCGTGGTGCGTCTGCCGCGTCACGGCGCCTCCTGCCCGATCGGCATGGGCGTCTCCTGCTCGGCCGACCGTAACATCAAAGCGAAGATTAACCGTGAAGGTATCTGGATTGAGAAACTGGAAGCCAACCCAGGCCGCCTGATCCCGGAAGCGCTGCGTCAGCAGGGCGAAGGTGAAGCGTTGCAGGTTGATCTCAACCGCCCAATGGAAGAGATTCTGGCGCAACTGTCCTCTTATCCGGTTTCAACCCGCCTGTCACTGTCCGGCACCATTATCGTGGCGCGCGATATTGCACATGCAAAACTCAAAGAGCGCATCGATAACGGCGAAGGATTACCGCAGTACATCAAAGATCATCCGGTCTATTACGCTGGCCCGGCCAAGACGCCTGAAGGTTATGCTTCTGGTTCACTCGGCCCGACCACTGCCGGTCGTATGGATTCCTACGTGGATCTGCTGCAGGCGCACGGCGGAAGCAAGATCATGCTGGCGAAGGGCAATCGCAGCCAGCAGGTGACGGATGCCTGTCATAAACATGGCGGCTTCTATCTCGGCAGCATTGGTGGTCCGGCAGCAGTGCTGGCGCAGCAGAGCATCAAAAGTCTGGAATGCGTGGAGTATCCCGAGCTGGGAATGGAAGCGATCTGGAAAATCGAGGTGGAGAACTTCCCTGCCTTTATCCTGGTCGATGACAAAGGTAACGATTTCTTCCAGCACATTGAGCGCGCGCACTGCGCGAAATGCGTTAAGTAAAACCTGCGTTAAGAATGCAAAAAGTCCCGGATTCGGGGCTTTTTTCTTGGAAAAATCGGGGGTCGTTTCGTTGCCAGACTGTGCCTGAGTCGTAAACACATTCATAAACCAAAGCGGAGTTAATCCGGCAGCAACTCATAAGCTTAACGCACAGGGAACACGGTCAGAGGAGGAAAGCGTCCCGCGCCAGGGACGGCGCGGGCCGAGCGTGTCATGGATGACGGCTTTTGCGTCTTTCCGATCTGACCGTGTTCCCTGAGCACGGCTCAATCCTGAAGCGATACGAGCCCGACTTTCACTATAGATTAAAACCCCGAACGTTTTTTTTAGCCCCGCTGCAACCGCTGCAACGCCACATCAATCTGCACATCACCTTTGGTGAGTTCAATGATCTGATATTTAATCGCCGGATTTTCGATCAGGCCGACCAGTGTCGCCGCCACATCTTCGCGCGGGATCTCACCATACGGAATCGCCAGATCGGCATGAACCCGACCCGTACCGGCTTCATCGGTCAGCGTACCCGGTCGCAGGATCACCCACTCCAGCTTACTCGCCACCAGTTCAGCATCCGACAGACGTTTCACCCGCATGTAATTCTCAAATCCCTCTGAGGGTGTTTTACCGCGACCCGCATCCGGGAAAGCGGAAACCAGCATAAAGCGTGATACCCCCGCCTGCTCTGCTGCGGCTACCGCGAGCTTCAGTCCTTCTCCGTCGATGGCATTGGTCAGCTCGATCCCGGCACCGCCCGCACCCGCCGTGAAGACAGCAACATCGTGACCGGTCATCAGATCTGCCAGTGTCGTCACGCTCAGCTGCTGAATATCGCCAGCCACCGGTTTAGCACCAGCGGCCTGCAGCGTCTCTGCCTGTTCCGGTTTGCGGTGCAGCGCCGTTACTGTATGGCCTTTACTGCTCAGCTGACGGGTCAGCTTTTGGCCCACTTTGCCCGCTGCGCCGATAATGAAACATGTCGACATAGGATCCAATCCTCTATTTACTGATTGAGTGCCAGAGTATAGCTAGCAGCCAGAAACAAAACAGGCGCCTGATGCGGCGCCTGCTGGGTTATTGCGGAATCACTTTTTCCGCTTTCAGCTTATCAAACAGCTGAGTAAAGGAGTCGAGCGTGCTGCGATAGCCGGTGAAGCCCGCTTTGCGGCTCTTACTCATATCGGTGAAGGCTTCCATCGGACGTCCCAGGTCGGCATCGGTATGCCACCAGGAAGCCAGCCTGGTCACATCCGATTCACGCAACTGATGCTGCTCTGCAATCGCCTGCCACGCACTGGCGGCTTCCTGCATGCGATCTTCCAGCGGCATCATCTGCGCCGGGTATTCCGCTGCTTCAATGCCGAAATAGTCAGCCAGTTTTGGCCACATCCAGTTCCAGCGGAACACATCGCCGTTTACCGCATTGAAATCCTGATTAGCGGCATTGGGTGAGGTCGCCGCCCAGTGCAGCTGCTCAGCCAGCAGACCGGCATCGGTCATGTCAGCCACACCGTTCCACTGCTCGGGTGAGCCAGGGAAGATAAACGGCCAGCCCTTCTCTTTACACAGCGTCGCGTAGACCGCCAGCGTCTGACCCATATTCATCGCATTGCCCACGGCATAACCGATGATGGTGTGTGGGCGATGCACACTCCAGCGGTAGTCATACTTTTCTGCGCCAGCAAACACTTCATCTTCCTGCGCGTAATAGAAGTTATCGACCGGCTGACGGCCCTGCTCTTCACGGAACGGCGTGACCGGTACAGCGCCTTTACCGTATGCTTCAAACGGACCCAGGTAGTGCTTCAGTCCGGTAACCAGCGCCACATGCGAACCCTGTAAACGGTCGCCGAGTGCTTCAATCACATTCCGCACCATGCCGCCGTTAACGCGGATATTCTCTTTTTCATTTTCCTGACGCGCCCAGACGCTAAAGAAAAGCGCATCCGGTTTCACTGTCTTCAGCGCGTCACGGACGGCATCTGCATCGGTCAGATCGGCCGTCAGGCTGGTAACACCTTCAGGTACCGCGCCACGTCCGCGTGACAGACCGCTGACCTGCCAGCCTTCCTGCTGTAATTTATCTGCCAGTGCGCGACCAATAACGCCACTGATGCCCACAATCAAAGCGTGCTTTTTCATTTGATTTCTCCTCATTTTGCGTAATGCTAAGCCTAATAGAGAATTCAGTTCTTATCTCTGGCATTTATTCACAGCATTCTCAACCTGAGTTCATTAATCGATGCACGATCATCGCCTCAAAGATATTCTGCCGTTTGTTGCCAGCGTAGAGTGTGGCAGTTTTACCGCCGCTGCGGAGCGTCTGCACGTGACCGGATCGGCGATCAGTAAAAGCGTCAGCCGCCTGGAGACGCGATTAGGCTCGCGACTGCTGGAGCGCACCACGCGGAGCCTGCACCTCACCGACGCGGGCAGTGCCTATTACCAGACCTGCCTGCGCATTCTGGAGGATCTGGCCGAAGCCGAAGCGGTGCTGGCGGCACAGCGAACCATTCCTTCCGGTCGCCTGCGCCTGGCGGTGCCCACCACCTATGGCCGCCTCAATGTGTTGCCGCTGCTGATGCCCTTTTGTCAGCAACACCCGGAACTGGCACTGAGCCTGAGTTTTTCTGACCGCTTTGTTGACCTGTTTGAAGAGGGCGTGGATGTGGCGGTACGGATCGGCGGCGCGCCCGACCTGCCTGCTTCTCTGGGCTGGCGTAATATGGGCCGCGAGCAGATGCAGTTCTGTGCCTCACCCGCTTATCTGGCACGCGAGGGACGACCTGAAGATGAGGCGGCGCTGCTGAACCACCGCGCCATCCTCTATGAGCGTGTAGATGGCAGCAGCAAACCCTGGCTGTTCACCACCGAAGATGGTCAGCCGCACTGGCGCGAGGTGCCGTACCGGCTGGCACTGGGCGACGTTGATGCCCAGCTGCAGGCTGTCATCGCCGGGCTGGGTGTGGCACAAATGCCCTCGTGGCTGATTCAGCATGCCGTGAAACAGGGCGACCTGGAGATTATTTTGCCGCAGCTGCAGCCCGACGGGCTGACGCTGAGTGTGGTGTGGCCACGCCGTAAACAGTTCCTGCCTAAGGTCGATGCACTGTTATCGGCGCTCACCGCACTGGAAATCCGCTAACCCACCCTGCTATCTGTTTATCGCGGTTGGGATGTTTCATCCTGACCGCGATCATTTACTCTTTCCAGCCGCTGATTTCCCCCTGTTCTGCCCCATCTGAACCGCCGGTAACTTATCACTCTCCCCTATAACCCGCTTAATTTAAATGTTTTTATTTTTGCTCTGATGGAATCCCATCAAAATAAAAATGGCGGAAGGGTTGAGCTCACATAATGAAAACTAAGTTTCAAATATAATTTAACCCGAAATAAAAATATCAGTAGGGTGATGTCTTCTTCATGTTCTGACGTTTTGTCTTTGCCGTTATTACCAGGAGTATTCATGGAAAAAGAACTTTATATCTCGTCGAACCCGGCATCCGGTCCAAATAGCACCACCCGCACCGAGCCTTTTGTGAAGATTATTGCGCTGGTCGCCACCCTGGGTGGATTGCTGTTTGGTTATGATACCGGTGTGGTCTCGGGCGCGTTGCTGTTTATGCGCGGCGATCTGCATCTCACCCCATTTACCACCGGACTGGTCACCAGCTCCCTGCTGTTTGGAGCAGCCTTCGGCGCGCTGGCAGCCGGTCATCTGGCGGATGGCCTCGGCAGACGACGCATTATCATTGCGCTGGCGCTTATCTTCGCTTTTGGCGCTGTCGGCTCGGCCCTGGCGCCAGATGTCACCTGGATGATCGCTTCTCGCCTTTTTCTGGGCTTTGCCGTGGGGGGTGCTGCCGCGACCGTGCCGGTCTACATCGCAGAAATCGCCCCCGCCAACAAACGTGGCCAGCTGGTCACCCTGCAGGAGCTGATGATCGTCAGCGGTCAGCTGCTGGCGTACATCTCCAACGCCACCTTTAACGATATCTGGGGCGGAGAAAACACCTGGCGCTGGATGCTGGCGCTGTCGATTGTCCCCGCTGTTCTGCTCTGGATCGGCATGATTTTTATGCCTGAAACCCCGCGCTGGCACGTGATGAAAGGTCGCAGTCAGGCAGCGCGTGAGGTACTGGAAAAAACCCGTGCCGCCGACGATGTCGAGTGGGAACTGGAAGAGATTGAGGAAACCATCGAAGAGAACCGTCAGCGGGGCAAAGGCCGCCTGCGCGATCTCGCCACACCCTGGCTGATGAAAATCTTCCTGCTGGGCGTGGGTATTGCCGCTATTCAGCAACTGACCGGGGTGAATACCATTATGTATTACGCCCCCACCATGCTGACCGCAGCCGGACTGAGCAACGATGCCGCGCTGTTCGCGACCATTGCCAATGGTGTGATTTCAGTGGTGATGACGCTGGCGGGTATCTGGTTAATCGGCAAAGTGGGACGTCGTCCGCTGGTGTTAATCGGACAGATGGGCTGCACCTGCTGCCTGTTCTTTATCGGGCTGGTCTGCTGGCTGATGCCGGAATACCTCAACGGCACGGTCAACCTGCTGCGGGCTTATCTGGTGCTGGCGGGCATGCTGATGTTTCTCTGCTTCCAGCAGGGCGCATTGTCACCCGTTACCTGGCTGCTGCTGTCAGAAATATTCCCCGCCCGGATGCGTGGCATCTGTATGGGTGGTGCTGTCTTCTCACTGTGGATCGCCAATTTCGCCATCTCCATGGCCTTCCCGCTGTTATTAGCCGCATTTGGTCTGTCCGGAGCCTTCTTTATATTCGCGGCTATCGGCATCGGCGGTTCTGTTTTTGTTGTGAAGTTTATTCCCGAGACCCGGGGAAGAAGTCTTGAGCAGGTCGAGCACTATTTCTATGCGCTTTATAACGGCAACAGCAAAAAATAGTGCCTGAAACATCCGTATTAAATAACTCACGGCCCGCGTCATTACGCTGACTACCCGATTGCTATTAACACTGTACCCCTACATTCAAGGAAATTGTTATGAGCCTGAATATTCCCAACGCGCGCTTTTGCATCAACCGTAAAATTGCGCCCAGCCTCACCCTTCCGCAGTTTTTTAAACTGGTCAGCCAGCTCGGTATCCATAATGTCGAACTGCGTAATGATATGCCCAGTGGCCGCGTCACCGACGATCTCACTGGCGATGAGGTAAAAGCCCTGGCGCGTGAGTCAGGCATCCGGATTGTGACCATCAATGCGCTCTATCCCTTTAATCAGCTGAATGAAGAGGTGCTGCAACGCACCCGCCAGCTGTTAAGTGATGCGCAGGCGGTCGGCGCTGAATCGCTGGTGCTCTGCCCGCTTAATGACGGCACGCCGATCAGCGCTGCCGACACTGTAAGCGCGCTGAAAGCCCTGGCCCCGCTGTTCGCTGAGGCAGGTATTCAGGGGCTGGTGGAACCGCTGGGCTTCCCGCAAAGCTCGCTGCGTTCGGCGACTCAGGCTCAGACGCTGATCCATGAAGCGGGAGTGCCGTTCAGATTGCTGATCGATACCTTCCATCATCATCTGTTTGAAGATGCGGAACAGACTTTCGAACAGGAGATCGATATTCAGCAGATCGGTCTGGTTCACCTCTCCGGCGTCACCGACCCGCGCCCGGTTAATCAGCTTACCGACGAAGAACGCATCATGCTCAGCGCGGAAGACCGCTTGCGCAGCAAGCAGCAGGTCGAGCGACTGGAGAAAATGGGTTACACCGGCCTTTACGCCTTTGAGCCGTTTTCCTCAGTGATGAACAGCTGGCAGGAAGCGGACATTGCCCGCGAAATTCGCGACAGCATCCAGCTGTTAAACCACTCAGCTTAAGGAATTATCATGACTATTAATATTGGCGTCATCGGCACCGGCGCAATCGGTCGCGAACACATCCGCCGTTGCAGCACCGTGTTACAGAATGCGCGCGTGGTGGCGCTTAACGATATCAACCGTGACAACTGCCAGCAAATCGTCAACGAGCTGACGCCGGAAGCGCGTATTTATGACAATGCGATTGATCTGATTAACGATCCGCAGGTCAATGCGGTGCTGGTTACCTCCTGGGGCCCGACGCATGAAGCCTTTGTGCTGGCCTGCATTGAGGCGGGGAAAGCGGTGTTCTGCGAAAAACCGCTGGCGGTCACCGCACAGGGCTGCATGAACATTGTGGAAGCAGAAATTAAGGCCGAACGTCAGCTGGTGCAGGTCGGATTTATGCGCCCTTATGACAGCGGCTATCGCGCACTAAAAGCGGTGATCGACAGCGGCGAAATTGGCGAGCCTTTGATGCTGCACTGCGCACACCGCAACCCGGAAGTGGGCGACAGCTACACCACCGACATGGCGATCACCGACACGCTAATCCACGAACTCGATGTGCTGCGCTGGCTGCTGAATGATGACTATGCCAGCGTGCAGGTGATCTTCCCGCGTAAAACCCGTAAGGCGTCGTCACACCTGCGCGATCCGCAAATCGTGCTGCTTGAGACCACCAAAGGGGCGCGCATTGATGTCGAAATCTTCGTGAACTGTGAATATGGTTATGACATTCAGTGTGAAGTGGTGGGTGAAAGCGGCATTGCCCGCCTGCCGGAACCGGTCTCTGTGCAGCTACGCAGTGCGGCTAAGCTCTCCACCACCATTCTGACTGACTGGAAAAAGCGCTTTATCGATGCGTATGACGTGGAGTTACAGGCATTTATCAACAACGTCATCAGCGGTGAGATGACCGGTCCCTCCGCATGGGATGGCTACGCCGCCGCGGTGGCCGCTGATGCCTGCGTCGCGGCCCAGACTTCCGGTGAGATTGTGCCGGTCACTATGCCAGTAAGACCAGCGTTTTATCGCTGATAGCAACACTGCACGGCGGGTTCCGCCGTGCATTTTCCTCTCCGTTTCATCTTTTCCAGCGGCTCTTCACGCATCATCGGTAACAGGATAAAGCCGCCAGGCAGGACATGGAGTCATGCCGGCCTGAGAACGCGCAGCACTGCCCACTGTTAACTCATTATCACGGCGCAGTAATCACAATTGCCACACGCCGATTTTGCGCGCGTCCCTGCGCGCTATTGTTACTGGTAACCGGTGCACTCATGCCTAATCCACGTGTGATAATATTTTCGCGCGGTATAGCAGCCCCTTCCGCCCACTGTGCCGCGACTGCGTTAGCTCTTTTTAGCGATAGCTGTTGGTTATAATCCGGTTTGCCATAATTATCGGTGTGCCCGTCAATTCGCACATGCTTAATACCGGTCGACGCCAGGTTTTTTGCCATCCCCTGAATGTTACTTTTGCTGGAGGGTGTAAGTTCTGATTCGTTTACACCAAACAGGATCTTGTCTGATAAGCCTAATCCCCAGCCTTCCCTATTTTGAGTGAATCCCGCACGCTTCATCGCTGCGATCTGCGCCTCACTAAAACGTTCTTTAGACTGACAACCAACCAGCGCCAAAATAAGCAGCATCAGGGAAATATTCTTTTTCATCTTTAAGCCTTATTTGTTCGCTTATTTTTGTACATATTCATGTCAGCGCGTTCGAGAATCGACTCAACCGTATCGCCGTGTTGTGACCAGGCGTAGCCAATGGTAACCGAGGTGTTTATCGGCGTACCTTCTGCAAGAATGATTTTTTCCATGATGAGGTCATGGATGTCCTGCATGAGTTGTTGTAATTGCTCCTCACTGACCTGACTGCTCACCAGCATGGCAAATTCATCCCCACCTAACCGGGCGACTAAATCCTGTTCAGATGCCAGTGATAACAGGCGCGCCGCTATCGCTTTTAGTACCTCATCCCCGGCCGCATGGCCCCAGTTATCATTGATACTTTTAAAGCGATCGCCATCAAGAAAGAGTAAGGCAAAACGCTCCTCAGCATATTGCTGGTCGAGAAGCCGGGAAAGGTGAGCAGCAAAGGCGCTGCGGTTTGCAAGACCGGTTAACGGATCCTCCAGCGCTTTGGCTGCCAGCGAGCGATTATCCCGCATAAGCGAAGCCTTCAGCGATTGCATTTCCCTCAGCAACGAATTCAGGTCATCTGAAAATAGCTGAAACTCACTCGTCGTGCTCTCCGGTATACGCAAGGAAAAATCACCGGAATGAATCACATAGTGAATCGAACTGGTAATGTTGCGCAGCGTAGCGAGCATACCCCGATGCAGAAATTCACTCAGCAAAAGGGAGATAATCAGTACACATAGCATACCGCTGGTCAGAATCATGAAGGAGTATCGAATGAAACTCACCGCGCCGGTCACGGTGCCTTCCAGCGTTAATGTACCGACAGCAACGTCAGAGTGAATGATACTGACGTTAAGCGGTTTAAGATAAATCCACTCACGCAATAACCGCGAATACCAGCCCGTCTGCTCCTGCTGAGCATGCCAGTTGACCAGAACAATTTGATCTTTAGTGACCAGTTTCGCAGACGCGTACATCCCTTCATTGCCGAGCCGGGCAATTTTATTGTGCGCATCGTAACTGTCGGAAAAAACGGTCGCAGCGGTCAGCGTGGTGCTGAGGGTTGCGCCGATTAATTCAAGGTTTCGCTTCTCGTAATTTTTAATAAATAGCAGCGACGTGGAGGAGAGCAACAGCCAGCACAACAGTAATATCACCGCAGCGTTGATGGTGCTTATTTTTCGCAGTTTATTGCGTATCGATGATTTTTCATTTTTTAATTTATCGAATTTCATTTTATTCGCTTCTCTCGCGGGACAGCAAAAGCACGTCCGGACTTACCCTGACACCGCTTCTGGCAAGCGAATCAAGGTTAACGGAAAAAAGCGTATGGCCCGGATGAAAAATCAGGCAAAACGCGGCGCCCCGCGTGCAATCCGCATTGTTCTCCGCGAGGGTAAGGACGGCTCTGCCCTTAAACTGCTGAATCAGGTCCACCTGCTGTTGTGACGTCTGATCGCCGAAATAGACGGCGTCGCATCTGTGCGACGGCAGCTCGCCTGCGCTGGCAAGATAAACAACGGTAAATGTGGCTGCCGCTGAGGAGGCAGTGTCCGGCAAGGAGAGATGCCGGGCTGAAGAAAAAATACATAATTGAGGCGGTTGTTTTAAGCCGGTCCATTGGGTGAAGCTGATAATACCACTGACGATATCATTGGCTTTGTCATCTTTTATTTCGGCACTGGCAATATGAGGAATAAGCAGCAGCAAAATAAGTCCCGTATAAACGAGTTTGCAGATGTGGCGTATGAAAAGCAGCACATCGACTTCATGATGAATTTGATATTTATCGATCATACTGCGTTCCCAAAAATTTTACGCATGGCAGGACGCTTTAATAAGCGTGGAAATATTAGCATAGCGCTGATTAAATTTGTACTTCTGGTTTGGTTCGCCACATACCCTGTTGTTGTATTTTTATCTGGCGTAAGAATCACTGTGCTATCTGTCAAAATAAGGTTTTAAAATTTCTTCTGTCCAGTGCATAAAGGCTCTGACACGCCGCGACAGATTTCGTCGGTGTGCGACAACAAAAGAGGCACTGAGCGGCTCAGGACGCAGATCGGGAAGGACTTCAACCAGCGCACCGCGCTCAATATAGGGTGCCAGTGTGGAGTAACCGCCCTGGATCAAGCCCAGCCCGGCCAGGCCCGCCTCATGATAGGCCGGTACGCTGTTGACCCTTATGGCGCCGGGTAACATCAGCAATTGATAGCCGTCATCCGCCGGATACTCCCAGCCATCTGGCTTCGAACCAAAGCTCCGCTGGTAATGAACCATCTGGTGTCCCTGACTGAGCAGATCATCAATCGTCTGCGGTACTCCGAAGCGCGCCAGATAGCTGGGACTGGCAGCATTAATCATGCATAGTTTCCCCAGCGGGCGAGCAATAAGCGTGTCATCAACGATTGGCCCCAGACGGATGACACAATCAAACCCTTCATGCACTAAATCAACGCGCCGATCGGTACTTGAAAGCTCGATCTCCAGTTCAGGGTGTGCCTCCAGCAACTGCGGCAGCGCGGGGATCACCATACATTGTGCCAGCACGGCTGGCATATCAACGCGTATTCTTCCCCGCAGTGACATCCCCTCGTGAGAGAACATGGACTGTAACTCTTCGGCTTCCGATAGCAGATCGCGTGCGCGTGAATAAAAAGCCCGTCCATCTTCCGTTAATTGCACGGTTCGCGTGGTGCGATGCAGAAGCGTCGCGCCTGTCTCCCTTTCGAGTTCGCGCACCACTAATGAGGCGCGTCCTTTCTGAATACCCAGGCTTTCAGCTGCCTGAGTAAAACTCTTCATTTCCGCCACGCGTGCAAAAATAATCAGCGCCTCAAGGTTTTTCATTGTTCACCTTAGGAGTAACAGTGCGTTAATTCTTACGTTATTTATCACCATATTAATGGGTAATAGACTGCTTTCACACCGCGGATATTGCAGAACGCGATCTGAACGTTATGAAGGGGAATCGTCTCTCTGAAGGCTTAACGCCGTTGCGAACTGCCATGCAGGTTTATGTACATAAGCACTGGCTCAGATCACTGCCGATTCCGCGGCAAACATGGCTCAGAGTACCGGGAAGCACTCAGTGAAAAGGTGGTTACTCACCACTCAATGCGTTGACCCGAAGGAAGAGTTGAAAGCTTAACCCCCATTCCGGGTTTGGTGCACGCCAGTCGCGCTGCCTTACGCTGGATTTTACCCCCTGTCAGGAAGGAAAAGAGAAATGAACAAAGGTTATTTAATCGCTCACGTGACCGTATCGGACCCTGTCGCATACGCTGACTATGCCAGAGCTGCAGGCGAAGCCATGCAGGCGTTTAATCCGAAGATCGTTGCCTGGTCAGGACAGTATGAAAATCTGGAGGGCGAGGCGCATGAACGGCATGTGGTGTTTGAGTTTGAATCTTTTGCCGAAGCCAGACGTTTTTATGAAAGCCCTGCGTATCAGGCTGCCAGGCTTTTACGTGCAGGGGCTGCGCACGGGACGTTTGTGCTGGTTGAAGGGGCCAGCCTTTAGACTCCTCACCATCATGTGCCGATGCAGACTCCAGCGAACCTGGGGCCCGCAGGATGTCATCAGCATGCTGAGTAGTGCCGGGATTTACCGGAGAAAGCGACGAGGGATATTCTGACAATTGACGCTACCTGACCACCGTGCCGGTAAGGTAGCGTGCAACAGGCAAGGGGGTGGCTGTTTCTGACTTAATGACTTCCGCAGATCGCTTTCATCCCCCCTCTGTTTTCATCAAAGCAGCACCGATAAGGTTTTCGTACAGGCGCTCACTTTCTGGGCAGGCGCAGGCCAAAGATAGTGTGCCCGTTCTCATGCCGGTAATAAGCACGTCCGCCATGTAAAGCGGCGATTGCGCGCACCAGCGACAGTCCCAGCCCGCTTCCCGCCGTATGACGGACGTTATCGCCCCGCCAGAAGCGTTCAAATAATTTTTCAGGTTCCTCCAGCGCTTCGCCCGCGTTCGACACCTCAATCTCAACGTAGTCAGCGTGATGACAGGTACTGACCTGAATCGTGCCTTTTTCTGGTGAGTAACGAATGGCGTTGATCAACAGATTACTCATCGCACGCTGGAACAGCATTTTATCCGCGGTGAGGCGGCCTGCGGCGCTCAGCTCAATGACCTTCTCATGCTCTTCCGCAACCGGTTCCAGGAAGTCGATCAGCGCTTCCAGCGCGTCCTGCAGCAGGAAGTCCTGTTTATTGAGTCTGATATTGTGGTGCGTGGCGCGAGCCAGGAAGAGAATGTTTTCAGTCAGACGCGACAGACTCTCCAGCTCTTCAATGTTGCCTTCGAGCAGCGTCTGATATTCAGCGGCTGAGCGTTCATGACCCAGCGCGACCTGATTCTGGCCCAGTAACACATTAATGGGCGTGCGGATTTCGTGCGCCAGATCGTCGGCAAACTGGGTCAGACGGATAAAGTCCGTGGATAAGCGCTGACGCATAGCGTTAAGCGCATTGCCAATCGGTAGCAGCTCCTGCGGGATAGCCTGTAGCGGCACGGGCTGATTTAACCGGTCACTGGCCGTTTCTGCCACGATCTTACTTAACCGGCCGATCGCCCTTAGCCCTCTGCGAATCAACAGCGGACTGACAGCGGCGCACAGCAAAATGGCCGCCAGTGAAACCAGAATGCTTTGCTGGCGATAACGCTCCAGCATCAATGCCCGCTCCCGCGCGACCCGGGCAAGCGTAATGGTTACCGGCCCGAGCGAGGAGTTTGCCTGCAGGCTTAACGCCGACGCTTCCGTCTTATCCGCATTGATCCAGCGGTGCAGCTGTTTCTCACTGGGTGGCGTACTGACCGGCGTGGGGGAGATCGCAGGCAACGTTATCCCGGTATGATTAATACTGACGTTTTGCTCATGCTGCGAGCGGATGCTGAGAATGTCCTGATGGATATCGACCATCCGGTTGAAGTAGAGCGGCAGCGAGCTGGGATGGGCACCATCTTCAAGTAGTTGTCTTAACTGCGCCGCCCGATTAATCAGCGTTTGATCGTCCCGCCAGACCAGTTCGCTGCGTAACGCTTTATACAGAATCAGGCTGATGCCGCCACAGGCCATCGCCATGATTAGCGTAAAAATCGCCGTCAGCCGCAGCGTCAGAGAAGGGCTAGTCACTCTCGCCTCCTTTTTCTGACAGGCAATATCCCATGCCCCTTACCGTAGTGATGAGCTTTTGAGGAAAGGGATCGTCGACTTTACGGCGCAGACGGCGGATAGCAACATCAACGATATTGGTTTCACTGTCGAAATTAACACCCCAGATTTCGCTGGCCAGCAGCGTCCGGGGCAGAATCTCACCGTGACGGCTGGCGAGCAGCCATAACAGCATGAACTCTTTGCGCGTCAGCGTCAGAGTGACACCGTCACGCACAACCTGAAAGCGCGCTGAGTCCAGCACCAGATCGCCTACCCGCAGTACGCTACTGTGCGGCTGCTGCTGCCGGAGTTGATTCCTTACCCGAGCCAGCAACTCCCCAAAAGAGAACGGCTTAACCAGGTAATCATTTGCCCCCAGTTCCAGCCCTTTCACCCGATCATCCACCGAGTCTCTGGCGGTCAGGCAAATCACCGGAATCTGACTGGCGGTACGCAGGGTTTTCAGCACCTGCCACCCATCCATTCCCGGCAGCATAATATCCAGTATCACCAGGCTGTAGGGATGTGACAGCCCCAGATGCAGGCCATCCCGTCCGTCTGCGGCGTAGTCCACGATATAGCCCGCTTCTTCCAGCCCTTTACGCACCCAGGCGCTCGCCTTCTGGTTATCTTCGATCAGTAATAGTTTCATCGGCGCAGTTTGCCATGAAATTTATGACCGCCCCAGCGTTTCAGCGCCAGATGACAATATGGTCATCTTTCTGACAGGCAGAACGAACAACCGCACAGGTATAACAGCGGGGTGATTAACACCGGAGTATTAAAAAATGAAAAAGAGCCTCACTGCCCTGACCCTCGCCACGCTGCTTGCCGTTCCCGCGGTCACCTTCGCGGCCAGTAAAAATCCGCTGAGCGTTCACGTACTGAACCAGCAAACCGGGCTGCCGGCCTCAGAGGTTGAGGTGATGCTTGAGCAGAAACAGGGGGAAAGCTGGAAAGTACTGAATACCGCCAATACTAACCAGCAGGGTCGGATTGATGCCCTTTGGCCAGCAAAGCCCTTTGAGGCAGGAGACTATCGGGTGATTTTTAAAACCGGTCACTATTTTGCGGCACACCAACAGCAGAGTTTCTTCCCTGAAATCCCGGTGGAGTTCCATATCACCAATACCACTACTACCTATCACATTCCATTGCTGCTGAGCCAGTACGGATATTCCACCTATCGCGGGAGCTGAAATAAATGAAACGTTTACTGCTGGCATTGATGCTGACAACCGGACCTGCCGTGGCGCTCGCTGCTGAGCCAGCCTCCGTCTATGACATGACGCAGGCGCTGAGTAATCAACTGGCAACGGAGGCCTTGTCCGCCTGCCATAACATGAATCGTCAGGGCGTAGTCGCCGTGGTGGATCGGGGTGGAAATCTGGTCACGCTGATGCGTGATGACAACGTGGGGCCGCACAACACTCAGGCGGCATGGCGTAAAGCGTTTACTGCGCTCTCCACCAAAACGCCGACCAGACAACTGACCATAAAGGCGCAATCCTCACCGGAAAGCGTCAACCTGAATACGGTTAATGAGCTATTGCTGCTTGGCGGCGGCGTACCGGTGCAATATCGCGGCCAGTGGATCGGCGCTATCGGCATGGCGGGCACCGGCGGCGCGGAATCCGACGATCAATGTGGGACCGAAGCGATTAACAAAGTGCTGGGTAACAGCAAACAACCGTAATTATGATGAACGCGCGGCGGGTATTATTCCTGCCAGACACGGGGAAAAAGCTGTTCCCCGTGTTGTTTAAATAAGTCGCCGCCAGAACGGTTGCTTTGTGCCAGAAGCTGACATAACCTATACCGCGCAAAGAGGATCATGATGAGCTGAACAGCTCTGAGTGCGTATATATTGTGATTCTGATCAATTAAAATACTACATGTTGCGTTTTTAGAGCCTGAATCAGTATAAATCACAACCTGACATTTCTGGAGGGCATTATATGGGTAAAAACCAGCACGTGGTTCCTCATAACGGTGAGTGGGCAGTAAAAGGGGCAGGCAATATAAAAGCGACCTCTGTACATGACACACAGCAACAAGCTATCGATGCAGCTCGTTCGATTGCACGAAACCATGGTAGTGAATTGCTCATTCATGGACGGGATGGCCAAATCCGTGAAAAAGATTCTCATGGCAAAGACAAATACCCCCCCAAAGGATAGCCAAAATTCATAATAAAGAGGGCCGACAGGCCCTCTTTATTATTTAGTTAAATTTAGAACTATTCTCACTGAGCCTTTTACGCGCCTGCGCCCAGAACAATCCTGACATCAGATTTTATTAAATTAGTTTAACCCCGGAATATTTACGCCGAACACCTGCAGTAGCAGAATAATATTCAGCGTCACGATTATCACCGTGCCAATTATCGACAGCATTACCGTTAATTTATTATTGACAAACTCACCCATAATATCCCGGCGACAGGTAAACAATACCAGCGCTATCATCGGTGCTGGCAGAGCCAGACTCAGAACAACCTGACTGTAAACCAGCGCATCTGTTGCATTCACTCCAAGTGAAACCACTATGAAGGCGGGTATCATGGTGACCAGACGGCGTAACCATACAGGAATGTAGAACCCCACAAATCCCTGCATAATCATCTGACCCGCCATAGTTCCCACCACAGAGCTGGAAATGCCCGATGCTATCAGAGATAACAGGAATATCCCCGCAGCACCAATACCCAGCAAAGGGGTCAGAGTGTGATAAGCAGTCTCAATTTCTGCAACATTACTGTGTCCGGCATGGAATGCACTCGAAGCCATGATGACCATCGCAATATTGACCAGACCTGCGATAGTCAGTGCTATTACAACCTCAATGTTTGAGAAAGACACCAATTTGCGGCGTTCAGATGAATTTTTTGCCGGACTACGGTTCTGGGTTAATCCTGAATGGAGATAAATAGCATGTGGCATAACGGTTGCCCCGATAATACCTACGGCAATAGTTAACGCCTGGGCATCCGGCAGTTTCGGATTGACCATGCCTAAACCAGCAGCAGCCCAGTTAACCGGTGCAATAAACATCTCAATCAGATAACACAGTGCAATGACAGCAACCAGTCCACCAATCATCAGTTCTAAAGGCCGGTATCCACGTTTTTCAATCATCAGCAACATGTAAGTGATCAGCGCGGTGATAGCCATGCCTGGTAATAACGGGATATGGAAAAGAATTGATAGCGCCAGCGCCCCGCCAAGAAACTCTGCCAGATCGGTTGCCATTGCAGCGATTTCACTGACAGCCCACATGCCCCATACCACCGGTTGAGAAAACTGGGCACGGCACATTTCAGCTAAATTTTTATTAGTGGCGATGCCGAGTTTCGCCGACAGTGCCTGGAAAAGCATGGCGATAATGTTGGCCATCACCACCACCCACAGAAGGGTATAACCGTACTTTGCTCCTGCCTGTATATTGGTCGCAAAGTTGCCGGGATCCATATAGGCGATAGAGGCAATGACTGCAGGTCCAGCGAAAAGTAATGTTGACGTCAGACGATGACGACGCCCGGATAACACTTCTGTAATCGAACGATTTGTTCTTTCAGTTAAGGTTGTAGGCTGACTGGATCCAGACATAACGTTACTACCCCTGTTTCGCTTTTAACGTGTCTCTCGAAACAACAATATAGCACTGGCTATACTTCATAGCAGAAGCTAATTATATGGTTAAATTAGTAGCATTTTGTATCCGAATGTAAAGGAGAGATGAATGACCTGTTCCATTGGTTAACTGCCGCGATACCTGCGATACACGCGGTTACGGCATGGTAAGTGTCCATTTTGCTTTTATAGTGGACCCTCTGTTCAGTAAGTTTGTCTGCTTCCTGTCTGCGGACAACAGATGTCAGCTGCAACGTCATATGACAGCGTGGTAATAGCCTCAGACCTGCTCAGGAGATTTTGCTCTCAGCTGACATCTGCTTTTCAAATCGAAATGTCTGCTGCATAGTTTGCGCCAGTAGTTCTGTCGATTTATCTTCATAAGATACGGCGCTGGGTATGAAGAGAATGTTATGGTCCGGAATAACTGGCATTAATTCGGGAACCTGCATCAGTCCTGAAACCTTTCCACGATCAATCAGACTGACGGTCTGACCTGCCTCAACGTACTTCCTCCAGACGCTGAATAGGAACACAGACTGCTGCAGGGCTCTTATGGAACTGCCCGGCAAGTGCGCTGAGTTTTCCGGTTCGTACAACTGCATGGAAAGCAGAACACTATTGTTCAGGGCATGAATAAAATAGCCCCTGGCAGGCTTTATTCCTCAGAGGCTGGCAAAAAATCATATCCACCCCATAAGCCTGAACCAAAAGTAATCCAGCGGTACAAGAAAAATGAAGGTAGCGGTCGCCAGAGCAATACACAGTCGAATACCGGATGCCAGAGGGACACGAGCCATTACCATGGCCACAACAATTGGTGACGCCTGATAGGGAAGAACGGGTGTTGAATATCCGATGACCTGGATCATGATGACAGCCGGCAGTGAAAAGCCGGAGGCATGGGATAAGGTTTCCGCAAGCGGCGTATACAGAGCAGGTACCCCATTTGATGTGACAAAAAAACTCAGCAAACTACTGAATCCTGCAAGAGTACCGAAACTGATTAATGGTGATTCCGGAGAGATTGGAGCAATTTTTACCAGTTCTTGTCCAATTATCATGCCAATACCGGATTTCGATACTACCGTAGCCAGACCCAGAATTCCGGCCACATAAATACAGGCTCGCATGTTGAGCCCGTTAGCAAATTCGTCGCCACTCAGGAAGCCGCCCCGGGGCAGAAGGCAGAGGCATGCGGCAGCAAGGCCGACCCATGCGGCTGGGATCCCATGGATGCTGTCCGTGCACCAGAGAATAAGAGTTGCGGCAAGCAGGAAGGCGAGCCGCTTTGCCGCCGGTGACAGGGGGTCTTCTCGCTCAGTAGAACTCAGTATTTCAGGCGTTGCCGGGAAAAGGAAATAAAGGCAAAAAGTAAGAATCACTCCCTTCAGTATACCCAGAATAGGTGCATGCAGGGCGAGGTAAGACACGTACTGAAAATGTTGCCCATAGCTGCTGAAAGCCGCGCCCGTCATAACGAGATTAGGAACATTTGCCGGGAGAATACTGGCCGAGAGCTGGAAGGTGCCGAAGCCTACCGCCAGAGCCAGAGCGATGCGTCCACGACTGCCTTCCTCAAAACCCGCGCGGTCTGCAACAGCCATTACGATTGGCATAAGGAGAGTAATGCGCCCCATGTTTGAGGGCATAACGAACGCCAGGAGGTAGGTGAGAATTACGGTGCCGGCCAGCATTTTCAGCCAGGAACCGCTGACGAGGGGGTCAATCCTGCGCGCAATAAAATCAGCGATCCCGACCTTCCGGATCGCTGTTCCGATAATGAAACCGCTGAGGACCAGCCAAAACGCGTCTGACTGAAAACCTGCAAAAATTGTGTCGGATGGGGCTATTCTGAGGATCATCGCTGACGCAAAAAAAATCAGCGCCACCAGATATTCCGGCAGAACCCGTGTTGCCCATAACGTGATCGTCACCAGAATGACGGCCCCGGGTATGATTAAAGCGGATTGTGACAATGTATCGAACATAATGTATCCCGGAAAAATGTACCTGAATTTTTAATTGAAGCATCCAGCTATCGCAGAGCGCGTATCCGCCTTCTTACACCAGCCATCGGCATTCCAGTCGGAGCATGGACAAAAAGCAGCTTTTTTGACGAGCACACAGCGCGAGGAAGCGTCGGTAGTAATGGCCGATGTAATGCGGATTATCATTTCTGTGAATCACCGTATTTTTCTCAGCACGGGGGCCGCCTTAATCAGGTTCTGCGGGCATGAGCCGCAGACCGGATTTCCGTTGTACAGTGCCATCTCTGCCCGGTAGCTGATCGGGGAGGCTAATGCTATGAGCTTTAACGGGCCGGATATGCTGGCTACTGACATGAGAACCTAATACAGGTCCTGTTTGCCTCGGTAAAACTATGATGGTCCCCAGCAAGGCTGGCTCAGAGCATTTTTCACGGGTTACCTGCGTCTTCAGCCGGGGCATTAAAGTGCACATCGCACTGTGGGCCGAAACACTTTATCTGCTGGCAGCCTGATTTCCCGCTAAGGCAGTTGTGATAAACATGCATATTGTGAAGCCTGACATTGAATACAGTGTCCATGTGTATGCCGTAATCAGCATTGTCATAAACCTCAAGATTACTCATGTACACGTTGGTCATATGAGAGCCGCGAATACCGTGTCCTCGTGGACTACCGTAAAAGCCGCCGCTGTTTTTACTGGTCTGAATCAGTCGTACATCGGCCACCCGGCGAAGATAAATATTATGGAAATAGTCTTTCAGGGTGTTACCGTTGTTATGGAGCTTCAGGTCTGTGGCCGTTACATGCTCCGCGCCTTTAATGTGGATCCCATGGCTGCTGTCTTCAACTTCAACGTTCTGCAAAGTGATATCGCTGCAGCTGGTTTTTTCACCCGCTGTAGGATCACCACTGCAGTCAAAAAACAGCCCTATCTGGTCGTTCCTTAAATCCTGACTTTCAGGACGCTGGTCAATCGTACCAACCAGTTTTACGTCCTTTATTGCAACATGGGTGACCGCGGTTGCGTGCAAAAGCGGCGCATTTATCCTGCTGGCGACTGACGGACTCCAGGTAATGACTGACTGTGGTCCGGTGCCTTCAAGCGCGACGTTGCTGGCAAGCTCCAGTGACTTTTCAAGAAAATAGGTCTGAGGAGTCAGATGTACGATCCCACCGCCTGCCCTGGCAGTAGATTCCACACATCCCTGGAGATCATGATTAGCTGTGCATTCAAGGCTTGCTGAGGCCCGTGCTTCATCAACACAGGTAATCAGAAACAGTGAAACGAAAAAGCCAGAAAAGCGCATAGAATTTTTCACAAAATTGTTCCTGTTCAGTCTGATAGTCACCGGATAAAAAGCCTGATACCCAGCAGGCACATTACGCCGCCACCTATTCTGTCCAGCCAGCGCTTGTAACTGATATAAATACGACGTGGCCTGTCGGCTGAAAGCAGGCAGGCCACAAGTGCATACCAGAGCGTATCTATGCAGAAAGCCATCAGGGGCAGCACAACATACAGCACCGGCGAAATATGCGATCCCAGCGTAGCCGCGAAAATACTGCCAAAAACAATCGCGGTATTAGGATTGCTCAGCTGAGTCAGCATGCCGCTAAGAAAAGCATGAGGCGCATAAACGGCCTGAGTATTATTCTGATGGATGTTGTCTTTCCTGTCAGAGCTGAACAGCAATCGGATACCCAGCCAGAACAGATAGGCTCCCCCGGCAATTTTAAGCGCCGAATAAAGCCACGGCACCAGAACCAGCAGCGAATGAAGGCCGGCCAGAGCCAGAACCGAAAAAATCATGCACCCCGTTCCCATGCCAGCCGCTGCCGCCAGGGCACACCTGCGGGAGGAAACAACAGCCGTACGCGCAATCATAATGAAGCTTGGCCCCGGGCTCATTGCACCCAGCAGGATCGCACTGCCGGTGGTCAGCAAAGCTAAAAATGAGTCAGTCATTATTTATCACCCTGGATAAGACCTATGTGATGCACCACGCCCCGGAGCGTGGTGCGTAAACCTTCTTAAGTGCGGGTGTGGGTATAGTGGTCAGCCAGCTTATCCAGAAAAGTAAACAATGCCTGGTTCATCTCCCGGTAATCGTGGGCCCGCAGTTCTGCTGGAGTGTCTACAAAGCGGTATTCTGCGGCGCGGCTGAGATCTTTCTCAGAATTTGCGATCAACAGTTCAACCACCTCAGTCGTCAGTTCCATATGGCACTGGAAACCATAAACCAGGTCGCTGTAAGCAACAATCTGACGCGGGCATCCTTCACTGTGAGCAATAACAGTGGCCTCTGGCGTCAGGCCCGGCATGTCGTTATGCCAGTGACCTACGTCAAGTGTGCGCCCGAAGTGGTTAAACAACTCATGCTGCATGCCCTCTTCAGTCAGGGTAATTGGAAACTTACCGATCTCTTTTTCAGGGCTGTGTGAGAAGCGGGTGCCGAGTGCCTCGCCGATCAGCTGCGACCCCAGGCAGATGCCGATAACGGCTTTTCCTGCTTTGACGGCAGCGGCGATGGTGCGTTGCTCTGCCAGGGCATCAAAGTGAGGACACTCTGCCGTGGTTGTAGCCGGATCCTGCGGTCCGCCCATTACGATGAGAAAATCAATATCCTCGACACTTGCCGGAAGCGCATCGCCTTCGTAAACCCGGGAAAAGGACACATCGTGCCCCTGGCTGGCTGCCCATTGCTCATAGGCACCTGGCGCTTCAAAGCTTTCGTGAATAATGAAATGTACGCGCATATAAACTCCGTGAGATTAGTCAGTCAGCACACCTGACCGGGTGAATTCATTTACTGTGAAGCTGCAGACATTGCTCCGGTAAGCGCCAGAGCGAACTTTCCGGCTTCTGCTGCGTCAAGATCAGAAACCGTGATACGCAGGCCATGAGCAGGCCGGGATAAACCAAATACTTCCCCTCCGCGTATCAGCCATCCTTTAAGCGCCAGATGCATTACCAGTCGCGAGCTGTCGCTGATAAGGGGTACCCATACATTGAGACCATCGTGGCGGTCAGAGACCTGATAATCGTGATACCTCAACAGATCGGTCAGTACCTGACGACGTATTCGGTAGGTTTCTCTGACGCGGGACAGGTGCGAATCAAAACCCGGTGACGTCATCGCACTGGCTGCAACTTTCTGAATGATGTGACTGACCCAGTTCGTACCGGCGTTCAGCCTCTGCTGCAGGCGTATTGACGTTTCACCATCGCTTGCAACAAAGGCGAGACGCAGATCCGGGCCAAGAAACTTTGATGTGGAACGAATCAGAGCCCAGTGTCGCGATGTTTCAGGAATAATGTGATGGTAGGTTTCCGTTGAGAGCAGTGAAAAATGATCATCAACAATGACCAGCACCTGCGGATAGTCAGAGAGAAGTGTCCGGATATGTTGCGCACGACGCTGGCTGAGACCGAATCCGGTTGGATTGTGCGCGCGCGGCGTTATGATCAGCGCTTTGACACCCGACTCAAGCTGTTCCGCCAGTTGCTCTGGCTGCATGCCCTCTTCATCAACTGGCACGCATGCAGCCTGCAGCCGGTTATGCATCAGGGTGCTGATGCTGCTGAGAAAGCAGGGATCCTCAACCGCAACCCGGTCTCCGGAAATCAGATAGCAATTCAGCAGACGCTCAACTGCATCAACCGCTCCGCTGGTCAGGTTCAGTTCAAAAGCCCCGTTAATATCAGACTTCATCCAGCTACGGCCAATAGCCTCAAGTTCAGCGCTGACGCTGCGTTCCCCATACAGTCCGGCACGCGTGCCTGCCAGTGACAATTCAGGCAGAAAACTGGTACAGGGATTTCCACCCGCCAGATCACGCAGTGCCATGTCCGGTGACGTTCCTTCCATCGCAACGGCAGGCATGACAAATCCCCGTATCACCGTGCCATTACGTCCTTTTGAAATGGCAAAACCCGCGTCGGTAAGGCGCTTATATGCCGTCGCTACCGTATTGCGGTTTACTTCAAGAGAAACCGCAAGGTCACGCACTGTCGGCAGCGCCTGCCCTGGTTTGAGTTCACCTGACTGAACCAGTGCCCTGACCTGCTCAAAAATCTCACCTGATGTCTTACCTGATAGTTTCATTGATCTATGACAATAATTTATTTAACCTAGGACAATAATAATCACACTCACTGCGGGCTGTCTATAACAATGAAACAGGGTGAACACAATTCCGTCAGCAGTACGCTTTTCTCTGCTGACAATACGCAGCCGCGGCATGACATGCATAACCGCTGGCCTCGGGCAGAAAGCGTCGATGACTTTCGCAATAACCTTCAGGCGGTGCGCCAGCGCATCCAGAATGCGTGTCTGCGCAGCGGCCGCGTCGCCAGTGACGTCCGGCTTTTACCTGTCAGTAAAACGATGGATGAAGCGCATATCCGGCTGGCCTGTCAGGCCGGGTGTGACTTTCTCGGCGAGAATAAAGTGCAGGAGGCCTGGCTTAAATCGCAGGCAATGTCCGATCTTACCGACCTTAAGTGGTCCGTTATTGGCCACCTTCAGACCAATAAGGCAAAACTGGTCGCGAAATTTGCCTCCGAGCTTCAGGCGCTTGACAGCCTGCATACGGCAGAAGCGCTCGACCGGCGCCTGCAGGCAGAGGGACGTGCGCTGGATGTGTTTGTTCAGATAAACACGTCACATGAACCCAGCAAATATGGCCTTCATCCTGATGACGCAGAGGTGTTCCTGCAACAGCTGGCGCCCTTCAGCTCTCTTCGGGTTAAGGGGCTGATGACACTTGCCGAGTTCACGCAGGATGCCGCGCGCGTGCGTGCGTGCTTCATCCGTCTGCGCACGCTACGGGATCGGCTTTGTGACCGTGCACCTGCGGGTATTATCCCTTCGCAGCTTTCAATGGGCATGTCCGGCGATTTTGAGATAGCGATTGAGGAAGGGGCTACTGTCGTTCGCGTCGGTCAGTCAATCTTCGGGGCCCGGAATCTGTCCGATGACCATTTCTGGCCGGCACAATGAATACAGAGAGCTATTACGCCCGTTTGCGACTGCCAGACGTCATTTCTGTACAGTCGCAGGTTATTCGTGGCTGTGTGGGAAACAGCATCGCGCTCCCTGCCCTGACAAGGCACGGCCTTGATGTGCTTGCAGTGCCTACGTGCATTTTCGGGCATACCCCCGACGGGCAGCCGAAGACCGGGGGCGAAATGCCGGCCGCCTGGTTCAGGGCATTTCTGTCAGATATCAGCAGACGGGGACTGGATACCGGGCTGCGTGCTGCCATAACCGGCTATCTGGGTACGTTCTCTAAAGGTGAAGAGCTTTTTCAGTGGCTGTCCCGATGTCTGATAAAGCGACCCGATCTGATGATCGTGATGGATCCTGTTCTGGGTGATGAAGACACCGGTTATTACGTGGAGTCAGTACTGACCAGCTGTTACCGGGAAAAACTGCTGCCGCTGGCGACAGGGCTTAGGCCCAATCTTTTCGAGCTTGAATGTCTTACCGGACGGGAGCTCAGGGATGAACGCGATATCGCTCAGGCAGCAAAATCACTGATTTGCGGAAGGACACGCTGGGTTGCCGTTACGAGTGCCATCCGGAGCCCTGATAACCGCAAAGTGGGTGTCATGTGCGTGACGGCCAGCAGCTATTTTGTCATCCATCATGATTTTTATCCCGGCGCTCCTAAAGGAACTGGTGATCTTTTTACAGCTGAACTGACCGCTGCGCTTCTGCGGGGCCTGACTCTTGATGACGCGGTTAAATCAGCCTGTGCGATGACCCGTCAGAGTATCGTGGAAGCGCTGGAAAGCCGTTCAGAGCAACTAAAACCAGCTTCATCATACTGAGGATGCACGATGAAAAACGTACGGCTCACTTTCAGTCTGAAAGGTATGCCTGCAGGAACGCTGGATATAAGTGGAAGTGCGGGTGCTGAACTGGCCGTACTGATGACATCGCTACTGAAGGACAATCCTGACTGGAACATAACCCGGTCAGAGAAATGCGGAGAAAAACGCATCCTTGAAAGTACACCACAGGGTATCCGGCTGTTAAGCAGTGAAAACCTGTATCAGCAGTCAGACATGCCTGACAACAGGTAAACAGGCAACCCCGGCATGCCTTTTGCCGCATTATGACATCACATTAAAGGCAGCAGAGAAGAGGCAAAAGATGATTTTATAATCCGGGAAAATCACTGTCGCGGGCCCGGCAAAAACCGGACTGTCTTTTCATAAGCGGGCCTTGCTCCTGCCTGATGCGGCTGGCACTTTTGGTGCCCGGGAATAAAAAATATTTGCAGAAAGTGAGACCACAATGTTTAGCGAAAACAAACCAGCCTTAGTAACTTATCGCGGCAGCGTGCGTGAAAACTCGCATATTGCTCACGTTGCAGTGGCCGACAGCTCGGGGCACCTGCTTTTTACATCCGGGGATCCTGAGCGCATCACTCTTGCCCGGTCGACGGCCAAACCTTTCCAGGCAGCCGCCATACTCAGGACCGGCGCGGTGCAGCATTTCGGGCTGGGCAGGCAGCATCTCGCGCTGATGTGCGCCTCTCACAGCAGTGAGCCGGTTCACATAAGATGCGCACGTCAGATACTTGAAAAAATCAGCATCGGTGAGCGCTGCCTGGCCTGTGGCGGGCATTCGCCCCTTTCACCGGAGGTCAGCCGTCAATGGATAAAAACGGACTTTACGCCTACCGGCATCTGTAATAACTGCTCAGGAAAGCATGCAGGAATGATAGCCGGCGCGCTGATGCTGACGGGCTCTGCAGAGGGCTACTCTCATCCGGACCATCCTATGCAGCAGCTCGTTCAGGAAACGGTTTCTGACATCACGGGCCTGCCTCAGAAATCAGTTCAATGGGCGACAGACGGCTGTAACCTGCCGGCGCCGGCCTTTCCGCTGCGTACTCTTGCCTCGTCTTATGCCAGGCTTGCTGCCGGCACAACCGCCTCATGGCCGCATGCTGCATTACTGAACGTTCTGTATGAAGCGATGGCGGATTATCCAGAGCTTATCGGGGGCCGGGGACGATTCTGCACTGTACTGGGTGATGTATTCAGCGGCGCACTGGTCGGCAAACTCGGCGCGGATGCATGCTACGCAATTGCAGTGAAAGCATCAGCTCAGACACAAAAACTCGGTGCATCAGGGGCACTCGGCATCGCGGTGAAAATTGAAGACGGCAGCGTTGAAGCACTGTATTCGGTCATATGTGAATTACTGACGACGCTTGGCCTCAGCAATGAAAAATCGACCACGGCGCTTGAGCCGTTCCACTTTCCTGAAATGCGTAATACCGCCGGCGAGGTTACCGGTCACAGAACCTTTGAATTCTGAGCGTTGACTCAGGAAAAAATACCGGCCAGTGGTGCAACAAAATCACAGCTACCCGGTTATTCCGACAGCAGATCTGACGCCGGAGAGATGATGACGAGCAGCTCGGCATTCCTGCCGCCATGTGAGCGTATCCTGTGCGGCTTCAGCCCGTTAAAAGAAAAGGAGTCGCCGGTATTCAGGATAATCTTCTGGTCCATCAGATCGACTTCAACTGCGCCTTTGTGGACAAACATAAACTCTTCACCGGAATGCTCCTTAAAATTACTGTCGGAAAATTCATCGTCCGGACAGAGCATAAACGCCAGCAGATTTCGTTCGGCTGCCTGCCTGGTGAGCATGACATAATTGAGCGCATTCTGTCCGTCTGCAGGCTGTCTGCGATTCTCTGCCCGCTCAAGATGATACTCACTGTCTGACGATAACCCGACGCTGAACAGTTCTTCCACACTGACCCCCAGGGCCTTAGAAAGCTTCAGTGCAGTCGATATTGAAGGCTTGCTCAGTTCACGTTCAACTTTGGACAGGTAACTCTTGGTCATTCCGGTTTCGGCTGCCAGCACGTCGAATGTTATCCCTTTCTTTTTTCTCAGTAATTTCATCCGGATATTCATTTTCTACCAGCATTTTTTAATTTGTTAAATGTATTAACTTGCAAATGACACTTTGTGTCATTTAAAGTCATTTGTGTCATCTGGCGTTTTCAGTCAGAAGAATAGCACAAAGAGAATTTTTGTCTTTAACGCGTTACACGCGGAGGTATCAGATGGCTCAGACACTGGAAACACCAAAAGAACAGCTGATCAGGGACGCAATTCGTCAGATGCAGGAAAATCTGGCCGATAACGCCTGGTCACTGCGGCAGAAGCTTGCGCTGACGTGCCGGATTTTATTTGAACACGGTCATGATTCCGGTATTGCAGGGCAGATTACTGCCCGCGGTCCGGAGTCAGGGACTTATTACACCCAGCAGCTTGGTCTGGGATTTGATGAAATTACCGCAGGCAACCTGCTGCTGGTTAACGAGGATCTTGAGGTTCTCGAAGGCCGCGGTATGCCTAATCCTGCTAACCGCTTTCACAGCTGGGTGTACCGTGCACGTCCTGATGTGAACTGTATCATTCATACGCATCCGACACATGTTTCTGCACTTTCTATGCTGGAGGTGCCCCTGCAGATATCGCACATGGACCTCTGCCCGCTGTATGACGACTGTGCTTTTCTTGAAGGCTGGCCGGGCGTACCTGTCGGGAATGAAGAGGGAGACCTCATCGCAGGTGCGCTGGGAAGCAAGCGCGCGGTATTACTTTCGCATCACGGCCAGCTTTCAACCGGTGCAACGGTTGAAGAAGCCTGCTTTATTGCGGAGCTCATTGAACGTGCGGCAAAACTCCAGCTTCTTGCAATGAGCAGCGGCGAAATCAAGCCCATTATTCCGGAGCTTGGACGGGAAGCCCACGACTGGATTTCAAGACCGAAGCGTTACTCTGCAGCATTTAACTATTTTACCCGTCAGATCCTGCGCCACCACGCTGACTGTTTAAACTGATTTTGAATACAGGGTTCATTTATGACAACACCACTCATTCACGGCATTATTGGTTACACCATTACTCCCTTTACCAGTAATGGGGAAAAACCGGATCTGGAGGCGCTCGGTGCCTCAATCGATCGCATGATTGACAGCGGCGTTCATGCCATCGCTCCGCTGGGAAGCACCGGTGAAGGCGCATATCTCAGCGACGCTGAATGGGAAGAAGTCAGTGAGTTCAGCATCGAAATAGTTGCCGGACGCGTTCCCACTATCGTCAGCGTTTCCGATCTCACTACGGCTAAGTCTGTACAGCGCGCACGTTATGCAGAAGCGAAAGGCGCAGACGTCGTGATGGTTTTACCTGCCTCTTACTGGAAGCTGAGCGCGGATGAGATCCTCGGTCATTATCAGACTATTGGCAGCAGCATCAGTATCCCTGTCATGCTTTATAACAACCCGGCAACGAGTGGCATTGATATGTCCCCTGAGCTCATTTTGCGTATTGTGGATGAAGTAGAAAACGTCACGATGGTAAAAGAGAGTACGGGCGATATTCAGCGTATGCATAAACTTTATCAGCTCAGTGAAGGACAGATACCTTTCTATAACGGCTGTAATCCTCTGGCGCTTGAAGCACTGGCAGCTGGCGCCGCAGGATGGTGTACTGCCGCTCCCAACCTCATCCCGCAGCTGAATCTGGATTTGTATCATGCTGTGAAAAGTAACGACCTGAATAAAGCACGCGACATTTTTTATAAACAGTTGCCGCTGCTTGATTTTATTCTTAAAGGTGGCCTGCCGGCCACAATCAAAGCAGGTCTGCGCCTCAAGGGTCTTGACGCTGGCGATCCGCGCCTGCCTGTCAGACCGCTCAGTGACGCGGGCTGCCAGCAGCTTAAAAATATGCTGGATACGCTCTGCTGAAAGGCCAGGCTCCTGTAACAGCCCTGACCTTACCTGTGGTTTGCTATCGATTCCGTAATACTGTGCGTTGAATAAAATATACCTGCCATAAATGGCAGGTATATTCATATCTGAGCCCCCTTTTTTACCAGGTTTCTTTACCGGGAATTATAGGATGTCAGCTTCTTCTATCACTCCTGCCAGCCTGTCCGTAGCTGAGCATGCATTTGTATAGCGTCGTGGATGCCGGTAATACCCTAAGCCGCACCAGTCTTGTCACACCCAGCCTGTTGAAAATACTCAGCACCACCGGCTCCATTCTGACCAGAGATGACGCTGGAAGGGCTGTGCGATTAACACCTGGCCTCTGACTGGCCGCAGCCTTTTAAAGCGCAACCCCGCCTAACGATGCTGACCGGGTGCATGTTCAGGAGAAATCATGATCGGTTCTGTCAAAGTGAAGCGGGGTAACAGAAATGTGACCAGACCGGACCGCGGCATTCTCGGTGTCAGGCGGTTCAGTCTGCGCCGACCTTTCCAGCGTCAGCCAGGCATAGGGTACAGATCGGGGGTCCTGACGAATAGTTACGCCAGTACCCGTTAAGTTACCGCGCCCCTGAGTTGTAGTCATAATTCCTTTGATTTCATCAGGTGCGGTATCCGGAAAATTGATATTTAAGCAGGTCTGAGTTTTCCAGGGCTTTGCCAGTACCTGCCTGAGTACACGTTCTGAAGCTTTTTCGGCAGTGTCCCATCTCACATTCTCAGCGCTGGTAAAATGCTGACTCAGAGCAACTGAGCGAAAGCCGAGAAGGATACCTGTCATGGCTGCACCTACTGTCCCGGAAAACACTGTCTCATTGCCGAGATTAGCTCCTCTGTTTATTCCAGACAGAATAAAGTCAGGTGGAGTCGACAACATAAGGTGCCGGATGGCCAGCACAACGCAGTCCGCTGGCGTACCCTCAATGCTGTACTGTCTGTCCCCCTTCTGCCAGAACCTGACCGGATGATGCAGCGACAGTGACTGAGAAGTACCGCTTCGGTCTCCTGAGGGTGCTACTACCCAGACTTCTTTGGCCAGAGTTCTGGCAACCCGTGCCAGCGTGCTGAGGCCGGGGGCATCAATACCATCATCGTTAGTCAGTAAAAGTCTTTCACAGATAAAGTCTGACATAAAAATTCTCCGGTCACAGGATAGAAGAACAGAAACAATCGTGTAATCTGTTACCTATGAAACTATAGCAATCACCTTGAGGTATTAACATGCCTAATCCGGATCAAATAAGTGAATTCCGTTTTGAGCTGACAAGGCTGACAAAGCGGTTAAGGCAAATTTCGCAGAATGATCCTCAGACCTGGTCGCGAATGCTCGTAATCAGTGCGATAGACAGAATGGGAAATGATGTCACGCCTTCCGAACTTGCCAGGGCTGAAGACATTTACAGCTCAAATCTGGCTGCCCTTCTTAAACAGCTTGAAAATGAAGGGCTGGTAGAAAGACGGTCTGATCTGTCCGACCGCAGAAAAGTCAGAGTACGGTTAACAGAAAGCGGAGAAAAAGAGCTGGCGCTGAGCAGGAAAAGAAGAGATGACTGGCTGGAACAGGCGATCGTAAAGGCGTTGACAGAAAAAGAATCAGAGGCACTGTTAAACATTACGCCTTTTCTTGGACGTATTGCTGACATTACTGAGTTTTGAGCCTTCAATGAATCAGGAACCTCTCTGTATGCTAACTATGGGGGAGCAAGCCTGAGCTAACAGAAATAATGACCCCATGGCGGTAGTACTGGTTTCTTAAACAGCTCTGGCCGGTTATCGCTCATAGCGGATGTCTCCCGAGGTTAGGTCAGCTATGTGCCAGGAGCGGACGTTGCTGATTTTAATCTTCAAACAGGATCGGTATAGGCGACAGATGTAACAAATGACGATTAAACTTCCATAGAGTTTTTAAGGAGAATAAATTTCATATGCGAATTCCAGATTATCCTTCACAAGATTCTGATAAGTGGGCCCAGGTAGATGCCTGGTTTTCTGAAAAGCTCGCTCCTGAAGATGTAGATTTAAAATACGCTCTCGCCAATAACACAGAACAGGGATTGCCCACACATGATGTCTCTGCTTTACAGGGAAAAATGCTGGCGATTTTCATTCAAATGTCGCGTGCCGTCCGTGTTCTTGAAATAGGCACGCTTGGGGGGTATAGCACCTTATGGATGGCCCGGGCTCTCCCACCACATGGAAGCGTAACGACAATTGAATTCAACGAGCACCATGCAGAGGTTGCTCGCCAGAATATAAACAAAGCGGGGCTGGCTGAGCGTGTCACATTGCATAGAGGAGCGGCACTTGATGTCTTACCCACACTTGATGCTCCCTTTGACCTGATTTTTATCGATGCCGATAAAGTGAATAACCCCCACTATCTTGAATGGGCTATCAAACTGTCGAAACAAGGCACTGTTATCGTAGGAGATAACACTATGCGCGGTGGCAGTGTAATCGACTCCAGTAGTGAAGATCCGAACGTTAAAGGTCTGCGAAAATTTGTCGAAATGATTTCTGAGGATGAGCGCCTTGAAGCGACAGCAGTACAGACTGTTGGTGAAAAAGGATGGGATGGTTTCGTCATGGCTATCGTTAAAGCCCGATGATGATATTTATCATTAGGAAAAACTCACTAACCGCCAGCTTTTAGTCACAATTTCTAAATGATTATCAAAGCTGTGCTGCTCATAATGTCTATGAGTTATATCCAAAATGTCCGCTTCTCGCTCATAGCGTACATATCTGAATTGCTTAATTGAGCGTGTTAACATCTGAAAAGCGCAGGATTGACCAAGTTGTACGCTATAAGACACGATTGAAACGACGCTTCTGGTGTGTCGGCAGATTTAATCCAAGAACCGGGCTGAATTGTTAATGGCTGCAATGATACTAAACCCTACCTCAGCTGTGGCGTTTTGTTAGCTAAAAGGAGTAAACATGGAAGTAAGGGTAGAACTGTGTCCGCCAGATGAATGGGAATCCATGGTGAAAATTTTTACCGAAATGGAAGAACACTATTATGGTAAGGGCATCATTCAGGAACCACTGTTGAAGAATTACCTCCGCAATCGACTGTTCAGTCAGCTCTCCGGTACTCTGGTGCTCAGGGCTCGCTGCGACGCTCATATCGTTGGGCTGGCGTGTTGCAATATTCTCTACCCTTCTCCCCGGTACAGTGGCCAGCTGCATATCAAAGAGCTTTATGTCTCCAAGAATGAGAGAGGAAAAGGTACAGGGAAATCCATAATGCGCTTTATGGCGAAACTTGCTCTTGAACATGAGTGTCGTAGCCTCAGCTGGAATGCCGAGAAATCAAACGCCGGAGCAAACCGTTTTTATCAGTCTTTAGGGGGCACAATAAATAATGGTATTGTGAATTATTATCTTCATGGTGAACTCCTGCGTAAACTGGCTTCCGACAGTTCGGCAGAGCCTGGCAGCTGTACTGGTTAAGCTATCGCACTGATTTGGCTTGCCAGGAAGGCAGAGGAAATCTGCAGAATGTTGATGCCGTGTCCGCTCTGTGCCAGTAGCGGACGCTGAAGCCGTAATACCATCTTTGCATGATGCAACAGATGACGGTATGTGCATATTTTTCGTAAGGTAAACAAAATCTGATCGGGAATTCATCAACCACCAAGGATAATTGCCCATGCCAACTCCCACACTTACAACAGATCGGTTGCTTTTGAAACCATTAGTCGCCGAAGATGCTAAGCAGATCCAGACGCTTTATCCCCGCTGGGAAATAGTCCGCTATATGGTGGCATCGGTCCCCTGGCCTTATCCAGAGAATGGTGCAGAGAATTACGTCAATAACGTTGCTCTGCCTGACATGGCGAGAGGAATTGCATGGTTCTGGACTATCAGAAATCGTGAGATACCAGATAAAGTCATGGGCTTGATCTGTCTTTACGATGAAGAAGATAACAATCGTGGATTCTGGCTCGCACCGGAATATCAGGGTCAGGGCTATATGCGTGAGGCTAGTATTGCGGCTACAGATTACTGGTTCAATGTGTTGAATAAGCCGGTGTTACGCGCACCTAAAGCAGCCCTTAACAGCCGCTCTCAACGTATTTCGGTCACTAGCGGAATGCGGCTTATCAAAACTGTTAAGAAGGAGTATGTCAGCGGCCTTCTGGATTCTGAGCTTTGGGAAATCACCCGCGAAGAGTGGAATGCTCGAAAATTTCAATGATACCAGGAATACCACGTCCGCTTCGCTCTCATAACAGACATGCCGGTCCACTGGCTGCTGCCTGCCAAAAGCGGAGCTCTATAAGAGCTGTAGAAGGTCAACTACCACGATGCTTCTCTAATCGAATAAAAGCGTCATCTAATGTTGTCTTATTACCCCAGCCGAGTTGCATGTAGAATTTGGCCGCACGGCTGTTTTTATCTGTTTCCAGCCAGGCAACTTCGTGATGTTTGAACAACTCTTGTTCCGCAATCTTTGTAAGTCTGCGACCGATGCCTCTGCCTTCATAGGCAGGAAGGACAAAAAGACCATAAAGCGAGCCTTTCTCCCTTAAAATCATCGAAAAACCCACCACTTCATCATCATCTGTTGCAACCCATGCGCAACGACTCTCTTTGATCATATTGCTCACGGTAGTTTCGGTGATGCCCATCTCCCGCATCTCTTCACGGCTCAGATGATTTTCGGCGACTGATGTTCTGACAGTGAAAATACCTTCAACGTCAGACAATTGAGCTGGTCTTATATGTATATTCATTAGTCTTATTCTATGTATGACAAAGATAAATTTTAATCATATCCTTTACAGAATGATTGAACTTTGAGCGAAATCGCTGCTGCACATCATCTCCGCTGCTCGCTCATATTGGACGACCATAATCACATCTCCTAACCCAATGGAGATTGAGCATGACAACATTCCCATGGAACAAGGGCCGTCTTATTGGCCAGAAACGGCCTCTTCAGATCTCTCATATCTGGGGAATCCGTATCAGACTTGAGCTGGAAGGAAAAGTACGCGATTTAGCTCTGTTTAACATGGCTCTGGACAGTAAACTTCGGGGCTGTGATCTGGTTAAGCTAAAATTTTCTGATGTGGCCTATGGGCACTCTGTTTCGGGCAGAGCGACAGTGCTGCAGCAAAAAACGGGAAGCCCCGTTCAGTTTGAACTGACTAAGGGAACCAGAGAGGCTGTAGCCGCGTGGATTAATATGGCTCATCTACGTAGTAGCGACTATCTGTTCCAGTCCCGCGTCGGTTCTTCACGACATATCTCAGCCAGGCAATATAACCGTATTTTTCATGGATGGATTGATAAGCTAGGTCTCGACGAGACTCTGTACAGTACGCATTCTATGCGAAGAACCAAGCCATATCTGATCTATAAAAAAACGAAGAATCTTCGAGTGATCCAGCTACTGTTAGGTCACAAAAAACTCGAAAGTACAGTTTGTTATCTCGGTATTGAAGTGGATGATGCCCTGGAGATATCTGAGTCTATTGAAGTTTAATTTGTGAGGGCTGCAACAGCAGCCCTGTGCCAGAAGCGGACGCCAGTATCAGGAACCGACAAGGGGCATTACGGCGCTGAAAGTAAGAGGCCAAAATTTTGAGTAAGGCACACATATTTTTAGCGAAGACAGCAGAAACCGCCTTTTGAAAAACTTTCCGTTACCGGCACACTGTATGAGGGAGTTTGGACGCAGCAGCACAATTCCTGACGGCACGCGCAGCGCACATGGCAGAAATGGTGGCATGTGCCGTAAGTAACGCATTCATATAAATAAAAATTTTCCGACGCAGGATGATGTATTCCATATGCATTGCCTGCGTAAAAATGACTTCTGAATACGCTTCTTTAGGCTGTTCAGTTAAGGGTATGGCAGGATTTATGCGTCTGTAACCGGCTACGTCGGGAACACGGCGCCGTTCAGCATTGGTGTGACCCTCAGCGTCATCCGACGCCTCCATGCCGCTAAAGCGGCATTAACAGACATACTTCGCATTGTTCGTCGTCTCTGCCGATGATAGTTTCAGGGCTCATTTATTTGAGCATTAACATCAGCGACCGATTCGGTTTGCCTTTCCCATCGATTAATGACCAGCGGAGCAACAATGTTACCCAGTACGTTCAGGGTTGTGGTGCCGCTATCGATAATGCGGAATATGCCGGCTATCAGTGCGACGGCATCCAGCGGAAGCCCTGCTGAAGCCAGCGTAGCTGAAAGGATGAGAATGGCAAAACCCGGAACGCCGGCGGCACCCTTTGAGGTCAGCACCATGGTGACGACCAGAATAACTTGCTGCATCAGTGTCAGATCAATGCCGTAGAGCTGCGCGACAAATATGGTTGCAACGCCAAGAAAGATCGATGCGCCATCCAGGTTAAACGCATAGCCTACCGGTACAACAAAACTGACGATACGGCCCGGTACCCCATACCGCTCCAGCTTATACATCAGCTGAGGCATAACGGCAGCCGACGCTGCGCTTGAAAAGGCCAGTACCAGTTCCTGGCGGAAATGTTTTATCAGTCTGAATACGTTTTCACCAATCAGAGCGCAGATCCCCCCCAGCACAATCAGGGCGAACAATATCAGGCCGAGATAAACGGTACCGACAAGCTTTAGAAGGGGCAGAAGCGAGGCGAAACCGAATGTTGAGACGGTGGCACCAATCATACCGAACACGCCAACCGGCGCGTACGCCATGACAATGGAAACCACGCGGAACATACCGTCCGATACGCTTTGCAGAACGCCCAGAATCGGAGCTGTCTTTTCGCGCGGGAGTCCGTTAAGCGCAATGCCAAACAGGACTGCAAAGAACAGGACCGACAGCAGCTTGCCCTCAGAGAGCGCAACAAACAGGTTATCCGGCACGATGTTCTGCAGGATAACCAGTGCGCCGCGTGCCGGCTCCATTTTCATGTGCCCGGCACCGTGCGCCATTCCCTGTATGCTGGTGCCTTCTCCCGGCGCGATCAGGTTGGCCAGGACCAGTCCAAAAATGATGGCAATCCCCGTGACGGTAAAAAATAGCCCAGAGATTTGACACCCATTCTGCCGAAGGATTTATTGTCTCCGCTGCCGGTTATACCCAGAATCATGCAACAGAATACGATCGGTACCACGACCATCTTCATCATTTTGATAAAAATATCGCCGAGCGGCTTAAGGATTTCGTGACTGACCCACTGCTGATATTCCGGATGCGTATTGAAATACCACCCCACGACTATTCCCAGTGCAAGTCCGATAACTATCTGCCAAACCAGTGTTATTTTTTTCATGTCCAGCCCTCAGATTAAACAGCGTAGCCTCTGCCAGAAAGCAGCAGCAGGCACGCGTGATACAGTCGGGTGAAAAACAGTGAGGCGCGACCTGAAGCCGCGTCTGGGGTCTATTTAGCGAAGAGCTGGCTGATATCTTTGAACGCCTTGAATTCAAGCGCATTACCGCAGGGATCAAAGAGGAACATGGTGGCCTGTTCACCGACCTGGCCTTTAAAACGGATGTAAGGCTCAATCACAAACTGAGTGCCAAACGACCTGAGGCGTTCAGCCAGGTCCTCCCATTGATCCCACTGCAATACGATACCGAAGTGCGGCACTGGTACGTCGTGGCCGTCAACGGGATTTGAATGGACGCTTTCCTGAGATGCGGTTTTGGGGTGTTCATGGATCACCAGCTGATGACCATAGAAATCAAAATCCACCCATTGTTCGCTGGAGCGGCCTTCACTTAGTCCGAACACCTCACCGTAAAAATGGCGCGTGGCTTTAAGGTCATAAACAGGAATTGCCAGGTGGAAAGGAGAAAGGCTCATTTGATGCATCCTCACAGGGGAGACGCTGCTGTCGGGCAGCTTAACGTCTGATTTAAGTTGAGCAATGCCGCGTGCTGAACCAGATAAGTGTCTGGTGTGACATTAACATTACCGTCACAAAGGAGATTATAAATAAATTTATTTGATTAAAATCAATATATATCTTTATATATTACAAATTATATTTGAGTGTGGGTGAGCTTTGATTCGTGAACTGAAAACGTTTCTGATAGTTGCCAGGGAAGGGACCTTTGCGGCGGCAGGCAATAAAATCGGCCTGACTCAGGCCGCGGTCAGTGCCCAGATGCAGCGACTTGAGGCAGACCTGAACTACCCGCTGTTCGACCGTTCGGGGAGAAATGCACGCCTGAACCAGAACGGGCTTCAGCTTGTTGTTCAGGCGCAGGAGCTGATGACCCTCTATGACGGGCTGGGGGAGAGACTGCCCCGGAAGGTGCCGGGTAAAACCGTCACGATTGGCGCAATTGCCTCCGTACAGCGTACCCTGCTTCCGGATGCGCTGACGCTGTTCAGTAAGCAGAGTTCCGGCTGCCGTATCCGGGTTGTTCCGGGTTTATCAATGGATTTAATCAATCTCGTCGATGCCGGTGAGATTGATATGGCCGCCGTACTGAAACCCCCTTTCCCGTTACCGCAGGCCCTGCAGTGGAGCGCCCTGGCACACGAGCCGTTTCATCTTATTGTGCCTAAAACCGTGACCGGTGACGATATAGCCGGTCTGCTGACCGGACAGCCTTTTATCCGATACGACCGTTCGTCATTCGGCGGACGCCTGGTAGACCGTTTTCTGAGAGAAATGAAATTTGCCGTCACTGAAATCTGTGAGGTGGACGAGCTGGAGGCTATTCTTAAGCTGGTGAGCAACGGCGTGGGTGTCGCCCTGCTGCCCCGCATCGCTGCCTGGCAGCGCTGGCCATCCTCTGTCAGGGCGATTAGTCTGGGTGAGAAGGTGTTTTATCGGGATGTCGGACTGATCCATCGCCCGCTCGAACATCTGGAAGATGATGTCAGGCGCATTTCAGAACTGATCATCATGCTGGCGGGGCGCAGCCGCCGCCAGCTGCCGGCCTGACTTCAGTTACCCACCTGTTGATTATTTCTCCGATGCTCCGGGCGTTTCCGCTGGCGCATCCGCGATCTCAATGGCGTCACCGGTAGTGTAGAAATGGCCGCCGGCAATATAATGCAGGCTGCGCTGGTCTGCCGGCAGATGCTCAAACTGCCAGTGCCCGTCCCGGAAGAAACGGCTGTCTGCCCACGCGGATTTTATCTCCCCGATAAACAAATCGTAGGTCTGCTGATTATGCTCTTCGGGGATGAGTTCACAGTAAAGCCAGGCGGCACACCCTGATACCAGGGGGACGTCAGTACCGGGCAGGCTGAACAGGGATACGCCCGATCGGGTGAGCTTATCTTTCTCACTGAACAGAGAGTGCGAACCGAGGTGATAAACCAGCGACGCCTGAGACGCCAGCGGTACCTGGATCACAAAGGATCGGCTCTGCTCAATCAGCCTGCGGGTGAAGGCTCCCTTGTCCAGCACCACGGTAAGCCTTGCGGGCTCAAATTCCAGACCGCATACCCACGATGCCGCCATAACGTTTTCAGTGCCGTCGTGCCGGGCAGAGACCAGCGTCGCCGGACCGTGATTGATAAGCCTGTAAGCTTTTGCAAGGTCTACCGCTTTCATAAACTGATTCATACCTGCTGCTCCGCTGAGATTTTAACGGTTTTCAAGGAAGCCGGCCAGGCTGTGGTGTCCGGACTCGATCAGATTACTGACCACGGCCGCCAACTCCTGCGCATTATCATGGGCACGGACCTCAAAACTGGCCTGCCAGGCAATAACCGTTACGTTCTGCCCGGTCAGGGGAATGAGGCTGACGGTTGCGACATAGTTATTGACCGGCAGCGGCGATTCAATAAAGCGATAGGAAAAAGACTGACGGTCTTCATCAGCCATCAGCAGCTGCTCGCGAAGAATTTCACCGTTTTCAAGCACCAGCCTGCGCCGGCAGCCCGGCAGCCCCTCCGGCTGATTATCCTCAATTTCACTGCTGAGGATCGACGGATGCCATTCACTGATGCGGCCAAACTGACGGAGGGTCTGCCAGACGCGGTCTGCGTCAGCATTTAGAGTAGCGTTGAATTTAACAACGGGCATAAGGGTTTCCTGTTAAATAATGTTGGTCATTTCGGCTGCGGGTATGATGCTGATGCCAGCCTGTGGCTGCAGGATCGCCTGCATAAGACGGGCGGCGATTTCCGCTGCGGGGTTGAGATGCCAGCGCCGCGGCAGAAGCGGTGCGAACGCCGTGAGAGTGATCTTCAGCGCCATTTCGCCCGGTCGCGCTTCCTTTCTCGCCCCGCCTATCACGCCGGGCCTGACGAAAGTCAGCGAGCGGAATCCCTCCTGCATCAGCGCATGCTCAAGCTCACCTTTAACGCGGTGATAGAAAAACCGCGAATCCGGATTTGCGCCGGCAGCCGAGGTCAGGGCAAAAGCAGTCGCGCCCCGGTCCCGCGCCAGGCGGGCAAATGCCAGCGGATAGTCATAGTCAACCAGCCTGAAGGCATCCCGGCTTCCGGCTTTTTTGAGCGTCGTGCCGAGTGCACAGATCACCGCGTCTGCGACCCACTCCTGCCCGGATGCGCTGGCATCCTGACTGATTAGCGGATTGATAAGCTTTGCTGTGCCGCTGGCGGACTGCAGCGACAGTGGCTTTCGCGTGGGCGCAATAATCGCGTTAATGGCGGGGCTGACCAGCGCCTGCCTTAGAACATGGCTGCCAACCAGGCCGGTTGCACCGAGCAGCAGCAGCCGGATCCCGGTCGTCTGCGTGGAAGGATTAGCCACGTTAATGGCCCGCCATCTTCTGTACAGCTTCGCGTACAGGATCTTCTCCTGCAGTCAGCTCAATAATGACGCGACTGACACCGGGGTGCTCAATAATTTCTGCCAGCGTGGCCGCCACGTCATCACGCGAGACATCACCGTAGGGAATGGCAAGTCCTGCACGGACCAGGCCGGTGCCGGGATCATCACGCAACGTACCGGGCCGTAAAATCACCCAGTCCAGATCGCTTTGCGCCAGCGCGACGTCGGCCATTTTTTTGACCCGCATGTAGTTTTCGAACGTGTCAGAAACAGGCTGTCCTCTGGAAGCTTCCGGAAACGCGGAAACAAGAAGAAAGCGGGATACCCCGGCCTGCAGAGCAGCATCTACGGCCGTTTTAAGCCCCTCACCGTCTACTGCATTCGTCATTTCCGGACCGCCTTTACCGCCGGCTCCGGCGGTAAACACGACTATGTCACTCCCTTTCAGATGAGCCGCCAGCGCTGCCGCATTAAGCTCAGTCAGGCTGCCCCTGACAGGCTCCGCACCCGATTGTCGTAATAACGTCTCCTGCACCGGTTTACGGAACAGGGCACGCACAGCAAATCCTCTGTCTGTCAGTATCTGGCTCAGGCGCCGACCAACCTGACCTGCGCCACCAATAATGAAAACCTGGCTCATAATTCGCTCCTTACTGTGTCTCAGGCGTCCGTTACTTCAGCCTTCAAACTGGTGATAGACTTTAGCGATCACCTGCCAGCGCCCGTCTATCTTAATCAGGGTCAGATAGTCGTTGTAATTTGCGCCAATGGCGTCATTTTCCATATCAACCCGCACGACAGCGGTGGTCGGCGTGATGGCCAGCACATCCAGCCGGGTCACGATATCCGGCGCACTGCCATTTTCACGTACGAAGGCGTACAGATTTTCAACCGGCCCCCCCAGCAGGCTGCCGTTGGTAAAGCCGTACATCACCGCATCTTTATGAAAAGCTTCGGACACCGTTTCCGCATTGCCGGTACGCAGTCCTTCAACATATCGGCCTGCCGTTTCCGTAACGGCCTGGTAATCCGCCGTGGGTACCGCTTTGATATTTTTACTCATTTTCGTTTCCTTTTTTACGCAGCGCGCAGGATTGCAGGCTGTCGTGGTCAGTTAACCGGACGGCTGTCAGGGAGCAACGTGGGTGTGGTAAATCTTGCTGACCACGATCCAGCGGCCGTTTACCTTCAGAAGGTTGAAAAAGTCGGTAAAACGAAAGCCCGAAATGTCATCGGTATCGATGCGGGCACTGGCGGCCGTTCCGACAATATCTACACGTACAATGGCGGCCTTCGCTTCGGGTGAAGGACGGAAGGCGGTGTCGATGGTGTCAAACAGTCCCTGAATCGGACCTCCGCTGAGATTGCCGTCGCCGTCAACGCCAAAAATAGTGGCCTGTTCACTGAAAGCGGGTTTCATCAGCTCACTCTTCGCCTGCTTACCCCCCTCGTTGTACTGGTTCAGTACGTTCACAATAGCGTTGTAGTCCTGCAAGTAAGTCGCGTCACTCATCACTTTTTCTCCTTTTAAATAAACCGGGCATCCTTTCAGATCCCCATCTTTTTTCTGATGCTTCGCTGAAGCAGATAGAGGAGCACCAGGCCCACTGCGGCGGCAGCCAGGCCGGGTAACATCATGGTGTCCTGCATAAATTCCATGGGGGAGAAATCCCCCCGCGTCAGCGTCCTCACGTCTGACACTGAAGCACCTGCGCCGGCATAAATAAATGTGCCCGGTATCAGGCCCGGCACCGTTGCGGCCAGGTATTTTTTTAACGACATACCGCTCGCGCCCAGGCCATAGTTCAGCGGCGCAAACGGCACGACTGAACTCAGGCGAAGCAGCAGCACCAGAACGATTCCGTTGTGCTGCGACAGGGTAAGTGCCCGGTTCAGGTAGTGGCTACGGGCAGCCGCTCGCGAGGCCAGCGGAAAGAGCCGGCTTCTGGCCAGTCCGAAAGCGATCAGTGACGACGTCAATCCAGCCAGCAGGGCTATCAGCGTTCCACCCGTTACGCCAAATAACCATCCCGACAGTGCAGTCAGCAGAGAAGCCGGGAAGAAAAGCAGCGAACCTGCGACAAAAACCGCATAAAAAAACCCGATGCCGATCCCGCCGGTATTCTGAAGGTAAAGGCTCAGTGTTGAGATAAAGTCTGCCACGGTGCCACCTTTATTCTGTAGTGATCACTATTTAATGTTATTTATTGTATAGTGATCGCTATGTAATGTGTCAAGCAAATGATTGAGACCCGTATGAAAAACCATGAACGTCCTGAAGCCTTGGAAAAGCCTAAAGGCCGGCCGCGAAGCTTTGACCGTGATAAGGCGCTGCTGAAGGCGCTGGACCTTTTCTGGCGCAAAGGCTTTGAGCCGGCATCGGTTGCTGAGCTTTGCGCTGCGATGGAGATTAACCCGCCCAGCCTCTATTCGGCCTTCGGCAACAAGGCCAGCCTGTTTCTGGAAGCCGTGAATTACTATGAGCAGGTTTACTGGCAGGCAACCTGGGCGCGGCTTGAAGAGGCACAGGACATCGTGAAGGCCATTGACCGATTCTTCAGCGAAGCAGCCGATATCCTGCTTTCCCCCTCAGTACCCTGTGGCTGCATGGTGGTACTTGCAGCGATCAACGTCTCCGCTGAGTCGGCTGATGTGGTCAGGGCGGTCAGCCTTCTCAGGCAGGAGGGAAAAGACCTGTTTGAAAAACGATTATCCAGAGCGGTGAAGGAAAAGCAGCTGCCCGTGGAAACCAATACCGCCGCGCTGGCTACCGTTCTGAACACCCTGCTGGAGGGGATGTCGATCGAGGCGAAAGACGGCGCCACGCCTCAGAGCCTGAAAATGATCGGCCAGCATGCCGTCAGGCTGCTGCAGCCACTCAGCAACAGATCGCACAAAATGTGACAGGCATTACTAGACGACCGGTCAGTTTTTAAATAGAGTAGTCGCACTATGAAAAAACAAACGACAGATACGCGTCAGCACATCATTGATGTGGCACGGGCGATTATTACCCACAAGGGCTACAGTGCCGTCGGGCTTTCCGAGATAGTCCAGGCTGCCGGTATTCCCAAAGGCTCGTTTTACTACTACTTCAAATCCAAGGAAGAGTTCGCAGAAGCGCTGCTGGCGCACTACTTCAGCCACTATCTGCAGGAGGCAGACAACCAGCTGAGCGGTGCCGGAACGGCGAGAGAGAGGCTGCTGCGCTACTTCGCCTTCTGGAAGACGACCCAGGGCGCAGACCTGCCGGAAAGCAAATGCCTGGTGGTCAAGCTCGGCGCGGAAGTCTGCGATCAGTACGACAGCATGCGACAGGTGCTGGCGACCGGCACCCAGGAAATCGTACAAAAAATCGCGGGCTGTATCCGGCTGGGTCAGGAAGACGGTTCGCTGGCTGCGGTGAGCAACGCCGGTGAGCTGGCTGAAGAACTTTATCAGCTCTGGCTGGGCGCCTCCCTGATGGCAAAAATCCACGACCCGGACAACGCCTTCGGCAACGCAATGAAGGCACCAACACGGCTGCTTGGGTAGCCGTGTTTTTTTACTCATTAACTAGACGACCGGTCAACTATTAAGAGGTTTACATGACTGACAACAGTATCCGTACCGATTTATTTTCCCCCGTCGCGATGGGCAGCCTTGAGCTGACTAACCGCATTGTGATGGCACCCGTTACCCGCAGCCGTTACGGTGAGGATGGCGTACCTGATGAACTGCATGCGACCTACTATGCGCAGCGCGCTGGTGCCGGCCTGATTATTTCAGAAGCCACGAACATCTCGGCTCAGGGCCGCGGTTATGCCGCCACGCCGGGCATCTGGAATGAAGAGCAGGTCGCCGGCTGGAAAAAAGTAACGGACGCGGTCCACGCTCAGGGCGGAAAAATCGTCTGCCAGCTGTGGCACGTTGGCCGCTTTTCAAGCACAGAGCTGCAGCCTGACGGTGCAAGTCCGGTTGCGCCATCCGCTATTAAAGCCGAAGGCCAGACCTACACCGTGAACGGTTTTGTGCCGGTATCCACCCCGCGCGCGCTCGAAACTGAAGAAATCCCCGGCATTATCGAACAGTACAGACTCGCAGCAGAGAACGCCCTGCGGGCTGGATTTGACGGCGTAGAGGTGCACTCTGCCAACAGCTACCTGCTCGATCAGTTCCTGCGGGACTCCACCAATCACCGTACCGACAGCTACGGCGGCTCCATCGAAAACCGGGCCCGCCTGACGCTGGAAGTGACAGAGGCCATCGTTAACATCTGGGGTAGTGACAGAGTCGGTATCCGCCTGTCACCGGTCACGCCTGACGCCGGGAATACCCCACCGGACAGCAACGTGATGGCGATGTATGGCTACCTCATCCAGCAGCTTAACCGCTTTAATCTGGCCTACCTGCACTTTGTCGAAGGCGCGACGGCCACCTCGCGGGACGTGCCTGCCGATGTGGATATGGATGCGCTGAGCGCGCAGTTCACCGGTCCGTTTATCGGCAACAATAATTACGACCTTGAGATGGCCATCAGCCGCCGGAACGCGGGAATTATTGATGCCGTTGCCTTCGGCCGCCTGTTCATTTCCAACCCGGACCTGGTGAAGCGCCTGCGTTACGGTGCCGAACTGACCATTGCGCCGAAAGAAGCGTATTACGGCGGCGGGGCTAAGGGCTATACCGACTGGCCGGAAGGAAAATACTGATAGTAAAAACCGGCGGAACGACTTCCGCCGCCTGTACCTGATAAAGAAGGATAAGAAAATGAATCACCTGCAGAACAAAACGGCTGTCATTACCGGCGCGTCATCGGGCATTGGCGCTGCAACGGCACTGGAGCTGGCGCGTCACGGCGTGAATATCGTTGCGGCCGCACTGGACCAGGACGGCCTCGACAGGGTAATAGAGAGCATTAAATCAGAGGGCGGTCATGCAGCTGGCCTGGTAACCGACGTAACACGGCCGGAAGATACTCAGGCACTGGTGAAATACGCCACGGAAGCTTTCGGTCCGGTTGAGATCCTTATCAACAACGCCGGCCTGATGCTTTTCTCAAGCTGGAGCGACGTAGTCTGGGATGACTGGAATAAAATGGTCGACGTCAACATTAAGGGATATCTGAACGCGATTGCCGCTGTCCTTCCGGGAATGCTGGAGAGAAAAGATGGCCAGATACTTAATATGGCCTCCGTGGCGGGCCATCAGGTTGATGCAGGCGCGGGCGTTTACAGCGCCACTAAATTTTTTGTTCATGCGATGACGGAATCGATGCGCAAGGATCTGGGTGTGAATAAGGGCATTCGCGTGAACACCATCAGTCCTGGCGTCATAAATACCGGCTGGGCCGATAAGGTCAGCGATCCTGAAGGCCGCAAGATCGCTCAGGAACTGACTAAAATTGCTATCAGCCCGCAGGATGTGGCCAGTGCTGTGGTGTATGCGCTTAATCAGCCTAAAAATGTGACGGTTAATGACCTGATTATTTCGCCCACCCGGCAGAACTGGTAAGACACAGATGGCAGCCTCCCGGCTGCCATCCTTATCGGGTATGGGGATCACCGTTACAACGGCAAGCTCAGCCAGTCAGCAGATTAAGCATTTCTTCTGAACTTAGCGCCTACGGGATAAGAATCAGCCTCTCCTCCCCCGTCTCCTCATTCCAATCTGGCTGACATTTGAAAGTGCGCAAGTTCTTACCGATGTATCGAATCCCCCTTCCAGGCTCGCGGGCAGCAACTGACCTGCCGCGGCTATCAGCTCATGAACGGAAAGACTGCCTATGCCGCTACCCAAAATTTCAAGGCCTGAGCTGCGAAGCGAGGCGGCAGAGACGTTAATGGTTTTCCCGGTCACAGAACCCCACTGCACGAACCACAGACGTAGTTATCCAGGCCGTGAAACGCAATCTGTTACGGCCAGCGAGGTGAGATCAGAAAGCGCTACCGTGTGAGGCAAGAAGATCAATTAGAGGCTCTGCGCCTGGTAACCGGTTCTGTTGTGCTCCTTCTGGGCAATTCGCTTAATATAAAAGCGGCTGTGCGCATTACTGAGGCTGGCACAGGTTCATCAGGACGAGCAGGAACGCGAAGATAAAAGAGAACGCAGCAAAACATGCCCAAACGTCGCGCTCAGACAGAGGGGCCACGTATAAAACTCGTTCAAGAAAAACGCGACAACAACCGTTCACAGATACCAACAGGTGACAGTCCCTTGCAGCGACGCAGAAAACACGCAGAGAAGAAATCTCAGTGCTCACTGAAATCATGCCTTCTAATCCAGCTGACTGCTGTATTTAATTTTGATGGCTAGCCAATGCCACATTTAAATACTGAAAAATATGCATGCCTGTTATATTTCACTGTTTACAGAACATACATTTAAACAATGTAACATTTAAAGGATATTCTATCATTATGAAAACTAACTGATAGTTATTCCTAAGGCTACCATTAACTCTGTAATTTGCTCAATATCCATCTGTGTACCTTCGAGATTGGTGCGACGAACATCAAGATCACCCAGGATAGCTCCTCGTAGATCACAATTCGTAATATCCCCTGAACGCCAATTAAAATTTGTGAAATCCCCGCCTGACAAGTCGGAACCACTAAAATTTGCGCCCATAACAAGAGTACCATTCCAACAGTTTTCCCAAAGTTCACATTTTTCAAGTGTGACCCCAGTGAAGTTAGCCCGAGTGAAATTATTCTTAATAAGGTATGCTGAACAAAAGAAGAAGCGATGGCTAATTGCTTTCATAAATTTAGCATTCCGAAAATCAGTGCCTATTACGCAAAATTCCCGAATTTCAATACCGAATAAGTCAGCGCTAATAAATATACACATCGTCAAATCACACTTCAAAAAGCTGGCGTTTTTAAGTATAGCACCTGTAAAGTTGCAGCCCGAGTCACCTTCTGAAAAGAAAAAAATACAATTTACAAAATGGGTATCTCTGAGGTTTAGCCCGGAAAAATCACAATCGAAAAAACTGACATTTTCAAATTCCATCCCAGTAAAAAAATCGGAAGTAAAGGTGCGGTTCTTATATATATTCATAAAATTAATGCCCTCTATTTAATTAAAATCCAACTCTTGCATGATACCATGTAAATAGAAAAAGCATCCAGGATCAACGTAAGCATTATAATGTGATAAAATCATTCATCTTTAGTATGTAAATAAGACGTAATAACCGAGCGGCTTGAGAATTTCGTGACGGACCCAATGCTGATATTCAGGATACGTATTGAAATATCATCTCACCATGCCCCCAGTAAAAGGCCGATAACTATCTGCCAAACCGGTGTTATTTTTTCATGACCAGCCCTCAGATTAAACAGGGCGACCTCTACCAGAAAGCGGCAGAAGTCACGCGAGATACATTCGGGTGAAAATCCAGGTGGCACGACTTGAAGCCGTGCTCAGAGTATTATTTTGATAAAACTGACTGATATCCTTGAATGCCTTAAATTCTTAATGACCTGATTATCTCGCCAACCCTACAGAACAGGTAAGCGGCAGCCAGCAGGCTGCCATCTGAATCTGGTATAACTTATCTGCTTTCTGCCACTCTGTCTCAGGGCACAGAAGAAGCGGCATGATCAGTCAGTAAACAAAAGCGCTAACTCTGTTCTGAGCGCTTACGGGATAAGAATCAGCCGGTCGTCGCCGGTATCCTCATTCCACATTCTGCCCACGTCAGAAAGCGCGCAGGTCCGCACCGGCGTATTGAATCCCCCCTGAGGAAGTGCATTCAGCAGCTCGCCAGCCCCATTAACCAGCGCCTGAACCGAAAGACTGCCTATGCCGCTACCCAGTATCTCAAGGCCGGAACTCCGAAGCGAAGCCGCAGAAAGGGCGATTGATTCTCCTGCCGCGGAACCCAGCTGAATATATCGCAGCCGCGGCTCTCCCAGTCGCGAACCGCGATTTGCCGTGGCCTGCGAGATTATTCTGCTTGCTGGCTCCCCCCAGAGGTAATCCAGAACCACATCGACCCCACCGGAGAAAACCTGCTTCAGTGCTTCATCTGCAAATTCATCCAGCACGATTTTTTCCACACCTGCCGGCAGCTTGTCCAGCTTTTGCCGGTCACGCCCCGTTGCAATGATCCGGCCTGCGCCAAGCCACGCGGCTATCTGAACGGCCAGCCCGCCCGCTGAGCCGGTGGCACCATTAATCAGTACCGATTCACCACGCTGAAAACCGGCTCTCAGCGTCAGGGCAACCCAGGATGAAAGCCCTGCGGTTACGACCGCAGCAGCCCGTGCATCGCCCACACTTTCCGCAACCGGAACGACTGATCGTGTCGATACCAGAACCTTATCGGCCATAGAACCGAATGGCGATTTGGGAAAAAGGAAGTAAACCTGTTTACCGTCCGGATCAATGCCCACGCCATCAATTCCCGGGATAAAGTTCGCCTCTGCGGTACCCGAGTAGTGCCTGCCTGCCGCGAGGCTTTTCACAATAGGACTCAGGGGTGCGGCCAGCACACGAATCACAACCTCACCTTCACCGGCAACCGGTTCAGAAAAGTAGCCATATGACGGTGGTGCATCAAAACGGGTCACAACAGCAGCACGCATAGTTAATCCTTACGAGGCAACATTATTGCTCATTGATGCCCGGTTTACGGGCGCGATTGAGGCGGCTCAGCTGAAGGCCGTCACGAATATTTAACCCGATCAGCGTCAGGTTCAGCGCCCCTGCAATCAGCTCAAGCACCTGAACGCTGTAAAAAGCGCCGTCAAACTGACCTGCCCTGGCACGAATCCACAGGAAAAGGGCTGATGGCACCAGTACGAACAGACCGTTTATGCCGATGACAGGCGTGCGGCGGCGTTTCCGCTTAATCAGCGGATGATTGACCCTGGCACCCATCGAAAAGCCGGTAGCCGCTGTCAGCCCCATCAGCGGTACAAACGCAAGAAGGGCATAAGCAATTAACTGCTTCACTTCGGCGACTGCTATAGCCGACAGAAAAAGTTCGGTGATGATTGTCGAGGTCCAGAACGTTGCCAGAAACAACGCTGACAACATGGAAGCGGTAGCATGAATCCTGCGTTTCATAGGCACTGCTCCGCCAGAGACTTTTCGTGAGTCTCAATGAGACTTTTCAGAACATGCTCCGCCGTTTCCAGTTCGGCTGCGCTGAACTGTCCCGCCATTTCGGTTGCCTGATGCTGCCATCGTGCATTAACGCTGTCATATATTGACTGACCTGATTCGGTCAGCGCATAAAGCGGCGATCGCTTGTGCATTGGATTGGGCTGCGTTTCCATCAGTCCGGACTCAACCAGTGTATTGAGCTGCTTCTGCGCACCCTGCCGTGTAACACCCATAGTCAATGCAATCTGAGGCGCGGTAACTGGCCGTTGTGCCAGTGCAACTGCACCCAGCATTCGCCAGCGTGTGCTGGTAAGCCCGTCAGGCAGGACAAATCTGTCACCCCACTCTGTCAGGGCGCCATTAAGCCGGAATACGTTTAGAATAACCTGCGTCAGTTGATCCGCTTTTGAATATGCCATAACCCCTCCTGTTGTGGTAACAGGTTTGCATTATGGTAACTAGTTGTCAAATAACATTGTTTGAAATTCAGACATTCTTATTTTACGTTTAGATATCTCAGAACTTTTTTTACGTAAGCTACTGCGATGTAGGCTTTTTATTCAGCACAGACATGTCTTTCATACGGATAACTGAAACTCCGGGTTTTGCTCATATCAAGCTCAGCACAATCTTTCAGAGTGATGAATGAGTATTGTGATATCACTACCGGACTCAGGTATGTGTAATAGAGCAGCAATAATCATCGCAGAATGCAGTTTTCGTTTTCAGTACGCCATAACATCAGTGCACCAGTTTTCTCATCAGGGCACCGATGGTCACCATTTTCGGCTTGTCACGCAGACATAACTCATCGTAGAGATTGCACATCCATTTATTGTGAATTTTTCCGCATAAGGCTGACATGTAAAGCTTTGCTCTTAATTGAGGCGGACCGATTTTAGACATACGGGGCGGCTGCGTACCGACGTGCGTGAACGCTTTTCGACAGGCACCGTACCCAGAAAAGCTGCAGCCTGCTCAGCTGACTCAAAGTTATGGCTGCGGAGCACAACAAGCATATGCATTCCCAGCGGAGGACCTACAGAGTCAATTGATGTCAGCAGATGTTAATCCTGCTTCAGTCCAGGCCTGAATGCGCGCGTTGATCTGCCGCAGAACTGAAAGCCAGGCAGGGGCCATAAAAGGCTTCCGATAGCTTTCAGTGAATATGTCCGCTCCTCGCTCTTAGCGGACATCTGACTGTTACCAGCCCCTTTTTTTCAGGAGCGGACGTTCATGATTTTGAGATAAGCATAAAAGTGCATACGATTTCAGAAAGCATTAACTGCCTGGTACCGATTACAGAGACAGGCCGGACTCACCAATAAAATCGACAAAGCAGCGTATTCTCGGTGAGAGATACCGGCTGGCTGGCCAGAGTGCCGAGAAAACCCCCTGCCTGGTACAGCTACCTGGCAATACCTCTTTCAGTTGCCCCGTGTCCAAAGATTCGCGAACGACAAAACCGGGCACATAGCAAATCCCCATACCTGACAGGCTCAGGCGAACAGAAGCCTCTATATTATTTACGGTCAGAACAGAGGCTGTCCTCAAGTCAGCACCCGGGCACATACCGCGCAGTTCCCAGGGCTGGAGCAGCCCCGTTGAGGGAAAACGAAAAGAAATGCACCTGTGCATCGTTAAATCCGCTGGCGAGCCGGGTACGCCATACTCATTCAAATAGGCAGGGCTGGCGCAGAGCACAAAACGAAAATCTCCAACCTTTTTAGATTTCAGTCGGGAGTCCGTTAGTTCACCGCTTCGTATGGCCACATCAAATCCTTCATCAATGATGTTTACCAGCCGGTCGCTGAAATCGAGATCGAGTTCTACATGAGGATAACGGCAGGAAAAGTCCGGCAGAAGAGGAAGGATCAACCTGTAGCCAATGGCAGGAAGTGAAACCCTGAGCTTCCCGGCAGGCTGCGCTAAGCTGCTCGTCAGTTCTGACTCCGCCTCCTGTAATTGCTCAAGGATATGCTGGCACCGGATTAATAAAGCAGCCCCTTCCGCTGTCAGACTCACGTTTCTGGTGCTGCGATTTAAGAGACGTACGCCCAGTTTATGCTCAAGTCTGGCGACATTCTTCCCGACTGCTGAGGCAGAAATCCCAAGCAACCTTGCGGCCTGTACAAAACTCAGCGTCTCCGCTGTCCGGACAAACGAAGTAAGAGAGGTCAGACTGTCCATTGATTATAAACTTAATGTCCGTTAAGAAGAGATTTTCAGTGTATTTATTCACTCTGATGTCTGCAATAACATTGCTGAAGTTTGTTAACCCATCCGCTTTTCGGAAACATAAGGTCACCCAATGGCAACTTCAGCCAGAACACCCAGTCCATATGCCAGGAATATGGCAGCCTTTTCTGTCTATCTGGCGGCTGTATTGCTGCCGTTAAGCTTTACCGGTGGTGTAATCTCCACGCCGGCAATACAACAGGCTCTTGGCGGCTCGCCTGCCGCGCTGTCGTGGCTGACGAATGGATTTATGCTGACTTTCGGCAGTTTTTTGTTGTCAGCCGGTGTTGCTGCGGATGTTACTGGCAGAAAGCGCATTTTTACCGCAGGCTCAGCCCTGTTTTGCCTGAGCAGCGTTATGATCTGCCTGACACAGGATATCTTTATGGCTGGGTTGTTCAGGTCACTGCAGGGTCTTGCGGCGGCCTTGATATTGGCCAGCGGCAGCGCTGCACTGGCCCGTCTTTATGAAGGTACGGACAGGACACGGGCCTTCAGCATACTTGGCACTATGTTTGGCGTGGGCCTGGCGTTCGGCCCTGTGTTGATGGGTTTCATTACGGATGCTTTGGGCTGGAGATGGTTGTATGCCATGTTAGCTCTGCTTTCAGGCATTGTAATTTTGACCGGTGCTGCGTTTCTGCCAGCATCAGAGGAGAGCGGACATCAGAAACCAGACGGCACAGGATTAATCATGTTTACTGCAGCCCTGATGTTATTTACATCAGCGGTGATGCTTATACCTGCCTTTGGGTTTTTATCGTTTCCCACACTCGCCCTTTTCATTTCCGCCATGCTGCTTTTCAGCGGGTTTGTAGTGCGTTGCCGGGGGGTTGAAAATCCTGTTCTGGATATCTCTCTGCTGCTGCGCCCGCGCTTTGCCGGCGTTCTGCTACTGCCGATAGCAACATGCTATTGCTATGTTGTGCTGCTGATTATTATTCCGCTGCATTTTATGGGCGGTGACGGGATGAGTGAGTCCCGGAGCGCTTTTTATCTTATGGCGCTGACGTCTCCAATGCTGGTTTTCCCGTCCATTGCCGCACTGCTGACACGGTGGTTTTCTCCGGGAACCGTTTCAGCTGCGGGACTTATTATTGCATCAGTCGGGCTGCTTTTCCTCGGATACGCACTACCGGGTAACAGCAGTAATTTTCTTGTGCTTTCACTGATTATAACGGGTACCGGCGCTGCGCTTCCATGGGGACTGATGGATGGTCTGGCACTTTCAGCTGTATCTGTGGAGAAAGCGGGCATGGCCGCAGGCCTCTTTAATACCGTTCGCGTTGCCGGTGAAGGGATCGCTCTGGCGATGGCGTCAGCATTTTTAACAGAAATGAATGATTTGAATCTGAAAAACACCGTTCACGGGTATGCGCCAGAGGTCATTCACCAGGCTGCTGCATGGCTGGGTGGCGGCAGTACTGAGCAGGCCGCTGCGATGTTACCCGGTATTTCACGATTATTGCTTCAGGACAGTTATGACACTGCGTATACGTTTCTTTTTAGAGTTCTGGCTGCTGTCACGCTGATTTGCGCGCTAATGGTCTGGATCACGCTGGGTCGGCAGAGGCAAGGCTGTGCTGCAGGCAATTCGCTGACCAGAGATGAGTGAAAAATCCTGATCGAATAAGGTCGTAAGCGTTCATTTCATCACGTCCGCTTTTCGCTCATAACGGGTATTATCCGATGTCAGACCGCTCTATTCCAGGAGCGGACGTTGTTGAGTTCACAGAGCATGAATTCATGAAAACAGGAACGTCATATTTTGTCTTGATTAACGCGGGATGAAAGCTCCTCATGGCTCTCTTTTCGTTCACTGTAGCGATCGGCAAGGTAACCGGTCTGTCCCTTGAGTATGAGGGTGATTTTAAACAACTCTTCGGCGACATCGACGATACGATCATACCAGGACGAGGGTTTCATTCTCCCGTTCTCATCAAATTCCTGCCATGCTTTGGCCACGGAAGACTGGTTGGGGATCGTAAACATCCGCATCCAGCGTCCCAGAATTCGCATCTGGTTCACGGCGTTGAAAGATTGCGAACCGCCGCATACCTGCATGACCGCCAGAGTTTTTCCCTGGGATGGGCGAACGGCCCCTTCGCTTAAGGGAATCCAGTCGATTTGTGCCTTCATCACGGCACTCATTGCCCCATGCCGCTCCGGGGAACTCCACACCATCCCGTCACACCACCTGACCAACCCGCGCAACTCGGTGACTTTTGGGTGCGTATCCGGGGCGTCGTCCGGCAGGGGTAAACCTGAAGGGTTAAACAGTCTGACTTCCGCTCCCATCGCCTCCAGCAGGCGACCTGCTTCCTCTGCTGTAAAACGACTGTAAGAACGCTCTCTTACCGAGCCATACAGAATCAGAATGCGTGGCGGCTCATGGAGCTGCAGACGTTCAGCAATATGCTGATCGAAGCAATCAGCGTTCAGGGCAGGAAAGTGCTCCATTTTTTCTCCTTCGGGTGGCTCTGGTGATTTCAAAATAAACACATATGATTTAACATATATGTATTCTAAAGGGAATGGAGTAATAAATGCTACAGCCTGTTCAGCTTTTTAAGATCCTGTCGGATGAAACCCGGCTCGCAATTGTCATGCTTCTCCGGGAATCGGGCGAACTGTGCGTATGCGATATATGTGCGGCTACCACTGAATCACAGCCTAAAATTTCCCGTCACATGGCTATCCTGCGTGAGGCTGAACTGGTACTGGACCGTCGGGAAGGAAAATGGATTCACTACCGTCTCTCACCCCACATGCCCGCATGGGCCGGCGAGACGATAACGACGGCATGGCACTGCCTGCGCGATGATGTGCGTGAACGACTGGAAAAATCCGCATGTACTTCTTGCTGACAAGCTTAATCACATACACATAGGCATATATAAAGGAGTCTGAACATGTTTCTGGCAGGAAGTATCTTTATACTCACGCTGGTCCTGGTCATCTGGCAGCCCAGAGGCCTCAGCATTGGCTGGAGCGCAAGTATCGGAGCCGTGCTGGCGCTGGGAACGGGAGTCATCCACTTTGAAGATATCCCTGTCGTCTGGAATATCGTCTGGAATGCAACAGCGGCGTTCATTGCGGTAATCGTCATCAGCCTGCTGCTCGATGAGTCTGGTCTCTTTGAATGGGCCGCACTGCATGTTTCCCGCTGGGGTAACGGGCGCGGTCGCCTGTTGTTTACGTGGATTGTACTGCTTGGCGCTGCTGTTGCTGCGCTGTTTGCTAACGACGGTGCAGCACTGATACTGACACCGATTGTGATTGCGATGCTGCTCGCTCTGGGGTTCAGCCAGGGAACGACACTGGCATTTGTCATGGCTGCAGGATTCATCGCTGATACCGCCAGCCTGCCGCTGATTGTCTCTAACCTGGTAAATATTGTCTCGGCGGATTTCTTTGGCCTGGGCTTTACGCAGTACGCCTCCGTGATGGTTCCTGTGAATCTGGCAGCCATTGCTGCCACGCTGGTCATGCTGCATCTCTTCTTCCGCCGCGATATCCCTGCCAGATATGACGTCTCACTGCTGAAGATTCCTGGCAGTGCGATTAAGGATCCTGCGACGTTCAGGGCTGGCTGGATTGTTCTGCTGTTCCTGCTGGTCGGTTTCTTTGTTCTTGAGCCGCTGGGGATCCCTGTCAGCGCTATAGCAGCAGTTGGCGCAGCGGTGCTGTTCGTGGTGGCAAAGAGGGGCCAGGCCATTAATACCGGGAAAGTGCTTCGTGGTGCGCCCTGGCAGATCGTGATTTTCTCGCTGGGTATGTATCTGGTCGTCTATGGCCTGCGTAATGCCGGACTCACTGAGTATCTTTCTGCCGTACTCAATATGCTGGCAGACAACGGTTTATGGGCTGCCACGTTCGGCACCGGCTTCCTGACTGCCTTCATGTCGTCGGTGATGAACAATATGCCGACGGTGCTGATTGGTGCGCTGTCCATTGACGGGAGTACTGCGACTGGCGTCGTCAGAGAAGCAATGATTTACGCCAATGTGATTGGCTGCGATTTAGGTCCCAAAATTACCCCAATCGGGAGTCTGGCAACCCTGCTGTGGCTGCATGTACTGGCACAGAAAAACATGAGCATTACCTGGGGATATTACTTCCGGACAGGCATAATTATGACCCTGCCGGTGCTGTTCGTCACTCTGGCCGCGCTGGTATGGCGGCTCTCTATCACTTTGTAATGAGATACTGATATGAGCAACATTACTATCTATCACAACCCGGCCTGTGGTACTTCACGTAACACGCTGGAGATGATCCGTAACAGCGGCACCGAACCAACAATTATTTATTATCTCGATACGCCACCGACACAAGAAGAGCTTACCAGGCTGATTTCAGAAATGGGGATTTCTGTACGTACATTGTTGCGTAAGAACGTTGAGCCTTATGAGGAGTTGGGTCTGGATGAAGATAAATTTTCTGATGCGCAATTGATCGATTTTATGCTTCAGCACCCGCTCCTGATTAACAGGCCGGTAGTAGTGTCACCGTTAGGGACACGACTTTGCCGTCCCTCAGAAATTGTGCTGGATATTCTCCCTGAAGGTCAGAAAGGTTCATTCACCAAAGAGGATGGAGAAAAGGTGACTGATGAGGCAGGGAGACGGTTTAAGTAACCTGGCTAGTTCACATTAGCGGACACCGGGCGTCCGCTTCTCGCTTATAGCGGCCCTTCCAGAGCGTAGATCTGCTGCGTGCAAAAGCGGAACTCAATGAGAGCTATAGAAGATCAACTATCACGTTGCTTTTCTAACCGGATGAAAGTGCCATCCAGATTTGCTTTATTACCCCAGCCGAGTTGCATGTAAAATTTTGCCGCACGGCTGTTTTCTTCGGTTTCCAGCCAGGCAATTTCGTGATGTCTGAATAACTCCTGTTCAGCATGCATAGTAAGTCTGCGACCTATCGTAAAAAATATTTCCTCAAATGGGTATTATGAGGCGCTGCATGGCAGGGTCTTTAAAAAAGATATTTTCTTTGGCTATTGGTAAAAACTCTTTCTGGAATTATTTAGTTTAAATTTTGAGACATATTAATTCCGGTAATATGAAAGCCATTCTTCTGATACAGTGCTTTGGCTGAGGCATTATTCGGCGCTACCCTAAGTCCGACTTCATCGATGTTCATTATTTTTAGCAATCTTTTCATTTCGCATAAGGCCAGACCACCGAATCCACGACCGCGCCAGTCAGGATAAATGTAGAAATCACTTATCCAGGCTGATGACCCGGTGATCGACAACCAGAGGATGCCAATAACTTCCTCTGGTTCATCAGGCTGTTGGATACACCACAGCTGATTAGCCGGGGTCACAACGCCCTTTGTTAACACTGTATCAATAGATTCTATGGCTTTGATTCGTGCTTTTTCGGAGAGATATCCCCGATTGTTTTGCAGATCCTGCGAATATTCATGGATGAAAAGAGAACGATAGTTTTTGAATTCTTCTTCATTCATATTCCTGAGAGTAATCACATTATCTTCCTGATGAGGTAGTTATGTGTTGAAGATATCACCTGGAAACTGTTTTTCAAGCTTCTCTGTTAAGGAATATTTTCTCTGCACGTATGAATCACCACTGAGAATGGTGATATTCCAGAATAGTGAGTAAAACGGCACTTACTGATTATTGCTAAGCTCCGCTTTTTGCCGTAGCGCCTGTTAACCAGCTTCAGAAGTTAACCAGCCCCTTTGCCATCACACTCAGTCAGCAGACCCGGAACGCTGCGCGGTCCGGGGATCTTAAAATGTCTCTGAAATTATATGCTTTGCGTTCCTTCAGCTGATGACGAGACTCTGACCCGGAATGCAATAACCAGCGCGGCAGAGAGCATGATACAGGCTGCAGTAATGAACACCCCCGTCACCCCGTTGAGGCCATATATCAGACCACCTATTGCTGCACCCGCGGCAATGGAGGATTGCACGGCGGCGACCACCATACCCCCTGCGCTCTCGGCCTCATCGGGAAGAGTCCGGGCGACCCAACCTGACCACGCCACCGGTATGCCACCAAATGCCAGCCCCCACAGCATGACCAGCGCTGTAAGCCCGGCGATTGATAACGGCAGAGTGATCATACCCAGTGCCGCTGCTCCCACCAGAGCAGGCATAATAATCAGCGTAAAACGCAGGCTGCGTTCCATCAGCCACCCTGCGGACAGTGTCCCGATAAAGTTAGCAACGCCAAACACCAGAAGTATTAATGCCAGCCCTTTTGCGTCTATGTGTGCGAGTCCTTCCAGCGCAGGCCGTATATAGGTAAACAGTGCATACTGGCCGGTGTGTGCAAGCACGCACCCCAGCATGCCCACAGTCACGCCCGGCCTCTGAAGCAGAGAAAATACGGATGCCGTCCTGGTCCTGACTACCGGCGGCATTCCGGGCAGCGTCAGCCACTGAAAAATGAAAGAGATTGCGCCAACCGCAGCAGCGGCAATAAACGCGCTACGCCAGCCAGACAATTCGCCCAGATAACTTCCCAGCGGTACGGCAACAACAGTACCTACCGCGATTCCACTAAAAATGATCGACAGCGCCCGCGGTACCAGCCTCTCCGGCACTAGCCTCATCGCTACCGCCGCTGCCATACTCCAGAATCCACCCAACGCGATACCCAGCAGGATGCGCATTGCCAGCAGCATGACAATACCTGAAGAGAGCGCCACGAGCAGATTTGAGAAGATCATAAGGGCAGTAAAGCTCAACAACACGACGCGCCGGTCCAGCGCACGCGTTAATCGCGGTAACAGTAAACCGGCGAATAACGCAATCACCGCCGTCACTGTTACGGCCTGTCCTGCAAGAGACTCTGATACCCCCAAATCCCGGGCGACAGGCGTTAATAAGCTGGCAGGCAGGTACTCTGCAGTGAGCAGGCCAAAAACACCCATGGTTAACGAAAAAACCGCAAGCCAGGCTGGCTCGATTTTCTCATCTCTTTGCACTCTTTCTTTGTTAACCCTGATAGAAGTTTCATCCGTCATTTTTAAGTCTCCTGGAAAGTCGTTTCAGGAGAAGAAGTCTATTCAGGCGCAGCTGGATGATCTATGCTCTGAACCCCTCACTTTTTTACCCAAAACCCGAATATGCCTATGACTTCATCCTTCGCTCTGTCATCAGAACTCATCAGCGAGCTGCTTTCCGGCCTGCGGCTCTTCGGCGTGCGATATCAGCGTATCCAGACGGGTGATACGTTTGGCCTGAACTTCTCAAGCAGGCCCGGTCATGCTTATCTGCACTACGTCGCTGTGGGGGAGATGGTGCTTCATAGTGCAAACGGTGAAGTTCTTACGCTTTCAGCCGGAGAGGCTGTATTTCTTCCTCACGGCGAACGGCATCAGCTTTTGTCGGTAACAGCTGCCGACGTGCTGGATATCGACAATATCGAAACGGCACCACTGGATGAAAAAGTGAGTGGGATTGATACCTGCCCGAGTACTCAGGAAACGCCAGGCGCTGTGCTGTTTTTTGGTTGTATGAAAATTGATCTGGGAAGCATGCAGCGGCTGGCGGATGTGCTGCCTGAAATTATGCATGCCGATGCAAAGGGGATTCAGTGGCCGGGACTCATGCATATACTTGATGCGATGAAGCGTGAGATATGCTCCGGACGCGTGGGCTATGCAGGTATTCTCGCCAGGCTTGCCGATGTGGCTGGAGCGATGTTTATCAGAGGATGGGTGGAAGATGGTTGCGGCAATAGCCCTGGCCTGGCTGCAGCACTGCGCGATCCGCGTCTGGCTCAGGCCATCCTGGCGATTCACCGTGAACCGGGCCGGGACTGGAGCGTGGCAGAACTCGCTGCCGAATCGCATATATCCCGATCCGCATTCGCCGAAAGATTTCAGACCACCATCGGCGTCCCACCGCTACGGTATGTAACGGAAGTAAAGATGCATCTCGCTGTTCGCTGGCTGTCGTCAGAAAACATTACCGTCGACACCGCATCGCAACGGTTAGGATATTCCTCTCAGGCTGCTTTCAGCCGGGCTTTTAAGCGTGTAACGGGCAAGTCTCCAGGCGCGGTTCGTTTACTTAGCTAATGGGATTTATCCCAGGCTTAGTGCATCAAATTATTTAAGCTCATTTACTCAGAATTACGGCTTCAGCACACGCTGCGTGAAAAAATCGACCAGTGCACGGATCTTTGGTGAGACGTGTTTACTGGCAGGCCACAGGATGTGAAAAGTACCCTGCCACTCAATAAATTCATTGAGTATTGGCACAAGAGTGCCATTTGCAACCAAATCACGGACAGCAAAATCCGGCAGGCTGGCAATTCCCAACCCTCGCAGGGCAAAGCAGACGCGCGTTTCTATGTTATTGCACACCATCGTGACGGGAAGATTCAGATTATCGGCATCGCGCAATGGCCATTTCTCAAGCTTCCCGGTGTGTGAGAAGCGGTAGTGCAGGCAGCGGTGTTCCATCAGGTCGGCAGGATGCTGAGGTGTTCCTTTTTCTGCAAGGTAAGAGGGAGAAGCAACCAGCATCTTACTGAAATAGCCCAGCCGTCTGGCCGACAGGCGTGAATCGGCAGGTTCACCGGTGCGGATAACAGCATCAAATCCCTCTTCGATGACATCCACCAGATTGTCAGTAAAATCCAGGTCAAGACGAATTTCCGGGTATTGACGCATGAAGTCGCCCAGCACCGGTAACATTAGCGAACTCACCAGCGGCAGACTGATACGCAGACGACCGGAAGGTTTTTCTCTGGACTGCGAAAGCTCCATCTGAGCCGCTTCAATTTCGGCAAGAATACGCCGGCAACGTTCAAGAAATAACGTTCCTTCCGCGGTCAGGGTAATGCTGCGCGTGCTTCGGTGAAACAGCCGGACACCCAGTTTTTCCTCAAGACGGGCAACATTTTTCCCTACTGCCGAGGGCGAAAGCCCTAACAGGCGCCCGGCACTGACAAAACTGCGTGTTTCTGCAACCTGCACAAATACGGTGAATCCACTCAAACTATCCATATTGCGTCCCATTAGAGAAATTTATTCCGCAGTAAAAGGAACCTCACCCTGGTTTTTCTTTAATTCGTGCCTGGCTAAGGTTACCACTCTTACAACTATTCACGGAAATAGCCGATGCACACTCTTTCAACACCTGCGAAAGTCTCCTCTGCGCTGGAAAAGGTCATTGATGATGCGATTAATCATCAGCAACTGACAGGAGCCGTGGTGCTGGTTGCCCTGCACGGAGAGGTCATACACTGCATTGCAGCAGGTATGGCTGATCGCGAGAATGACCGGCCGATGTCTGTCGACACCCTTTTCCGCCTCGCCTCTGTGAGTAAACCCATTGTCTCCAGTGCTGCGATGGTTCTGGTGGCTCAGGGTAAGCTGGGGCTGGATACCAACATCCGCCAGTGGCTGCCAGATTTTTCACCCAAACTCGCCGAAGGAACCGCGCCTGTTATTACCGTACGTCAGCTGCTGAGCCATACTGCCGGACTCGGCTACCGTTTTTTTGAGCGTGACGAGGATGGGGCTTATGCACGTGCAGGCGTTTCAGATGGAATGGATAATTCTGCCGTAAGCCTGGCGGAGAATCTGCACCGTATCAGCCAGGTTCCTCTGCTTTATTCGCCGGGAACCGCCTGGGGTTACTCGCTGGCTACCGACGTGCTCGGCGCAGTGGTTGCCAGCGCATCTGGTACAACGCTCAGCGTCGCCGTTCGTGAGCTGGTTACTGACCCGCTGGCTATGTTCGATACCGGTTTTGTCGCCAGGGATGCTACACGCGTCGCCACCGCTTACGTCACCGATTCGCCCTCACCACATCGACTACAGGAAGGGGAAATTATACCGGTCTTTCCTGAAACCAGCGGGATAGTCTTTAGCCCGGCACGTATCTTTAACCCGCACGCTTTTCCTTCAGCGGGCGCTGGTATGGTGGGAAGCGCAGGTGATTTTCTACGCCTCCTTGAAGCGCTGCGTGACGGCAACGAAAAGCTGTTGCCACACGCAATGGTGGCTGAAATGGAGCGGGATCAGACTGCAGGGATGGCGCTGCCGGACATGCCGGGCGTGGGCTTTGGGCTGGGATTTTCAGTGCTTCGTGACCCGGCCCAGGCTGCTTCACCAGAGTCAACCGGCACCTGGCGATGGGGCGGGGCTTACGGTCACTCCTGGTTTGTTGACAGGCCACGCGGCCTGAGCGTGGTCGCTTTTACCAACACGCTTTATGAAGGGATGTCGGGTAAGTTTGTAAACGATCTGCGCGACGCGGTATATGCCCAATGAGAATCCAGACGATGGCGAATCCCGCCAGTAACCGGTTACCGTTATCACCTCTGCTCGCGCTGGCGCTGGCCGGATTTATTACCATTCTGACCGAAGCGTTACCGGCCGGAATGTTAACGCAGATTGGCTACAGTCTTGCGATTTCAGATGCGCTCGTCGGCCAGCTGGTCACCGTCTATGCGCTGGGCTCGCTGCTGGCCGCCATTCCGGTCACCCTCTGCACGCAACATTTGCGGCGGCGTCCCCTGCTGCTGTTTGCCATCGCTGGCTTTGCTCTGGCCAACACCGTGACCGCCTTTTCTACCAGTTATGGATTAACACTGATAGCACGTTTAACGGGCGGCGTGTCAGCAGGGCTGCTGTGGGCGCTGATTGCCGGTTATGCCGCGCGCATGGTTCAGGATTCGCTTAAGGGGCGGGCTATCGCAATCGCGATGGTTGGCACACCGCTGGCTCTGTCACTGGGAATCCCCCTGGGAAGCTGGCTGAGTGAAGTTATCGGCTGGCGTAACTGCTTTTATATCATCAGCGCTATGACTGCAGGCCTTATCGGTTGGGTCATTATTAGTGTACCTGACTTTCCTGGTCAGACCTCCCTAAAGCGGGTATCTCTGGGACAGACGCTGAGGCTGCCCGGTATTCGGCCGGTCCTCGCCGCCACACTGATATTCGTACTCGCACACAATACCCTTTACACCTATATAGTGCCGCTGTTACAGGCAGTAAACATGGCTGACCGCGTTACTACGGTATTAATGGTATTTGGTGTCACTTCGCTGATCGGGATCTGGGCTACAGGCACCATGATTGACCGCTGGCTGGGCGAATTGACCCTGGCTTCTACCCTGCTATTTGCCCTAGCGATGCTGGTCATGGCACTGGGCAACCCCTTAATGACCTATCTCGCCTGTGGCATATGGGGGCTGGCATTTGGCGGAGCAGCGACACTTTTTCAGACCGCACTAGCAAAGACCGCGGGTGCCGCAGCCGACGTGGCGCAATCAGTTCTGGTCACAGCCTGGAACCTGGCGATTGCCGGTGGTGGACTCGCAGGCGCCGCCCTGCTTAAGGGAGCAGGTATCGCATGGTTCCCGCCGGTCTTATTGATTTTGTTGGTGCTGACGGGGCTGATTGTCTGGTCAGCACGACACTCAGGCTTTTCATCACGCCCTCCTGACTAAACAGCCAGCATCGCTTCTCTGTCCAGCCTGATCCTTAAGCGCGGGCAGTAAGAAAGATGAGTGCAGTATCTGAACGAGAGCGAGAGTCAGCAACAGTGCTGTTGAAGAGAAAGCCAGAAGTGAATCGGTGGCAGCGTTTTTTTTATCCAAACGATTAGGTACTAATTGCTTATTTCAACCTGATCAATGGTTTGATAAACAACGACAAAAAATAATAAAACCTGATACCAGGCAGATTCATTCATGGCAAACACATTAAAGACATAAATAGTGTGTCTTCAGATAGCCTTCACTCAAAGTGGGTAAATTTAGTGAAAACGTAAGAACTGAAGCCACAGCAATAAAGACTGCCGGTGAAAAGGAGGGTATGTTTCGTCATGGCTGTAATTAAATCCATGTAATTAGCTGTCTTTCCAATCCAGGGATCGATCGCCGCAAGGTACTTTACTATACCACTCGCTGAGAAGTGGTGGACGCCAGGCCCTTATAGATTAGTGCATACTTCTTCAAAATTAAGGATCAAAAATGAAACGTAGAATTATGCTGCTGGATGTCCTTCCTGATGAGTTATCAATAAAAGAAATAGCAGGTTACATTTCTCCGGAGATCGCGCTTATCGTCAACCTGCCGCAAAACGGTTGTCACGCATACCAGGCGCAGCGGCATTTTGAAAGCGTGAGTATTAACATCCACGATGAAGAACAGATTCTGGCGGTTGCACGGCAATTTGGGGGATTCGATGCGATTAAACTCAGGAAAAACGTACCCCTGAGGAAAGAGTTACTATGCGCACTAACCGCTGATGACCTTGCTACACGGTTAAAAGTTATTGGTCAGGCAGGAGTCGGCCTGAATCATATTGATACCGGCGCGGCTGAAGAACGTGGAATCGATGTTTTTAATACACCTGGAGCAAACGCAACAGCTGTTGCTGAATTCACCTTGCTACAGATGCTCGCCCTGCTGCGCCAGACTAACTGGCATCAGGATCAGATGCGAAGAGGCCACTGGAGTAAGTCAGCACGGCCTCCTGCGCGCTCGTTAAGTGATATCTCTGTTGGGCTGGCAGGCAGTGGTGCTATATCCAGGGCGCTGATTGCACTGCTGAAACCTTTTCAATGCCCGGTTACCGTTCTGGGTAGTTCCCGCTTCACGGATAAAGATGCAGATGAGCTTGGCGTCATGAGGGCTGATGACCTGCTGGCTTTGCTCAGTGGGAATGACATGATCTCTCTTCACCTGCCTTTGAACTCTGATACGCATTATATGCTCAACGCATCGGTCCTTCCCTGTATCAGAAAAGGGGCGTATTTACTCAACATGTCCCGAGGCGGACTGATTGATGAGACGGCCCTTGCAGCTTTTATGCAGCAGCATCCAGGATGGATTTCAGGTGTCGCCCTGGATACCTTCGAAGCCGAGCGCGAGCCCTTTTATTCTCCATTACAGGAATCAGAATATGCGCTTCTCACTCCCCATATCGCGGGCACAACGGAAACTGCCCTACTGACTTCTGCTCTCAGAGTTCAGCAGGGCATTCTGTCCAGACTGGCAGCGGGTGCAGAAAAATAGTTAAACAGGCTTAAGAACCGGTTGGTATTACTGAAAGTCACGATTAAGAACTCTCTGCTCTGCAAAGCATTAATCTTGTGGATTCGGTGAGAAGGTTATTCGTTACACAGCCTGTACAGGGCAAAGTTCATCAGGCAGACGGGAACATCTCTAACAGGCTTACCGCCATTAAGATATTCACCCCCTGAATGATGTCATGCTGTCCCTCAGCTATTTACCTGAACGCATGCGGATATCTTTAAGAGGTAATACAGCCAGCGGAGATGATGAGTTGTCCTGATTCATTTTCAGGGTAGCTTATTTTCTTTTATCATCGATAAAACCGTATCAGAGGCGTTATGCCACGGTTCAAGAACCTGCATCTGCGCAAGAACTTCAAGTCCCTCAAGTTTATAAAGGCCAGATAGTGCAATTTCTTTACCCAGCTCATCCAGACCCGCAGAATTCTTATAGTCTGCATATTCCACGAAGTCCCTGAAGCCGTTGAGGACCAGCCGTCGGGCTATATCCTCTGTCAGCCCTTTCTGCACAAACCAGCTTTACAAACCTTCTGCGAGGAAGTAGAACCAGCTGTTCATACCCATGCTGGCCGTAGCCAAATCAAATTCTGCTTCATCGGTAAACACAGTTAGCTGGCCTAGCCGGTTAAACAGGGCCTGAATATCATTATCGGCAGCCGTCAGGAGCACACTCGATTGGTTAATTTCAGCGGCGAAGGCGAGCATCAGCCTGACACAGTCAGTATGTCTGAATAAATCACGCAGCTTCTGAGTGGAAATAGCCGGTACAAGAGAAATCAGGGTTTGCGGGCAGCGTAACTGTATCTGAGGCGCTATTTTCCTCAGATAATGATCTTCCCCGCCGAGAATAATGACATCAGCTTCATCGACGACATCCTGGTAACTATCCAGCGTCCAGCAGGGCAGATCTACTGAAAGTTTTCGCGCACGTTCGTTGTTTCCACAAAAAAGAAATATCTGTGAATCCGGAACAGCACGAAACAGCCCCCGTACCAGTTTTTCAGTTAACGCATCCACATCCAGAATACCGATCCTTTTCATCCGTCCCCCGCCATCAGTTCCATTTCGTCATGTTTTCAACGGTGCAAGATCAGCGATGCCTTTGACCCGGTGTGTAGTGAGGCACATCGAAGTTTACTGCTCTTAAAGCGCCTTTTTATCGGTTTCTGACGGCTGCCAGCCGCCTCCCAGCGCCCTGAATGTCGCGACGGCGGCGCGGGCAGACTCTGTCTGCGCCTGTGCTCTGGCATCAGAAATCTGTAAAAGTGTTTCATCATTGTGAAGGACGTCTATCAGGCTTGCCGTTCCCTGCCGGAAGGCGACAAAAGACGACTGGCGGGCACTGGCAAGGGATGCTTCACCTTTGACCAGGGTTGCGGTCTGATTTTCTCGGTTAACCAGCGCGGAGAAGGCATTTTCAACATCTTCAGTGGCACGCAATACAGACAGACGATAGGCAGCAAGCGCTTCCGCTTCCTGCCCCTTAGCCTGATCTATCTGAGCATTGATGCGGCCAAAATCAAAGAGCCGCCAGCGGAGTCCCAGCACGCCTGCCGACTGGCTGGCACCGCTGGAGAAGAGGTTATCCCCCGACACAGCTGTTGCGCTGCCGAGTAAGGCACTGAGTGAGAACTTCGGATAATACTCGCTGATGGCGACACCGATACGCGCACTTGAGGCAGCGAGATGACGCTCCGCCACGATAATATCGGGTCTCCGGCGCAGCAGGTCGCCAGGCGTACCCGTTGATGCGATCAGCGGAGCCTGCGGAATGGTCCCGGCTGAAGTCAGCTCAGTGCGATGCGTACCGGCTGGCGTACCGAGCATAACGTCCAGTGCATTCATGGCAGCATCTATTCCTGTAAGGAGCTCCGGCACGGTTGCCTGAACCTGCGCCAGTTCGCCTTCGGACTGCCGGACCTGATATTCGGGAGCCACTCCTTTGCTGTGCAGAAGCTGGACTTTTTCCAGCAGTTCCTGCCGGGTTCTGACCTGAGCCTCAGCAATTGCCAGGCGGGCCTGTAATCCGCGCAAGGTGATATAGATATCGGCAGTCTGGGCAGCAACCGCAAGACGGGTGGCGGCTACGCCCGCCTCTGACGCCTGATAATCAGCCAGTGCTGACTGGCGGCCGCGCCTCAGGCCACCGAAGAGGTCAATCTCCCAGCCTGCATTAAGGTTGGTTTCATAAGCATTGCCGTAGCGGTTGTAATCCGGCGTCGAACTGAGAACCTGCCCCAGCGGGGTTTCAACCGACTGATAAGCCCGTGAAGCCTGTCCGCTGACATTACCCGATGGCAGCAGCGCAGCTGTTGCCGCGCCCAGACCTGCACGCGCCTGCGCCATGCGGGCAGATGCCTGAGCGATGTCGAGATTCCGGGCCAGCGCATCCGAAACCAGCCGACTCAGCAGAGGGTCATTGAAGCCTTCCCACCAGACGGCAAAGTTAGCCGGGCGGGTTGCGCTTCTCTGCTGCATGGCAGACTGATACCGATCCGGCAGGGGCACGTCAGGGCGGTGATAATCTGGCCCGACAGCGCAACCGGCCAGCAGCCCGGAGCTGACCATCAATGAGAGGGTACGTAAGGAGAACATTAAGAGTCCCTGAGATAATCCAGAATTGTGACTACATTACCAAATAGTCACTAGTTGTCAATCTGACTATCTCGCGGTGCGGTTTCAGGAATGACCAGATCCATGACCCTCTGCTTTACGGCTTCCTCAGCGGTGCTGTCATCAGCCTGAAGCAGAAACGTGTTTTATCCTGAAATTGTGACTATTGACATTAATAGTCACTGGTCTGAAAATGCGTTCACTGTCATGCTTAATGAATAAGGTAACCTATGCTCAGGCTCAAACCTGCCACCCTTGCTCTCTGCCTGTTGCCGCTGGCCCTGGTGGCCTGCGGCGACCCGTCCGGCGCCGACGATCCGCGTACTCAGCCTCCCCTGGTCAGGGCTGCTACCGTGGTGAGTGCTGCCGATGCCTACCGCGCGTTCACCGGCGTTGTTGTGGCACGCACCCAAAGCGACCTTGGCTTCCGGGTAGAGGGCAAAATTCTTGAGCGTCTGGTCGATACCGGCCAGACCGTTAAGCGTGGACAGCCCTTAATGCGTCTGGATCCGGTTGACCTGAGTCTCCAGGCGCAGGCGCAGGCACAGGCCGTTGCGGCTGCGCGGGCTCGCGCCAGACAGGCAACGGATGATGATGCGCGTTATCGCGGGCTGGTCGCTGCAGGCGCTGTTTCTGCGTCGGCGTACGACCAGATAAAAGCCGCCGCAGATTCGGCCAGGGCCGAACTCAGCGCTGCTCAGGCTCAGGCCAATGTCGCCCGTAATGCAACAGGTTACGCCGTACTGCTGGCGGATGCGGACGGCGTGGTCATGGATACATTAGCCGAACCCGGACAGGTCGTTGCGGCAGGCCAGCCAGTCGTCAGGGTGGCGAGAGCAGGCCAGCGTGAAGCCATCGTACAACTGCCCGAGACGCTGCGGCCGGCAATTGGCAGCGAGGCGCAGGCCACGCTGTATGGTTCAGCAAAGCAGTCTGTTTCCGCCAGGCTGCGTCTCCTTTCCGATGCGGCTGATCCTGTAACGCGGACTTTTGAAGCAAGGTATGTGCTTGAAGGCGCGCTGGCCAGCGCGCCGCTCGGCTCCACCGTTACGCTGCATATAGCAGAAGATAAAATGCCCGGTCAGGTATTACAGGTACCACTGGCAGCGATTTATGACCCGGGCAAAGGTGCTGGCGTCTGGGCTATTTCAGGCAAGCCGGCCAAAGTGTCATGGCAATCTGTCCAGGTGCTCGGCTTGGGGGACGATGCAGCCAGCGTAACCGGTGGCCTTCGGCCGGGCGATCAGGTAGTCGCGCTGGGGGCACATCTGCTGCATGACGGAGAAGCAGTGCGAATAGCGCCACCACCCAACAGCGCTACTGCTGCCGGGAGTCAGCCATGAGCAGCGGGCGTTTCAACCTTTCCGCGCTTGCGGTTCGCGAGCGTTCAATCACCCTGTTCCTCATTATTCTGATTACTGTCGCCGGTATTCTGTCGTTCTTCGAACTCGGACGGGCTGAAGATCCGCCGTTTACCGTCAAGCAGATGACCATTATCTCTGCCTGGCCGGGTGCAACCGCCCGGGAAATGCAGGATCAGGTTGCCGAGCCACTTGAAAAGCGTCTGCAGGAGCTCAAGTGGTATGACCGCAGTGAGACCTACACCCGTCCCGGTCTGGCTTTTACCATGCTGTCACTGCAGGACAGCACGCCGCCGTCAGAAGTGCAGGAGGAATTCTATCAGGCACGTAAAAAGCTGGGTGATGAAGCTAAAAGCCTGCCGGCGGGCGTGATCGGACCGATGATTAACGATGAGTTCTCTGACGTTACCTTTGCGCTCTTTGCGCTTAAGGCTAAGGGGGAGCCACAGCGCGTACTGGCCCGGGATGCAGAATCGCTGCGCCAGCAGCTTCTGCATGTGCCCGGCGTAAAAAAGGTCAACATTATTGGTGAGCAGAGTGAGCGGATTTTTGTCTCGTTCTCTCATGACCGGCTGGCCACGCTCGGTATCTCGCCGCAGGATATCTTTTCCGCGCTGAACAGTCAGAACGTTCTGACCCCTGCCGGTTCGATTGATACCAGCGGACCCCAGGTCTTTATTCGTCTTGATGGTGCCTTCGACAAACTGGAGAAAATCCGCGAAACGCCTGTTGTAGCCCAGGGCAGAACGCTGCGTCTCTCGGACGTGGCAACGGTTGAACGAGGCTACGAAGATCCAGCGACCTTTATGGTGCGTAACCAGGGAGAACCGGCTCTTTTGCTGGGCATCATCATGCGTGATGGCTGGAACGGTCTGGATCTCGGTAAAGCGCTGGATGAGGAAACGGCCAGAATCAATCAGGGTATGCCACTTGGCATGACGCTGACCAAGGTTACCGATCAGTCCGTCAACATCAGTTCTGCCGTTGATGAGTTCATGGTCAAGTTCTTTGTCGCCCTGCTGGTGGTAATGGTGGTCTGCTTCGTCAGTATGGGCTGGCGGGTGGGCGTCGTGGTCGCCGCCGCCGTGCCACTGACGCTGGCTGTCGTTTTTGTCGTGATGGAGGCTTCCGGTAAAAACTTTGACCGCATCACGCTGGGTTCCCTGATCCTGGCACTGGGTTTGCTGGTGGATGACGCCATTATCGCCATAGAAATGATGGTGGTGAAAATGGAGGAAGGCTACGACCGTATCAAAGCGTCCGCCTATGCCTGGAGCCATACGGCGGCGCCGATGCTGGCGGGTACGCTGGTTACGGCTGTGGGCTTTATGCCCAACGGGTTTGCACAGTCCACCGCCGGCGAATATACCAGCAACATGTTCTGGATTGTGGGCATCGCCCTGATCGCCTCATGGGTGGTAGCGGTGGTCTTTACGCCTTATCTGGGCGTGAAAATGCTGCCGGAAATCAAAACGGTGGAGGGTGGGCATGCTGCCATCTACAACACCCGTCATTACAATCGCTTCCGGCGCGTACTGACTCGCGTTATCGCGAAAAAATGGCTGGTAGCAGGATCGGTTATTGCCATCTTTACCGTCGCTATTCTCGGTATGGGGCTGGTTAAAAAACAGTTTTTCCCAACCTCAGACCGTCCGGAAGTGCTGGTAGAAGTTCAGATGCCTTATGGCACCTCAATCGAGGAGACCAGCGCCACGACTGCAAAAATCGAAGCGTGGCTTCAGAAGCAGAAAGAGGCAAAAATCGTCACGTCCTATATCGGCCAGGGGTCACCGCGTTTTTATCTGGCCATGGCACCCGAACTCCCTGACCCCTCGTTTGCAAAAATTGTGGTGCTGACGGACAGTCAGGAGGCGCGTGAGGCGCTGAAGTTCCGGCTGCGCGAAGCGGCGGCTCACGGACTGGCACCAGAAGCGCGCGTCCGCGTGACACAGCTGGTGTTTGGTCCCTACTCGCCCTACCCGGTGGCTTATCGCGTTATGGGTCCGGATCCGAACATGCTGCGCGCTATTGCAGACAAAGTGGAGGCGGTAATGCAGGCCAGTCCGATGATGAGAACCGTCAATACGGACTGGGGCCCGCGGGTGCCGACGCTGCATTTCACGCTCAATCAGGATCGTCTGCAGGCCGTGGGTCTGACCTCAAATGCTGTTGCACAGCAGCTTCAGTTCCTGCTTTCAGGCGTTCCGATCACATCGGTGCGTGAAGACATCCGCTCTGTGCAGGTTATGGGACGCGCGGCGGGCGACATCCGGCTTGATCCGGCCAAAATAGCGGGCTTTACCTTAGTCGGTTCTGCCGGTCAGCGTGTTCCGCTTTCACAGATAGGGGAAGTCGGCGTCCGCATGGAAGATCCGATTCTGCGTCGTCGCGATCGCACCCCGACAATTACGGTACGTGGCGATATCGCTGAGCACCTGCAGCCACCGGATGTCTCCACCGCCATGCTCAAAGAACTGCAGCCGGTAATCGACAAACTTCCGGCTGGATACCGTATTGAGCAGGCGGGCTCTATCGAGGAATCCGGTAAAGCGACAAAAGCGATGGCACCGCTGTTTCCGATAATGATCGCAGTGACGCTGCTGATTATCATTCTGCAGGTACGGTCGATGTCAGCGATGGTGATGGTTTTCCTTACCGCCCCACTGGGGCTGATTGGTGTGGTGCCTACGTTACTGCTGTTTAACCAGCCGTTTGGCATTAATGCCCTGGTTGGCCTGATTGCGCTGTCGGGCATCCTGATGCGTAACACCCTGATCCTGATCGGTCAGATTCACCATAACGAACAGGAAGGACTTGCACCGTTTGATGCGGTGGTGGAGGCAACGGTACAACGTGCCCGTCCGGTATTGCTGACGGCAATGGCCGCCATACTGGCATTTATTCCGCTTACGCACTCAGTCTTCTGGGGAACCCTGGCTTATACCCTGATTGGCGGCACGTTAGGCGGCACCGTTATTACGCTGGTGTTCCTGCCCGCGATGTACGCGATCTGGTTCAGAATTCGCCCTGAGACACCGACGCCTGCTGACAAAAAAGCCCTGACCTGATGCTGACGCAGCAAAGGGTGTGAATTCCTGAATAAGGGATTCACGCCCTTTAACCCAGAGAAGTGAATGAAGAGGTTTCAACGCATGGTTCTTGAATGTCAAAAGCGAATAGTCATGACAGGTTGCAGCATTGTCAGTGCTTTCAGGTACGATCCCGGAAAGGTCGGGTACCGGTATATGAAGGAACGCTCGGGTTTAACAAGCCTTTCTTCTGAAATCAGTGAAAGGACCGGTATTACCGTAGCAGGACAGGTTACTTCTCTTACAAAAGACCCTGTTGCAGGGCATGAGCCGGAGCGATTCCTCCCGACTGATCTTGTGGACTTAAAGTCACGCGCTAGCGCCATAACGCTAGCATTATCTGACGTCTTCGGTTCTGGTAACGTCAATGCCCGCATATTGTTTCGCCGCTGGGAGGCAACACCATGAGCGAATTTTATCTGCTAACGCCGTTTTCCCGTAAATCGGTGGTCGTTTCAGTGCCTTACGGTCAGGGTTTCTCATGAAGCCAGAACAGTCTACTCCTGTCATCCGTCCTGAAGCCGAACAGACCCAAGGACAGCAGCTGACAGGAAAAATTATCGCGTTACTGGCAGGACTTTCAGCCATTGGCATACTCTCTACTAACATTATCCTTCCCGCATTTCCTGATATCGGGGAGCAGTTAGGCGTGTCATCACGCGAGCTTGGTCTTACGCTATCGAGCTTTTTTATCACGTTTGCTCTGGCGCAGCTGGTTGTCGGTCCGCTTGCAGATCGTTTCGGGCGCAAGAAACTGGTACTGGGCGGCCTTTCAGTATTTATGGTGGGAACCATTGTGGGAGGGCTTGCCGGTTCACTGGAAATGCTGATAACCGGTCGGGTGATACAGGCGCTGGGCGTATGCGCTGCCGCGGTTCTGTCCCGCGCCATTGCGCGTGATTTGTTTACAGGCGAAAGATTAGCGCGGGCACTTTCCCTGACCATGATCGCCACAGCGACAGCTCCCGGCTTCTCACCCTTAATAGGCAGCGTATTAGCCGCCACGCTGGGCTGGCGAGCAATCTTTATTGCGGTGGGCCTGGCGGCTTTTGCCGTCGCCGTTTTCTATGCCAGTGCATTAGGCGAAACGCATCCTGCCGAACGACGTGCCGCGCACTCCATTCCCGGTGTCATGGTTGCCTACGTTAAGCTGGCGCTGAATACAAAATTTATCCTTCCGGCAATGTCTGTAAGCCTGTTAATGAGTGGTCTGTTTGCGTCATTTAGCGCTGCACCTGCCATCCTGATGGGCGGTATCGGGTTGTCATCACTTCAGACCGGCCTCTATTTTGCTTCAACGGTGTTTGTGGTCTTTGCAGCAGGTATGGCATCACCACGCCTTGCCCATCGTTATGGCGCACAAAACATTACCCTGGTCGGGATTCTCATAGCACTGTCAGGTGGTGGCCTGTTGCTGATTGGCCCGGCAGCGCCAGGACTGGGCTGGTATACCCTGTCAATGATTATGTTCCTCTGGGGTATGGGGCTGGCCAATCCACTGGGTACAGCTATCACTATGGGTCCATTTGGACATCAGGCCGGTCTGGCATCCGCTTTGCTCGGGTTTCTGTCCATGGGTTCTGCCGCCGTAACGACATGGCTGGCCTCTGTGCTGGCTTTCCCCGCAGTCACCTCATTAGGAGGTATACAGGTAATAACCTGCTTTATCGCTTTTCTTCTTTTCTCACTGCGCTGCCAGTTAAAGGCATCAGCATAGAGAAAGTTAATTAACTCCAGAGACTGTCGGTAACAACATCCCTGCAGGTGTAAGGGTGCGAACAGGTCTGGTTCGGCACTTTCACGAAGCTGGACGGGCAAGGCTGTGGTTCTCAGGAATGGCTCTATCGACGCCAGCAGATGGAATCCTGAGTGTCACGCGCCAGCCAACGAGTAAAAAGACGGTTGGTGATTGGGGAGATTCAGCGATGAAGGATGGCAAGTATTTCTCACAGTGGCCGACTATCTGATGCGGCTTCTTAACAGGCCGACTGTCACCCGGATAACAGACGTATCCGGGCCTTATTTAACTTAACGAGTAAGATTTCAGTAAAGCATAGAAAACCCCAGAGCTAATCAGAATAATGAAAGTGCCCTGTATGCATCTGGTTTATTTATGGGTGTGAATGCGCTGGTGAAGTGGGTAAAGTCTGAACCTGAAGATCGGATATATTTTACTCAGATGCCGGAATAATAAATCGCGGACTGCTTACATAAATAAAATAAAGAAGTAACAGGCCGGGCAGTGTTTAATACTGCCCGACCTGCGACGCCAGTATTAACGGATGAATAAATGCAGATCCGGAAACCAGGGGGGTTGATTCCACAGATGCAGTTATCCGTCAACCGTTATACTGCGTCAATCGCTCTTACGTCCGCCGCCATGGCTATGTTCGCCACCTTTTTTACCGGCTTCAGACGCCTTTTCACGATCGTTGGCGAAATTTCCGCCGCTGTTTTGTCCACCTTTTTTGCCTGCTTCAGAGGCTTTTTCAGGATTTTCTGCAAAGTTACCAGAACCACCGCGATGTTCAGTCATAAATACCTCTCTTTAATCAGTAAGTAATTTTAACTTCCGCGTAAATGGCAGCCGACAATATAAACTTCACGTCAGTCACCATTCATTAAATAAGCATAGACACTCTAAATGATAATGCAAAAAAAAATTAAAGACGAAGCGCTAAATTAAACCAAGCCAGTCGCTGTTGCCGTCACGCTTATTTAAAAAATTTCTTTGCAGACATATAAATATATCACCATCGATTTTTAACGAGACGGCAATAATGTATATGGGGCCCGGCTGGGGCATTTTTCCGGGCCTGAAAAAAGGTCATCGTACGAACATGTCGATAATCAGATGCCGCTGAAATTTACCCGGTAACGCTATAGCGGGCGCACTGCCCGAAAAGCCTGCCTGATCAGGCCCGTTTAAACCCTCTGCGGTTTGATAACACGGGCTGGGTTAATGGGGGGAATTTCCTCATACGCTTTTATGTTTTCAGTATGAGCGGGCTGAAGCCCGCCCCTGAATACGCCTGTCGTCAGACATATCCCATCATTTTCAGCAGCGACTGCACCTGATTCATCGCTTCGCTGCGGTGGGTGACGCCCAGCTTCTGATAGAGATTGCGGATATGAGTTTTGATGGTGGTGGAGGCCACCGCCAGCTCACCGGCGATTTGATCGTTGCTGTAGCCCGAATAGATCAATCCCAGCACCTGCCATTCACGCTGCGTCAGGGGACTGGTTCGGATCAGCTCCGGCACGTCAGGATGGTTAAGCAATCGGCTGACAAAGCCTTCATCAAAATGAGCGAATTTGTGACGGTGATATTTATTGATCTCCAGCAGGATGCGCCGGGCGCGGTGGCTGTCCAGCTCATTCAGGGTATTCAGCTGAATCAATTGCCGCAGTTGCTGCGCCATCATCTCGCCTTCAATCACGAAATGGCTGATAAAACCGGTGCTGCGCGCCAGTTTCAGCGCCTCTATCAGGACACGCTGCGCCTCCGCTTTGCGGTCGGTCTGCCAGTAGATCTGATTCAGCAGCAGCAGATTACGGTTTAAATCGCTCATCAGGCGCAGGGCACGGGCATTCTCATTCAGCTCCTCCAGCACCACTTCCGCCTGGCTCACATCACCCAGCAGGATCTGCGCGCGGGCGATGTTCCGCCATTGTCCCTGCAGGAAATGGTTATTGGCAAAGGCAGGTTTAGGCGTCTGCCGCATCCAGTCGCGGGCGTTCTGGCTGTCGCCGGTCAACTGCCAGTAAATCACCCGGACTTTGTCGGCATTGGCTATCCAGTCGCTGTGCCAGTTGCCATTGTTCAGCAGGTTTTCCAGCCGGTTCAGGTAGCTGCGAGCGTTATCCAAATTGCCACGGGCCAGTGAGCACTGCACCAGCAATCCCAGACACTGAATCTGCTGCTGCGGCTGGAAACCGTTCAGTACTTTGATGCCTTCCCGGGCCGCCTGCTCCGCTTCTTCCAGTCGTCCCCAGGCCCACAGCAACTGAGCGCGAATGCGCAGCAGAAACTCGTGCAGCGGGAACTGCGCCAGGTGCTGTTCGTCGACCAGCACAAAGGCGCGGCTCTGGATCTCATACGCTGCCTGCAAAAAACCCTGAGCAAACAGAATCTCGCTCTGCTGAATCAGGCTCCAGAGGGCGTAGTGCCAGACTTCATCGCGCCGCGCCATCTGTTCGGTCTGCCGCATCAGTTTGAGTGAATCATCCAGCTCGCCTTTGCAGTGCATCACTTCACCATGCACTGAGGTTGCCACAATGCGGCTGTAGTGACGGCTCGCTGGCAGAGTGTCGAGCGCCACTTTCGCCAGCCGCTCCGCTTCATCGGTATTGCCATCGTTAATCGCCACCTGGGCGCGCAACGCATTAAATTCACCGCGCAGTGCTGCATCGATCTCGCAGCGGCTGGCCTGTTCAAAACGCGCCAGCAGACTGTCGACTTCGGAGAAGCGATGCTGACTCTGCATCAGCCAGGCCTGCAGCAGCACCAGCATTGGATTTTCCAGCATCATCTCCCACGGCAGTGCTTTCAGGGAGTTTTCCAGCAGCGGCAGTTCGCTCTGATTAAACAGCGTCCACGCGTGCTTCAGCAGCACGTCCCGCAGCATAGTGGCGTCGCCAGAGGCGAGCGCATGATGAATCGCCTCGCCGGGAAAGCCCTGCGCCATCCAGCTCTCTGCCGCAGCCCGATGCAGCGCGGGCAGCTCCGCCGCCAGTTCCCACTGACAGCGCTGACGCAGGAAGTTACCAAACAGCGGATGGTAGCTGAACCAGCAGCCGGAATCGTCCATGCGCTGCAGAAACAGACCCTGACGCTCAATCTCTTCCAGCCGCATCTGGCCGTTCTCTTCGCGGGTGACACAGGCGATCAGTTCATCGTTCATTGAACGCAGCAGCGCGGTTTTCAGTAAGAAATGGCGGGTAGGCAGATCGACATTATCCAGGACTTCTTCAACCAGATAATCGGAGAGGTGGCTGGCATTAATGCCGGAGAGACGCCGTGCGGAATGCTGAGCCGAACTGGCACCCTGTCGCGCCGACAGTACGATCAGTTGCAGCGCAGTAGCCCAGCCCGCTACATCATCACAGAGTCGGCTGCTCTCTTCGCTTTCCAGCGGGGCCGCCAGTCGGCAGTCAAAAAACTGTCGCGCCTCCTGGTGGGTAAAAGCCAGCTGCTGGCTGCCCAGCTCAATCAGTTGCTCACGCACCCGAAGGTTGGCGATACCGAGCTGCGGCAGATTACGTGACATCAGAATCAGCGTCAGATTTTCAGGCTGATGGCGCAGGAAAAAGCGCATCGCGTCGTGGATCACCGGATTGGTAATCAGATGGTAGTCATCAACGATCAGCCATAGCGGCTGCTGCCACTCCACCAGCTCGATAAAGAGCTGAGAAAACAGCGCATTGAGATTCACATACTGCCGCTTCTGGGCCAGCAGTTCACTGCGCGGACAGCCACCGTGGGTGGCCTGTTGCAGTGCAGCAATCAGGTAATCGGCAAAGCGTTCCGGCTGATTATCGCCCTCATCTAAAGAAACCCACCCCAGATCGCTTTTCCCTGCCGCCCACTGCGACACCAGTGTGGTTTTACCGTAGCCCGCCGGACTGGTGACCAGCACCAGCCGATAGTTACCGGCAGCGGTGAGTTTTTGCAGCAGTCTCTCCCGAATCACAGTGCCTTCAAGACGCACCGGGCGGCTGAGTTTAGCGGGTATTAACATGGGCGCGCGTTTCTCCATTTGTCGAGCGCATCATTATTTTACGCTTCGTAATTATTCCTTACACAGGTTCAGCATTTCGTCAGATGAATGCAAGCAAACCCATTAATTAAACTTTACAAAAGCGTGCGCAATCACACTCCTTCAACGATTTCGGATTAGCCTCATCCTCTCCACCCTCCCCATCCTCCTCCGCTAATTCTTTGCAGGAGGATGAGCGAGGGTTTCCGCGCGGGCAGACTGTCGCCACATTGACCCATTTTCCGTTTTTACAGGACATCAACCATGACACAGCCCGATTTCAACCCGATTCAGTTCAACGCTGCCCTGACCCGTCAGTGGCAGCGTTTTGGCCTGCGCGATGCGCAGGAGATGACCACGACACAGTGGTGGCAGGCACTCAGCGGTGCGCTGGCCGATATGCTGGCCGCGCAGCCTGCTCCCCCGGCCCCGACAGAACTACGCCATGTTAACTATCTGTCGATGGAGTTTTTGATCGGTCGCCTGACCGGCAACAACCTGCTGAACCTGGACTGGTATGACGCGGTCAACGAGGCCCTGGCCGCATGGGATATCTCACTCACTGATGTGCTGGAAACCGAAACCGACCCGGCGCTGGGTAATGGCGGCCTGGGTCGTCTGGCAGCCTGTTTCCTGGATTCCATGGCGAATGTGGGTCAGCCCGCTACGGGCTACGGTCTGAACTATCAGTACGGTCTGTTCCGGCAGCGCTTCGAACAGGGCGCGCAGATTGAAGGCCCGGATGACTGGCAACGCGATCGCTACCCGTGGTTTAACCATAACGCCGCGCTTAACGTGCGGGTCGGACTGGGCGGTAAAGTGGTGACGGTTGCGGGTCAGCCACAGTGGCAACCGGCGTTTGAACTGCTCGGTGAAGCCTGGGATCTGCCGGTGGTGGGTTATCAGAATGGTATCAGCCAGCCACTGCGTCTATGGCAGGCGAAACATGCCCAGCCGTTTAACCTCAGTCGCTTTAACGACGGCGACTTTCTGCGCGCTGAACAACAGGGTATTGATGCTGAAAAACTGACTAAAGTGCTCTACCCCAATGACAATCATCAGAACGGTAAAAAACTGCGTCTGATGCAGCAATATTTTCAGTGCGCCTGCGCACTGGCTGACATTCTGCGTCGCCATCATCGGGCCGGACGCAGCATCGAAACCCTGGCCGATCATGAAGTGATCCAGCTTAATGACACCCATCCGACGCTGGCCATCCCGGAGCTGATGCGTCTGCTGCTGGATGAGCATCAGCTGAGCTGGGATTGCGCCTGGCAGATCACGCAGCACACCTTTGCCTATACCAACCACACCCTGATGCCGGAAGCACTGGAGTGCTGGGATGTGCGTCTGGTGCGCAGCCTGCTGCCGCGCCATATGATGATCATCAATACCCTGAACGCGCAGCTAAAAACGGCTGTCACGGCGCGCTGGCCAGACGATGAAGCGAAGTGGGCCAGACTGGCGCTGGTGCATAATAACCAGCTGCGGATGGCGAACCTCTGCGTGACCAGCGGGTTCGCGGTCAACGGTGTGGCGGCGCTGCACTCGAAACTGGTGGTGCAGGATCTCTTCCCGGAATATCACCAGATGTGGCCGGAGAAATTCCACAACGTGACCAACGGCATTACGCCGCGCCGCTGGATCAATCAGTGCAACCCGGCGCTGAGTGCCCTGATCACCCGGACATTGCAAAAACCCTGGCTGAACGATCTCGATGCCTTGCAGGGGCTGGAAGCCTTTGCGGATGACGCCGCCTTCTGCGCGGAATATCGCGCCATTAAGCAGCAGAACAAAGTCGCGCTGGCGCACTGGGTGAAACAGCGGACCGGCATTGAGATTGACCCCACTGCGCTGTTTGACGTACAGATCAAACGACTGCATGAGTACAAACGTCAGCATCTGAGCCTGCTGCACATCATTGCGCTGTGGCAGACGCTGGTCACCGATCCACAGGCTAACCGGACGCCGCGCGTGGTGCTGTTTGGAGCCAAAGCCGCGCCCGGCTATGCACTGGCGAAAAACATCATCTATGCCATCAACAAAGTGGCCGGGGTGATCAATCAGGATCCCCGCATCGGTGACCGTCTGAAAGTCGTGTTTATTCCCGATTACAACGTTTCCGTCGCCGAGCGGCTGATTCCCGCCGCCGACCTTTCCGAGCAGATCTCCACTGCCGGTAAAGAAGCGTCCGGCACCGGGAATATGAAGCTGGCGCTGAATGGCGCACTGACCATCGGCACACTGGATGGAGCGAACGTTGAGATCGCTGAGCAAGTCGGCAGCGAAAACATCTTTATCTTCGGGCATACCGTGGAGCAGGTGGTGGCGTTAAAAGCCAGTGGCTATGCTCCGGCGCAGTGGCGTAAAAAAGACCCGCAGCTCAATCAGGTCTTACAGGCGCTGGAAGATGGCACCTTCAGCCAGGGCGACTGCCACGCCTTTGATGCAATGTTGCAGAGTCTCGGCCCGGAAGGCGGTGATCCTTATCTGGTACTGGCTGACTTCCAGCCCTACCTTGACGCACAGGCGCAGGTAGAAGCGCTGTGGAGCGATCAGGAGGCCTGGACACGTGCCACCATCCTCAATACCGCACGCTGTGGCATGTTCAGCTCCGATCGCGCTATCCGCGATTACCAGCAGCGCATCTGGCAAGCGAAACGCTAAGGAACGCCATGAAAACAGATCCGGTTATGGACGATTTCTCCCGGGCGGGCATCGCCGCTGAGTATATCAATGCTCACGGCAAGCCACAGGCGATCCCGACTCTGACCCGCCAGCGTTTGCTGGCGGTGATGCAGCCTTCCCATTCGCTGAGCACGCCGCTGCCACCGGTGGTGATTTTTCGCAGCGGCGATCTGCTGAGCCTGTCGCCACAGCTCGCTGACGATGCCCACTGGCATCTCACCACTGAAGCGGGTGAAATCAGCTCAGGTCGCTGCCAGCCCGCTCAGCCGCTGCATCTGCCGCCGCTGCCTGAAGGCTATCATCAGCTGACGCTGCAACAGGGCGCGCAGCAGTGGTCGTGCCGGATAATAATTGCCCCGGCCCGCTGTTATGAACCCCCGGCCCTGCTGGCAGGTGAGTCATTATGGGGCGCCTGCGTGCAGCTCTATACCCTGCGGTCGGCGGAAAACTGGGGAATAGGCGACTTTGGCGATCTGCGCCGGATGCTGCCGGAGGTCGCTGCACGCGGCGGCGCGTTTATCGGTCTTAACCCTATCCATGCGCTGTTTCCCTCCAGCCCGGAGAGTGCCAGCCCTTACAGCCCCTCGTCCAGGCGCTGGCTCAATGTTCTCTACATCGACGTGGGCGCAGTCACTGATTTCCGGCAGAGCGCTGCCGCTCAGGCCTGGTGGCATCGTCCGGAAACAGAGCAGGCGCTGGAGCAGGCTCGCGCAGCAGAATGGGTCGATTATGCGGCGGTGACCCGGCTGAAAATTGACGCGCTGAGGCTGGCGTGGCCGCAGTTTACTCAGCGTGACGCCAGCGATCCCGAGGTGCAGGCGTTTAATAGATTTATACGTGAAGGAGGCGAGAGTCTTCAGCATCAGGCGCTGTTTGATGCGCTGCACGCCGATCAGATAGCGCAGGATAGTGAGCGCTGGGGCTGGCCGGTGTGGCCGGAGGCGTTGCAGGATCCCGGCAGTCCGGCCGTGCAGGCCTTCCTGCAACAGCACGCCGATCAGGTGCGCTTCTGGCTCTGGCTGCAGTGGCTGGCCGCGAAGCAGTTTGCCGACAGCTGGGACATCTGCCAGCAGCAGCAGATGCCGATTGGCCTTTACCGCGATCTGGCGGTGGGTGTTGCGCAGGGTGGCGCAGAGACCTGGAGCGAGCGCGATCTCTACTGCATGGATGCCAGCATCGGTGCGCCGCCCGATATTCTCGGCCCGCGCGGCCAGGACTGGGGATTGCCGCCCATGGATCCGCAGGTGATGCGTCAGCGCGCCTGGGAGCCATGGATCGCCCTGCTGCGCGCCAGCATGCGCCACTGCGGCGCACTGCGCATTGACCATGTGATGGCGCTAATGCGGCTGTGGTGGATTCCGGCCGGTGAGCGTGCCATGCACGGTGCCTACGTGCACTATCCCATCGACGATCTGCTGGCGATTCTGGCGCTGGAAAGTCAGCGTCATCGCTGCATGGTAATTGGTGAAGATCTCGGTACCGTGCCGGAAGCGATTGTCGATAAGCTGCGCGATGGCGGGGTCTACTCCTATAAGGTGCTCTATTTTGAGCAGGAGTCAGGCCAGCGTTTTCGTCCGCCCGCCGAATGGCCACGGCAGGCAATGGCGGTCGCGACCACTCACGATCTTCCGACGCTGCGTGGCTGGTGGCAGAGCGATGATTTGACCACCGGCGCGCAACTCGGACTCTATCCCGACAAAGTGGTGCTGGCCGGGCTGTATCAGGATCGGCTGCGGGCGAAGCAGGCGCTGCTGCAGAGTCTTCATCGGGTCGGTGCCCTGCCGAAACGTGCCGGACGCGATGCACGTCGCACCGGCATGAGCAAGGCATTAAACCGGGCGATGCAGTGCTATCTGGCTGATAGTCACAGCGCCCTGCTGGGACTGCAACCGGAGGACTGGCTGGATATGGCGGCGCCGGTCAATATTCCGGGCACCAGCGATGAATATCCGAACTGGCGACGCAAGCTCAGCGCCACGCTGGAAACGCTGTTCAGCGATCCTGCCACTGACACGCTGCTGCGTGATCTGACGGCACGCCGGAAGCGACTACTGCGCGATTGAAGGTTAACGCGCGACTCAGATTCGTCTCTGACGCAGCCTGTTTTACATAATTTTCAGTTATTACAGCGTGCGGGCCGGCAACGGCTCGCACTCTGCTACTGTAATCAGCGCCTCTCAACAGTGATAAGATCACCCTGAGCACGAGCGTCTGAAAAAAGCACACCGGATTCTGTTCAGGATTTAATGAACTTAAGAATTTGTATTCGCCCAATCCTGAGATTGCTTTAACAGCAATGCCCAGTCGTCAGGTGGATAGCCGTTATGCAACATTCCTGAAAATACTTTATAGGCGTCACGCTTACTGCCATAAGCACGTTTGGTCTCAGCGTCATTCATCCATGCAAGAATGATGGTTTTATGTTGCTCGCTGAATCTAAAGAACAAACGATACTGCATCAAAAACTTTGCACGAAACCAATGCTTATTTTGTTCTCCCAGCGTATCGCCCTGGCGAAACTTTGCCTGATGTGGATCGGCGCAAATCTCACTATTGATAACTTTAAACACAGCAGCTAAAAGCTTAGTCGTTGCTTTTCGCTGGTAACTTTCAGGATATTTAGCCCTGAGTAACTCCACTTCATTGGTCAGCGCAATCAGCTGCGATTCAAAACAGGGATGAACATAAACGTGCCATCCATTTATAACCGTGCTGTCTTCCATACTTAATTACTCATCGTCCATGAGTGGAGCATCCAAATCAACGTCCATACCTTCGGTCAACGATGTAATGCGAGTTAATAATCCTCGATCCAGCGTTTTAATATTTGCAGGTGTGTTGCGTATGTCAGCAGCAAGAAAACTCAGAAAGCTCGCCATCACTGGATCATCATCAGTCACCGTTTCCTGACGGGTAATAAGGACTTTGCCGCCCGGCAGAACAGCGTATTCGATATTCTCACCAGGTTGCAGATTCATCGCATCACGAACTGCGGCAGGGATAGTGGTCTGACTGCGGGCTGTCAGTTTTGATGAAGCACGCAGAGAGATGTTTGCATGAGTCAAAGTTCCCATTGCGGATTCTCACTAGGAAAAAACAAGATAGCGCAACAGTAATGCAAGTGCATTGGCAATGCAAATGCATTGATCGCGATAAGAGCGAATGTTTTGTTACTAAGTCTTCATTAAAAGTTTCTGATTACGCTTTTCCGTATCGACTGAAAAATTGGCACCCTGTTTTATTTCCTGCCAGACATCAAACTCTTCGCGACTGATAAGCACAGCAGCAGAGCCGCCCCGGCGGGTGATAATCACAGGCTCACCCGCCCTCACGATATCCATGATTTCAGCAAGATATTTTCGGGCCTGTGTTGTCGTGTAACTTCGCATTTAGCCTTTAGAAAAGTCATCCCTGAAACAGCTTAGTTAGCCTATATTCATCAAACGCTATTGCCCACAGCATGACTTACGCAATGCGTAAAACCACGCAAAAAAATCATGCAATCAGGATCTCTGCAACAAAAAAAGGTGCGCCGCAGCGCACCAGATGGAACAACATCAGTATTGTCGGGGCAGTTTCACCCCTTGCCTTTAACACTACTGATAAAGGTCTGCCGGGCAGAGGTGGAACCCAGCCGCTCGGCTTCATCCAGCAGTTTCAGCGCCTTATCGATATTACCGCTGTTCACCGCCTGTCTGATCTTCTGGTTAAAGTAACTCTCGGTATCGCTCATGATCGGTTCCGCACGGGCTTTTGGCGCGGGCGCTGCTGAGGGTGCAGGCGCCGGTGCTGCGCTGTACGCGGACGCCGGTGCGGTATTGCCGACGGTCACCGCGCTCGGGCCGGATGAACCAAACAGCGGCCCGACCAGAATGGATGAGCCGGAGCTGGTCTGCATCTTCAGCTTGATTGTCCCTTCCCGGCTGTGGCGGGCGACGGGATCGGGAATATCCGGTACCGCATGACCGGTGCCCTGGGCGTAGGCCTTGGCCGGGTCAAGCAGCGTGGTGGTTTGTGTCAGATCGCTGTCGGTGGTGAACACCAGCAGGTAGATTTTTTGCTGACCCAGCGCCGGGGTTAATTTCATCACCCCTTCCAGCCGATCTGCCGCCATCACGCCCGGCTTCTGATAGGTAAAGTAGCGGCTGGGGAACCAGGCCGCAGGACGCAGGTTTTCATCAAGCACCAGCACGTTCGGTGCGAAAACCTGACCGTTCGCCACTTCACTGCTCAGCGTGAGCGTCAGTTCGCCGATATTGGCGGGCAGACTGTAGGCCGCGACCGGACCGGCAATGTGTGGCGCATTCAGCGTCTGTCCGCTGTTAGCAAGTTTTGTGGTCTGTGTCTGAGAAGCAGCCAGCGGTTGCCAGCTCAGGCGTTGCAGTGTCTCGGGTGCCACGACCGGTGCGGACGAGAGATCCTGCGGCACCAGATTGACATCCGCCAGGGCGGGAAGCGCGTGTCCTGTCAGTAACGCCGCACTCAGGCAGAGTGCAGCCAGTTTTTTCATTTTCATTATGTCTACCTTATTGCAGGCCGCGGCGTGAACCAGGCAATGGCACTCCGCGACCAAAGAGATCCATCAGGCGCAGGCGCGCCTGTCAGAAAAGGTGCTGGCTTACCACCAGATTTCCATCTGCGCGCCGAAGGTCACTTCATCGTCTTTACCACGGCTGTTGGTCAGGATGCCGTTGCCGCTGGTGTCCGCAGAGGCGAAGGTGGTGAGATCGCCTGAGTTATCTTTGTTGTAACCCCACTTTTCATCCCATTTGGCGTAGGTCGCGAACAGACGCAGAGCCGGACGTGACCAGATGCTGTCGCCCGCCTGCCACTGCTGCGCCAGCGTTACTTTGTACTGGCCGTTGCGCTCGTTAGCCTGCTGCGATTTGACGTTGTCGTAGCCCAGTTCCAGCAACGTGCTCATAATCGGCGTCCATTTGTACATCGGACGCACACCCACGGTGTACCACTCGGTGCCGCGGTTGTTGTCCAGATCGATGTTCTGGTACATAGCGACGTACATCAGATCCCAGCGTTCGGCCAGTGAGATCGCACCGTGGTCGAGGATGCGATACATGTCACCATTGTTGTTGAGGCTGGTGCCCTGCGGCACGCCTTTGCCCTGAGAGGTCAGCGCATCGGTGGCATATTGCAGCACGAATTTGTTGTAGCCCTTCAGCATGCTCTGGGTATGTTCAGCAGTGAACATCCAGCCATCTTTAGAGGCACCCTCTTCCAGACGATAGTCGTCACGGGCGTTGGCACGACCGTAGTCGACACCCAGCTCCAGCACGCCGTTGGTGTTGGTTTCCAGACCGGCCAGACGCACATCAAACACGTCGTTGGCAGTGCTGGTGGCGAAGTCACGGATACGATCGCTGGAGAAGGTGTAAGAGCCGCCAGCCTCAGACGAACGGGTTGCGGCGAAAGAGAGTTTACCGAAGCCGAGATCGACATCTTCCAGACCGGCACCTGGGCCCGAGATATCCCAGTAGTAGAAGTCGATCATATGGACGTCATGACGCTGATAGAAACGCTTACCGGCCCAGATGGTAGAGCCTGGCAGCGCGTCGATCAGGTTTTTACCTTTTACGTTGGCTTCACGAAAGGCGGGCGATGTGGCTTCCCAGTCATTCTGCTGTGCCACGGAGTAAGCCACGTTGGTGTCGAAATAGAAGCTTTTGTCGCCCTCTTTCCACACTTCCTGGCCTAACTTCAGTTCGGCGTAGGTTTCACATTCGTTGCCCAGACGGTATTTACTTTGGGCGCCGGTGGCCTGGAAACATTGCTGTTCACCACCGCTGCCGGTCCAGCCAATGCCGGAACGGGCGTAACCGGTAAAATCAACCGCCATCGTCGGGGCGGAGAGGGTTCCCACCGCGACGGCAACGGCGATGGGAAGTTTGCGCAGAGTTAACATTTTCTATCTCCTGAGGTCATTGCTTTTATTGTTTTTGGCAGGGCTATACACCCGGCTCCTGATACAGCCTGCGGCACGCGCTCCCGTCCTCGCGGAACAGGTGACAACGCTCGGGCGGCAGGCCAATACCGAGGATGGCGCCCTCTTTTACCAGCACGACGTCCTCCTGGCGGTAGACCAGGTTCTGACGGATAGCGGGAATCTCGATGTGGATCTGTGTTTCATGCCCCAGCTGTTCCACCACCTGCACTTCCCCTTCCAGGGTGACGTCGGCGATATCGCTGGAGAGCAGATGTTCCGGGCGAATACCCAGTGACATGTTGCTGCCGACCTGCACACCGGCGCTGTCAACCGGCAGCCAGACCAGCTGCTGATTCGGCAGCCGCACCTGAACCTGATCGATGGCGGTGGCGGTCACTTTGACCGGCAGGAAATTCATTTTTGGTGAGCCGATAAAACCGGCGACAAAGCGGTTGGCGGGATAGTGGTACAGCTCAAGCGGCCTGCCGACCTGCGCAATGCGTCCGGCGTCCAGCACCACGATTTTGTCGGCCAGCGTCATCGCTTCGATCTGATCGTGGGTGACATAAATCATGGTGCGCTTGAGGCGCTTATGCAGACGGGAGATCTCAATCCGCATCTGGACGCGCAGCGCGGCGTCAAGGTTCGACAGCGGTTCATCCAGCAGGAAGACGCGCGGTTCCGCCACCAGCGTGCGGCCAATCGCCACGCGCTGACGCTGCCCGCCAGAGAGGGCTTTAGGCCGGCGATCGAGCAGATGCGCCAGTTGCAGAATCTCCGCCACCTGATTGACCCGCTGATGGATCTCCGCTTTTTTCACCCCGGCCAGTTTCAGGCCAAAAGACATGTTCTCCGCCACCGACAGATGGGGATAGAGCGCATAGGACTGAAACACCATGCCGATGCCGCGTTCGGCAGGTGGCACTTCATTCATGCGCCGGTCGCCGATTAACAGCTCGCCGCTGGTGATAGTCTCCAGTCCGGCAATCATGCGCAGCAGCGTCGATTTGCCACAGCCTGATGGGCCGACGAAAACAACAAATTCCCCTTCACGAATAGTGAGATCGATATCTTTCGACACCACCGTATCGCCCCAGGCTTTCGTGACATTGCGTAACACAACGCTCGCCATGATCCCTTCCCTCTTAGCTGCATAGTCGTGTCTGCCCAGCGGCAGACGAGTTCCGGGGCTCACTATGCGAGAGGAAACAGACGGTAACATCCTCCACCGCAATGCAATCCACTGGGGGAGGAGGCGGGAGGAGGAGAAACGCGGGCTGACGCCGCGGCCCGCACGCTGCCGCGCTTTTTTGTGATCGCTAACGCAGACCCGCAGGAATTTTTGCCGCGTAAGCGCCCGCTTAAGGGGCTTTTTGCCAGCGCGATCACAGCGGCAGGCCGAGGGGCGTAGAACAGAGGAGGATGAGAAGCCCTGGCGGATAAGCACAATGATGCCGGTACAGCATTCACCACTTCCGCTAACAGGATGGATTTATGACGATGAAAACCGGAGCAAGAATTCTGGCCCTTTCTGCCCTCTCTGCCGTGCTCTTTTCGGCCAGCGCGATGGCAAAAATTGAGGAAGGTAAACTGGTCATCTGGATCAACGGTGACAAGGGCTACAACGGCCTTGCCGAAGTGGGTAAGAAATTTGAGCAGGAGACCGGCATCAAAGTTACGGTCGAACATCCTGACAAAATGGAAGAGAAGTATCCGCAGGTCGCAGCGACCGGCGATGGCCCGGATATTATCTTCTGGGCACATGACCGTTTCGGCGGCTATGCGCAGTCCGGCCTGCTGGCTGAGATCACGCCGGATGCCAGCTTCCGCGAGAAGATTTTCCCGTTCACCTGGGACGCGGTGCGCTTTGACGGCAAGCTGATTGGCTACCCGATTTCCGTTGAGTCGCTGTCACTGATCTACAACAAAAAGCTGCTGCCGAACCCGCCAAAAACCTGGGAAGAGATCGCCGGTCTCGACAAGCAACTGCGCGCCAAAGGCAAAAGCGCCATCATGTTTAACCTGCAGGAACCCTACTTCACTTGGCCGCTGCTGGCCGCAGGCGGGGCTTACGCCTTTAAGCTCACCGACGGGCATTATGACGTGAAGGATGTCGGCGTCGATAACGCCGGAGCTAAGGCGGGTATGCAGTTCCTGGTCGATCAGGTTAAAGCCAAAACCCTGAATGCGGACACCGATTATTCGATTGCTGAGGCCGCCTTTAACAAGGGCGAAACCGCCATGACCATTAATGGTCCGTGGGCGTGGGGCAACCTCGACAAAAGCGGCATCGACTATGGCGTCACCGAATTGCCAACCCTGAACGGTAAACCGTCGAAAGCTTTTGTCGGCGTGCTGAGTGCCGGGATCAACGCCGCCAGTCCTAACAAAGAGCTGGCGAAAGAGTTCCTGGAGAATTATCTGCTGACTGACACCGGTCTGGAGGCGGTCAACAAAGATAAGCCGCTGGGTGCCGTGGCGCTGAAATCTTTCCAGCAGACGCTGGAAAAAGATTCGCGTATCGCCGCCACCATGAACAACGCCCGTCAGGGTGACATCATGCCAAATATCCCACAGATGGCGGCATTCTGGTATGCGATGCGCACCGCCACCCTGAACGCGCTGGGCGGTCGTCAGAGCATCGACGCCGCACTGAAAGATGCTCAGGCTCGTCTGAAAAAGTAATTCTCCCCTTGCAGCCGGGGCAACCCGGCTTGAGTGACCGTTAAGGAAAACCGCATCATGTCAGGAAAACCGAAAACGCGCAGTGTGCTGTTGAAAAGCGTTCTCATCGGGATCTGCTGTCTGCTGGTCGGCTATCTGCTGGTGCTGATGTACGCGCAGGGCGAATATCTGTTTGCGTTGCTGACGCTGATCCTCAGTGCGACCGGACTGTGGATTTTTGCTAACCGTCGCGCGTACGCGTGGCGTTATGTCTATCCCGGCGTGGCGGGAATGGCGCTGTTTGTGCTGTTCCCTCTCGCCTGCACGATTGCCATTGCCTTTACCAACTACAGCAGCAGCAACCAACTCACCTTTGAACGGGCGCAGCAGGTTTTGCTGGGCCGCACCTTCCAGTCGGGTGAAGCAGTCAGTTTTTCTCTGTTCCCGGCCGGCGATCGCTGGCAGTTAGTGCTGAATGATGGCAAAGACTATGTTTCACCGCCGTTTCAGTTTGGCGCTGAACAGACGCTGAAAATGACCCCTGCCGCGTCACCGTCAGGTGAACGGGCGAACTTCAGAGCGATTACGACCCATCGTCAGGCACTGAGTCAGATCCGGGCGGAACTGCCGGATGGTCGTCAGTTGCGGATGAGTTCACTGCGCCAGTTCTCCGGCACCCAGCCACTCTATCGGGTTGGCACGCAGGATGAGCTGATCAACCAGCAGAGTAACGCGCGCTATCGCGCAAATCCGCAGACTGGTTTCTACCAGGCGATTAACGCCGACGGCAGTTGGGCGAACGAAACCTTAAGTCCCGGCTTTACCGTGAATACCGGCTGGAAAAACTTCGTGCGGGTGTTTACTGACGAAGGGATTCAGAAGCCGTTCCTGGCGATATTTGGCTGGACGCTACTCTTCTCGCTGATCACCGTGGTGCTGACCGTCGCGGTGGGCATGGTGCTGGCCTGTCTGGTGCAGTGGGAGGCGTTGCGCGGCAAAGCGGTCTATCGGGTGATGCTGATTCTGCCCTATGCCGTTCCGGCGTTTATCTCGATCCTGATTTTCAAAGGACTGTTTAACCAGAGCTTTGGTGAAATCAACGTGATGCTCAGCGCGCTGTTTGGCGTGAAGCCCGCCTGGTTCAGCGACCCGACGCTGGCGCGCACCATGCTGATTATCGTCAACACCTGGCTCGGTTATCCCTACATGATGATCCTCTGTATGGGCCTGCTGAAGGCGATTCCGGACGATCTCTATGAAGCCTCGGCGATGGACGGTGCGGGACCGCTGCAGAACTTCTTCCTGATTACCCTGCCGCTGCTGCTGAAACCACTGATGCCGCTGATGATCGCCAGCTTTGCCTTTAACTTTAATAACTTTGTGCTGGTGCAGTTACTCACCAACGGCGGGCCGGATCGCCTCGGCACCACCACGCCAGCCGGTTATACCGATTTGCTGGTGAACTACACCTGGCGCATCGCCTTTGAAGGCGGCGGCGGGCAGGACTTTGGTCTGGCTGCTGCCATTGCCACGTTGATCTTCCTGCTGGTGGGTGCGCTGGCGGTGATTAACCTCAAAGCCTCGCGGATGAAATTCGACTAAGCGCCTGGCCCGACAGGCGTCATGGTTGCAGGCAGTCCGGACGCAAAGAGCGTGGAACAACCGGAACCTGGGATGTGAGGATTGTGAACACTGCCCGGGTTCAGACTGACAAATAAAATAGCCTGATGGACCAGGCTCTGAGGAGTTGTTATGGCTATGGTACAACCAAAATCGCAACGGCTGCGTCTGTTCACCACGCATCTGCTGCTGCTGTTATTTATCGCGGCGATTCTCTTTCCCCTGCTGATGGTGATTGCGATTTCGCTGCGTGCCGGGAACTTCGCCACCGGCAGCCTGATCCCGGAGCAGATCTCGTGGGAGCACTGGCGGCTGGCGCTGGGTTTCAGCGTGGAACATGCGGATGGCCGGGTGACACCGCCGCCCTTTCCGGTGCTGCTCTGGTTATGGAACTCGATCAAGATTGCGGCAATCAGTGCGCTGGGCATCGTGGCGCTCTCTACCACCTGCGCCTATGCGTTTGCCCGTATGCGCTTTACCGGCCGTGCCAGTCTGCTGAAAGGGATGCTGATTTTCCAGATGTTCCCGGCGGTGCTGTCGCTGGTGGCGCTCTATGCTCTGTTTGATCGTCTCGGTCAGTATCTGCCCTTTATCGGGCTGAATACCCACGGTGGGGTGATCTTCGCCTATCTGGGCGGTATCGCGCTGCATGTCTGGACCATCAAAGGCTATTTCGAAACTATTGACGGGTCACTGGAAGAGGCCGCTGCGCTGGATGGCGCAACGCCGTGGCAGGCGTTCCGGCTGGTGCTGCTGCCGCTGTCGGTGCCGATTCTGGCGGTGGTGTTTATTCTGGCGTTTATCGCTGCGGTGACTGAAGTGCCGGTCGCCTCGCTGCTGCTGCGCGATGTAAACAGCTACACCCTGGCGGTCGGGATGCAGCAGTACCTCAATCCGCAGAACTATCTATGGGGCGATTTCGCCGCCGCGGCGGTGCTCTCCGCGATTCCGATCACTCTGGTTTTCCTGCTGGCGCAGCGCTGGCTGGTGAGCGGTTTAACCGCGGGCGGGGTGAAAGGCTAAAACGATCATCATTGTACGTTGCCACTACTTACACAACGCCTGTTGTGGTTGAAGGATTCGGCGGCCTGCGGGCCGCCTTTTTTATGCTAATCCGATTCCGACGCACGGCTGCCTGCCACCAGCGCCACAACCATGGCAGTGATCGCCTGCTCTCCTTGCGGTTTGCTGACATCGCCGCGTGCCACCGCGCCTGCGATGGCATCCGCGCCCCCCAGCAAGCCCCACATGCCGGCTTCCGGAATACCGCTGCTGCCTGCCAGAGGGGCAAACCAGCGCTGACAGCGGGCGATAAAGTCGAGCTGATAGTGGCGTTTGATGGCAGCCAGTTCCGGTGAGGTGCTGAGCGCTGACAGCAACTCAGGAATCTCACGCCCTTCCGTCATCACACAATCTACATAACAGGCCGCAAGTACTTCCGCTTTTTGTTGCATCACCTTCGGCGCGGCATTCATCGCCGCTTCCATCTTTTCGGTCTGGCGACGATCAAAATCGTCATACAATGCCGCCAGCAATCCATGACGGGTGGTGAAGTGGTCATAAACCACCGGTTTACTGACCCCCGCCGCGTCGCCGACTCTGGCCAGCGTCAGTGCCTCGCTGCCTTCGGTTTGCATTATCTGCCACGCGACGTCTGATAACTGCCTGCGTCGTGCCTCGCGTGACAGACGCTTACGGGGTGTTTTTTCAACGGTCATGTTTTTCCTGATGGGCGAACAGACGCTGGCCCAGTTGATGCGCCAGCTGATAGTGAGACTCAGGATAGCCTTCATCGCCGCTAAGCAACAGTTCACTGGTCACCACCGGCGCACCGCAATAGTCAAAGATGCCGTGATCAATCTGATTCCGCATGCTGGCGAAATAGCCGCGCCGCAGAAAGGTTCGGGTATCCGCCGCGCCAATCGCAACCAGATGCACGGGAAGATGGCCGAGGCGTTTTACGATATGGCTATCCTGCTCATCAAAGGCCCAGCCCGCGATGAAGACGCGGTCTATCCAGCCTTTAAGCTGTGCCGGGAATGACCACCAGTAGACCGGATAGACCAGCACCAGCGCAACAGCACGATCCAGCCGCTGCTGTTCTGCCAGCACATCGGGCGGCGTCGGCACCAGGCCGTTGAAATGTCTGTGATCGCTGAGCGTAAAACGCGGATCAAACCCTTCTGCTGCAAGATCGGCCTGTTCAGCCGTATGGTGGCCTGTCGCGATAATGCCCTGCGCCAGCTGGTCCGCCACGCGGTGGGTGTGAGCGTCCTGATTAGGATGGGAAGTCACTATTAATGCATGCATCGTTGTCACCTTACCTGATTAGCCATTAAGCTACTAAAGGTAAGTTACTATTGGTAGGTTAGCAAGCGGCGACCACTGATCGATTCGCTGACCGCATTTACTGTTTAAAAGCAGCCGTCACCAGCAAGGCCTGCTCCAGCAGATGCTGATCGAACGTAAAGGGAAGATGCGCCAGACTGGCAGAGGGGAAATGGATCTGCTGCGCAATCTGTCTCACCCTGTCCGCGTTAATCGCCGCAGGCAGCGTCAGGGGCGAGTGGAAACGGCGCAGCAACGCCAGCAGTTCAGGCTCTACCTGCTTACCCTGCTGTTCAATCCAGGATTGTACCAGCAAGCTGAAGCCGACCTTTTCGCCATGCAGCCAGTGATGCAGTTCCGGCTGGTGAGTCAGACGATCGTGGATGATATGGGCAAAGCCGGGGGTCGCCATCGCATCCTGAATACTGTTAGCCAGCCCCGCCAGCACAATGTTGGCTTCAATCACTTTCTCCAGCGCCGAGGTGACCTGCTGCCTGATGTTATCGGCCACCGCCGTTTCGCCCCAGCGTTTCAGCACCGTAACCGCCTGCCAGGCGGCTGCGACTTTGAGATCCAGCGCCAGCTGGTGCGGCGTCTGTCGCTGATAAGGCTCAAATTCAAACCATTTGGCCAGCGCATCCACGATCCCGGCCCGCAGATAGCGTACCTCGCTGCGGGCGATGACCTCGCTGTCCACCAGAATCCGCTCCGGCATGGCATTTAGCGGCTGGCTGCGCAGATGGCCGCCGCGCTCATCATAGATAATTGCCAGCGGAGACCAGGCGGCACAGGTGGCGGCCAGCGTGGCGAAGTTAACCAGCCGGATCTCCGGCAGCGCATCGTTGACCGCTTTGGCGCAGTCCAGAACCCGCCCGCCGCCGACTGCCAGAATCAGGGTAGCGCCGTGCGTCTGCACCTGCTGTTGCAGGGCAGCAATCGCCGCATCGGTACACTCACCGGTCAGGGTGTCGAGCTGCCAGCGGATCCCCGCCTGTTCCAGACTTATGCTCATGTCAGGATTCACCGCCTGCCAGGCGCGCGGCGAGGTAAGGATGTGAATATGCGAGGCAAGCGGCCGGATAATTTCTCCCACCCCGGCCCGCAGCCCTGGCCGTTGCAGATAGCCTTGTGGCGACATCACGCGAAACATGGTTGCTCCTTATCGACGATATGCCAGCGAGCGCACCAGCCGGTCGCCGAGTTTCTGAATCAGCATCACCAGCGCCAGCAGCACCACAATGGTGGCCGCCATGATTTGGTTATCGAAGCGCTGATAACCGTAGCGAATTGCCAGATCGCCCAGCCCGCCACCGCCAACCACACCCGCCATCGCCGAGAAGCCAATCAGCATCACAATCGTCAGGGTAACGCCCGCCACCAGCGCGGGAAGCGCTTCCGGCAGCAGCACACGGCTGACGATATGCCACAGGGTGCCGCCCATTGATACCACCGCTTCTATACGGCCGCGGTCGACCTCATCCAGCGCGTTCTCCACGATGCGGGCAAAAAAGGGAAATGCCCCCAGCGTAATCGGCACAATGGCGGCAGTGCTGCCCAGCGTGGTGCCGACCAGCAGACGGGTAAAGGGGATCAGCGCAATCAGCAGCACCACAAACGGCAAGGCGCGTCCGGTATTTACCAGCGTATTCAGCAGCAGTGAAATCGCGCGATTGGGCAGAATGCCTTTTGGCCGGGTCAGAAACAGCAGCACGCCCACCGGTAGCCCTATCGCGACCGTGAAAAGGGCCGCCAGCAACACCATGTACAGTGTTTCGCCAGTGGCGTTCAGCAGCAGTTCCTGAAACCGCTCACTACTCATGCTACGCATCGGGTTAATGCCTCACGCTGATATTTTTCGATAAACGCCCGGTCTGCTTCGCCATCCTTCAGCAGCATTTTGCGCAGACGTCCCTCTTCACGTCCCATGATCTGGCTCAGGCTGCCGCTCTCAACCAGCTGGCCATTTTCAAGCAGCGCCGCTCCGTCACAAATCCGCTTCACCACCGCCATTTCATGGGTGATCAATACAATGGTGATATTGAGCTGCTGCTGAATATCGGCCAGCAGATCGAGAATCGAGGTGGTGGTTTCGGGATCCAGCGCGCTGGTCGCCTCATCACACAGCAGATAACGGGGTCGGGCGGCCAGCGCGCGGGCGATGCCGACGCGCTGTTTCTGTCCACCGGAGAGCTGCGACGGCCAGGCCGCCGCAAAAGAGGCCAGACCCACCAGTTTCAGCAGCGATGCGACCCGCTCGCGGCGTTCAACCGCAGGCACACCGGCAATCTCCAGCGCCAGATCGACGTTGTCCTGCACGTTGCGCGAATGCAGCAGATTGAAGTGCTGGAAGATCATCCCCATCTGCTGTCGCTGCTGACGCAGTTGCGCCAGGCTCATCGCAGCGAGATCCTGCCCGTCGATTTCAATCAGGCCGCTGGTGGGACTCTCCAGCCGATTGAGGCAGCGCAATAGTGTACTTTTGCCCGCTCCGCTCCGGCCGAGGATGCCAAAGATGGTCCCCTCTTCGATGGTGAGTGAGATGTCCTCTAACGCTGGCGCAGATGCGCCAGGATACTGTTTGCTGAGATGACTGAGTTTAATCATGCTGCTGGTCCGCGACCGGAATCACTGAGCCCTGATAATTTTTACGGATAAACTCCGCTACCTGCGGCGAGCGCAGATCTTTCGCCAGCTGTAACACGCGGGGATCTTTCGCCAGTTCTGGCGTCGTTACCAGCAGGTTGGCGTAGGGATTATGTGCTGCAGACTCCAGTCCCAGCGCATCTTTCGCCGGGGTCAGACCGGCTTCCAGCGCGTAGTTGCCGTTGATAATCGCGGCATCCACATCATCCAGCGAGCGTGGCAGCTGCGGCGACTCAATCTCAACGATCTTAATTTTCTTCGGGTTCTCACTGATATCTTTCGGCGTCACCAGCGTCGAACCCGTTTCACCCTGCGCGTTGAGTTTGATCACCCCTTTGTCCTGCAACAGCCAGAGTGCGCGGCTCAGGTTAGTGGTGTTGTTCGGTACCGCAATGCTGGCCCCTTCAGGTAGCGCCGCTAAACTTTTCACCTTACGCGAATAGATACCCAGCGGCTCGATGTGAACACTGGCGGCCACGGCAAAGGTTTTCCCCAGCGCCTTCTCCTGATCTTTCAGGTAAGGCAGATGCTGGAAGTAGTTGGCATCCACATCCCCGGCGGCCAGCAGCTCATTGGCATTCACGCCCCCGCTCAGCTCAACAATTTTGAGATCCAGTTTCGGGTCCAGGGTTTTGACATACTCCAGGATTTCCGCATGGGGCAGCGGATCGGCCGCTACGCGCAGCGGCGCGGCCTGTAAACTCTGGGCAATCAGCAGTGAAAGACCGGCCAGGGCCAGAAAGCGCTTTTTAATCATCATCATTTATCTCTTATCGTTATCAGTGGGTGTTGTGTTCAGGGTAGAAACGCCGGGCGACTTCCGGATGCGAACGCAACCGGCCTTTAAGGTAGTTCCAGCCCACTTCGCGCAGCAGCGGGTTAAGCGGATCGCTGCTCGGTCCCTGTGCCAGTTCAGCCAGTTGAGGAGGCAGTTGATAGATCGGCACCACGGCGTCGAGTTGCGCGCCCAGGAAAAAGGCGATGGATAAGCGCTCGCTGCTCTGCGGTGGCGACACCACACGATGCACCGTCGCGCGCAGATAACCGTTGGTTGCCAGTTCCAGCAGCTCGCCAATGTTCACCACAAACGCGCCCGGCAATGGCGAGGCATCGATCCAGTTGTCCGGCGTCACTTCCACCTGTAAGCCCGGCTGGTCATCCTGCAGTAACATCGTCAGAAAGCCTGAATCTTTGTGCGCGCCAACCCCCTGGCGTGATTCGCCCTCCGTGCGGCCCGGATAACGGATCAGTTTGATATGTTCGTTGGGATAGTCGCCATAGAGGTTATCGAAGGCGTTGCGCGGCAGATTCAGTGCCCCGGCAAAGGCGCGCAGCAGCTCCAGCGCCACCGCTGTCATCTGCTGCTGCCAGCGGGTGACCACCGTTTGCAGTTCAGGTAAGGCTTCAGGCCACTGATTCGGCCCCTGCATCCGTTGCCAGGTGGGTGAATCGGCGGTAACGGGCAGCGCTTCCCGTTCCGCACCAATATCAAACTGCTCGCGATAGTCGGGCTGGCTGCGGGTTATTTCCACGCCCGCCAGGTTATAGCCACGAAAATGCGGCGAGTTAGCCATCGCCACCGCGGATTTATCCGCCTGCGGCAGGGCAAAAAATTTTCGCGCGACGTGCTGAACCTCATCTAATAATTCACGGTCGATGCCGTGATTGATTAAATAGAAGAAGCCGACATCACGCGCGGCCTGGCTTAATTTTTCCAGGACCTGTTGCTGCTGCTGTTGATTACCTGACAATAATGCGAAATCAATTACCGGCAATTCTGCTGTGGTTAACGCGCTCATGATTGACACTCTGTTGGCATGGAATCGCCTTACACTGCCATTTCATTTATGCGTTAACTACCAACTAATCCTGCTATGGATATGCGATGGATGGGAATATCCCACCATGCCGCGGGCATACCACCCGCAGATTACTCTGCGCTCCACGCCACGAAGGCCGGCGGTAACCACGCCGTAATCTCAGGCAAAGGCTGCTGAAAAAGCGCAATCTCGACAAAACAGGTCTGCGCGCTGCACCCCTGGCCGAGTCGCGAACTGCCGCAATCCTGAGTCAGCACATTGGGATTGCCGTGTTTATCCAGCGGCTGGCCCTCCTGCTGATCGAGCGGGTCATACCAGGCGCCGGTCGACATCTGTACGACACCCGGCAGGATATCCTGCGTCAGATGCACGCCCGCCAGCAGCGCGCCGCGTCCGTTAAAGACTTTTACGATGCTGTTCTCCTCAATACCGCGCGCAGCAGCATCTTCAGGATGCATCCAGAGTGGCTCACGCCCGGCAATTTTGGTGGCCCGGCTGACCCGTCCATGATCGTACTGACTATGCAACCGGGTCCGTGGCTGGCTGGAGAGCAGATGCAACGGCCACTGCTGCTTTTCCTGCTGTTGCGCCTGGTATTCCGGCGCATACCAGCAGGCAAATCCGGGCGCTTCGTCATACCCGAAATCGGCCACCTGCTGAGAGAAAAGTTCGATTTTCCCCGACGGCGTGCTGAGCGGGGCTGACTCCGGGTTATCACGAAACGCTTTTAGCAGGATCTGCGGCGTCTCCGGCGCGGGATACTCCACCACTCCCTGTGACCAGAACGCCTCAAATGGCGGCAGTTCGATGCCCTGCGCTGCCGCGCGTGGCCGGGAATCTTCATAGAGTGACTGAAGCCACTGGCGCTCATCACGTCCCTGCGTAAAGGCGTCAGCAAAACCGAGCCGCTGCGACAGGGCGGCAAGAATTGCGTAGTCCGATTTTGCCTCGCCAAACGGCGGCAGATGCTGCGGCATGGCGATGATAAAACCGTCGTTGCTGGCGCTGCCGATATCCTCACGCTCCAGCGACGTGGTCGCAGGCAGCACGATGTCGGCAAATTTTGCCTGCGCCGTCCAGAACTGCTCATGCACAATCACGGTGTCCGGCCGCCGCCAGGCGCGTATCAGCTTGTTGATATCCTGATGATGATGAAAGACATTGCCGCCCGCCCAGTAGACCAGCCGGATGTCGGGATAGACCCGCTGTTGCCCATCAAACTCATATTGCCCTCCAGGATTGAGCAACATGTCGGCGATGCGTGCCACCGGAATCGTCTGCTGCACCGGATTATGGCCGGCGGGCAGACGAGGCCCGGAAAACTGTCGCCGGGCGGCACCGGCCAGATTGGTTGAGGCGTAACCAAAGCCCAGCCCGCCGCCGGGCGTGCCAATCTGACCCAGCAGAGCGGTGGTCGCAACGGTGGCCCAGAAAGCCTGCTCGCCCTGCCGCGCCCGCTGCACTGACCAGGCAATATTCACCATCGTTTTATGCGCCGCCATCTGCCGTGCCAACGCACGGATCTCTCCCGCCGCCAGCCCGGTCAGCGGTGCGGCCCATTCTGGCGTTTTAGCTATCCCGTCGCGTTCACCCAGCAGGTAGGCGGCATAGTGGTCAAAGCCCACCGTGTAACGTTCTGTGAATGGCGCGTCATAGAGAGATTCAGTAATTAACACCTGCCCGATTGCCAGTAACAGCGCCGTATCGGAGCCGGGCTGTATCGCCAGCCACTCCGCATCCGCCACCCCAGCAAGATCGTTTCTGACCGGACTGATGTTGATAAACCGGGTGCCATTCTGCCGTAGCGTGGTTAACCAATGGGAAAGCGCATGGTCGTTAGCCCCGCCGCCATTGACCTGCGCATTGCGCAGCGGCAACCCCCCGATAGCCACAAACAGTTCGCAATGCTCTGCCAGAACCGGCCAGTGGGTATGGTGACGTTGTAACTCATCCAGGTTGCCGATGATGTGCGGCAGCGTGCGTTCACCGGCCGCAATGCTGTAGGTGTTGGTGCTGGCGATGTAGCCGCCATAGTGATTAAAGAAACGATGAAGCTGGCTCTGGGCATGATGGAAACGTCCGGCACTCGACCAGCCGTAAGAGCCGGCGTAGATCGCCTGATTGCCGCGCTCTGTTTTTACCCGCCCCAGCTCCTCCGCCACCAGCTGCAACGCAACATCCCAGCTCACCTCCACAAACGGCTCTTTGCCGCGCCCGCCGCGGGATGCGCTTCTGTTCTGTAAATAACCGAGTCTGACGGCCGGATTTTTGACCCGGGTTTCGCTTTGCACCGCGCCAGGTAACGACTGCCCGATCGCAGAGGGATTACGGTCCCACGCCACCGGCCTGACCGACGTCAGCGTGTCCCCTTCGGTGGTGACGTGATACGTGCCCCAGTGCATAACGGCTAAATCATTCTTTTTCATGGCTCACTCGCGTCGGATACGGCGCGAGAGACGCGTACCCAGGGTTTGCAGTAGCTGGACAATGACAATCAGCACCAGCGCAGTCGAAATCGTGGCAAAGGCATCAAAGCGCTGATAACCGTAAGTGATGGCGAGGTCGCCAATGCCGCCGCCGCCTACCGTGCCCGCCATCGCCGTCGCACCCAGCAGGCCGATGGTGGCGGTGGTCAGGGCTAACACCAGTGACGAGGCGGCTTCCGGTATCATGAAATACCAGATGGTCTGCAGCGTGGTGGCACCCATCGCATTGGCTGACTCCAGAATGCCCTCATCCACCTCCAGCAGCGCATTCTCCACCAGCCGCGAAATATAGGGTGCAATAAATATCACCAGCGGCACAATGGCTCCCGCCGTACCGATGGTGGTGTTCACCAGCAGGCGCGTCAGCGGAAGAATCGTGATCAGCAGAATAATAAACGGCAGTGATCGGATGATATTCACGATCGGGTTCAGCAACTGATGCACCAGCCGATTTGGCTGTATACCACCCGGACGGCAGATCACCAGCACAATGCCAAGCGGCAGTCCCAGCAGCGAACCAAACCCCAGCGACAGCGCCACCATAATCAGCGTGTCCTGCATCGCCGTCAGGAACTGATCGCCGGTAATGGCGGTTTCAAAGAGTTCTGAGATCACTGATTTTCACTCCGGTCGCGATGAGAAACTGGATGGCCGCGTCGCGCCGGGCGGGCTCGCCTTTGATCTGCACAATCATGAAACCCAGAATGGTACGCTGTACTTCCGTCATGCTGGCGAACAGGATATTCACTTCAACCTCATGTTCACGGATCAGGCGATTGATGATCGGCTGTTGTGCCGTGCTGCCGACAAACTCCAGCCGCAGCACGTCGACTGCCGGATGCTGGCTTAACAGCGCCAGTGTCTGCTGTGGCAGACGATCGTGGATGACGGACTGCACAAAGCTGGCGCTCACCGACTGTTGCGGCTCAGCAAACAGCGACAGGACATCGCCCTGTTCAACGATGCGGCCCTGCTCCATCACCGCCATCCGGTTGCAGATCTTCTGGACCACCGACATCTCATGGGTGATCAGGACAATGGTGATGCCGTAACGCTGATTAATCTCCTGTAATAGCAGCAGAATCTGTACCGTGGTCTGGGGATCCAGCGCGGAGGTCGCCTCATCACACAACAGAATCGCGGGATTGGTCGCCAGCGCGCGGGCAATTCCGACGCGCTGTTTTTGACCGCCGGAGAGTTCATCCGGGTAGCTGTGGGCTTTGTCGCTGAGGTTAACAAACGCCAGCAGTTCCGCCACGCGGGTAGCGATAAAATCTTTATCACGGCCCTGCAAAATCAGTGGGATGGCGACGTTGTGAAACACTGTTCTGGCATTGAGCAGATTGAAGTGCTGGAAGATCATGCCAATCTGCTTTTTGACCTGAATTAAGCGCTTTTTGCTGATCCCTTGTAACGCTTCACCCTGCACCTCAACCGAGCCGGATGTCGGGGTCTCCAGGTGATTAATCAGGCGCAGCAGCGTACTTTTTCCGGCTCCACTGGTGCCGATGACGCCAAAGATGTCACCCTGGTTGATGCGCAGATTAATCTCCCTCAGCGCCTGCACTTCTGCACCGTTACGCGCAAACGTTTTGCTGACATGGCGAAACGAAATGGCTACCTGACTCATTTGAAATAATCTGGCAGCAGATAGCCCGCATATTGCGCATTACCGGTGATATAGCTTTTAAATTCTGCTGAGTGGTAGCCGGCAATAATGTCACGGGCAAACTGAGCCTGCTTATTTTTACCGGCTACCGTCACTACGTTAATAAACTGGCTGGTTGCCGCTTCCAGTTTCAGTGCCGAATTGAGTTTCATACCACTGGATACCGCGAAGTTGCCCTGAATAACTCCATAGTCAACGTCGGGAAGTGCACGCACCTGCTGGGCGTTATCCATCTCTTTAAGCACGATTTTGTAGGGGTTTTCCGTGATATTTTTCTGCGAAAAAGTGGCAGCATCGCTATCGGGGCTGATTTTGAGCCAGCCGATGCTCTGAAGTAACAGCGCCGCCCGGTACTCATTTGAGGGCTGGTTGGGCACAGAGACCGTGCTGCCCGGCGCGGGTTGAGTCAGCGTTTTCACGCGCCCAGAGTAGAGCCCCATTGGCGGGGTCGGCACCTGCACAATCCCAACGTTATCAATGCCAAGCCGGTCATTAACCGACTTTAGATAGACGGGATGCTGCATGATATTGGCGTCAATCGTCCCGCGATGAACAGCATCATTAACCTGAATCCCATCACTGAAATCTTTATACTCCAGGATGTACCCCTGCCTGATTAATAAGGGCGCGACGCCTTTTTCAAACTGCTCTTTATAAGGCCCTGGATTAAATCCAATCTGTATTTTCTTCTGGTCGGCTGCCTGAGCGGCAGAAATAAAAAGGCTGGCGGTGGTCAGTGCCAGAATAATTCCCCGGGATGTGATCTGCATTGTTTGCCCTGATTCATTATTGTGAGAGCGATCGATTTAATCACAGCCATCGCGGAGAGGAACAGGCAAAACCCAGCCGCGGCTTTGGCTTATTTATGCTAACGATAGTCACACGCTGAATATTCGAATCCCTGCAAAGAACAGTGTTATTTCTGCTAAAGATTTTAATGTCAGCTGTGTCATTCTTCCCCGCTTAACACTGTTTATTGCGGGAGAGATATGGCGGAGTTTGCAGCTTCAGAGATGGTCGCAGGGCTCGAAGAGAACCTCTTCAGCATGCTGGAAAAGCAGGCAGCACAACTGGATGATGCGCTGTTACCGCTGATCGATCTCTCTTCCGGCAGTCCGCGTCAGCCGACGCCGCCCGCGGTAATCGCTTCATTACAGGCTGCGGCAGCGAAACCGGAGAACCATGAGTATCCCTCGTTCTGGGGCAAACCCGCGCTGCGCCGTGCTATCGCAGCCTTTTACCAGCGTCACTACGGCGTCACGCTCGATCCTGAAACTGAAGTGGCGCTGTTCCAGGGCGCGCACATTGGCGTCAACGGTTTTCCCCGCGCCCTGCTTAATCCGGGTCAGGTGTTGATCTCTACCGATCCCTGCTATCCGCTCTACCGCTCAGCGGCCCGTCAGGCAGGTGCCGATTTTTATGGCATTCCGCTGGAGGCGTGCAATGATTTCCTGCCCGATTTCACCCAGGTGCCAGACGATATCGCGGCGCGTGCCGGTCTGCTGCTGCTCAATTATCCCCATAACCCCACCGGCGCACTGGCGACACCCGCGCTGTTCGCCGACGCGCTGGCCTTCGCCCGCCAGCATCATGTTCCGCTGATTCATGATTTCGCCTATGCCACGCTGGGCAGTGAGTCGGGCGAACAGCCGCTGAGTATGCTGGCACAGCCCGATGGCAAAGCCTGGGGCGTGGAAATCTACACGCTGTCAAAAAGCGCACTCATGGCAGGCTGGCGGGTGGGATTTGCGGTGGGAAACGCCTCGATGATTGCGGCATTTAAAAAACTTCATACTCATAGCTACAGCACGGTGTATGGCGCGGTGCAGGATGCCGCCATCACCGCGTTGTCGCTGCCCGCTGAACAACTCACATTGCTGGCAGAGCATTACCATCGGCGGCGCAGAGTGATTTTAGCCAGGCTGGCTGCGATGCACTGGCCGGTACGCGCCCGTCAGGGCACCTTTTTCCTCTGGCTGGCAGCGCCAGCTGGTTTCACCGGGGAGCAGTTCGCCGCCCTGCTACTGGCACAGTGTCATCTGCTGGTGGCACCGGGTAACGGGTTTGGCGCCGCGGGTCGTGATTATATTCGCATCAGCCTGACAACCGGGACGGAGCAATTACTGCAGGCGCTGGATCGCATCGACGAACTGAAACTGTTTAAGTAGCGCATCAGCACCGGACAATCAGATCCATGATAACCCGAGTAATAACCGCACGATATTACCAAATGTTCAGACCCGTAAGCAGGCGTGAATAAGTTCACCATGCTGGTTTTGTCAGTAAATGCAGTTATTTCGGCTGAAAACTTGCAAAAACTTACAATCGTAGTCTAGAGTTTACCGGCTGCGGTTTCTGCCGCTTCACTTAAAATTATTCGGCTTCTTATAGCTTTCATTTCCACGGTTTCTTCTGAACATTGTTTGCGGCTGCGAAAGCTATAAGACTCCTTCATTGATGCACCTGAGGAGAATATGGACACCAGAAACTCATCGTCTGAACACCCAAAGAAACATTTCTGGAACAGGAAGCAAAAAGAGCTGACTGTTGACGACATTACCGTAATCGACAACGACATGCTGAAGCGGGCAGTTGGCGCGGCTGCGTTAGGTAATGCGATGGAATGGTTCGACTTTGGCGTATACAGCTATCTCGCCGTGATCATCGGCAAAGTCTTCTTCCCGGATGCCAACAACGCGGTGCAGCTGATCGCCACCTTTGGTACGTTTGCGGCGGCCTTCCTGGTCCGTCCGATTGGCGGCCTGGTATTTGGCCCGCTGGGTGACCGCATCGGACGGCAGAAAGTGCTGGCGATGACGATGATCATGATGTCAATTGGTACGTTCTGTATCGGACTGATCCCGGCTTACTCTTCAATAGGCATCATGGCACCGATTCTGCTGCTGGTGGCACGTCTGATTCAGGGCTTCTCAACCGGCGGTGAATATGGCGGCGCAGCGACCTTTATCGCGGAGTACTCCACCGATAAACGCCGTGGCTTTATGGGCAGCTTCCTGGAATTTGGCACCATCGGCGGTTATCTGATGGGTGCCAGCCTGGTCACGGTGATGACCACCGTGATGTCGAATGAGGCGATGATGTCCTGGGGCTGGCGCGTGCCGTTCTTTATCGCCGCGCCGCTGGGCCTGTTTGGTCTCTATGTACGACTGAAGCTGGAAGAGACTCCGGCCTTCCAGCAGCACATGGAAAAACAGGAAGCGCTGGAACAAAGCAAGCCGCGTCTGACGCTGATGCAGATGCTGAGCAAATACCGCGCACCGATGATGAAATGTATCGGTCTGGTGCTGCTGTTTAACGTCTCTAACTACATGCTGACCTCGTATATGCCGAGCTATCTGACCGGCGTGCTGGGTCTGCCAGAGTTAAGTGGCCTGCTGCTGGTGATGGTGGCGATGTTCGTAATGATGCCGTTGACACTGCTGTGGGGTCGCTGGACTGACCGCATCGGTCGTCGTCCGGTAATTGCGTTTGGTGCGGTGGGTCTGATCCTGCTCGCCATCCCGAGCTTTATGCTGATCGGGTCAGGTAATATGTGGGCGGTATTTGGCGGCCTGATGATTCTGGGTGTACTGCACACCTGCTTCAGCGGCACTATGCCTTCGACGCTGCCAGCGCTGTTTACTACCGATATCCGTTACAGTGCGCTGGCCATCGGCTTCAACCTGTCGGTTTCGCTGTTTGGGGGTACGACACCGCTGATTACCGCGTGGCTGGTGGATACCACTAAAAACAATATGATGCCGGCTTACTACATGATGGGCGCGGGCGTGATTGGCCTGCTCACCATTCTGACGGTACGTGAAACAGCCCGTCAACCGCTGACCGGTTCATCTCCTGCGGTGGCGACCAAAGCGGAAGCGCATCGCCTGATCGACAAGCTGCGTAAGCGGCACAAGCCATCAGCGACCGCCGCGAAATAATTGCTCTGACACCCTGCTCTGCAGGGTGTTTTTTTATCTGCCGTCCGATCTGTTTACCCAGCTGATTTAACTGCCCTGAAACGCGCGACTTTCGCCCGATTGCCACACAGCGCCATGCTGCACCAGCGGCGGCGATGCGCTTTGGTGCGATCGTAAAACCACAGTGTACAGGCGGGATGTTCACAGCCACGGACTCTGCTTAAGTCCTCCTGCGCCAGCAACATCGCAGCCTGTTCCGCAACCTGTCCCAGCCGCTGCATCACGCTCTGGCCCGCATAGACCCGCCTGATTTTTAAGGTGCCCGGCTCCCCGGTCATTTGCAGATGGCTGGTCGCTTCTCCCAGCCAGGCGTTCAGCGCCTGAATATCAACGCCCTCTCCCGCTTTAAGCTGCTGCACATTGTCACGAATGATCTGACGTAACTGACGCGCCGCCTGCAACAGCGCACCCGGTTCATACTGCGGAGCCGGGGCGTCTGGTGCCAGTCCGGCCTGCTGTAGCCAGGCTTCAACATCCTGATCGGTTTGCCAGAAGTCGTGCGGCTGGCCCTCCACGATGGCCAGGGTATTGATGAAATCCAGCGCCGGATTATCGGCCAGAAACCACGGTCCCTGGGCGGTGTGTGATTGCGTTTCCGCCATGATATTGCCTCCCTTGTTAACTCTGTTGATGCCACTGTAACCGACAAAAGACCATTTGAGTAGTTACACCGCACTTATTGTAACCATTATAAATTGATTTGACAGGTTACATCCTGGCTGCATAATGACCCTGAGTAACCATATAAATACTATTTAACCAGTTACAGGAGTTCAGCATGCGTGATCAATCCATTTCGTACCGTTACCAGCAGGCCGATGGCGTCAATATTTTCTATCGCGAAGCAGGCGATCCTTCCCTGCCGGTACTGCTGCTGTTGCATGGCTTTCCCACCTCTTCACATCAGTTCCGCAATCTGATCCCGCTTCTGGCCGATAAATTTCATCTCATCGCACCCGATATGCCGGGCTTTGGCTTCACTGAAGTGCCTGCTGAGCGCAACTATTCCTGGACCTTCGATGCGCTTGGCCAGACGCTGACCGCCTTTGTCGATGCACTGGGACTGGAACGGTATGCGATGTATGTTTTCGACTATGGCGCACCTGCCGGTCTGCGACTGGCGCTGGCTTACCCCGATCGCGTCAGCGGACTGATATCACAAAACGGTAACGCCTATCTGGAGGGATTAGGAGAGGCCTGGGCGCCGGTCCGCGCCTACTGGGACGATCCCAGCGAAGCAAATGGTCAGGTGATCCGTGACGCCATCCTGACGCTGGAAGGGGTGAAATGGCAGTATCTGCATGGGGTGCGCGATCCGCAGCAGATCGCCCCGGAAACCTATACCCTGGATACCCTGCTGATGGAGCGCCCCGGTAACAAAGATATTCAGCAGGCCCTGTTTCTGGATTACGCCAGTAATCTGAAACGTTATCCGGAATTTCAGGCATTCTTTCGCCAGCAGCAGGTGCCAACGCTGGTGATCTGGGGCAGGCACGATCCGTTCTTTATTCCACCGGGCGCCGTGGCCTGGCAGCGCGATAATCCACAGGCGGTGGTCGAGATGCTGGATAGCGGCCACTTCGCGCTGGAGACCCACACCCATCACATTGCGTCGCGCATCTGCGAGATGTTTAGTGGCGACTGACCCGCTGCGCGCAGAGGCAGGCTATTCAGCGCTGCCTCTGCCAACGTGCAGGTCATTCATTGCTAAAGCGGCCGACGGTGCTGGCCGCACCCAGCGCATGGCCTTTCAGCTGTGCCACCAGCTCTGCCTGGGTTAACCCCGCTTTCAACTGACCCACCGGCAAATCGGTGGCGATCAGCACAAAGTTATAGTGATGCAGACCACTGCCTGCAGGCGGGCATGGGCCATAATAGTGCAGCGTCCCTGGGGTATTTTTTCCGCCGGTGTAGTCCTTGCCCTTTGTCAGCGCCCCCTGCGCAAATGACGAGCGGCTGGCGGGAATGTTATAGGCCACCATGTGGGTAACGCCAAGCCCTTTGGCCCCGACCGGATCGGTCATCAGAAGAGCCAGACTGCGGGTGCCAGCCGGAATCGCAGACCAGTTCAATTCGGGAGAGATATTCTCACCGGTACAGGAAGGATTACTTTTATTGGCACCGGCAAACTTTTTATCCAGTAGCGCATTATCGCTGAAGTCCTGTGATTGCAGCGTAAATACCGACGCCGCCAGCGTGGTCATTGGCAAAACGGCCAGCACCGTCGCGCAGAGTAATTTTTTCACCAGCTACTCCTTATCAGATTAATCAAGAGATTATGTTCCGGATGGATTGCGTCACTGCCTGATTACTATAACGGCTTTAACGCGATTGACCCGACTGACCACCAGTTGAGGGGTAAGGAAACGGCAAATCTATGATCTCCGTCGCGCTGGCTGATAAAGCTGACGCGTTGCCCTGTGACGCATTACCCGATATAAGTTAACGCCTCTGGCTGAAGTTACGCCTGAATCATTGTCACTGTCACCGATAAGTGGACACTATGCAGATTGAAGATCTCCGGATTTACGTTGCGGTAATGCATGCTGGTAACTTTACTGCAGCAGCTGAGCATCTGATGCTATCGAAACAGTATGTCAGCCGCCGCATGGCTGCGCTGGAGGCATCATTGGGGGTACGACTGCTGATCCGTAACACCCGTAAGCTGTCTGTAACGGATGCAGGTTTACTGTTCGCGCAACATGCTCAGCGCATTCTGGATGAGATTCAGGAAGCGCAACTGGCGGTGTCAGAGCAGCAGCAGGCGCTGCGCGGCACCTTCCGAATCAATCTGCCGATGTCCTTTGGCATGAGCCACCTCTCCCCCCTGATTGCCGAATTTCTGAGCCACCATCCATCATTGCAGTTTCATATTGAGCTGGCTGACCGCTATGCCGATGTGATTGGCGAAGGCGTTGATATGGCGATTCGCATCGGTACGCTGGCGGATTCCACGCTGATTGCCCGTCCGCTCGGCGAGCTGAAGCGGGTTATCTGCTGCAGCCCCCGCTATCTGGAACGGGCTGGCACGCCGCAGCAGCCAGAAGCCTTGCTGCAACACGCCTGTCTGCGCTACGGACGTGAAGGTCAGAATGGCTGGGAACTGCAGGTCAATGGTAAACCGAAGTGGCTGGCGGTTCAGGGACCGATGGTGAGTAACAATGGCGAGGTCCTGCGTGATGCCGCACTGGCAGGATTAGGACTGGTATTGTTACCCGCCTTTATCGTTGAGACAGCCCTGCAACGCCGTGAGCTGGTGACCGTGCTGGACGACTATCTGCCGCCCCCGCTCTCCCTGAATGCGGTTTACCCGCAGCACCGTCAGCGCAGCGAAGTAAACCGCCAGTTACTGGCCTTTCTCCAGGCGCGTTTAGCGTCGTGACAGCACTATAGTTTTTTTAATGCCGCAAAGACTCTGGCGACAGCGACGGCACCCGGATCAGACACGCCGTTGAGGTTAGCACTGTTAAGATAAGATGATCGGCCCGCTTTTGCTTTCCCCATGCTGGCGGTTGCATCACTGCCCTGCTGTGCCGCATCAGCCGCCTCTGCCAGCGATTTACCCGCCACCAGCGCCTCGATTGCCGGTTGCAGCGCATCAATTAGCGTACGATCTCCTGGTTGTGCCCCGCCATACTGCTTCATCTTCTCCAGACCCTGTTGCAGGGCCGCGGGCAGCGCATCGCCTTCGGCCAGCTGCTGCGCAGCAGCGGTGAAAAAGATCGCCATCAGTACGCCGCTGGAGCCGCCCATCACGGTCGCCAGTCGCTCACCCGTCACCGCGAGCAGATCGGGCAAGGCATTTAACGGCAGCTGATTATCTGCACATTCGCGCTGGATCTGACGTGCGCCAGCAGCAAAGGTCGAACCGGTATCGCCATCACCGACCTGCGCATCCAGTTTGTTCAGCTCGCTTTCGCTGGCGATCAGCGTTTCACAGATGCTGTTAACAAACGCAGCGACGGTCGGGTTATCTGAGGGTTGCGCCGGATGCGCTGTTGCCTCTTTTGTCGCGTTAACTGGCTGCAGCGGTGCGATTTTAACCGCCTGAACCCAGCCGGTGACCTCAACCGGCGCGCAGATCGCCTCCTCGAACAACGGCGTCAGCGTCATGGCGGTGACGGAAAAGCCCTTCATGTCCAGCGCGGTCATCAGCGGAGCCGGGCCAATCAGATAATCACTGCCACGGCTTAGCGGCGACTCAATCAGATCCCGCGTGACCAGACTCATCTCCAGCGCGGACATGCCGCCAAGATTATTGACTAACAGCGCACGTGGCTGATCGTTGCCCGGCATCACTTTCTCCAGCAGATGCTGCACAATCTGCTGACTGTTTTGCGTCTGCATGACGTCAACGCCCGGTTCGCCGTGAATCCCCAGCCCCATTTCAACGCTGCCGTCTGGCACCCGCTGGCCGGTCTGTTCATCCGGCAGATGGCAGCTTGAAAGCGCAACGCCCATGGTGGCGATAGCACGACTGGCTGCCTCTGCTGCCTCGGTCACCGCCGCCAGGTCATCACCCCGCTCTGCAACAAAGCCCGCCACTTTATGCACCAGCAACGTGCCCGCTACGCCGCGTGGCTGAGGGTTATCGGGCAACGCAACATCATCACCAACAATCACCATATTGACGCTGAATCCCGCTTTGCGCGCTTTTTCTGCCGCCAGACCGAAGTTGAGGCGATCTCCGGTGTAGTTTTTCACAATCAGCAGACATCCCGCCTCACCGGTAATATTGATGATGGCGTTGTACACCGCGTCAACGCTGGGAGAAGCAAAAACATCGCCACAGACGGCAGCCGTCAGCATCCCTTTGCCGATAAAGCCGACATGGGCCGGTTCATGGCCTGAACCGCCACCGGAAATCAGCGCAACCTGCTGTTTTTGCCAGTCATTACGCATCACGATGCGAATGCGCGGATCGACCTGCAACCGGACCAGATTGCGCCACGGGCTGGCGTAAATCATGCCATCTAACGCGCTGTCGACGAGATCATCCTTTTTATTCATTACGAATCGGGTCATGTCTTCTTTCCTCATAGGCATGCGGGTTTGCTGATGACCCAGTGTTACATACCTCTGACGACAGTGAGAAATCCATCAACAGGTCTGTAGCCTGATTTCAGACATACCGCACGAAAACCAGCGGACACAGGTACAGTGATTTTTACTAATTGATTGATTTTTATCAAATGTCTTTACCTGAAAGTGAGAGGTTCTGCGCAGAACATGAACCGGAGATCACGGATGGTAAAAATTCATTTGTTAACAGAGGATGTTTTAATGACCCAACGTATGATTCTCAATGAAACCGCCTGGTTTGGTGCTGGTGCTTTGCGCCATTTGCCGGAAGAGGTACAACGTCGCGGGATGCGAAAAGCATTGATCGTCACTGACAAAGCGCTGGTCGCGGCGGGTGCGCTGAAGCGGGTGACCGATCTGCTGGCGCAATATCAGCTTGACTGGGCGGTGTATGATGAGGTGGTGCCGAATCCTACCATTCGGGTTGTGCAGCAGGGTGTTGCGGTGTTCAGAGAGTCAGGTGCCGACTACCTGATCGCCATTGGCGGTGGCTCACCACAGGATACCAGCAAGGCGATCGGCATTATTATTAATAATCCTGAGTTTGAAGATGTCCGCAGTCTGGAAGGCGTCAGCCCCACCCGTCATCCGTGCGTGCCGATCATCGCCATCCCGACCACGGCAGGCACCGCCGCAGAAGTGACGATTAATTACGTCATTACCGATGAAGAGAATCGCCGTAAGTTTGTCTGTGTCGATCCCCATGACATTCCGAAAGTGGCGATCATTGATGCGGAGATGATGGCGAGCATGCCAGCCTCGCTGAAGGCTGCGACTGGTATTGATGCCCTTACTCATGCCATTGAAGGCTACATCACACGCGGAGCCTGGCCCCTGACCGATATGCTGCACCTCAAAGCCATTGAGATTATCAGCCAGTCACTACGCGAATCGGTGGCAGGAAACATTGAGGCGGTTGAGCAGATGGCGCTGGGACAATATGTGGCCGGTATGGGTTTCTCCAATGTTGGTCTTGGTCTGGTGCATGGCATGGCACACCCGCTGGGCGCCTTTTACAATGTCCCGCACGGCGTAGCCAATGCCATTTTGCTGCCGCAGGTGATGGCGTGGAATGCCTCAGGCACTGGCGAAAAATATCGCGACATTGCCCGTGCAATGGGTGTGAAACAGGTCGAGTCATTATCGCTGGATCAGGCGCGGGAAGCGGCGGTCGCCGCGGTGCGTCAGCTCTGTCGCGATGTGGGTATTCCCCGCTCGCTGCGTGAAGTAGGCTTAAAAGAGGCGGATATTCCTGCACTGGCACAGGCCGCGCTGGATGATGTCTGTACCGGCGGCAACCCACGTACGCCGGACCTGGAGGACGTGATAGCGTTATACCGCCAGAGTTAAAGCGCATATCCTTTAGTGATGCAGTGCCGATAACAGGCCCGTCCACGCTGGCGGGCTTTTTTTAACGTCATGGCAACGGTTAATCCGGGAGTATTCGCCAGAGGTTGTTGAGTCTGGCTTACGGCATCAGCAAAGGTTTTAGCCGTGTTTTCCTCGCCTGGTTTCAGCCTGAAATCGCCCGCTGCTACGGTGAAGTTCAGCGAGCGAATCAGTTGCTCTGACTCATGATTTCTTTAGATGCTAAACCTTGATTCACTTGATCTGGATCACAAAAATCCGCATCATGCGCAGCGAAAACCTTAATGCCGCTGCGGAGATATCAATGACACTGTACCAGGGTATGCTAATTTTCTATGCCGTTGTGGCATTGATCGCTACGCTGATCACGTTCTTCATCGCCAAAGATAAGCTGAGCATCAAACTGCTAAGCGCCTTTCTGGTGGGTGCCACCTGGCCGATGAGTTTTCCTGTCGCGCTGATGTTTGCTCTGTTTTAATTGACATTATCCCCTTAGATACCACACTCAGGTAAGACGTCCCTGACCTGCAAACCGCCGATCACCGACGTGGCCTTGTTCATGACGGTTTATAAGGAGCGGATATGCGCGTTATCAGTGTGATGATTCTGTTTTCTCTTCTCAGTGCCTGTAGTGCCCCGTGGCACGCTGAAAAACCGGTTCCGGCGGCCGAAACCCGCCAGCAGACCTGCCAGCCAGGCTCCAATCCCAGCCAGAACGACTGCGGTCATTTCCCTGAACCTGAATTCCATTGATCCTGTCACAAGGCGATCGCTGCTGCGAGATCTCAATTGCGCTATTTCATCGCATAACAAGGCTTTACACGCAGCTAACCGGTCAGTAAAGTAGCGCCCAGACATCAATTCTGATGCGTAAGCGTTAACGTCAACCAACGCCCCCGCAGCACTGCTGCATGTGATGATCCCTGCCATGATGCCTGTACAACACCCCGCTAAACCTCTCGCTGCGTATTCCAGCGCCACATTTTTTTTGTTCGTCCTGCTGCTGACCGCGGCTAATCTTCGTGCGCCCATTACTGTCATCGGCCCGGTACTGCAGGATATCCGCCAGACCTTTGGCCTGAGTGTCGGTGAAGCGGGCCTGTTTAACTTTATTCCACTGATGCTGTTTGCCCTGCTCGCCCCACTGGCCGCCTGGCTGGGAAATCGCGTCGGGCTTGAGCGCAGTTTATGGGGCGCGCTATGCCTGATCACTGCCGGTTCGCTGTTGCGCTGGCAGTCTGCTGAAGCGGCATTGTGGAGCGGAACGCTGCTGCTCAGCGCAGGTATTGCCGCCGCCAACGTGCTGCTGCCGCCACTGATTAAACGCGATTTCACCGCCCACACCGCTAAATATATTGGCCTTTATGCCGCCACCATGTCGATTACTGCCAGCCTGGCATCAGGCATTGCCGTTCCGCTGAGCCAGCTGTCAGCGGCAGGCTGGCGACTCTCGCTGGTTGTCTGGGCGCTACCCGGGCTGGTTGCGCTGCTCGCCTGGCTGCCGCTGTTACGTCACCGGCGGTCAACCGCAGCGCCCGCAGATGCGCCCGTTGCATATCGCCATCCGTGGCGAACGGCAGGCGGCTGGCAAATTGCACTGTTTATGGCGCTGCAATCGCTGGCGTTTTATACCCTGATTGACTGGTTTACGCTGTTTGCCCAGGATAACGGCTTCAGTCAGGCCCACGCAGGCTGGCTGCTGTTCTGGTATCAGGCAATTGCGATCGTCGCTAACCTGGGCTGCATGGTGGCGCTGAAGCGGGTAAAAGATGCCCGGCTTACCGCGTTCATTGCTTCATCAGGCATTTTCCTCGGCATGCTGGGCTTATTGCTCAATCCGCAGTGGGCCGTCATCTGGCTGACTCTGGCCGGGCTGGGTGCAGGCGCATCACTGGTGCTCTGCCTCTCACTGTTTAATCTGCGAGCCACTCATCACCGTCAGGCGTCACAGCTGTCGGGCATGGCACAGTGTGTCGGATATGCGCTGGCGGCACTCGGCCCGCTGTTCTTTGGCGTGCTCCATGAGCAGAGCGGTAACTGGACGCTGCCCTTTAGCGTGCTGGCAATGCTGAGCCTGTTACAGATGTTGCTGGCTCCGCTGGCAGCGCAGTCAAAAACCATTAGCTGAAAATGCGGCGGAGCCGTTAACAATAAATGACTCGCCGATCACGGATACTTAGCATCACGGGTCAGCGGGAATCGACGGGAGAATGTGCGTGTCTGAACTGAATAATGCTCTGCTGCAGGAGATCCTGGATCAGGTACGTCCACTGATCCATCAGGGAAAGGTGGCTGACTATATCCCTGCGCTGGCGGATGTGGCTGCCGATAATCTGGCGATTGCAGTTTGCCTGCGTGACGGCACCCTTTTTCAGGCGGGCGATGCTGAGACGCGCTTTTCGATTCAGTCGATCTCCAAGGCGCTCTCTCTGACCGTAGCACTGACCCGCTATGAGGACAGCGAAATCTGGCAGCGGGTCGGCAAAGAGCCTTCTGGCCAGCCATTTAATTCACTGGTTCAGCTGGAGCTGGAACAGGGCAAGCCGCGTAATCCGTTTATTAATGCCGGTGCGCTGGTGATTTGCGATCTGCTGGAAACCCGACTGACCGCCCCGCGTCAGCGAATGCTGGAAATTGTGCGCCAGCTGAGTCAGCAGTCCGATATCAATTATGATCGCCACGTTGCCCGCTCCGAGTTCGAACATTCGGCCCGCAATGCAGCCATCGCCTGGCTGATGAAGTCGTTTGGTAATTTCGATAACGATGTCACCGGCGTGATGCAGACCTATTTCCATTACTGCTCGCTGTCGATGAACTGCGTTGAGCTGGCCCGCACGTTTATCTATCTGGCGAATCAGGGCAAAACGCTGGACGGTAGCCAGATGATTACACCACGTCAGGCGCGGCAGATTAACGCACTGATGATCACCAGCGGGATGTACGACGGCGCAGGCGAATTCGCGTGGCGGGTCGGGATGCCTGCTAAATCGGGCGTGGGTGGCGGGATTATTGCCATTATCCCTGGTGAGATGAGCATTGCCGTCTGGTCGCCTGGGCTGGATAGCGCGGGTAATTCGCTAGCGGGTACCGCTGTGCTGGAATTGCTGACTGAGAAGCTGGGGCGATCGATATTCTGAGGCTGAGCGCGCAAGTCACAGGCTCGCCGTGATGAAATGCGGCGGGATTCCCTTGATTTCGGGAAGCTGATTTTGCATTTTCCGTGTAGTGTGCTGGCGATTTGAGTCGTCAGCGATAATCAGAACTCAAAAAATTTATTAGTGCGAAATCTGCGCCAGATCGTCTTCATTCAGACCAGTCATCTGCATAACGGTATTGCGATCCATGCCACTATGCAACATGGTACGGGCAATTTTGAATTTCGCCTCATACTCACCTTTTTCAAAACCGATCTGTATGCCTTCCGAACGTCCTTTTTCAATGCCTCTTTTAAGACCTATCTGCTCAAGCTGTTGTGCAATAGTCATAAGTACATCCTCATGTTGTGGCACACGCAATGCCAGCTCCCGTACAAAGGCTTTGGCGTCCGATGTTTCGCCCGCCTGTACGATGTAGTGTACCAGCGTTATCACCTGTGATGAAGAGTGATAGCCAGCCTGCAAAATGGTTACCAGCCTGTCCATCATTTCAGCCAGATCACGCTGCCGGATATGCTTCTGCAAAAGGGTCAGGGCCGCCATGCTGCGGTGTTGCATGATCTCATCGTCAGGGATCAGCGTGACATCGACCAGCGGAAAACTGCGGCTGTATAGCCTGTACGCCAGCGCCGGGTCGTCGAACTCATCCAGCCACCGGGTCGAATAGGGATAGGGAGTGCGTCTGCCATTGTAAAACAGGACGGGAATCACCAGCGGCAACCGCTTATGGCCTGCTTCAAGATGGCGTTGCATGGCAGCCACTGCATAACGCATCAGCCGAAATGCCATATGTTTGTCTGGCACAGACTGATGCTCAATGAGTACATGGATATATCCATCGCCAGCGGTTGTTTTAAGACTGTAAAGCACGTCGCTAAAGTACTGACGAAGGTCATCCTCGACAAACGACCCCGACTCCAGCTTCAGCGTGCTGAGATCACAGCGTACGCGCAGCTCTGGCGGCAAATGCAGCTCCATGAAATCCCTGGCAATATCCGGCTGAGTCAGAAATTGCCGGAATGTGGCATCATGGGGCACATGTGTGCTGTTCTTCTTTTTCACTGGCCAGAATCCTTTCTGTTCCTGAAGTGCTTACAACGGCTGATTCAGCCAGTTAAAGGCGCTAATTCCTGTAGCGCACGAACGTTTAAAGTCCTGATGGAAACAATGAAATTAATACCCTGATGACTAAACCGCGTAAAACGCTTTACCTGAATTCTACGAGATTGCTCTGAATATCAACCCATGTTGGGCATTAAAAACTATGCCACCTGACTCAGTTCACGACATTAATTGGCTCGCCCTGAATAAAGGCCGCGATATTGGCCATCACACCAGCCACCAGATTCTCCACGCCGCTGCGACTTGCCCAGGCGATGTGCGGTGTCAGCAGCAGAGTTGGCAGATCCGCCAGCAGCGGGTTATCCGGAGCGGGCGGTTCGCTGCTCAGCACATCCAGCGCCGCACCACCAATCTGCCCCTGCTTTAAGGCGGCAGCAAGATCGGCCTCGTTAATCAGTCCGCCACGTGCCGTGTTTATCAGCAGCGCCTGTGGCTTCATTTTATCCAGCGCCTCGCGATCAATCATCTGGCGGGTGCTGTCACTCAGCGGGCAGTGCAGCGAAATGATATCGCTGGTCGCCAGCATCTGCTCAAAGCTGACATAACCGTCACGCACCCTTTCACTGCCTTTTCGCTCGGCATACTGCACCTGCATTCCCAGCGCCTGGGCCAGCCTTCCGACCGCCTGGCCGATGTCGCCTTTGCCCACGATGCCCAGCGTGGCTCCGCCAATATCCCCTATCGGCTGATGATGCACACAGAAGTGCTTAGCCTGGGGCCAGACGATGCGGGTATTGCTGGCATAAGCCATCAGTTGACGGCGCAGGGCAAAAATCGCGGCTATCACCGCCTCTGAAACGCTCTGAGTCGAATAGCCTGGAACATTACTGACCACGATGCCGCGTGCGCGACAAGCATCAAGATCGATACAGTCATAGCCCGTCGCTGCGACACAGATAAAACGCAGTTCAGGCAGTTGTTGCAGTGTGTCTGCCCGCAACGGCACCTTATTGGTGATAGTGACCGTTGCGCCCGCCAGCGAAGACACAATGTCATCAGCCGGGGTCTGCGCGCGAATCTCCCAGTCAGCCTGCTGTTGACCGGTCGGCAGGGGTACCGGCAGCGTGCCACCATCCAGCATTACAATTTTCATGTTTACTCCTTCATCGGGTTTGGTTAAACCGCAGGCGAATCATTAATGTTATTTGTATGTACGCTGCGGGTAACAAGTAAGTTAAATGATGCTGAAATTAAAGTGAAAATGTTCAAAGAGTGCGAATTTTTTCGGAACAGATGCCACTTTATTTAACCCTTTTATCCCCTTCGCGTTACACTGCCGCCCTGAATTCTGACCCCTTACATCCGTTAAAATAATGCCGAGATCTTCACTCAGACAACGACTCACCGCCGGTATTGCGATACTGGCCGTGCTGCTGTTGTTTGTTGCACCGATGATCTCAAAGAATCTCGCTGAGCATCATGCCACGATGCAAGGCGCTTCGATCATGAGCGCAGAGATGCCGATGATGGATCATCACAGCGAGATGTCGATGGCTGATCACGGGATGATGATGGGCCCGGGCTTTGCCTGTGGCTACTGCGATCTGCTGGTGCATGTTCCGCTGATGCTCTGGGTTTTTATCCCGTTTATCTGGTGGATGTGCCTGATCAACCGCGCCCCGCCGCCAGCGGCTATCAATCCACCCCAATGGCGACGGCTGTTGCGTCTTCATCGACCGCGCGCGCCACCCTTTATCACGTCACACTCACTGCTTACTAATCCGATTGCGTGACAACGTCACATCATCGTCTTTGTCTTTTGAAAAGTGTGGAATGTTATGTCCTCTTCTCAGGAAATGTCCCCTGCACCGCGCGGCACGGTGTTTAATCTCTTTCGCCGCCTGCATTTTTATATCGGCCTGTTTATTGCGCCGTTTATTTTTGTCGCGGCACTCACCGGCACGCTCTACGTTCTGACACCGCAACTGGAACAGGCTATCTACCATGATGCCCTGACTACCGACGCACAAGGTGAGGCCCAACCGTTGTCCGCCCAGATTGCCGCTGCGCGAGCCCGTGCCGGTGAATCAGCACGCATTTACGCTGTGCGTCCGGCACCCGGCCCGCAGGATACAACCCGCGTGCAGTTTGCCGAGCCACAGCTTGGCCCATCGGAATCACGATCGCTGTTTATTGACCCCTACACCCTGCAGGTGAAAGGCGATTTGACGGTGTATGGCACCAGCGGTGTGTTGCCGCTGCGCATGTGGCTGGATCAGCTGCATCGCGGCCTGTTGCTGGGTGATTTTGGTCGTAACTACAGTGAACTGGCAGCTTCCTGGCTGTGGGTCGCCGCGCTGGGTGGTATCGTCTTATGGTCCGGCACCCGGCCACCGCGCACCCGCAACAAAGCACGGAGCGGCTTCGCGGCAACCCGTCACTGGCATGTCACGCTGGGGCTGCTGCTGGCAATCGGTCTGGTGTTCTTTTCAGTAACCGGGCTGACCTGGTCACAGTGGGCGGGCAATAATATTGAAAAGATGCGCAGCGACTTTGGCTGGAAAACGCCGCAGGTTAATACCGCGCTAAACGGCAACGCGCCCGCTGAAGCCGCCGATCCCCATGCTGACCATCGCGGCGCGATGGAAGGGATGACGATGTCCGGAATGACCATGCCGGCCAAAATCGCCGCGCCTGTGATTTTCAATCAGCCGAATGCCAGCTGGGATCAGGCGCTGGCAGCGGCGCGTCAGGCTGGACTGCACGCAGCGAAACTGGAACTACGCCAGCCTAAGAACGCTGAACAGGCGTGGACGGTTTCGGAGATTGACCGCAGCTGGCCAAGCCAGGTCGATGCGGTTTCAATTAATCCGACTGATTTTAGCGTGGTCGACCGCGTTGAGTTTGCCAGCTTCCCGCTGGTGGCGAAACTGACCCGCTGGGGCGTGGATGCGCATATGGGCGTGCTGTTTGGCCTGCCTAATCAGCTGATTCTGGCGCTGTCTGGCTTTGGACTCTGCACAATGATTGTGCTGGGCTACCGCATGTGGTGGATTCGTCGCCCGGCTGTTCCGCAGCTCAACCCCTCGCAGACGCTGTTATCCGCCTGGCTGGCGCTGCCGCGCTATGCGCAGGGCACCAGTCTGATAGTGATGCTGGCGCTGGGATATGCCCTGCCCGTTATGGGTATCAGCCTGCTGGCGCTGGTGCTGCTGGATATTCAGCGCTGGCGCAGCGCACAGCGCGCCGCAGTCGTCCGCGTGGATGTCGCTCCGGACAAACAGTCGCCGCTGGCCATCGTCCAGTCGCGTTTTGCCGGAAAGCGTAAAGAGATGCGCTATTTTCTGCGCAGCGTGACGGTGCTGGCGCTGATTGTCATTACGGTGATGGCGAATGCGATGATTGGCGGAGTGATTGATCAGTATCAGATCCCCTTTAGTCACTGGTCGCTGACCATGTATATCACCCAGGCGATGATGATCCTGCTCTACTCCACGGTATTTACCGGGCTGTTGTCGATTCCACTCTGGTATTTCTTCCTCGGTGAGAGCGACGAACAGGGCAAGTAGGCTGGCAAGACACCCTAAACTCTATTATTCAAAATAACTGACGAAGCCGGGCAAAACTCCCGGCTTCTCAATTTCCGCCTGAGGTCTATGATCGTTGTTATGAGTCACTTTATTTGAGAGCAAATCATGAACATTGTGCGAGCTAATCCTGAACAATTGTTTGAGTACGGTCCTTTTACCGTCCGTCGCCAGCGTCCTGGCGAGGCGTTAAGCCCGCTGGTCAGTGTTGATCTGATGTCGCTAAAACTCGATGCCCGGATTCCGATGCAGCAGCATCAGGATGAAGAAGTTTTCACCTACCTGTGGCGTGGTTCGATGCAGCATCAGGACAGTAATGGCGAACGTACCCAGCTCTCTGCTAAACGCGTGATGGTGGTGAATGCGGGTGATGGCGTTCAATACGAAGAGTCGGTGCCGTTGTATGAAGCGGAACTGTTACAGGCGGTAATCCGGCCTGCACAGCAGGGCGGTGAAGCGATGACCCAGGTGCTGGAGCGCGATCAGGGCATTATGACTAATGGCTGGACCGAACTGGCCGGGCCGGAAGAGTCTGATGCGCCGCTGGAACTGCGCCAGGAAGTCTACATCTTCGACACACTGCTGGAGCGCAACCATACGCTGGACGTGCCGTCGATGCCGGGCTTTGTCGCTTATCTCACCGTGCTTGAAGGGATTATTCGCGTCGGCGATCAGCGACTGGGTCGCGGTGATGCCGTCAGCGGGCTGGATTCCAGCATTGAGATCGTGGGCGATCGGGATGCCAATCTGGTCTGCTTCCTGGTAAAGCCCGATAATTTTGCATAACAAAGCGCGGGGGCTTTCCCGCGCTCAGGTCCTGCTTAATACAGATTAAAGCGCGCTACGTTGCTGCATCGCCTGAACCCGTTTATAGGCATGATCGAACTGACGTACATCATCGCGAAGCCAGTGGCGTTGCGTCAGCGGTGCATCATCCAGCGCCTGCGGCAGCGGCACACCCGCCAGCGATCCCCGACAGCAAAAGGCGCGTGCCAGCGTTGGGGTGGCAATGCCGATATAACGGGCAAATTCAGGTAATGTCATCAATGCTGTACTCATTTCCCACCTCCTGTAAACACATTCTCCCCTGCATTTTCAGGCCAAATCCTGAATGCTTTTATTGATCTGAAACATAGATGTGGTACTAATCTTCTGCCTGCTAATGAAAGCGTTCACCGCGCCTGACGCAAACCGTGAAAGAAGTGAGGAACCCGTGCGCCATTATGGATTGATGATTGCCCTGCTGTTTTCCGGCTTTGCCACCGCCCACACCCTGACCCCCGGTCAGCCTGTACCACCTGTCTTCGTTGCCGATAAAGGCGAAATGGTGCTGAATCAGGGCGACATAAATTATCTGCGCTGGAACAGTCAGACCCTGACCGGAAAAGTGCGTCTGGTGATTCATGTGGCGGGTCGTCTTTCAGCGAAGGATCAGAGTGCACGATTAATCGAAGCCATTCAGCAGGCCAGCCTGCCGCGTGACCGTTTTCAGACCACCACCATCGTGAATACTGACGATGCGCTGCCTGGCAGTGCCATTTTTGTGGTGCGCAGCATCGCTTCCAGTAAAAAAGCGGCACCGTGGCAGCAATTCATAATCGACAGCAGTGGCGTAACCGCGCACAGCTGGCATCTTAAGCCGGAAAGCGCGTCCGTGGTGGTGATTGATCCGGCAGGCATTGTGCGCTTTGCTAAAGATGGCGCATTATCTGCGGAGGATGTCGCCAGCGTGATGAAACAGCTGCGCGCATTACTGGGTTAATTCACGCATAATGCCCGTCCGGCAATCGCTGCAAAACGCGGAATGCTGCTGAATTCTCCGACATTTTTATTATCGTGAACTACTCTTAGTTGTAATGGATTAACCCGCCGTTCTTTGAAAACCTGCCAACTATGCTATGGCAGTCGGGGACGATTATTGAAGATGGCATCGAATCATTCGACCTGCTGTGACTTCCTCTGTAGATAAGGACAGCCATGATGACGGTCTGTGCAGAACAACACGTCAATTTCATACACAGCGATGCAGCCAGCCTGTTGAACGACATTGAGCAACGGCTTGATCGGCTTTTACCGGTTGAAAGCGAACGTGACTTAGTGGGCGCTGCAATGCGCGACGGTGCGCTGGCACCAGGGAAGCGAATTCGTCCACTGCTGTTGCTGCTGGCAGCGCGCGATCTGGGCTGCAACGCAACACCTGCCGGCCTGCTTGATCTCGCCTGCGCGGTGGAGATGGTGCATGCCGCATCACTGATTCTGGATGACATGCCCTGCATGGATGATGCGCAACTGCGTCGCGGGCGTCCGACCATTCATTGCCAGTATGGTGAACATGTCGCAATTCTGGCCGCGGTGGCCCTGCTGAGTAAGGCATTCGGCGTGGTCGCTGCGGCAGAAGGCTTAACGGCAACCGCCAGAGCAGACGCTGTGGCAGAATTATCTCACGCAGTCGGCATGCAGGGGCTGGTGCAGGGGCAGTTTAAGGATCTCTCCGAAGGTGACAAGCCACGCAGCGCTGACGCCATTCTGATGACCAATCACTATAAAACCAGCACCCTGTTCTGCGCCTCCATGCAGATGGCCTCTATCGTGGCTGAAGCCTCAGATGAAGCCCGCGAACAGCTGCACCGTTTTTCGCTTAATCTTGGTCAGGCTTTCCAGCTATTAGACGATCTCACTGACGGCATGGCCGACACCGGTAAAGATGCCCATCAGGATGACGGGAAATCAACGCTGGTGAATCTGCTGGGGCCACAGGCGGTTGAAACGCGACTGCGCGATCATCTGCGCTGCGCCAGCGAGCATCTGTTATCGGCCTGCCAGGACGGTTATGCCACACACCATTTTGTTCAGGCCTGGTTTGAGAAAAAACTCGCTGCCGTCAGTTAAGGATGCTGCATGAGCCACTTTGCGGTCATTGCACCGCCCTTCTACAGCCATGTGCAGGCGCTTCAGTATCTAAGCCAGGCCTTAATCGCACGCGGACACCAGATTACTTTCATCCAGCAGACGGACGTTAGCGCGCTACTCACCGATAGCCGTATCGGCTTTTTCCCGCTGGGTTTAGCCTCGCATCCGGCGGGCAGTCTGGCTCACACCCTGCAACTGGCAGCGCATCCTCTCGGCCCCTCAATGCTGAAACTGATCAATGAGATGGCCCGCAGCACCGATATGCTCTGTCGTGAACTGCCCGTGGTGCTGAGTACCCTGGCGGTTGATGGCGTGATCGTCGATCAGATGGAGCCAGCCGGTGCACTGGCGGCAGAAGCGCTGAACCTGCCTTATGTTTCGGTTGCCTGTGCGCTGCCACTTAACCGTGAAGCAGATTTCCCGCTGGCTGTGATGCCGTTTGACTATGCCAGGACCGATCAGGCACGGGAACGCTATCGCACCAGTGAAAAAATCTATGACTGGCTGATGCGGCGTCACGATCGGGTGATCGCCCGCAACGCTCATGCGATGGGATTAGCACCACGGGAAAAACTGCATCACTGTTTTTCACCGCTGGCGCAGATCAGCCAACTGATCCCGGAACTGGATTTTCCCCGCCAGGCGCTGCCCGATCATTTCCATTCGGTTGGCCCGCTGCGTACCACTGAACCGGCACCCGCCGCATCTCAGCCTCGCTACTTCACGCATGGCGACAGACCGCGCATTTTTGCTTCACTCGGCACGCTGCAGGGACATCGCTACGGCCTGTTTAAAACCATCGTCCGCGCCTGCCAGGAGATCGATGCTCAGTTATTGCTGGCGCATTGCGGTCGGTTGTCACCTTTCCAGGCGGAGAAACTGGCGCAGGCCAGCCATGTTCAGGTGGTCGATTTTGCCGACCAGGCGGCTGCACTGGCGCAGGCCGATCTTGCCATTACGCACGGCGGCATGAATACGGTGCTGGATGGAATTAACCATCTGACGCCGCTGCTGACGATCCCGCTGGCCTTTGATCAACCGGGTGTGGCTGCCAGAGTGGTCTGGCACGGTATCGGACGTCGCGCCTCACGCTTTACCACCAGCCACTCCATGGCGCGTCAGCTCCAGACCTTACTGGCGGATGAAAGCTACGTTCAGCAGATGAAAACGCTGCGTACCGCACTTCGTCAGGCGGGTGGAACAACCCTTGCGGCGGACATCGTCGAACAGGCGATGCTGACCCGCCAGCCGGTGCTCACCAGGAGAGACTATGCCGCGGTATGATCTGATTCTGGTGGGCGCGGGACTGGCCAATGGGCTGATCGCCCTGCGCCTGCGGCAGCAGAGGCCCTCCATGCGTATTCTGCTGATTGACGCCGAACGTGAACCGGGTGCTAATCACACCTGGTCGTTTCATGCGGAAGATCTCACTGAAACGCAGCATCGCTGGATCGCTCCGCTGGTGGTACACCACTGGCCTGAATATGAGGTCCGCTTTCCCCAACGCAGTCGCAGTCTGAACAGTGGCTATTTTTGCGTGACTGCGGAGCGCTTCGCGCAGGTCATCCGCGACAGGTTTGCGCCGGATCTGCTGCTGAATACCCGGGTTGCGGGCATCGCTTCACGCGCGGTTACGCTGGACGATGGCCGGGTGCTGGAGAGTGACGCAGTGATTGATGGCCGTGGCTACCAGCCCGATGCCGCGCTGCGCATGGGCTTCCAGTCGTTTGTCGGACAGGAGTGGCAGCTCAGCGAGCCACATGGCCTGACCGCGCCGATCATCATGGATGCCACGGTAGATCAGCAGGCAGGCTATCGCTTTGTCTACAGCCTGCCCTTTTCTGCAGACACCCTGCTGATTGAAGATACCCACTACATTGATAACGCCACGCTGGAAGGCGATCGCGCCCGTCAGAATATCCGCGACTATGCCGCGCAGCAGGGTTGGCAATTAGACCGCCTGCTACGCGAAGAGCAAGGCGCATTACCCATTACGCTGACCGGCGACGTGGCCGCCTTCTGGCAGAAACGCGATTTGCCCTGCAGCGGTTTGCGTGCCGGTTTATTCCATCCCACCACCGGCTATTCTCTGCCGCTGGCGGTCGCGCTGGCTGACCGGCTGGCGCAGATGCAGATGTTTACCTCTGAGACCCTGCACACCACCATTCAGCAATTCGCCAGTCAGGCCTGGCAGCAACAGCGCTTCTTCCGCATGCTGAACCGTATGCTGTTTCTGGCGGGCCCGGCTGACCAGCGCTGGCAGGTGATGCAACGTTTTTACGGCCTTCCCGAAGGTCTGATCGCCCGTTTTTATGCGGGAAAACTCACTTTGCCTGATCGGCTGCGCATCTTAAGCGGCAAGCCCCCGGTCCCCGTTCTGGCGGCGTTACAGGCTATTATGACTCCTCACCGTCAACAGGCGATGCAATGAATAGAACTACAGTAATTGGCGCAGGCTTTGGTGGTCTGGCACTGGCCATTCGCCTTCAGGCGTCAGGCGTTCCCACCCGACTGCTGGAGCAGCGTGACAAGCCTGGCGGCCGGGCTTATGTCTATCAGGATCAGGGCTTCACGTTTGATGCCGGCCCCACGGTAATCACCGATCCCAGCGCCATTGAAGAGCTGTTCACCCTGGCGGGTAAAAAGCTCTCTGACTATGTCGAGCTGATGCCGGTGAAGCCGTTTTATCGCCTCTGCTGGGAGTCCGGCAAGGTGTTCAGTTATGACAACGATCAGCCCGCGCTGGAAGCGCAGATTGCCGCGTTTAATCCGCGTGACGTTGAAGGTTATCGGCGCTTTCTGGCCTATTCCCGAGCGGTGTTTGCTGAAGGCTATCTGAAACTTGGCACCGTGCCGTTTCTGTCATTCCGCGACATGCTGCGGGCCGCGCCTCAGCTGGCAAAACTTCAGGCGTGGCGCAGCGTTTACAGCAAAGTGGCGAGCTACATTGAAGATGAGCATCTGCGTCAGGCCTTCTCTTTCCACTCACTGCTGGTGGGCGGAAATCCGTTTGCCACTTCCTCAATCTATACCCTGATTCATGCGCTGGAACGTGAATGGGGCGTCTGGTTCCCGCGCGGTGGCACGGGCGCGCTGGTGCAGGGCATGGTGAAACTGTTTGAAGATCTGGGCGGCGAAGTGGAACTTAATGCCAGCGTTGCCCGGCTGGAGACCCAGGAAAACAGGATCACCGCGGTGCACCTGAAAGATGGCCGGGTCTTCCCGACCCGCGCGGTTGCCTCCAACGCAGATGTGGTTCACACCTACCGCGAACTGCTGAGCCAGCATCCCGCTTCGCAGGCGCAGGGGCGGTCACTGCAGAACAAACGCATGAGCAACTCGCTGTTTGTGATCTATTTTGGCCTGAATCATCATCACGATCAGCTGGCGCACCACACGGTCTGCTTTGGTCCGCGCTATCGTGAGTTGATTGATGAGATCTTTAACAAAGATGGCCTGGCAGAGGACTTCTCGCTCTATCTGCATGCGCCCTGCGTGACCGATCCCTCACTGGCACCGGAAGGCTGCGGTAGCTACTACGTGCTGGCGCCGGTACCGCATCTCGGCACCGCCGATATTGACTGGTCCGTTGAAGGTCCGCGCTTGCGCGATCGCATTTTCGACTATCTGGAACAGCACTACATGCCGGGCCTGCGCAGCCAGTTGGTGACGCATCGCATCTTCACGCCGTTTGATTTCCGCGATGAGCTGAATGCGTATCAGGGCTCGGCCTTCTCGGTGGAGCCGATCCTGACCCAAAGCGCCTGGTTCCGGCCTCACAACCGCGATAAAAATATTAATAATCTCTATCTGGTCGGTGCAGGCACCCATCCTGGCGCGGGCATTCCTGGCGTGATTGGCTCGGCCAAGGCTACCGCAGGATTAATGCTGGAGGATCTGGCTTGAATAGTCCGTCACTGCTCGATCATGCCGTAGACACTATGGAAGTAGGATCGAAAAGCTTTGCCACCGCGTCAAAACTGTTTGATGCCAAAACCCGACGCAGCGTGCTGATGCTCTACGCCTGGTGCCGTCACTGTGATGATGTGATTGACGATCAGGTTCTGGGATTCAGCAACGATACGCCATCGCTGCAATCCGCCGAACAGCGCCTGGCGCAGCTGGAGATGAAAACGCGTCAGGCCTATGCCGGATCGCAGATGCATGAGCCCGCCTTTGCTGCCTTTCAGGAGGTGGCGATGGCACACGATATTCTGCCTGCTTACGCTTTTGATCATCTGGCGGGGTTTGCGATGGACGTGCATGAGACACGCTATCAGACGCTGGATGATACGCTGCGTTACTGTTACCACGTTGCGGGCGTGGTTGGCCTGATGATGGCACAGATTATGGGCGTACGCGACAACGCCACGCTGGATCGCGCCTGCGATCTCGGTCTGGCGTTTCAGCTGACCAATATTGCGCGCGATATCGTTGAAGATGCTGAAGCGGGACGCTGCTATCTGCCCGCTGCGTGGCTGGCTGAAGAGGGACTGACCCGAGAGAATCTCGCCGATCCGCAAAATCGCCAGGCATTAAGCCGCGTCGCCCGTCGGCTGGTGGAAACGGCAGAGCCCTATTATCGATCGGCGTCGGCTGGCCTGCCGGGTTTACCGCTGCGTTCAGCATGGGCGATTGCTACCGCGCAGCAGGTCTATCGTAAAATCGGTATGAAGGTGGTTCAGGCGGGTTCACAGGCGTGGGATCAACGCCAGTCCACCAGCACGCCAGAGAAACTGGCACTGCTGGTGGCGGCATCGGGTCAGGCGGTTACTTCCCGGGTGGCGCGTCACGCTCCACGCCCCGCTGACCTCTGGCAGCGCCCCGTTTAACGCCATGACGTTCTCGCAGCGTCGCCTGCAGTTTTGACAGCGGCGGCGCGTAAAGAAAGCCAAACGAGACACAGCCCTCTTTGCCTCGTACCGCATGATGCATGCGGTGCGCCATATAAAGCCTGCGTAAATAACCCCGGCGCGGAACATAGCGGAATGGCCAGCGCTGATGCACCAGGCCATCATGCACAATAAAATAGAGCAGGCCGTAGAGCGTCATACCCGCACCGATCCACTGCAAGGGCCAGACACCCGTGCTGCCCAGATAAATGAGCAAAATCGACAGAGCCGCGAACACCACGGCATAGAGGTCGTTAACCTCAAACCAGCCTTTATGCGGTTCATGATGTGACAGATGCCAGCCCCAACCCCAGCCATGCATAATGTATCTGTGCGCCAGTGCAGCCGTTATCTCCATTCCGATAACAGTGACCAGAACAATCAGGGCATTCCAAATCCACAACATAGTTTCTCCCGAACATGCATCCTGCAAAGTGGCGCAGAGGTTCAATTTTAACAGAGATTGGGGAAAACAGCGGGTCGGGTGTGCCGGTTTTAACGATTGCTGCAGGAGATAGCCCGGATAATGATTGTGTCAGCGCTCAGGGTAGAAAAGTGTGGCGCATTCAGCATGCATCACACCGTTCCCACCTGTAATGCACAGTCTGAACAACCTAGTTATAAACCAGGTTAAAGGTCACTGTGCTGTCCGCTTTGCCCGCCATAACCTGCCCGTCGGTCTGAATATATTGCGCGTTAAACGCCATCGACTTCGTCTGATTGGGTGAGGAGATCGTCGTCAGCACCGGCAGTTGATCGGTCGGCACATTCAGAGGGACCCGCTGGCCTTCAGGAACCTGCAGGCCCGACCCATAGGTCAGGGCAATGCCCACACCTGAAGCAGAGTTGCTCTGTGGCGTCAGGCTAAGGGCATCCTTATCACCCGCGGTAGTCATACCGAAGAAGCCCACTTTAACCGCTGCACTGTGTTCACACATCACCTGAATCTGAAAACCTTTTTCACTTCCCGCCCGGCTACCGATACCGCTAAACTCCGCCTTACTCACTTTTCCCATCTCTACATTAATCACGGACCGGGAGGTGACAACAGCACAGCTGCCATATTGCACGGTAAAGCTGGAGAGGAAGATCTGCGGCTTATCATTGATCGGCTGACTACTGGCTGCACTATCCCCCACCTTCAAGCTGGCATTGCCAATATTCACCTGACCGACATTGGCCGGTTGATTGCCTGGATTAAGGGGCGATTGCTGGCCCGGGATTTTATAGAAGACCACATAGGACTGAAGTGTAATGTCATGAGCAGAATTCAACTGTGGGCCGGTCTGTGAATTACAGATCGAGCTGATTTTGCCCTTGCCGCTGGTATCAGAGAAGGTACCGGCGCACCAGGATGGCTCCCTGAAACCGATAGCGAATCCGATGCTGTCTGCTCCCGGCATACGATATATTGGCGTATTATGACCGCCCGCAATATTCGTCTGTAAGCCGGACTCTTCGGCGTTAATCTCAAACCCCAGATCCTTGTAGTTATAGCCCTGCTCACCGCTGTTTTTATTACAGGTGAAGGCATTACTGCTTTGCAGAGGCATCTGCGCAGAAATGGGTGTGCCATCGGCTGCGCCCGGCACATAGTTGACGTTTTGCACCTGTACCACAACCTGACTGATACCCTGACAGGACTCCTGCCCCAGCGCCTGCATACAAACCAGCGCCGGGATCATCACTATGATCCCTGTCATTAGTCGCTGAACTGATTTCATCTTAAATTCCTGTGGATTACTGACAAACCGCAGAGACCAGCCTGACCGGGTTAGAGCCAGTGGCGGCTGGCAGGCGAAACGGTGCGCGACAGCTTTTCTGCCCTCCCTCATCCTGCCAGCTCACCACGATGACGCCCTTAGCCGGTACACCGCTCAGATAAAGTTCCCCTTTCTCGGCCACGATACCGCTGGTACTGCTCTCTTTACCCGCGGCGGCAAGTGCGACCTGGCCAGCCGCACCGAAGGGCGGAAAAGTATCCTGCCAGGTAAGGGTGAACAACACCCTGTTACCTACGTGGGTGGCATAATCGGCCATCACAATCGCTCCACGCGTAGGGATAGCCTTTTGCCCATCCAGTTCGACGTCAACGTTGTCGGGCAACGTATCCGTTTCCAGCTCGATAGCGTTTTCCTGGTAAGGCGAGAGGGAAGGCACAATCGCATAACCACGGCCATCAGTGACCACTTTGCTGCCGCTCTGGATGCCCACATCTGCCGTATCCGGTACCCGGACAATCGCGAAAGTATCACCCAGCGGCTGGCTCAACGTAATGCCGTGTTCATGCGCGACGATCCCGCCCGACAGGCCATAGTTAAACTGGCTGCTGCGCCGATCGTGACTGACCCCGACACTGACGCTGCCGCGACTGCCGCGATAGTCCAGCGAGCCGTTGCTGTTCACGTTCTGTCCCTGACTGTCATGGCCCTGTTGCAGGTTGTAGTGCAGGCTATCGTCCTGCAACGCGCTGCCCGAAAGGCTGACCTGCTGAGACACATCGCCATCATTGGTGGCATTCATGCTGTAGCTGACGGAGCTGTCTGGTAGCAGCGCGCTGAAGGGGATGGAGACATTAAAAGAGACCGCACGATCAGCTTTACGGGCGCTGGTCGAGTCGGTGTAAAACCAGGCAATGCCCCAGGAAATGGCTTTGTAATTGCTGTAGAAGCCCAGATGTAATGTGCGATCTTCATTGTCTGATCGCCAGTAGCGCTGCACATACGCGGAGGCACTGAGGCTGCCGTAATCACCGATACCCTGAGAGACTGAAATTTCTGAGCGACTGCGTTTATTTGCCACATAGCTTGCCGGACTGGTCATCGCATTGGCCTCGCTGAAGGCGTAAAAACCGCTGGAGGAGTAGCGATAGCTTGCCATGCTGAAAGAGGTATTGGTGGAGGCGAAATTTTTCTGATATTGCGCACGCAGCGACTGACCACTCCGGCTTTGTCCTTCAGGCATACGGGTTTTTGCCAGAGTCACATCGGTTCCCAGCGAGCCAAAATCACCCAGGCTTTTACCCAGGCCCGCCGCCACAGCGTGATAGTTTTGCGCAACCTGCAGGCCACCAAAGGCGGTAAAATCATGTGGCAGTCCGTAGAACAGCGTGGATTGCACAAATTCAGGCGTACGCAGGTTGCTGCTGCCTGAGTAATGATAACGACCGCCACTGACGCTGTATTTCAGATGCCCCTGACGCAGCATATAAGGCACGGCAGAGTAAGGCTGAGTGAAGGAGCGCACTGAACCATCACTTTCATGGATAGTGATGTCGAGGTCACCGCTCTGGGACGTGGGATAGAGATCTTTGATTTCGAACGCGCCGGGTGCGACCACGGTTTCATAAATCACATAGCCGTGCTGGCTTACCGTTACCCGCGCATTGCTATGGGCGATGCCGTGGATCAACGGGGCGAAGCCGCGCTGGCTTTCCGGAAGCATGGTGTCATCAGACATGATCTGCATACCGCGAAACTGCACGCTGTCAAAAACATCGCCGGTCGTATAGGTGTCTCCTACCCTAAACTGGCTTTTCAGTGCCTTAAGATCCCGCTCCAGAAAGGTGGTTTGAGACTGCCATTGACTGACCTGATCGTAGCGCCATGTGGACGTGTTACGCAGCCGCCATGCACCAAGATTGGCCCCGCTGCGCAGGCTGAGTAGCGTCGAGTTCCAGCGGTCACGCTGATTGCGGCTGCTGCTGCCAGAAAGGGTATAGTTCACAAAAGCAGCCGATACACCCTCATCCCAGCGTGCAGGATCGACATAATCGCGATCTTTCACCATCAGCGCGATTTGTGGAATTGAAAGGTTTAACTGCTGATGTGCGAAATCAAAGTGGGTCGATGCTTCGGGAATGAAATCGCCTAACTCTTCGATGGCCTCATCTCTTTTCAGATGGGTGAGCGCGGAAAAACCGTTGACGTTCACCCCCATCGCGGCCAGCTCTGCCACCGTCAGTTGCGGAACCAGCCCGGCTCTGCCCTGCACGAAGCTGACATCCCGGCTATCAATAACTCTGTTGTTGAGCAACAGCGTGACATGATAAGTGCCGGGTTGCTGTCCGCCCTCACGAGCAAAATAGTGGAGATCGGTGGCGTGATGTTGATCGGATGAAAATTCCAGCGCCGCCGGGTCAAAATAGTCATCCGCGCGAGCACCACGCGGCGGGCAGAACAAAATCAGCATTAACCAGGGAGAGGCATAAAGCGGCTTTGCGTACCTTCTGTTTCCTCTCTGAGCGTGCTGATTAACTTTCACTGATGATGGTCCCGGGTTTAAAACAAAATAAATTACAAATAACAACTAGCGCGTACGTTGTTCGGTAATGCCGCCATAGTCGTTGATTGCAGACCAGGTCACTGCGCCGGAATCAGCGACGCGCCAGTGCCGATCTTCTCCAGGGCCAATCATGCCAGGATCCTGTATCTCGTGATGATTAACGCTGAGCGAATAAAATGAGACAAAGTAAGGCGTTGGGTTATGCACAATCAGCTGATTGCCTTCATGGCGGAATGAGAGTTGCTGCCAGGCATCAGCCGGATTACCCGGCAATCCTTTTGGCCGATAAAAAAGCTTAAATTTCGATTTAATATTGACCTGAAGCTGGTTACTTTTCTCGCGCGGCGTCGGTGAGATAGATTTCACATTCAGCCAGAACACCGATTCACGATCTTTCGGCAGGGGCATCCCCAGATAATTAATCCTTAACAGATTCTCTTTTTCCGCATCAAGCCGGAATAGCGGTGGCGTAACAATAAATGGTACCCGGGAATGATTATTTTGATCAAAGTTCTCTATCCAGGATTCAACCAGATACGGCGTATTTTTATCCTGATTGGTGACCGAAAGTGTTGCCTCCTTTTTGCCTTCCACAAAAATAATACGCGTCCCTCCCATTACCACACCCGCATGGGCAGCCATGCTAAGCATGCACGCAGAAAAGAGTGAAATAAGTCTTATTACCTTAAACATAGATATTTGTGCCATTGATATTTCGGAGGGGAAGCAGGGTTACCCCTGCTATTAATCAGTTATAAATCATCACAAAGTTAGAGACTGAGTTGGCAGCACCGACGGCAATTGGCGCACCATCGCTTTTATAATCGGCAAAGAAATTTAAGTCGGCAGAACCTCCCTCTTCAGCCGCCACCATGTTGACTGCTTTGGAGACAGATCCAATCGCAATTGGCGTGCTGCGGTCAGCTTCATAAAGTTTAATTCCCACGCCGGACGCGCCACCGCTGGTAACTTTCAGCAGGGAGTTGTCACCGCTATCTTTGTCGCCATCAAACAGGACAGCCACCGTTTTAACTGATGAAGGACAATCCTTCACAGAGATAGTGAATGGCGTTTCCGTAGTTTCGTTACGGCTTTCGAAATACGATTTCGCCCATTTACCTAAATCAACGCTCTGGTTTTTACTGGCGGTAGAAACGTCACAGGAAACATCGGTAATTTCGCCGGTAAATTTCACTTCACCACCGGCACCCTGTGTACCGGCTGCTGCTCCCGGATTAGGAGTAATCGGTGATGGACCATCAGCAGGCGTGGCTAATGCTGATCCGGACACCATAAGGCCAGCCAGTGCCACGGGCAGAATATGTTTTCTGATATTCATCAAACCTGTCTCTTTTTAATACATGCAAAGTGGCTGTAATTAGTCACCTGATGGATAAATATGCATTTACAGAAATGCGCCAACATAACAACCCGAGGTTTATTATGTTGCTGCTATATTAGCCTCTCACAGCTATATAAAAATTAAACGAGACGTTTAGGTTCTTACACAGAAGATATACATTGGCAGTCTTCCTTGATCTACATCAGTTTAAGAAGGTGAAAAATTATTTATTGAAAATAATATTTTTACTAAGAAGGCAATTAATATAAACCTTAAATATACAACCATTCCAGAATGCGAATATATAAGTTGGCCGCCGGGGAAATTATGCGATAGTGGAAGTTCTCAGCGGTGATTAGCAGCGGCTCACCTCGGGTTTTACATCATCAGCCACACCAGGTTTTCGACTTGCGTGATTTTCACTGATGCCGCGAGCCAGTCAGCTCAAAGCAAATCGTGACTTATGGGAGTACGAAAAGCGTGGCGTGCCGCGGTCATTAACTGACTGGCGGTGACGGTCGTAGGTAATCGCATCAGAATTTTGCTCGCCTGCCAGTAACAGAGCAGCATGACCTCATCCTCCTCTTTTTCAGCCAGTTCATGCAGCCGGGCGCGCAGTGATAACACATCAATGGTCTGCTGCTCGTCAAGCATGTCAGAGATTGTCTGATTGATGACGTGATGGAGAGTTTTCCAGGTGAGATCGGTATGCAAAATTAACCTCTTCTAACGCTTATCAGCTCCGGGCAAACAAACAGCAGTGAAGCAGCTTAAATGGCTGCATCCTGCAAAAGATTGCACACTGCTGACAACTATAGCTGTACATGGGCGGCTACGCCGTGCCAGCAGTTGAAAATGCCAAAGTTGGTAATTCTAACGACTAATGGACCTGCCTGTCGCGTATTACACGCGACTCATCAGCTGATTGCTGTTTTTTGTAACAATTACAGCTGATTCTTAACTGGCTGATGTCAGAGGGATTTGCCAGGGTAAACAGGTTTCCCGTCTCGTTAATGTTCAAGGAGTTGTCGATGAGTCAGCACGCTGATGTACTGGTATGGGGCCACGGCCCTGAGATCTTTGAAGTCTTTCTGAAACCCACCTGTCCTTTTTCGGTGCGCGCCTTCAATAAATTCGACGCGTTACTGGCGCACGCGGGTGAAGAGAACATCACCCTGAAGATCCGTCTGCAATCACAGCCGTGGCACCTCTATTCCGGGCTGATAGTGCGCTATATCCTTGCCGCCGCCTGCGAAAGTAAAGAGACCGCGAAAAAGGTCATGCAGGCGGTAGCCGATCACCGTGAAGAGTTTGAGTTCACCGATCACTGTACCGGTCCGAACCGCGATGCCACGCCGAATCAGATCCTCGCCCGCCTGAAAGAGGTCAGCGGCGTGGATGCCAGCGCCGCATTTGATCAGCCCGACCTGCAGAAAGCCATTAAATGGCACTGCAAGTATGCGCGTCAGAACGGTATTCACGTTTCACCGACTTTTATGGTTAACGGTCTGGTACAGCCCGAAATCAGCAGCGGTGACGATATAGCGCACTGGGCAAGCTTTCTGATTCGTTAATCTTAGTGCGCGGCTGTACCTGGCCGCGCCAGACTGATTCTCTCCTTTGCGACCCCACTCACGTGTTAACTCAATATCCTGATAATTAAGCCTGTTTTCCTATGTGGAGGCCGGGTAAGCTGTACCGCTATCAGCAGCAGACGGTGGGAATACAGCCGCTGCCGCTGTTCATCTTAACGGCACCGCTGGCCTGCATGGCGATAACCTGACGTTACGCCGGGCCCGCAAGCCCAATTCATTGAGGATTTGCTGATGACGATGACACTGCAACAACTGCAGGACAAATATCCGGGCGCCTTCACAGATGCATTCGGTGACTCCCCGGAATTAGCCAGCGAGCTCGCAACGCTGATTATTGCCGGTAAGAAAGTGGCCACCTGCGGGTCGTTGCGGAGCTGGCAGGATCAGGAAGCATTGCCTCAACCGGGCGGTTACAGCATTGTTCTCAACGGCGAACAGCAACCCGTCTGCGTGATCCGCACCACCGGCTTGTTCCTGACGCGCTTTGACCGCGTGACGCCCGAGATGGCGATGCTGGAGGGTGAAGGCGATCTGAGCCTCGACCACTGGCGTCAGGAACATCAGCGCTACTTCGAGCGTGAAGGCTATTTTCACAGCGAAATGGAGCTGATCTTCGAGACGTTCCAGCTGGTTGAGGTAGTCTAAACCGGCACGCTACAGCGTGTTTGCCGCCACCAGCGCCAGCCGCGTAATCCCCCGCGCGGCGAGGTTCTCAGCCGCCTGGGCTGCGCGCATGCCACTGGCACACACCAGTACCACACGCTGATCGACCGGCGGCTGCCAGTCCGCTATCTGCTGCGGCAGAATCCGCACCACCCGATCGGCCACACTGACCGGTGCCTCTTCCAGGCTACGCAACTCCACTATGCAATCAGCCTCCATCAGCATGGCCCGATCGATAAAGGGCGTGCCGGGCGCGTCAGGTTCAGGTGCGTCATCAAAACGAAACTGCCTGATATGCCAGTCAACAAAGTCACAGTGGATCATGCAGCCGAGCGGCGATGGCGTCAGTTTTAACAATACGCTCAGCGCCATCTGCGCCTGCATTGCGCCCAGCGTTGCTACCGCCGGTCCCATTACGCCTGCCGTATTGCAGTTACCCGAGGCCGTGGGCAGCTGCGGGAACAGCGCGCGATAGCCAGGCGCACCGCCACAGAATCCGCCAACATAGCCTTTGCGTCCCAGCACCGAGGCGCAGATCAGCGGCAGGCCTGCCGGATAACAGGCGTCGGAGAGCTGATAAGTCATAGCGAAGTTATCCGCCGCGTCCACTACCAGATCGATCCCCTCCAGCGCCTGCGGCAGTTGACTGGCGCTTAGCGCGTGAGGATGCGCCTCAACGCGACAGTCAGGATTGCGCTGCGCCAGCGCACGCTGAGCGCAAAATACTTTCTGCTGACCCACATCGTCGACGCCAAACAGCGTCTGCCGGTGGAGGTTGTGCAGTTCAACCCGATCGCCATCGTAAAGACGGATAAATCCCACACCCGCACCTGCCAGTAACGGCAGCAGCGTTGCACTAAGCCCGCCCGCCCCCACCACCAGCACCCTTGCCCTGCTCAGCCGCTGCTGCCCCGCTTCACCAATCTCTGGCAACATCGTCTGTCGCTGATAACGCTCCATCTTTGCTCCTTAACTGAATTGTGCCAGACCAAAAATGGGCGTAGAGGCAGACGCCATGTCGCGCTGCTCCATCAATCCCGCCTGAAACGCCTCGTGTCCGCCGTGGATCGCAGCAGCAAAGGCACCGGCCATGCGCACCGGATCGCGCGCTTTTGCCACCGCCGTGTTGAGCAGCACGCCATCAAAACCCATCTCCATCGCCTGAGCCGCCTGGCCAGGTGCGCCAATGCCCGCATCAATAATCAGCGGCACATCTTTAAACCACGCACGCATAGCGCGCAGTCCCTCGATATTCCGCAGCCCCTGGCCGGAGCCGATCGGCGCGCCCCAGGGCATCAGCACTTCACAGCCCGCTTCCAGCAACTTTTCGCCGACAATCAGATCTTCCGTGGTGTAGGGAAACACCTGGAACCCGTCAGCGCAGAGAATTCGCGCAGCTTCAACCAGGGCAAAAGGATCGGGCTGCAGCGTGTCGGCATGGCCAATCACTTCCAGCTTGATCCACGGTGTGTCGAACAGTTCGCGCGCCATCTGCGCCGTCGTCACCGCCTCTTTCACCGTGTGGCAGCCCGCCGTATTCGGCAGAATACGTTTGTTGAGCTGTTGCAGCAGCGTGCGGAAAGCGCCGCCTTCACTGCCTTCCCGCCGCAGGCTGACGGTAATAATCTCCGCGCCAGACGCGTTGATCGCCTGATGCAGAATGTCCGGTGACGGATAACCGGCCGTGCCAAGCAGAAATCGGGATTGCGGAGTAAATTGATAGAACATGGTTAACCTCCCTGCATCGGTGACAGGATTTCGAGCTGGTTGCCCGCCTCAAGTTGCTGGCTGGTATAGCGGCTACGCGGTACAAACTCCCCGTTCAGCGCGGTGGCGACGGTCCGCGGATCGATCTGCTGCTCCGCCATAAGCTCCGCCAGCGTCGTTGCGCTGGTTTCAATCGTGCGTCCATTCAGTTCAACGCGCATGAGTTATCTCCTGAGTCAGTTGCAGCATAAGTTTTTCAGCCATGATCGGGGCCAGCAAAAAGCCGTGGCGGTAGAGGCCGTTAAGTGAGAAACGGCCATTTTCGTAGCGGACTTCCGGCAGGTTCTGCCGGTAAGCAGGACGCAGACCGGTGCCGCTCTCCACGATCCGCGCTTCGGCCAGCGCCGGATGCAGGCTGTAAGCGGCGCTGAGCAATTCCATCATCGCCCTGGCGCTGATCGGGCTGCTGTCGTGGCTTTCCACCATGGTGGCACCCAGCATGAAGTGGCCTCCGGCGCGCGGCACCAGATAGCAGGGAAAGCGCGGGTGCAGCAGCCGTACAGGACGGGAGAGTTGTACGTCAGATGTGTGCAGGATCACCATTTCGCCCCGCACGGCGCGCAGGGCTGGCTGCCGATCGGTGGCGTGGATGCCACGGCAGTCGATGATTTTGCCGCCGGGTTTACCACTGTGAAAGGGGACGCCAGCCTGTTGCAGTTTGTCGCACAGTTGCTGCAAGGCGCGGCGCGGATCGAGATGCGCCTCTGCGGCGAAAAACAGGCCGCGGGCAAAGCGGTTTTCCAGCGCGGGTTCAATGTCACCGGGTGAAACCCACTGATGCTGCTGCGTCATGCTGGCGAAGCGCGTCAGTTCACGGCTGTCACGCGGCGGAGCAACCACCAGCGTGCCCTGCTGTTCCACGCCATCAACGCGTTTCGCCCACCAGCTGGCCGCGTGCTGGCCCCATTCGATCACCTGTGGCGGTGCGCTTTCTGCTTCACACCAGGGCGCGAGCATGCCGCCCGCCCAGTGCGAGGCCGCACGGCAGTCAGGCTGAGTAATAACTTCGACCGTTTCTCCCCGCTCCAGCAGCAGCGTGGCGACACAAAGCCCGGCAACGCCGCTGCCGAGCACCGACCAGCGGCTCATGGTATCCACCGGACAGGAAAAGAAAGATTCAGGATGAGATTTTTCAATTTGGCCTCGTTATCAGTTAACGAAGACCCGTGATACAGAGGGAAAAGGCAGGAACGTCGCGAATGCGCCCCTGCGGCAAGTATCTGATGAGATACCCGTCTTCCTACGCCAGTATCAACTGGGTCAGGTTCTAAGGGTCGCTAAGCCGCGCGGTGCGCTATTAGCCTCTCAGTCTCTCTGGCGAGACTCCCCTGACGGATTTAGTTGTAAGTTAAGCAGACAGCTTCGTCAAGCAGACTGCATAGAACCGGGTCAGAAAATCGGACTTAACCGGCAGAACCGAAATGCCAGTCAGTTGCGGTTGCCAGCGTCACAAAGGGTCCCGCCAGCGTCTGGTTGTGATGCGCAATAATCTTCTCCGCAGAGAGGTGGGGATTATCGACGGTGGTGTGCGCATCGGAAATCAGTACGACGCTAAAACCCAGCTCCGGGGCTGCCCGACAGGTGGTATCAACACAGAACTCCGTTTTCATCCCCGCAATCACCAGTTGTTTAATGCCCTTTTGCCTCAGCTGAAGCTGCAGGCCAGTATCCCTGAAACAGCTGGGATATCTTTTGGTGAAGACGACATCACTCTGCGGGTTAACCTGCAATTCCGGGATCAGGCGCGTCAGCGGGCTTTGCTCGTTAAAAGGGGAATCATCCGGGCCGATATGGCGTGCAAAAAAGAGAGGGACGGCAGAATCCCGGGCTTTAGTAATGAGAAGTGAGATGTTCGACAAAATCGAATTTGCGGCAAAGGGAGCCTCGGGACCATTAAAAAGGCCCTGCTGCATGTCGATAATTAAAAGTGCACTTTCAGATGTAACCATGACCTGTCTCCATTCAGTTTTTAAGAACGGAGAACAGCTCCCCGTCCGGTTCGGCGGGGAGTGAGAATCTGTTGTGTCAGGTGCCAGTCACAGAGTCGCTCACGCCGCCGCCAGGGGCGGTGGTGGTGGTGACGGTTGTGAAAGACTGAACTGACATAAACATTTTCTGACCCTGAGTTAATGCGTTAGGTGAAGTCACCCTCATAAGGATGGCGCTGACATCTACATTACCCTGTACGCCGTCGCTTTTAAAGCGCCTGCAGCGATTGGGTTACCGCGTCGGTTATTTCACGTATGCGCGGTTCGGCGCGGCGATAGTAAGTCCATTTCCCGACTTTGCTGGCTTCAACCAGCCCCGCATTGTGAAGCGCTTTCAGGCATAACGAGGTGGCGGGCTGTGATAAGCCCGCCTTGTCCTGTATGAGGCTGGCACAGACGCCATACTGATCGAAGGGATAGAGCTGGGTATAGCCCGCAAACGCTTCGTCAGGATTTTTAAGCCACTTCAGCACTGCCACTCTGGTCGGGTTGGACAGTAACTTCAGGGCATTTTCGGGGGACATGCCGCCTCACAGAATATCAGGATGGGTAAAATGGATAGTCAGTATAGCCTTTCTCAGTGCCGCCATACAGGGAGGCGTGATCGACCTCATTCAGCGGATATCCTGATTTAATCCGCGCGGGCAAATCGGGATTAGCGATGAATGAGCGGCCAAAACCAAACAGGTCGCCCCAGCCTTTTTCCAGCACATGCTGCGCTTTTTCAGCCGTGTAGCGACCCGAATAGATGATCGGAGAGCGGAATGTTTCCCGCAGCGCGACACGGAAGCTCTCTGGCATCTCCGGACTATTGTCCCAGTCGGCTTCAGCAATGGAGAGATAGCCAACTTCCAGCTCGTTCAGCAGTGCTGCTGCGCGGATGTAGGTCGCGTGTGGATCACTTTCAACCAGGCCGAGATAGACGCGCTCTTCGTCGGTACTGGTAAACAGAGGCGCAAATCTGACGCCAACGCGGTGGCTGCCAAATACCGAGCTGACCGCCTCAACGACTTCTCGCAGGAAGCGCAGACGATTCTCAGCAGATCCGCCATATTCATCCGTACGGAAGTTGGTGTGCTCAGAAATAAACTGGTTAATCAGATAACCGTTGGCGGAATGCAGTTCCACACCGTCGAAACCGGCCGCTTTGGCATTCTCCGCCGCGCGTCGGTAAAGCTCTACGATCTCTTTAACTTCCGATGTAGTCAGTGCGCGTGGCTCGCTGGGTGCGGTCAATATGCCGGCGCCGGGTCCGGTTTCAATAAATACCCGGACGTTATCGGCTGCAATGGCTGAAGGGGCAACGGGTGCCTGCTTGCCCGGCTGCAGTTCATTATGCGACACGCGGCCAACATGCCAGAGCTGGCAGAAAATCGTGGCCCCTTGCTGATGTACTGCCTCTGTTACCTTTTTCCAGCCGGCGATCTGCGCTTCGCTGTGGATCCCCGGCGTCCATGCATAGCCCTGCCCGCGAGGCTCAATCTGGGTGCCTTCGGTGATCATCAGTCCCGCGCTGGAACGCTGGCGGTAGTACTCCACCATCATCTCGCCGGGAATGTTGCCCGGTTGTTCACTGCGGCAACGCGTCAGTGGCGGCAGTACAATGCGGTTACGAAGCTGAAGGTCGCCCAGACTCAAGGGGGTAAAAAGTGACGGCATGACAAAAAATCCTCTGATGTGTGAAGAGGCGACATTATATTTACACATTTAAATTTGTAAATGTGTAATCTGTGCTTTTTGTCCAGGGCGGTATCGGTGGTTTCTGGCAGAGGGTCACTATCAGGGTGGCGTGCTGACAGCGCGTGGATTAACAGTCTCTCAGCGCAGCGCCTGACTGCGTAACGTCAGGAGGAGATCCTGCAGACCCCGCTTTCAGGCAAATTGCTTCGCCGGGACGGAGGTGCTGTCTGCAGGATCATAAGAACATCAGGAGGCGTATTTTTCAGTGAACGCCTGCCACTGCTGATGATAAACCTCCAGTTGACTGAGTGCGCCATCAATGGAGAGCTGTGCTTTGTTGTCAGGATTCGGCGTGGCACGAATCAAATCGGCAAAGGTGCTGAAGACAGAGTCCATATCACGGCCCGACTTGATGGCTTCCATCATCCCGGCCAGCTCCACCTGTGGCCGTGCGGTAACGCTCTCAACCTGGCTGAGATAATCACGTGCGCTCTCCTGCATGTCGCGTGTTCCATGACGCATGGCTAACGTCAGCGTATCCTGTGCTCCCAGCAACGTCTGACGTTCACGAATGGCGACTCTGAGGCTTATCATCTCATCAGCAATCTCATTCGCCTGCTTCTGGTTATCGCCGGAGACATATTTTTCTATCAGTTTATGGAGCTTAGACTGCGTCAGGGTCAGCGCCATGGCTTCCGAGGTATCCGAATTGTCGTACTGATTACGGCCCACCTGGCCTTCAGCCAGCACCTCATGGAGTGCAGCGGCAAACTCATCCATAGCGGTCTACGTATTGGCAGCCGCGCATTTATCCATTTCAGACAGGGTTAATTCAGAGGAGACGTTGTGAATAATGCACTTCCATTAGACGCGCTTGGGCCACGCATTTGTATTATGGGTCCCTCGAACAGCGGAAAATCGACCTTAGCTGAGGCCATTGCTCACAAAACAGATCTACCCGCGGTTCATCTGGACCAGCTTCACCATATTCCGGGCAGTCAATGGGTGCCAAGAACACCGGCAGAATTTCTCCGTTTGCATGCTGAGGCGGTGAGTCAGGAAAGATGGGTGATGGAGGGTAATTACACAAAATGCATTGAAGAACGATTCGCTCGTGCCACCAGCTTAATTCTGCTGGATGTAAAAGTGACAGTGGCACTGCTGCGGTATATTCGCAGATGTTACTCATCCACGCCGCGTATTGGCGGTCTGAAGATGGGCAGAGAGCCGATGACCCTTGAGATGCTGAAATATATGATCTGTACTGCCCCACAAAATCGGAAGCGGCATAAAACGCTTTACGACCAGGTCAGACTGCCAAAACTTCTGCTTCCTTCTCCCCGCGATGTCAAAGCCTGTTCTGACTACTGGGGATTACAGCTAACGAATAATGATCGATGAACGCAGGCTGCCGGAATAACGTCTGTTTTCCGTTAATGGGGTCGCTTTGACTCAGTAACCTTTTTTGAAAAAAAAGAAGCACCACTGCCCTCAATCAAAAAGCATTAAGCTCGTCAGAAGAGAGTCCAGCGAATCTACCGACCCGGCATGATTCGTCTCTGAACGGGTTGTGTCCCAGGGCATGGCGTCATCAGTACAATAATCACCTGTGCACTGCATATCAGCAGGCTCACTGAGTAAACCAACCGGAAGCCAGATATAAGGCCTGCCACGCAACCGGTTAGGCACTGTAGAGCCACAACTGGCGCAAAAATCGTTGCGATAACCTGTGGGTTTGCGCCATGACGCGATCTGGTTCTCACCGGAAATCCAGCTGAAGTCACTCTCTTTTACGATCGTTGCTAGGTTATAGCCGGTTCCGCTCTGTTTTCTGCACAGAGAACAGTGACAACGGTAATAGCGCGTGGGGGTTATTGATATTTCGAAAGCAACGGTTTCACACAGACATGCGCCTTTCATTTCATCATCCTGTTCACTCACATTCCTGGTTTGTCTGACTACCTGCGCGACCATAGTGGTGTTTGGGTAAGAGGCTGCTGAAGCGCTACCGCAACCCTGTCATTTTAATGCCGCTCCGGCTCATTGCATGATCTTTTGCAGTTTTGGGCCAGAAGCGGATAACCCCTCGTACACCTTCATCAGTACTAACTGCGGCTGAATACCAGTTTCAGCCCTGCCAGCGCAAAGCAGCAGGCTAATAGCGCATCGAGTCCGCGACGAATGCGACGGTAGAATGCGCCCATCATGGCAGTTGAGAACAGCAGAGCATAACCGCCGAACACAACCACGCAAATCACCGCACAGCCGCAGATGATTATCGGCAGCGTGGCGGCGACCACATCCGGCTTCAGTGCAAACGACATAATGGCCACCCAGGTAAGAATCGCTTTGGGGTTGCCGATATGCATCAGGATACCCTGACGGAACAGTCTGCCATACGCGACACGCTCATCGCTGGCTTTAAAATCGCTGGCCTCAGTGCGGCGTAAAGCAGATTTGCCGGCTTTAAACGCCAGCCATAACAGATATAACCCTCCGCCAATTTTTAACACGATCAGCAACTGTGCAAAGGTTGCCAGCACGGTCAGCACACCGCAGGCGGCGAGCAGCGCCCAGAGCATCGAACCACTCACGACACCCGCAGCCAGCGCCAGTGCGGCACCTCTGCCCTTTTTCATTGCCGTTCCCATTATCGCCATATTACTTGGCCCGGGACTGGCTGTAGCGACAAAGTAGGTGGTGAAGATCAGGATTAATTCGTGCGAAAGCGCCATGATGTCCTCTGCGATGGATTGTTATTAATCTGTTATATCGGCTGACGTACAAATTTGCTATCTCCTGGTTCGTTGCGGCTTCGTTTCTCGCTTTAAACGGTCTGCAGCAATCAAAAGTTTTCCAGAGATAGCGGACTGCCCGGCAAGGGTCGGCAGCAGCATCAATGGATTCCCTTTCAGGGACAACTCAGGGTCGTTTACGGTCATCCAGACGCAGCTGCAAAAATGTCAAATCCAGCCAGCGTCCAAACTTAGTTCCAACCTCCGTCATTCTGCCAGACTCAATAAATCCCAGTTTTTTATGCAGGGCAATGGATGCCGCATTTTCCGATTCAATCGCCGCCACCATAACGTGCTTCCCGGCTTCGTGAGCAAGCTGGATAAGCCCCTGCATCAGGGCGGCACCCGCGCCTTTACCTCGTGCAACTTTATGAACATAAACCGAATGCTCAACCGTATGACGATATCCGTCCCAGGGACGCCAGTCACCATAAGAGGCATATCCAAGGACGTTAACATCATTGTCTGTCGCCACAATCACAGGAAAACCGGCCTGCTGGCGGCTGTTTATCCACGCGATGCGGTTAACCACATCAATACGATTTTCATTCCAGATCGCGGTGGTGTTAAGCACCGCGTCGTTATAAATCTCTGCGATGATTTCAGCATCGCTTTCTACAGCCGCACGGATAATCATGGTGGACACCCCTTTGCTCACTCACTAAAGTAGATGAATTGTTCACTATGATAGTTATCCATTATGTTAGATAAAAAGTCCAGCAAAGAAGACAACCTGAATATCCGCATCGGTCAGAAGGTAAAAGAGGAAAGGGAAAAACGCGGCTGGTCACTTACCGAGCTGGCTGATAACTCAGGCGTTTCACGGGCGATGATCCATAAGATTGAGCGTGGGGAGAGCAGCCCGACGGCGGTTCTGTTAGCGCGCCTCTCAGGCTCGTTTGATATGACTATTTCACAGCTGCTTGCTCAGACTGAAGTGCAAACCGGGACGCTGGTCAGGCATGAAAATCAGCCGGTGTGGCAGGATCCGGAAACCGGCTATCTGCGTCGCCACGTTTCACCGGGCGAGATGCCGGTCGATCTGGTCAGTGTCGAACTGCCGGCAAATACCGCTGTGCCGATGCCGGCAATATCATACATTTCAAGACGCCAGCTGATATGGGTAATTGAAGGGACACTGACTTTTGAAGCAGGTTCCAGCACCTATGAGATGGCTGCTGGCGACTGTCTGGAACTGGGCGATCCGGCTGATTGCGTGTTCAGAAATAAAACGACTAACGGCTGTCGATATGCCGTTATCGTACTCCGGCCTGCCTGAGCAGGCAGAGGGCATAACTCCCTGAGTAAATCGACCATTGGCAGAGGGATGATTGTCACTCAGTCCGGCTAGTGATCGCCTTTCAGGAATCAAATCGCCAGCCGGACTGAATCTGCTCAGGGAAAGATTATTTCCCCAGAATCTCTCTGCGGACGATCTCAGCGCCCGCACTTAACGCATGCAGTTTGCCATTGGCAACCTGACGCGGCAGTGGAATCATGCCGCAGTTGGTTGAAGGATAGAGATTTTCAGCATCCACAAACTGCAGCGCTTTGCGCAGCGTGTTTGCCACTTCTTCAGGTGTCTCAATGGTATGAGTTGCCACATCGATGGCACCGACCATCACTTTTTTACCGCGAATCAGCTCGATCAGATCCATCGGAACCCGCGAGTTCTGACACTCCAGTGAGACAATATCGATAGCCGAACGCTGTAATTTAGGCAAGACCTCTTCGTACTGACGCCACTCTGTACCCAGAGTTTTCTTCCAGTCGGTATTCGCTTTAATGCCGTAGCCGTAGCAGATATGAACCGCAGTTTCACACTTCAGACCTTCGATGGCGCGCTCTAACGCGGCGATGCCCCAGTCATTCACTTCGTCGAAAAAGACGTTAAACGCAGGCTCATCAAACTGAATAATATCCACGCCAGCGGCTTCTAATTCTTTGGCTTCCTGATTCAGAATCTTTGCGAATTCCCAGGCCAGCTTTTCGCGACTTTTATAGTGATTGTCATAAAGGGTATCGATCATCGTCATCGGACCCGGCAACGCCCACTTAATAGGACGATCGGTCAGCTTACGCAGGATTTTCGCATCTTCAACAAACACGGGCTTCTGACGTGAGACTTCACCCACCACGGTCGGGACGCTCGCATCATAGCGATTACGGATTCGAACCACTTCACGCTTTTCAAAATCCACACCGCTGAGGTGTTCAATAAACGTCGTCACGAAGTGCTGACGGGTCTGCTCGCCATCGCTGACGATATCAATACCAGCCCGAACCTGATCGTCCAGACACAGACGCAACGCATCTCTTTTGCCGTCGACTAACTCTTCATTCTGCAGTTTCCAGGGTGACCAGAGCACCTCTGGCTGCGCAATCCAGGAGGGTTTAGGCAAGCTGCCAGCAGTAGATGTCGGTAATAAGGTTTTCATAGCAGGTGACCTTCTATATTTAATTAATCAAAGAACGGATTCAGCAGACCATTGCGCGAGAAGCGTCTGATTCGGCTTAATAAAATGCGTCTCAGTAAACTTACCCTGTTCGACGGCCAGGCGGCTGCGTTCTTCGCGATCGTAAACAATCCGGGTTAACGAATAATCCTGATGCTGCAGCGTGGGCTGATAGCACTGTCCCGCTGCAGAATTCGCGTTGTAAATTTCAGGGCGATAGATCTTCTGGAAGGTTTCCATGGTGCTGATGGTGCTGATCAGCTCGAGATTGGTGTAATCGCTGAGCAGGTCACCGTGGAAATAGAAAGCCAGCGGCGCAACACTGCCCTGTGGCATGAAGAAACGCACTTTCAGACCCATTTTTCCGAAATAGAAGTCAGTCAGGGAAGGTTCATCCTGCTGATATTCAATGCCCAATACCGGATGCTGATTACCGGTGCGCACGTAGGTGTTTTTGCTCGATACACTCAGGCAGATAACCGGCGATTTACTGAAGTTCTCTTTATAGACCGCTGAGTTCACGAAACTTTTGAAAATATTGCCATGCAGCTGACCAAAATCATCCGGCAGGCTGAATTCAGTCTGACCTTTGTTATGTTCTGACAGAACAACGCTGAAATCATAATCACGCACATAGGAAGAGAAGTTATTGCCGACAATCCCCTCGCTGCGCTGACCGGTTTTATGATCCACGATATGCGTTTTTAAAATCTCAATCGCCGGGAACGATTCGTCGCTGCTTCCGGGACGAAGATTCAGCTCAGCAGAAATAATCTCAAGTTCAACAGAGTACCGGTCGCCCTTTGGATTGTCCCAGTGCGCCAGAGAGTTGAAACGATTGTCGATCATCACCAGGGCGTTGTGCAGGTTTTCCTGACGTTTTTCGCCGCGCGCTAAATTAGCGAAGTTAGTCGTCGCCCGCGTATTTTTCGAAGGATTATAGTTTTCGTCGAAACGAATGCGCTTGAGGGTAAAGGCTAAGTTGTTCATCGCTATCGGGTATCCTGGTCGCTGATATGCGTTGTTGCATTTAAGGGTTATCCAGCGTAGCTAGCCCTTTACAACTATTCATATGACTCAAAGTTATTAACAATTCTTACTTTATGCCTCAACACACGGTTGAAAAAAAGTGATTAAATTTCAATGAACATGAAGGAAATTCATGTTGAGGCCGTAAAGCGGGGAAATTTTCATGAGGCTGCGAGCCTTTTAACACCTGAGGTAAAATCCGGGTGTAAAAAGTCTCGCATAAAGAGGGATTAGCAAGAGATGTCAGAGGTGGCGTGACCTTTCATCTCTACTTATTGGATGAGGCTTTCATGATCCCATAATCAGGCACGCCAGCGTGCTGTTAGTCATTTAGCGGAAATCAACCGATTCCCACCCGCAGAGCGTTAAAACGCAGCACGGATGCGGCAACTGATACATCCCGGTCATGGCCAGGCAAGACGACTAAATTTTATAAACGTTATCACACATTACTTTATGTGCGCCTGATTTTATCGAAAGCCTGCAGGCTGCCTCTTTCATCAGTTTTCCCATCTCACTGTCGCGCATCGACTGCGTCAGACGAGAAGCCGGACCGGTTAATGCCAGCGCCGCGAGCAGTTTGTTACCTTCACCAAACACCGGTACGGAAAATGCCGCGATATGCGGATCGCGGATACCTGACGTGAACAGCGGGAGTTCAGGTACAGAGTCAAACAGGGGTTCATTCAGCCCCCAGTAACGAAGCACCTGTCCGATGGCAGAATTATCCAGCGGCAGATAAGTGCCGGGCAGACGTGTTTCACGCAGTCCTTCAGAGGGCTCCGCTCTGAAAAGACAGAGTCGTTGACCGTTTTCAATCACATACCATGTGGCGCTTTCGCCTGTCGCAGTCGCCAGTGCGTGAAGTTCAGGCTGAACGATACTGGCCAGATGAAAGGATTGTTCATAGAGCTTGCCCAGATAAAGCAGTCTTGGCCCAAGGGTATAAACGCCATTGTCGCGACGAATGACATAGTTCATGCGCTCAAGTGAGTTCATCAGACGATAAACTGTCGTTTTATGGTACCCCGAAAGCTGCGCCAGCGCGGTCAGCGTCAGTGATTCCTCACCAGGCCTGAAACAATCCAGCAGCGCCAGCGCTTTTTCTACGGCAATTACGCCTTCATTCCCCATCGGTACGTCCTCCTGTTTGCGACGGCAGGCAGTTTACCGCGCAATTTGTGATTCACATCGTATTTACATCACAAATGAATGCTTAACACTGGTGCGAACTCAATTAACATCGATATAGTAGTTTTATATTGTACAACTTAGTTGTTCCTGGTAAAACAAAGAGGATTAATCTATGCCCCATGCAGAGAATACCTTCATCAATCGCGACATTATCCGTATCGCACCAGAGCGCGTAAAACAGGCTGCTCAGTTTCAGGCGGCGATCCTTGCTGATGTTGCCGGACGACGCGGAACGCTGCACGGTCGCGTAAAACCTGTGTCCCCCACAATGAAAGTCGCCGGACCGGCTATCACTGTCGAGGTGAGACCGGGCGACAACCTGGCAATCCACGCCGCGCTGGCGATTGCCCAGCCGGGCGATGTCATTGTGGTCGATGGCAAAGGCGATATCAGCTGTGCATTAATCGGTGAGATAATGTCCACCCAGGCAGAAGCCTCCGGCATCGCCGGAATTATTATTGATGGTGCGGTGCGTGACGCCGATGCACTGAGCGCAAACGGCTTCCCGGTTTTCTCTGCAGGCCTGAATCCCTGCGGCCCGACCAAGTCTATTGCGGGACGCGTTAACTACCCGGTTTCTGTGGCGGGCGCAGCCATTCAGCCTGGCGATCTCGTCATCGGGGATATTGATGGCGTGGTGGTTTTGCCGCGTGAAGACGTTCCTGCGTTGCTCGAACTGGCGCAGAAAAAACTCGATTTCGAAACCAGCCGTATCGCAGCCATTCGTGATGGCGACCTTCGCGCGCCGTGGTTAGAGAAAGCCCTGCAAACCGCTGGCATGCTGGTCGATGGGGAGACGCTCTGATGACAACCTCTTCTCCCGTGATCCTGGTGACGGGCAATGACCTGGCACCGCAGGCAGTAAACCTGCTTAGTGACTTCAGCATTGTTTATGCCGGCAAACAGCCCAGCGAAGATAGCCTGTTCCAGCTCTGCCAGCAGCATAATCCTGTGGCGATTATCGTCCGATACGGAAAAATCAACGCCCGCATTATGGATGCCGCGCCTGACCTGCGGGTTATTTCCAAACACGGCAGCGGCATTGACGTTATCGACCAAAAGGCGGCGGCTGAACGTCATATCAGTGTTCAGTCAGCGCCGGGTGCCAACGCAGCGGCCGTGGCCGAGCATACCTGGGCGTTGATTTTAGCCTGTGCCAAATCGGTGATACCGCTTGATCAGCGCATGCGCCAGGGGCATTGGGACAAATCGACCCATAAATCGATGGAGCTGGAGGGCAGAACGCTGGGTCTGGTAGGGCTTGGCGCTATAGGTGGTCGTGTTGCCCGTATTGGCCGTGCTTTTGGCATGAAGGTGCTCGCTTATGATCCTTTTGCCCGAACCTTTCCCGATGAGTGTGAATCCTCCTCACTTGACGACCTGCTGCAACAGGCAGATGTCATTTCGCTGCACTGCCCGTTAACCGAACAGACGCAACAGATGATTAACGCTGAGAAACTGGCTCTGTTTAAAAAAGGCGCCATCCTGGTGAACACGGCGCGCGGTGGTCTCATTGATGAAGAAGCGCTGTTAGCGGCGCTGGATAATGGCACTGTCGCCTGGGCCGCACTGGACAGTTTTGCCACAGAACCCCTGACTGCGCCGCATATCTGGCAGAGTGTCGGGAATGTGATTCTGTCGCCACACATTGGCGGCGTCAGCGATAACTCCTACGTGAAGATGGGCACCGTCGCGGCCAGTAACATATTAAGCGTACTGGCAGCACCGATGAAAAATGAAAGTCCGGTAGCCTGAACCGCCCTCTCCAGCCGATCAGACAGGCAACAGCGCTTTCTGGTCGGCTGGTTAATAGGTAAATCTGCTGCAACAGAGCGTAATGCTTACCTGCCAGGTTTTCCGACACGAATCTTATTCTGTCCTATGCCGTCCTGGCTTACTTGCCTTCGCCCACATAAATGAGTTTATTACCCTTCAATCGTTAACGACTCTTCTCGCGTATTGAATAAGGTGGCTGCCTGCAGCGGTTTCTTTGAAGTGTTAATTGAAGGCATCTGTTATGAAGGATATGTCCGCTATGAGCGAAAAGTGGACAGGTTAACTGAAAGGAAGATGTCCGCTTTGTGCGATGAGCGGGCGTTAATGTCACCTTCACCAGAATAATCATTTGGTCGTTTAAACATCCTTTTCAGCTAAATTGAGCGGAGTGCGGTGAAAGTCGCACGCTCCGTTATCAGGAGAGCAAATGGCTATGCTTACATGGCTGTTAAGGTGAGATACTAAAAAGCGGATAAACTTTGCACTTATCCGCCCTGCTACATTCACACTATTCGCTTAGCCAACAATCTGATCGCCTTGCACTTCAATATTGTTCGCCAGATTCCAGCGGTTTGGCGAGGTTGCGATCACTACCTGGTGAATACGCTCAAACTGTTCAACAGTACCATCGCCTTTCACGCTAATCGTGTAGTTAATTTTGTCATAACCTGGTTTCACTTCGCTATCAAGGCCCATAAAACCGCGCAAATCTAAATTACCCGTGGTTCTGATTTCCAGTTTTTCGAGTATTACGCCTTCTGCGGCGGCAGCGATGACATAACCAACTGTCATACAGGCATTCAATGCGGCTAATAACAGTTCCTGCGGATTTGGAGCGCTTGCAACACCGCCCAGCGCGGAAGGTTCATCGGCCGCAATGATCATCGGCTTTTCCGCTATTGGCTGTGGCACACCTTGCACCGTCCATGGATTAACCGCAGCTTCGCTGCGCGTGCCACCACACCAGGTGGTAGTGACATCAAAACCGACAATACCTTTCTCAGAATTTTCAGCGACATCATCACGTAATGCGCCAATAGCCTGTAGGTCGATACCGTTAATCAAGTTAATCATGATTATTCCTCAAATTTCTTTCTCCGGCAGCCTGTTACCGCTACCAGCAACAATATTAGTTACGGCCAGCTGTCACGCCGCCATCAATATCCCAAATAGCACCCGTCACCCAACTGGTTTTATCGGACAGCAGGAAAGCCACAGTTTCAGCAATATCACGCGGCGTGCCCACACGGTTAATTGGGTGGAAACTGTTGAAGCTGTCCATGACGCCGTGGACTTCTTCTTTCGGAATAAAGCCTTCGTAAATCGGCGTCTGCACTACCGCTGGCGATACCGCATTCACACGTATTCCGTTGCCGCCAAGCTCAATGGCCATGTTTTTGGTCAGTGCGTGCAGCCCGGCTTTCGCCATGGAATAAGCGGATGATGGTGTGGCACCAATTGCCTGTTGCGCCCACATTGATCCGATATTCACGATAGAACCTTTGATTCCCGAAGCCAGCATGTTTTTCACAACATCGCGGGTGATAAAAAATGTCGCGCGGTTGATGCTCATATACATGTCGTAATCCGCTTCTTCGTGCTCGGCAAAAGGTTTCGGGAAGAATACACCGGCAGCATTCACCAACAGGTCGATCTCACGGTGTTCGGCATTGACTACGTCCATTACATGTTTCATACCATTGGTCGTCATCAAATCAGCGATGATGGTGGTAACCTGGCCCAGAGGTGCCAACGCTTCACGTGCTTCTTCCGCTTTCTCATGGCGATTACCTACCAACACCACGCTGCCACCTTGCTCCAGAACCACGCGAGCTGTTTCCAGACCCATACCGCTTGTGCCGCCAACAACCAGAAGTTTTTTACCTGCGAATACGTTGCTCATGTTTATCTCCAGAATAAATTCTTTGTTAGTTGATACAGAGAAGAAGCTTGTCTCCCTGTCGATGAAAAGAATGCCAGTCCTGCTCGACTACCACGAACCATAAGAACTACACATACGAGATAGAAAAACTATCTCGTTAACTTAAAGAGGCTCGATGCGTATTCTGAACAGACTGAAATGGTTGCAGGCTTTTGAGGCCACCTCTCGGCACGGTAGCTTTACGGGTGCTGCGAATGAACTTAGTGTGACGCCTGCGGCGGTAGGTCAACTCGTGCGGGCATTAGAAGAATGGGTTGGGCATCCACTTTTGACACGTATTCGCTCGGGCAATGAACGCCTGACGCTGATTACCGAAGCGCAGGATGCACTCGACGATATTACGGCTGGCCTGGATAAACTCGAAAGCGGGCTAAAAAAACTACGTGGCAGGAAAGCGAGATCGGTGTTGGTTGTCACTGCATCGCAAGTATTGGTGATGAACTGGCTGATGCCGCGTCTTCATAAATTTTCAGAACATAATGAGTTAATAGACGTGCGCCTGGATGTGGCGGACCGGCTTATCGATCTCAGCCATGGCGAAGCCGACATTGGTATTCGCTGCGGAACTGGTCATTGGAAAGGCTTAGTGGCCGACTGGATGATGGATGAGGAAGTCGTGATGATTTGCAGCCCTTCCGCATTGCCCGCCAATGAGCCTGCGAATGAGGAATGGTTATTTGAGCAAAAGCTGATTCAGGACGATACCCCACACCCCGGCGCTAACTTTCCGTCATGGGAAAGCGTGTTGCAAAAAGTGGGGCTCGAAAGCGTGCAGCAAACGCATCTTCATATCAACTCCACCGCCACGGTGATTCAGGCAGCGCTAAGTGGTCGGGGAGTTGCGCTAGTGCGCAAAGCCCTGGTGCAGCAGGATCTGGATATTGGCCGCCTGGTGCAGTTGTTCCCGGAAAACAGCTGGCCTATTAGCTGGTCATATTATGTGGTGAGTACGAGTGCGTCATTGAAGCGGCCGGAAGTGAAAGCGTTTCATGACTGGATGTTGAGTGATGTGCGAGTTAAATAGCTCTTCTTGCCCTCACACCATTCTGAACCTTCAACGAAATGGAGCATAATCACATCAGTCGTATAAAAAACAGACTTAGCGTGGGATATTTTCCGTTTTCCAGGCGGGCTCCCTATAGGCCGATTCAGGCTGCAATTTATGTATATATAAATATCAAATCAGTATTAAAGCTTTTTAAGGAGGGTACGTGCGCATTCGACCATCATCTCGACTGATCATTCTTTCGCCTGAAAATCGCGTCCTGCTCTTTATGTTCTGTCATAAAGATGGTGCTCTGAGAGGAAAAACATACTGGGCAACGCCAGGTGGAGGGCTTGAAAAAAATGAATCTTTCGAGCAGGCCGCTATACGCGAATTATATGAAGAAACGGGTTTGAGAAGAACATTAACAGGACCACAGATAGCATCCCAGACCTTCACAATGATGCTACCAAGTGGGGAGAATGTACTTGCTGAAGAGCATTTCTTTATGATTGATGCAAATACAGTTGAGCTCGACCTCTCAGGGTGGAGTAGCAATGAAAAGGAAGTCATACGCGATTATCATTGGTGGACAATAGAGGAACTCATACACACCAGTGAGACAATTTTTCCACGCGATTTAATCATTAACATACTTGAAAGCAAGTAAGCCGGACCTTCAACGTTAACTCAACATGATACCCTGAACGTCCGCTCCTGGCACAAAGCGGACCTGCGTCCAGGCTTATGTCTGCTATGGGCGAAGAGCGATTACTCACAGATCCCGGGCTTGATAATAAAGTGCTCTTGATTTTAATAAGATTATTATTTACCCATCCATAAGCCCTCTCTCGTTAGTGGCGTCATACTTGAAGAGTTCACCCTTCATTTTTCCCTGCCATCGGTTGATAAACTCTACAGTGTCGGTTCTTATAAGATGGGCACTAAGTGCGTCCTGACCCAACCAACGTTCTGATATAAGCAATCTTCCGGTCTGATAGTCCTCCACGGCAGCGTTATATGAAAGGTTTCCATGACGTTGTCGAACGGCATTAGCCAATAACTTAAGTTCTTTTATAAATTGTTCCAGGACAGAAGGATCAATGTACATATAACCGGAAATGATAAGCATTTTATTCTTCCTTTAACTGACTGCTACTCGCCCTCAGAAAATGGCTAATCAGGTTTGGGGTAATCAGAAGTTAGTCAGCACAATTTTTCCCTGGATACTTCCTGACGAAGCGCGCTGGTGTGCGGCTGATGCCATGGCTAACGGATAGGTGCTGTCAATCACGACGTTGATAATGCCTTTTTCCAGTAAAAGCCCCGCTTCGGATAGCTGCAGACCACTTGAACGCACTTGCGTTGTTGACACAGTAATCCCTTTTTGAGCGGCCTCAGTCTGCCCGGTAAAACTTAAAGGATTCACCAGAAATAGTGCTCCGCCCTCTCTGATACAGCTTAAAAAGCGCTCTATATGCTTTCCGCCAACAGCATCAATAACCAGATCGACGTTTTTCACTACATTCTCAGCGGCTACTTTGGTGTAGTCGATAAAATCATCCGCACCCAGTTCGCGCATAAGCACTTCATGACGGGAAGAAGCGACGGCAATGACTCTCGCACCCTTCCACTTCGCGATCTGAACAGCAATGTGCCCTACGCCTCCTCCTGCACCGTTAACCATCACCGTCTGGCCTTCAAGCAGGACCGGTTTATGGTTGAAAGATTGAAACGGATTGGGCGCATCATGGCCAACGTCGACAAGAAATTGCCACGCGGTGAGCAGTGACATCGGGGCACCCGCTGCCTGGATATGGTCTATTCCCTGAGGTTTTAACGCCACCTCTGATGCAGGAACGCTTACATAGTCGGCATAAGCTCCACTACCGGCCATTACCCCATCAGGAAAACGCACCATTGAATAGACTTCATCTCCGGTGCTGAATGCGGAAACATTTTCGCCCACGGCTTCTATGACACCTGAAACATCCGTTCCCAGGATTAAGGGAAAGTGGGGTTCGGGCCGCCACTCAGGCGGAAGCGCCCGATAGCCATCACGCAGATACAAGTCTGGTGGGTTCAGACTTGCGGCATGCACGCGCACAAGGACTTCGTCAGTCCCGATAGTTGGGCGGGGTGCATCTTCATACCTGAGATTTTCCGGGCTGCCAAACGCATGTAGCTGTACTGCTTTCATCATTTCAGTCATGGCAATTTCACTCCAACACAGATTCAGATGCCAGAATATGACCAATTGTGATGATTGATAATGGGGCTGGATTTCGCTTTAATATTGCCATGAAGGAACAAATAATCTTTGAAAGACTCACAGGTCTGATTGCATTCGCTCGCGCGGGATCGCTCGGCAGCTTTACCGCTGCCGCTCGCTCGCTTGCAGTGTCCCCTTCCGCGATAAGTAAAAGTATCCAGAGACTGGAGCAGCGTCTTGGCGTCACATTGTTCACCCGAACCACCCGTTCGCTGGTGCTGACTGCTGAAGGTCGTGAACTGCACGAGCGCACGCTGCAGTTATTACGCGATGCTGACGAGCTTGAGCAGGTCGCCATGCGATCGCGAGAGGAGCCAGCGGGAACGTTACGCATTGCGGCATCGTTTCCGATTGGTGTTCATGTGATCGCGCCTCTCCTTCCGCAATTCTGTGCACTTCATCCTAAAGTGACAATCGACTTAAAGCTGAGTGATCGCGTAATTAGCATTGTTGACGAGAGTATTGATATAGCCATCCGGATCGGCGACCTCGCAGATTCAAATCTTCTGTCGCGTCGCCTGTCGCCCTATCAGATAGGTTGTTATGCTTCGCCAGATTATTTGACCCGATGCCCGGAACCCGAACACCCCAATGATCTTATCGGGCATAAAACGGTTAATTTGCGATATCAAAATACGGGGCAGATTTTTCGCTGGCCGTTCCGGCTTGGCGAGCGGGAGATTGAAATTGTGCCACCATCTGCTGTCATCGTCGATGCAAGCGAGGCCGTTATCGCGGCTGTGGCTGCCGGTGCCGGGATAGGCATGGTGTCGAGTTTTATGGCTGCTTCCTGGGTTAAGCGCGGGGAGTTAGTGCCCCTTCTCACTGATTTTTCAGTAGAGCGGCATAATATTTCTGCGGTATGGCATGCGAGCCGGCGTTCAAATCCTGCTGTACGCGCCTTCATTGATCTCATGCTTAACAGTTCTGAACGCTCTTAAACTGGGTATTGTCAGTAAATCCCCAAAGGTAAGTTTTTTCCGCATCTGATACATAACAGACATCAACAACCAGCAGACTGATTCAGGTGATGACAGGATGTGGAATGTTTATATGGCAGAGATAAAGCCGGAAGAACCTGCCTGCAGATGCGCTGATAAGCTTCTGCAGGCGGGATTACTTTATTTACTGACTGACGAAGCGCTATTTTCAACGTCGATGGTTAACTCTTTTTTGCGGCCCATGACCAGTACGGCAATGCCCCCGATGCCACAGAGGATAGCCAGTGGCACCATAGCCAGCGTATGGCTGCCGGTCGCCTGATTGATAATGCCATAAACGTTGACCATCACCCCACCGCCGATCAGATTCGCCATCGCACCGATAGCCGCCAGACCCGCTGCAGCCGTTGTGGATGACATCCATCCCGATGCCAGCGCCCAGAAAGGTCCTTTCATTGAGTAGGCCCCGATTAATACCAGCGACAGGATTACTACACTGCCGGTCAGACTATTGGTGATAAAGGCTGACAGCAGGCCACCTGCAATTAAGAACAGCGTTAACGCGGTGTGCCAGCGACGCTCGCCGCTGCGGTCAGAACTTCTCCCCCAGATAATCATCAGAATGGAGGCCAGGCCGTAGGGAATCGCATTGACTAAACCGGTGGTGAAGTTATCCAGTCCAAACGATTTAAGCAGTTGCGGAGACCACACGCTCAGCGTTGAGCCCGCCGCAGACGCGCCTGCATAAATCAGCGCCATCACCCAGATATGTTTGTGACGCAGCAACTGCCACAAAGAGATATGACCTATTGCCTTCTTCTTCGCATTTTCGGCTTCGAGAGTGCTGTTCAGCCACTCTTTTTGTTCCTGATTTAACCAGCTGGCATTAGTGGGGCGATTGCTCAGTAAAAAGAAGGCTGCAATTCCCAGAATGACCGCCGGAATACCCTCCAGGATAAATAACCAGTGCCAGCCACGCATACCGTACCAGCCATCCAGTGACAAAATCAGACCAGAAATGGGCGATCCAATAAAGTTCGCCGCAGGAATGGCCACCATAAAGGTAGCAATCACGCGTGCACGGTACTTTCCGGGGATCCAGTAAGTCAGATAAAGAATGACGCCAGGGAAAAATCCGGCCTCAGCGGCACCCAGTAAAAAGCGCAATATATAGAGTGTATTGGCACTTTCAACAAAGGCGGTACAGACAGAGATGATACCCCACGACACCATGATGCGAGAGATCCAAATCTTTGCGCCAATTTTCTGCATGGCCAGATTGCTGGGTACTTCAAACAGGAAGTAACCGACAAAAAACAGACTGCTCGCAAAACCAAATACCGCTTTCGACAATCCTAAATCTTCGTTCATCTGCAACGAAGCCATCCCAATGTTGCCGCGATCGATAATAGCAATCAGATAACAAACAATCAGGAAGGGCAAAATGCGCCAGACCACCTTCTTAACGGTCTGCTGCTCAATATCGGCAGAGAAAGTCGTGATGTGCTGTTTTTCAGACATGATGATCCTCACAATTTTGTCATCGCTTGACGTGCAATCCGCAAAGCGCTTTGTTTTACTCTGTAAAACAGTAATGTACTGAGTAAAACCATTATCACGATAAAAATTCTTTCCCGCCGGAAGATGTAATCAGGTTGTGTTATTTGTCACAAAAAAGTATTCGTCAACCTTAGTTTATGTGACGAGTATGTCGTTAACGCGTGGAGTTCAGCGATCTTTTTAATGAAGTGACGACAGGAGAACCGGAAGGATTGAGAGGGAACAGAGTAATTTGAGTGCAGCGGTCGGGTTGTGAGGCCTTAGCGCTTGTGTGAAGGTATCAGCCAGCGTCCGGGAAGTTTGCATCTGATGAAGCACTCGTCTGCCCCTGTCGAACGGCCACATCATGAAATTCCCTGACCGATAACGGCGAGTTTCTCCTCACAGTATTCGATAACGTCATTATTCGCGGTGTTACGATGAAAAGAGAGGGATGCTATGAAATATAAAATTTCTGGCCTGAACGCCGGGCAATTTGCTCATCTTTTTGGACAGAGCGATGAATATCTGAAAAAACACCATGTAGTACGACAAACGGTAGAGTGCTATCCGGGTTATCCCGACAGAATCTCATTGTGCGATATCCCCGTTGGAGAAAGCGCCCTCCTGATTAATCACATCTATCAGCCTGCCGACACGCCCTATTTTGGTACTCATGCAATCTATATATGGGAGGGATGCACCCGGCAAGGCATTTACATCAATGAATTACCTGAAGTCCTGCTAAGCAGGACGCTGTCATTAAGGGCCTATGACGGAAAGCATTTTTTAAAAGAAGCGGATATGGCTGAGGGGAAAGTTGCTGAAGATCTCATCGGCCATTTTTTTGCCGACCCGCAGATTAGTTATATCCAGATACATAATGCGAAACGGGGATGCTATTCCTGCTGTGCAGAACGTTTTGAATGACGGTTTGTATTGAGAAGCCCTATCCGCTACAAGAAATTATTCGTCGCCAGGGTCGCTTTCGTATCATGACCCTGTGCTGAAGAGGGTGCTAAGAATTATGTCAGTAATCCTGCCCTATCCGATATGGCAAAAGGAGTGCCTGTTTCTGGAGGGAACGTGATGCGATTAGCGCCCGATTTTCTGATGAGAAACCTTGAATAGGCTCGGCGACTGAAATCATCCAATCGCAAGAAAGATTGTCAGGGCGCGGCATCGTGAAAACCCCGCCCTGACATTAAAGCTTAAACCAGCGCACTATTAATTTTAAAGACGCTGACACTGGCAAGCAACATTTCGGCCTGAGCCTGTAAGGCCTGCGCTGCGGCTGTGGATTGCTGAGAAAGCGCGGCATTTTGCTGAGTGGCCGCGTCCATATGGGTGACCGCCAGATTAACCTGATCGATACCAACACTCTGCTCATTACTGGCCGATGATACGTTTTCAATCAACTCGCTGACCTGATGAATACGTAAAATAATTTCCTCCATCGTTGTCCCCGCGTGTTGAACCAGTTCATTGCCCTGGCCGATTGAACTCACAGAACGTTCGATCAGGATACGCACATCCTTTGCCGCTTTTGCAGAGCGCTGTGCCAGAGCACGTACTTCGGCCGCAACCACCGCAAACCCTCGACCTTCGGTGCCCGCACGCGCCGCCTCGACTGCAGCATTCAGTGCCAGAATATTAGTCTGGAAAGCGATACCGTCAATCACCGTAATGATCTGGTTAATCTCGTTCGAGAACTGCTGGATCTCACTCATGGTGTGTACCACTTTTTCCACCACATTGCCGCCCTGACCCGCAATGGAGCGGGCATCCTGGGCAATATTGCTGGCATGATATGCGTTCTGCGCGTTGTTTTTCACCACCGAAGTGAGTTCATCCATGGAGGCAGCGGTTTCTTCAAGTGCGCCAGCCTGCGCCTCGTTACGTGAGGAAAGTTCCTGGCTGCCCTGCGCGATTTGAATTGACGCAGAGGCGATGTTTTCCGTACCGGTACGTACACCAGCGACGATTGAAGTCAGGCTGCTATTCATTTCACGCAACGCTGTCATTAACTCTGCGGTTTCGTCACGTCCGTTTGGACGAATAACGGTCTGCAGATCACCTGAAGCCACGGTGCGCGCAATATTGACTGCTTCGCGTAATGGATGGGTAATGCTGCGGATTAACCAGACAGTTATCACTATGCCGGAAAGTAAAATACCGGCCATGGCGATCCATAAGGTCATACGGGTTTCACGATACTGAGCAAGGTTTTGCGCTGTCAGTTGCTGATTGAGTTTTTGAGCATGTGCCAGCGTATGATGAACGACATCATCAATCATTTTGGTCGGCTCACGATCGATGCCATTGACCTGGCTATCAACCAGCTGGGCGCTGGCGAGGTTATGCGTGTCGTAGTTTTGCAGCGCAGCGAGATATTGTTGTCTGAGCTGGGCGTGTAGCTCAATCGTCTGTTTCACCTGCGCCGTATCCATCCCAAGCTCGGGTTGCAGTATCAGCAGTTTATGGAGCAGTGCCTGAGTTTTGTCACTTTGCGTCAGAAAGGCCGTTTTGTATTTGTCAAAAACACTCTGGCCTTGTGTGCCGCGTAAGAGGGCATTTTTCCACTCCTGTACCTGAATTTTAAACTGAACCTGTGCATTACGTGCAGTATCGATGCTCTCTGCGACACGTGTTTCGCTTGCCATGATGTCAATATTTTTTTGCAGAGCCTGCGCATTCAGGGTTATGCCCCTCAAACCGACAATCATTGTCGCCAGCAGCAGGATTGCTGCCATCACACTGAGTCTTTGCCCTATCGTAAAATGATTAAGTTTCATATTTTTTCCGTGGTGAAAACAATAATGCACCGGCAAATCCCGGTACAACAGTTATCGTCACGGTCAGGCATGGACTTTATGGCTGGGGGAAGATTGATGGCATAATTTCATGTAAATAAGCGTCTCTTTTAAGCTGATAGAGGCTGAATATAAGCTATGAATTAAAGTTTAAGCTGCTGGCTGCTCCGTTTTGAAAGGCACTATTGGTCGTTATCAACAATCAAGTCATCACAAAAACTCGTGTGGTCAAAGCAAAGAAAATATGGGAAGTCAGCAAACTTGCTAACGCTATGCCACTATTAACTTGTGTAATATCATGGCGGATAACAGTTTTGTGCGCTTAATAATGCAGGTAGCGTGCCTGATCATTAAATCCGCTCTATGCGGAATTGATAATCAGTCACTGGGCATCCCGGCAGAGATAGTCTACTCAGAGACTTTCTTAATAGGATAACTAACGAGTGGTTTGATCTCTTTAAGCACAAACATACTCTGCATTTCTTTAATTCCTGGCAATCTGCGTACCACTGACATTGCAAAATCAGCATAGGAGTCCAGATCTGAAGCCACAACCTGTAGCAGAAAGTCAGCATCCCCACCGATGCTATAACAGGCAACCACATCCTCAAGGGCAGTCACTTCCTCTTCAAATTTTCTGGCCTCCGCTTCGCTATGGCTGTCAATGACGACCCGAATGAAAACCATTACTCCCAGCCCAATTTTCTTGCGGTCAAGAACAGCACGATAGCCCTGAATCACTTTATCTTCCTCGAGCTTACGAACTTTGCGCCAGCAGGGAGATGCTGAAATATTTATCTTCTCCGCCAGTACCTGGTTAGTTACCCGGGCATCGTCCTGTAAAATTTCGAGAATTTTCATATCTGTCGAGCTAAGCGTCATAAGGGGAAATTCCTTTCTTTATGGAGGAGGTATAGGGTTACTTTTACCTAAAAACAGGCATTAAGTAAATAATATAGGTAACAATTTTCCGCCTTCCTGTTGCATAATATATTTAATTTCCCAGGCGGTTATTACAAACAATATAAGGGAAAACTGAATTCTGATTTAATGCATATGATTCAATTTAATTTAAAGAGTGCCGGGAGCTGGTCATCTCTGGAAGAGAGGATCGGATAGAACACTGCGCGCACATGAAAATTAAACTTGTCATCTGCGTAGTTAAATCAATGCAGCAACATCCGCCCTGGAATAATCGAACCTCCACTTTAAACGTTAAACCAACTGATAAAAAGGATGCACATCCTTAACCATTAATTAGCCTTTTATAAGACAACCATTGCTCAGAACCAGTCATTTTTGAACTATCATCTCTGATGCATTTTTTCAGATTGAATTTCAACAGGAATAACTATGTCAGGAACTACTGAAATAATATCTTATATTGCTGCACTCGGTTTAGCTGCAGCAATTCCGGGTCCGGGGATGACCGCATTAGTCGCTCGCAGCGTGAGTGGGGGCGCAGTGACGGGCTTTACGATGCTGGCCGGTCTCATTCTGGGAGATTTGATTTATTTATCTGTTGCGGTATTTGGTCTGGCGATGATCGCTCATACTTATACCTCTCTCTTTACGCTAATTAACTGGGCTGCCTCGCTCTTTTTATGCCTGCTGGCATGGCAGTTCTGGTGCCACCAGCCTCAGGCAATAAATATCGATCAAAAAGTGACAAAACGAGAACTGGCATCAGCCTGCTTTTCAGGACTGACCATAACGCTGGGAAACCCTAAAACCATCGCTTTCTATCTGGCTATACTTCCTCTGGTTATCTCTCTGGATAATGTATCTTTTCAGATGTGGGGAGGACTGCTGGTTCCGCTTACCGTGTTAGTCCTTTTGAGCGTGGGAGCCGTTTTTATTTTTGCAGCCCTCAGAATACGCCATCTCCTGACCAGCGCTAAAGCGCAACGACTCCTTTTCCGTTCAGCCGGTACCATCATGATGCTGGCCGCGGCTGGAATGGTGGTAAAGACTCTTTAGCGTTCATTACCACCTCCTCTGCCTCAGGAAAATGGGGCCGGTCTCGTGGTCTTGATAGAAAATGATCAAGCTCTGGCCTGGTTATCAGGCAATAAGCAATAAATAGTAAAAGTGATTCCAGCCAGAAAAGCCTGAGCGTCAAAAGCAGCTATCTTCTGATAGCTGCTTTTTTGCCTTTCAGATATCCCATTTTTTAATGCTTACGTTCCTGCTTCAACGTTTCCTGACTATGCACCAAGACCGCATTAGCGGCTAACCCTGTACTTCACATCTATAATTCAGTGACTCAGGCCCATGTGCCCGATCCGGCTAGCCGATTAATCAGCGTGGGGGTGGCTGGACGTCGTAGTGTCAGCGATACATCGATATTCACTCCCCTGATGATACCGGCCTGGTTTAAGACGCTCATCATTTACAGAAATAAGGATGCCTCATGATCTTTTCTCTCAAAAATCAGGTTGCGCTGGTTACCGGTGCCAGCTCGGGTCTCGGCTATGCCTGCGCAGAAGCACTCGCTAAAGAAGGTGCCTCTGTGGTGATTAACTACCATAGCCAGGCGGAACCGGCCGGGGAGCTGGCTGAGAAAATCCGCGCCGATGGAGGCCGTGCAATTGCTGTCAAAGGAGACGTGTCTAAAGAGGCGGATGTAGAGAATCTTTTTGACCAGACAATCAGGGAATTTGGCAGGCTGGATATCCTGGTGGCGAACTCAGGACTCCAGAAAGATGCCCCATCCATTGAGATGACGCTTGAGGACTGGAATACCGTTCTGGACGTGAACCTGACTGGCCAGTTCCTCTGCGCGCGTGCTGCGTTGCGTCAGTTCAAGCGTCAGGAGCATCGCCAGGACATCAGCAAAGCTGTCGGTAAGATTATTCATATGAGTTCGGTTCACCAGCTCATTCCCTGGGCCGGACACGTCAACTATGCCGCATCAAAAGGCGGCGTTGACTTGCTGATGAAAACGCTGGCTCAGGAAGTGGGTGAAGAACGTATTCGTGTCAATGCAGTGGCACCCGGCGCTATCGCTACCGCCATCAACGAGGAAAGCACCCAGGGTGAAGCGGGCAAAGCGCTGTTAAAGCTCATCCCTTACGGGCGTATCGGTGCGGCTGAAGATGTGGCGAATGCCGTCGTCTGGCTTGCCAGTGATCTCTCTGATTACGTTCATGGCACCACGCTTTTTATCGATGGTGGAATGAGCCTTTATCCCGGATTCCGCGACAATGGCTGAGTGATGCGTCACTGTCCCTGGTGGGTGGCCGACTGATTAATAGCCCGTTGATGGGAATGGTATCCGGAACGGGAAGTCCGGATTACGCATTCTCGCCGTTCATAATAAACGCCAGCGGGCTGGTGCGTTCAGTCCATGCCGCAATCGCTTCAGTAAGGTTGAACGGGAAGAGCATCGATTCAATCTTTACAGCTATCCGGGCTAAGCAGACGCGTGCGGCAGACCTCCAGAATTTCATCAGCAAGCCCGGAACTATCCGGGCAGGCACGCGAAAGCATCAGGGCACCCACAAGATGCGCGAGCGTATTGATCAGATCCGGACGGGTGACCTGTTCCGTTTCTAAAACGGCAAGCTGTCGTTCAATTCCGGCCGCAAAAGTCTCGCGGATGGATTCAGACTGGCGCGCTGCATCGGTGCCCAGGGCCGACATGACACACCCCTTTGCCATATCATCGCGATGCTGCCGGGAGAGATAATATTCAATAAACGCTTCCCGACTCGCCCCTTCAGTTTTCTCAACAGACTTCGCGAAGCCGCAGTTCATCGCTTCGGCTAACAAATCGGCTTTCGACCCAAAGTGCTTGTAGAACCCGCCATGCGTTAACCCTGCGGCTGACATCAGTTCAGCGACGCCTACCCCATCGTAACCCCGCTCACGAAAAAGTTCTGACGCCGTTTCAACGATTCGGTTCCTGTTTTCGCGAACCTGCTCTTTTGACACTTTCATCTTTTCCTCCTGAAACTGAGCTTAAGTATACATTGATGATGATCATAATCAAACCAGTTGACTTTAATGATTACGATCATCATCATTAAATCAGTTTACTGACCCGCTAATCCGCAAAGGAATAACCATGACGAATCAATCCTTATTTCAGCCCTATGAACTGGGATCTGTCACGCTTGCTAATCGCATCGTGATGGCCCCGCTGACACGTAACCGGGCAGGCGCAGGTCTGGTGCCAGGTGAACTGGCAGCGACTTACTACGCTCAGCGTGCCACAGCAGGATTACTGATTACCGAAGCTACGCAGATTTCAGCAGAGGCGCAGGGCTATCAGGATACGCCGGGGATCTACACGCAGGCCCAGATTGAGGGCTGGCGTAAAGTCACAGACGCGGTTCATGCCAGAGGCGGACGGATATTTGTGCAGTTATGGCACACAGGTCGAATTTCACATGTCGATTTACAGCCAGAGGGTGCCGCACCAGGCGCGCCGTCAGCTATCCGTGCTGAAACCAAAACCTTCGTGAACAACCATTTTGTTGATGTTTCAGAACCCAGAGCGCTTGAGCTGAAGGAAATAAAAGGCATTGTTGCCGATTTCAGAAAGGCATCAGCCAATGCGATTACCGCAGGTTTTGATGGCGTAGAGATACACGGAGCAAATGGCTATCTGCTTGAGCAGTTCCTGAAAGATGGTGCCAATCAGCGCACCGATGAATATGGCGGTTCAGTTGAGAATCGTGCGCGTCTGCTACTAGATGTCGTGGAGGCCGTGAAAGATGAGATCGGCGCAGCGCGGACGGGCGTTCGCATCTCACCGGTCTCACCTGCTAATGCAATTTCATGCAGCGATCCGCAGCCACAATATGACTACCTGGCAGAGCAACTTGATGCTTCAGGTATCGTTTATCTGCATGTCGTTGAAGGCGCGACGGGAGGTCCCCGTGATGCCTCACCGTTCGATTACGCTTCGCTGCGTCGCCGCTTTAAAAACACCTACATCGGCAACAATGGCTATGACCTGGCGCTGGCGTCTGACCATCTTGCAGAGGACAAAGCCGATTTGTTCGCGTTCGGTCGCCCCTTCATTTCTAACCCCGATTTCGTCGAAAGACTTAAGTCGGGAGCACCTCTGGCCCCGCTTAATCCTGAAACACTGTATGGCGGTGGTGCGGAGGGCTACACCGACTATCCATCGCTTAGCGGTAACAGTTAATAACGCTTCAGGTAGCACGGTTAACCCTGCATCGCTAACGGCGATTTTTATTAAACAAATGAAGAAGATAAAATTATGACTCGTACATCAGTCCTCATTACAGGCGCTTCAACGGGTATTGGTGCTGTTTACGCTGAGCGCTTTGCGCGTCGTGGACATGACCTTGTTCTGGTTGCTCGCGACAAATTGAAATTAGAGGCGCTTGCTGAACGGCTGCGACAGGAAAATCATATTTCCGTCGATGTGCTGCCTGCCGACCTCACGCTGTCGAGTGATTTAGCTACTGTTGAAGCACGCCTCCGGGAAGACACGCGGATAGGCACTCTTATCAATAACGCAGGTATCGCTCAGTCCGGCACGTTTACCGAGCAGACGCCTGATTCCATCGAACGCCTTATCGCGCTTAACGTCACTGCCCTGACGAGACTGGCCAGTTCTGCAGCGAGCCGGTTCGCAGAAGCCGGAGAAGGTTCGATCGTCAATATCGGTTCCGTAGTCGGTCTCGCCCCGGAATTTGCAATGACGGTTTACGGCGCAACAAAAGCCTTTGCTCTTTTCCTCTCTCAGGGAATGAACGTTGAGCTCTCTCCAAAAGGCATCTATATCCAGGCGGTGCTCCCTGCAGGTACATACACCGAAATCTGGGATCGTGCCGGTATCGACATCAGTAACGCTTCAAAAATGATGGAAGTGGGTGAACTGGTTGACGCCGCTCTGGCGGGTTTTGACCGCCGCGAGCGCGTGACGATTCCGCCATTACATAATGCTGAGCGCTGGGATGTTCTTGATGCCTCCCGTCAGGGTCTGCTCTCGGACATCAGGCAGGAAGAGGCCGCAGAGCGATACAAAACCCTTTAGCTAAGTCCAGCTCAGCAGAACCTTTTCAGGGTTCAGCTGAGCGGTAAATCGACCATGAATCTCTTAATGCGTCTCTCTTCTCTGAAGGGAAACTGAACCCAATCACACGAGCGTATCCATAATGAGTCAACAACGTGTAGCACTGGTAACCGGCGCCTCTTCAGGTATCGGTGAAGCCTCTGCCAATAAACTTTTAGCCGCGGGTTACAGGGTATATGGCACCAGCCGGCGTGGCCCACAACCAGGACAATACGCCTTTCCACTACTGGCGCTGGATGTCACGGATGACACTTCGGTGAAGAGTGCCATTGAGGAGTTGATTCGGCTGGAGGGGCGAATCGATCTCCTGGTGAACAACGCCGGTTTTGGGGTAGCGCCAGCGGCGGCGGAAGAGAGTTCAGTTGAACAGGCGAAGCAGATCTTCGATACAAATTTTCTGGGGATTGTCAGGCTGACGCGCGCCGTGCTGCCTCACATGCGTCGTCAGGGCAGCGGGCGCATCATCAATATCGGTTCAATTCTGGGGATCGTGCCGTTGCCGTATGTGGCCCTCTATGCGGCCAGCAAACATGCAGTTGAAGGGTATACAGGAGCGCTTGACCATGAACTGCGCACGCTGGGCATCAGGGTTTCTGTCATCGAACCGGCATACATAAAAACGCAGTTCGAAGCTCACAATATTGAACCGGATGCAAAACTTGAAGAGTACGACCGTATCCGCGCTAAGTTAACCAAGGTGGTCAGTAAGGCAATGGCTGAGGCGGAAAGTCCGGAGGTAGTAGCGGAGGTGGTGGTCAAAGCGGCTCAGACTTTACGCCCAAAGGTACGCTACACGGCAGGAACGCTGGCCGCAAAATTGAATTTCATCCTCCGGTTTGCCCCGGCAAAACTCCTGGATAAGGTCGTGCGGAACAGCCTTCAGCTGGATGCCAGAAATTAAAAAATCACATTTTCGCGACTGGCCGCCGGTATCCGCTATCTGTTATTTCAGTCGTCTCCGGTTTCGTTGAATGAAGGCATGAGCATATTAACCGGCAAATCCTTATTCCATTATTTATTACGTTGCTCCCGGGAGCTTTTTTTGCTCAGTAACAGAGGCACCTGAGAAGACTTCAGTGCTAAAAATCAGAGGATAAACACCAAATGAAAACCAGGACGATGCGAGCCTTTACGTTTAAACGCTACGGGAAATCACCTGAGCTGGGATTTGAAAATGTAGATTACCCTTCTCCCGGTGCCGATGAAATCCTGGTAAAAGTCTATGCCGTTGGTCTGAATCCCATTGATAACATTATCCCCAGCGGAATATTCAAACCGATTCTGCATTTTAAACTTCCGGCGACGCTGGGCAGTGATTTGTCAGGCGTGGTTATTGCAACAGGAAGTCGGGTGACACGTTTCAAGCCGGGCGATGAAGTCTTCGCCAGCATTTTCGACACGGGAACAGGTTCACTCGCCGATTTTGCACGCATTCCTGAACGTCTCGCGGCTCTTAAGCCCGAAAATCTGGATTTCATTGAGGCTGCTTCGCTGCCGATGGTTAGCCTCACCGCCTGGCAGGCGTTTACAGAGAGAGCACATCTGCGGCCAGGACAAAAAGTATTTATTCCGGCAGGTTCGGGAGGGATTGGCACTATTGCGATTCAGCTGGCGAAACATCTTGGCGCCAGGGTAGCGACGACGACCAGTTCAGCCAACGTAGAGTGGGTGAGTCGGCTGGGCGCAGATGAAGTAATTGACTATAAAAAGCAGGGATTTGAAAAGGTGCTAAGTGGCTACGATCTCGTACTCGGCACGCTGCGGGGGGATTCCATTGAAAAAGCCATGCAGATTCTTAAACCTGGCGGAAAGATACTTTCTCTGGTCGGTCCATTAGACGTTAAATTCGCGCGAGCCCGGCAGCTCAATATCTTGCTGCGGATGATATTTGCCCTGATGAGTCGCAAAATTATGCGACATTCAAAAAAGCGCGGTCTGGATTATTCATTTCTCTTTGTTCGTCCTGATGGCGATCAACTCACCCAAATCGGCAAACTTATAGAAGCAGAACACATCAAACCGGTGATCGACAGGGTGTTACCATTTGCAGACACAAAAGATGCCCTGGCTTACCTTGAACAGGGACATGCAAAGGGTAAAGTCGTGGTTAAAATTCATCAGGAATAACAATCAGATCTGACGTGGAAATAATCATTAACCCTGGCGGTAGCGCCTGAAGTCAGAATGCTGGCCTGCTAACTAAGCATCTGCTTCCCAGACCCCGTTGTCGTTATGCACTCTGTGTTAATGTTAACGTCATACGGTTTTGCTCTGAGGATTGCGACATGTCTCCCTTTTATCAACTTACTGCCACCAGCCTGAATGGCCAGCTTATCCCGATGGCCGACTACGCTGGCAAGGTGGTTCTGGTGGTAAATACCGCCAGCCATTGCGGATTCACGCCACAATACGCAGGTCTTGAATCGCTCTATAAAAAGTACGCCGCTCAGGGGCTGGTAGTGCTGGGTTTTCCCTGCAACCAGTTCGGAAAGCAGGAACCCGGCGGTGCCGAAGAAATCGCGCAGACATGCCACATTAACTTTGGTGTGAGTTTTCCGATGTTCGGGAAAGTTGAGGTCAATGGCACCTCAACGCACCCGATATTTCGTTACCTGAAAGATGAATTACCCGGCGTGCTGGGTGGTCGTATTAAGTGGAACTTCACTAAGTTCCTGATCGGGCGCGACGGCAAACCGATCAAACGATTTGCCCCGACCACTACCCCGGAGAAAATGGAATCCGCCATTCTTGCTGCTCTTTAAGTGAGGTGTTTTACCATCTCACTGTCAATGACGGGATTACCAGTAAACTGTTTCTTTCCGCTCCATCTGGCAGTGCCTGTAACTCATCCACGTCTGTTCCGGGCCAGAAGCGGACGTTACTCACTGTGAGAAGCAGAACGCATAGCAGCGCTATGCCCGGTTTGGTCAGTCAGTCCGGATATAACCGCCAGAATCAGCGCTATAACCGAGAGTATCGCACCTGCCCAGTCAGGCGACTGAAGACCAAAGCCGGCCGCTATAACTGCCCCTCCCAGCCATGCACCCAGGGCATTACCGAGATTGAAAAGACCTATATTAACGGCTGCAGCCAGCGTCGGAGCCCCTGCCGCCCGCGCTTTGTCCATCACCAGTTTCTGGATGGGGGACACGGTCGCAAACCCAAACGCAGCCATCAGAAAAATACAGACCGCTGACATGACCTGGCTGTGGGCAGTAAAGTTAAATACCAGCAGGACTACGGTCTGAGCGGCGAGGGTGACGTAAAGCATCGGCATCAGCGCGCGATCGGCATATCTGCCGCCCAGCTGATTACCGACAAATAGCCCCAGACCGAACAGCAGCATCAGCCATGCCAGGCTGCTTTCGCTGTATCCGGCCAGCCCGATCATCATGGGTGCGATATAGGTAATGGAGGTAAAAAATGCACCCGGCCCAAAGACCGTTATGCCCATCGCCAGCAGAACATTGACGTTGCGGAAGACATTAAACTCGTGTGCGAAATTAAGGTTCTCCGGACGGGGCTGATGCGGGATAAGCATGCCGACGCTGATAACCGCAACAACTCCAATTGCGGCAATAACCATAAAGGCATCGCGCCAGGAAAGATGCTGCCCGATCCAGGTACAGACGGGAACACCAATAAGATTTGCTACGTTCAGCCCCATGAACATGAATGCAATCGCCCTTACCCGCTTAGACGGCGCAACCATATCGGCAGCAATGATCGAACCAACACCGAAGAAGGCGCCGTGAGTCAGAGACGTGATGATCCTGCCCAGAATGGCAATGCCCAGCGTGGGCGCAAAGGCCGTAACGAGGTTACCCGCCACAAACAGCAGCATCAGGAAAACCAGCATGGCTTTTCGGGGCACTTTTGAGCCCAGAATAATCAGGGCCGGCGCGCCAACAAAAACACCCAGCGCATAAGCCGTTGCCAGATTTCCGGCCACGGGAATAGTAACGTTGAAATCAGCGGCAATAACGGGAAGCAGGCCGGCAATGATGAAGCTGAAGCACGGCCCGGGACTGGAACTTTTTGAAATGAAGGGGCCAGAGCAAAGTCAGCCCGTGCGCCCCAGCGATTACGGCCTGCAGCATTTTGCCGTTTACGTTGATGACATCAACGAGGCTATCAGCCTGTTCGTGCAGGCTGGCGGGAAAATGTTTACTTCTCCTCAGCCCCTGATGTTTCCAACTGAGGTGGGAGAGAATAACTTTTTCTGCTATGGCCGCACGCCGTGGGGCAGCGTCATTGAACTGATTTCTTTACCTTCAAAGCTGCCGTATGAAGACCATACCTCTCTGCGCCGCTGGAAGCCCTGAGTGTAACCGGGTGCGCCAGCGCAGGCGTACCCGTAAATCCTAAACGTCCGCTTCTCGCTCATAGCTGACTTGCCCACGAATAATCTCCGACTCATACCCACGTACAAGACAGTTGCTTGCAGCTGGAGTGGCTGGTTTTCCAGGCGGCCCCTATAACGCCGCCCCGGCACGTATCACATACATGTCCGAGAGGGCCCACTTCTGGTTTCACTATGAATGTTGACACCTGCAACATCCGCTCACAAGAGTGTGAAAATCATCCCTGAAACCGATTAAGGTTCACAAGTTGTCGCAGCATCTCGATATGAATCGGTTTATCATTAAGCGCCGGTATGTAAGTAAACGATGTACCACCCGCATGCATAAAAATCTCCCTGTTCTGCTCATCAAGCTCCTCAAGCGTTTCTAAACAGTCTGATGCGAACCCCGGGCTGATTACATGCAGGCTTTTTATTCCTTCATTCGGTAGATTTTTAATTGTCTCATCAGTAAACGGCGTTAACCATGGCTCTCTGCCGAATCTTGACTGGAACGTCATCAATATTTTCAATGACGGCATATTGATTGCTTCAATGAGTAATTTTGTCGTTAACTCACATCTTTCCTGGTATCGGTCCCCCTCTTTGACAAACCTCACCGGTATACCATGATATGAAATCAACAATGCATCTGGAATGCCGTTAGCTTCGAAAGATGCCTGAACGGATGCTCTTAACGCTTCAATGTAGGCAGGGTGATCGGCATAGTCATTGATGAAGTTTATGGAGGGTGTATACCGGTTCTTCATTATCTGCAGGTGACGGCTCACGCTATCCCAAACAGAAGAAACGGTCGAAGATGAAAACTGGGGATACAAAGGAATGACGATAATTTTATCGACGCCTTTTTCCAGTAGCCTGTCAATTGCACCACCTATACCCGGCTCGCCATAACTCATCCCCAGCTCGACAGGCATACCTGTCACTTCTTCAAGCGCACGGGCTTGCCTGACGCTGTAAACCATGAGAGGAGAACCTTCCTCCATCCAAATCGAAGAATATAATTTCGCCACTCGCCTTGCACGTAATGGGATAATCACGCCATGTAGAATGGGGCACCAGATGATTCTTGGTAAGTCAACCACTCTGTAGTCATGCAGAAATTTAGATAAAAATTTCTTTACCTCAACAGGCGTTGGTTCTTTTGGTGTTCCAAGGTTAACAATCAAAACACCCTGTTTATTCGTCATCAGGTGGGACCCTCAAGGCCATTGTCACTAACTCACTCATGCCAGTCACTCCGTAGCAGTTTGTCTTAAAGGCCTCAATTTGAGCTCATTTTGTAGAAATAATTGAAATGCAGATTTACTGTTTCACGGCTTATGATGCTATGAATCGGATTGCTGTCATCGCTTTTACTCAACGATCATGATTTTAGGACATATCATCAGTGAAAACATTACTTTCTCTATCGTCAGATTTAACCAGTGCGGGGCTACGCGACGTCATCATTGAAGTCGGGGTGTGGAGGAGTTAGCTGGAGGAGGTGAGAAAACCGTATCTGGATGCCCGCGCAGATGCATGCCTTAGGCTTGATCTTTTTATGCGTATAAGTGATAAAGGCGACTGACCTGCTCCCTGTTAATTCTTACAGAACGCTTTTAGCAATGTCCGTTACTCGCTCAAAGCGGACTGACATGCCTCAACAGCTTACCACTGCTTTACCAGGCTGGACGACGTTGCCTGAACTCGTTTCGGGTAATGTCGTCAGCAGGCGAGCCGCGCAGCGGTGCGACAGCTAAATTTAATAGTTACAATATACTAATGCGATTTAATAACCGGCGGAGGATTAGGCCGGCGAACCGGCCTGAGGCATTATCAGATGGCGCAATAAACGCGCGCTTCACGTGGCGTGTAGATACCAAACGTCACCACGCTCAGTAAGCCATTAACAAACGTCTGCTGCACTTCAACCCGGTTAACTTTTTCCTGGCCGCCGCACACCTGCGCCGCATCAATGCTCTTACGCTGACCGATACCTGAAACAAAGAACGGCTGGCTGGTGGTTTTCGTCGCCGCGCCAACTTGATTCTGTTTCATTACGAAAGTCTGCTGCGCACAGCCGGTTAAACTCAGAGCCAACAACGCCGCAACACAAAGCTTGTTCATAAATATCCTTATCGCCTGAAATGACAAAATAAATGCTGAGTGAAATCATCACTCAGCCAGCAATCAGGCTATCGACAACGAAAGCGGAAACTTGAGAAAAATTTTTAAGTACCCCTAACGGATACGTTTTGCTGAATAGTAAAGCAATAAAAAAAGCCCCTGCACAGCAGGGGCTTTTTATGTTTACCGCAGCGTTTCCGCTTAGCGAGTCAAATCGTAAAAGAACTTTTTGACGCCATCGAGAAAGCTTTTTGAATGCGGACTGTTCTTCTCGCCCGCCGCACCACCAAAGCGCTATTCCGGCTCACGCAGCAGCGACTTATGCTTCTCGCTCATAGCGGACCCTGGGCTGCCGTCAGTACGCTTTGTACCAGGAGCGGACATTGATAATATTTCAATGGCATTAAAAATTAGGAAGCAGGACAATCTCTCGGGAGAGGTTGCGTTGGCTTTGATATTTTTAATAGATTCAGAAATATTCCGTTTCGTGATTAGAAATCCATATCAAGATTGAGCTACGATAGTCGTCTTTAGTGGAGGCGATCAGCGAGCATTTATCTGCATTACCATCAGCGGTGTAAGCACAGCTTTGCTTCAGTCGGACAATTAAGTCCCCTGTTTTTGATACGCTCTCTGAGTCAACAAATTGCGCACTTCCGGATGGATAAAAGATACGCGTGTCCTTCCGATCTTTATAGTTTCTTATACGCACAGGAAATTGGCTATTGTGATATTCATATCGCTTTACAACTTCGCCCGTGTCTTTGTCCGCGATTGTTTCAAGCAATCCGCGCACATTATAGCTGAGTACATAATTGCCTTTTTCATTCTCAAGCTCAGTGATTTCGCAGCGTTCATTGATTTTTCCGGTAATACTCTGACCTTTAAAAGAGGTCAGTACACCATCTTTGTTTACCAAATGGAATTCATGGCCATTTGCCTTATCAACCATGTTGATATTAGTAAAGCACCCGTTACGATCGTATCTAACTTCTGTCATCGCCTGAAGTTTACCGTAAATATCTCGGATCCACTGGAGGCTATGTTTTACGTTCCCGGTAGTTGCATCATGCTCGAACAAAAGAGCAGCATTTAAGACTGCTGGTTTGAATTGAGTAAATGCAGCGACATTAAATGACATTGCCAAAAGTAATAGACTTAAAAGCAACCTTGCTTTCATTATTTATTCCTTTATTAGTAGGATCGCACTCTAAGGTGGTGGGGCAACTCAAGTTATCAAATTCTATGCGTAAAGACACGAATAATCGAGATGCTTCCATGTCACAAGTTAAGCGACCGCTTTTCGCTCAAAGCAGCCAGTCGATGCGCTAACATCACGTTTTCAATCAGTCACCGTTTACTGCGCTGGCGAACGTGTGCGTAACTCCCGCGATGTCTGTTCCTCTGGGCTTCCTTTCTTCCCATAGAATGCCGATTGGCATGCAGTACTGTGCAGGATTTAATCAGGAGAATTTATTGCTTGCACTGGCGGGTCAGTTTGAAAGCGCCTATCCGTGGCAGACAAGAAAACCAGCGGTGTGGGCTGGTCGCTAAAGACCCTTTCAGAAGCATCGCCTGATGCTTTTTTCCAGAACGTGTAAGCGACGACTTCCTCTCTGCTTTTTTTTGTCTCTAAAATAGCGGGGAGAGGCGACCGGCTCATAAAGTCACCTGGACAACTTTAGCTCACTGCTTACGGTTGACATGACTCTCCGTAACAGGCATACCACTTTGTCAGTTTTGCCGTTAGCGAACAGGTGAACAACCGGGAACTTACGCTATCAAACGATCTGATGTTGTGAGTATTTGCGCTCGTCGTCAGAAGCGGAATAATATCGATATCGGTGGGTTAGACTGTTGAAGTAACAACTCAGGTCTGAAAGATCAGGAGATTAATATGCAATCAGTTCGCCTCATGGATAACGGATACGAACCTCATGTGACACAGGAGGAAGGTAAACTGATTTACTCATTGCCTGTCGATTCTGGTTTTATCAGCTATGAGTTTGCCTTTGAGATCAGCCGGCACGATCTGGATATTCTGCTTTCCGATGATTACAGACGTGCCGTGCTCGAAATTACTGCGCATACCTTGCTCCAGCGTTCGACGCTAACAGGCTATGACCGCTTTACCCAGAAAGACTTCGATAAATTGGTCACGAATACCCTTCACTCCACACCCGATTTCCTGCAAACATTCATTTCTCAGATAAGCCATGAACATCACATTGTTATTGAGCATTACGTTAAAGAAATCATGGACCGACGTTCTGCCTCACAATGAATACAATGAGTACTAAAGAACACATTTAAACTTTTTGAAGTGAAAGCGACTGTCCCTTCAGGTGGGATATAAAGTGCAAAACAGTGTCCTGCGATAGCTCTACACCTGAACATTCAGATAAAGGGAGGTTTTACAGAGTGAGTTGTGAGTTCTGTCAGGATCTATGTGTTAAATACGTTATACGGGAACCTCGTCAGTTGAGCCTGGCAATACGTATTGCACATAACGCAGTTAAAGAAGAGATCATTTCCGAAGTTTCAACCATCAATAACTGGAATCAGTACACCTTTTCTGAATGTGCTGAACAGATGATTTGGGGCGATATCGTTGATTACCATTTTGCATGTAATCATTGCGGAACCTCGTTCGTGCTGGGAGCTGAAACCTATCATGGCAGTGGGGGTTACTGGTCTCCCGAAAGTGAAAAACCAACAGAAATAATACACTGACGCAATGAATTGCCGTACGCGGAGTTCCGCGAAGTCACTCAGACCAGTTCATCACAGACGTTTGAGGGAATTCAGTAGCCTGTCTCGCACCTGGATGTTGGTCATCAGCAACAGACTTCTTTTTGTGCCTGAAACAGAAAATCTTTCTGCCGTGGCACGCGGTTTCAGAATATAAGACGGGTTAATCAGGCGTTCAGGAAATGTATCCTTGCGGGAACAGCCGGCAAAGCGTTAAACGTAAGATCCATTACCGTTAAATCCGGAAGGTCATACCAGCAATCATTTGCATCGACTAAGGCTCTTCTGACTCAAAAAACTGATACGACCCATCACGTCGGGCTTTGGCCTGGTACATCGCTTTATCCGCGTTTTCGAATAATATTTTGGCCGATACCGTCCCGAAACGGGCAAGGCTGATACCGATAGCCGCGCCAATGCGCACGTCCATATTATCAATGGCGAATGGCGCGTGCAGACTTTCAATAATACGCAGGGCAATGGCAGCGGCTGTATCGCGATTTCTGCACTTTGCCGCCACAACAAATTCATCTCCGCCCAGTCGCGCCAGTGAGTCGCCCGGACGCATACAGCGTTGCAGCCGTTCACTGACCTGCTGCAGCAAGGCATCCCCTGTCGCGTGGCCCATCAAATCGTTCACCGCCTTAAAGCCATTAAGATCGATAAACATCACCGTCGTGTAGGCCTCATCATCCACCTTCGCCAGCATGCGCCCGACCTGGTCGTTGATCCAGGTACGATTATGCAGCCCGGTCAGCATGTCCAGCGTTGCCAGCTTCTCCAGATTGCGCATCCTCTCTTTGTCTCGCGTAATGTCGCGCGACACCAGAACTGCACCGATATTTTTGCCGGTAGAGGGATTGATGACGCCACAGGCTTTGGTGCCCAGAATGATGTAGTGGCCGTCACGATGCAGCTTGCGCACCTCAACGACGTCCGGCAGTACTCCTCCATTAAAGATGCAGGCGAGTGCTTCAGAAGCGGGGCCGCGGTCATTGGGATGCAGGAAATCTACCACCAGCTGACCGACAACTTCTTCGGCTGTCCAGCCAATCATTTCGCTATAAGAGGGCGAGATTGAAACGTACCGGCCATCCGCGTCGCAATGGGCAATCAGATCGGTGCTGTTTTCAATTAACAGACGATATTCTGCCGCCGTGCGCAGCGCATCTTCCAGCGCTTTACGCTGTCCGGTCACATCCAGAATGAAGCCGTTATACTGCAGACGGGACGTGCCAGGCTGGCGATCCGGCAGGCCAGATACAATGACCCGACGCGTCTTGCCATCCAGACAGTTGATCGGCACTTCAATATGAAAAGGCGTCAGGAAATCAAGCGCTGCGGTCAGTTGCAGCGCGATCTTTGCATCGTCGTCGGCCTGTGCCAGTCTCAGCCATGAACTCAGCGTCACACCCTTCAGTTCAGGCATCAGACCAGCAGGGCTTTCCTGACTGGCGACGCAGATACCCTGGGCGTCTGTAGACCAGACAGCGGTAAAAGAGGGTTTGATCATTGTGTTCATGGCGGCCGGCTCCGACGTGGCTGACGATATTAAACAGGCTCAGTACTCGTCGCTACAGACCTGATTATAACCGTTAATGTCCGCCTGTAGCTGAAGGAGGATCCGGAGACAGGTTCATCATTGCGAGAATACCCGCCATTGACGACGGCTGACGCTGCGCTTGTCCGTCTGCAGCTGCTGAGGTGCCGCCCTGCCCGCACAAGAGTGAGCGAACCCGGGATTCAGTGTCAGAAGTATGAGCCAGTGTTTATCGGCCGATCGGGCCAGAATCTTTAATGATGCCACCTCTGCCAAAAGCGCTGGGGTATGATTATGTTGATTAATAGCAACCGGATAATCAGGCGTAAATTCACTTTACTGTTTTAGTCGTCACAATCCCTTTTTGCAGCCCGCAGCAAACGCAGGCTGCAACGGTCAGCTGACCAGACCTGGATCAGTCTGCCGTATGTGTGTGATAGATCTTGCTGACCACGGTCCAGCGATCGTTCACTTTCAGCAGGTTAAAAAAATCAGTGAAACGGAAACCAGAAATGTCGTCAGTGTCGATGCGGGCACTGGCGGCAGACCCAACAATATCTACGCGCACGATAGCCGCTTTTGCTTCGGGTGAAGGATGGAATGCGGTGTCGATGGTGTCAAACAATCCCTGAATTGGACCGCCGCTGAGGTTGCCGTCACTGTCGAGACCAAAAATGGACGCCCTGTCGCTAAAAGCGGGCTTCATGAGCTCGCTTTTAGCCTGCTTACCTCCTTCGTTATACTGATTGAGCACTGCCACGATGGCGTTATAGTCCTGCACATAGGTCGTGTTATTCATCTGTTTTCTCTCCGTTCTGATTAATAAGGTATCCCTTCAGACACCCCGCTTTTGGGTGATATTTTCTGACACAGACATGTACCGACTCAGCGCGACAGCAGCCTGCCGGGGGAGCGAAGGCGTGAACAGGGCGAGCCACTGTGTCGATTTAATTCTGTAGTGATCACTAAGTAATATTATTATTGTATAGTGAACACTATGTAATATGTCAAGAGAATGATTGAGGCCGTCTATGAAAATGCCTGACCAGCCTGCCATCACTGAAAAGCCGAAAGGTCGGCCACGAAGCTTTGACCGTGATAAAGCGTTGCTGAAAGCGCTGGATCTGTTCTGGCGCAAAGGTTTTGAGCCGGCATCGGTTGCCGAACTTTGCACCGCCATGGGAATCAACCCACCCAGCCTCTATTCCGCCTTTGGCAACAAGGCAAAACTTTTTCTGGAGGCCGTGAACTACTACGAAACGAAGTACTGGAAAGCGACCTGGCTGCGGCTTGAGGAGAGGCAGGATATTGGTGAAGCGATTGACGGTTTCTTTAGCGAAGCAGCCGATATTCTGCTCTCCCCTTCAGCGCCCTGCGGCTGCATGGTGGTGCTGGCAGCCATCAATGTTTCAGCAGAATCGACGGACGTTGTCAGGGCGGTTAGCGTTCTCAGACAGGAAGGGAAAGATCTGTTTGAAAAACGGCTGGTCAGAGCGGTTCAGGAGAAACAACTGCCCGCAGATACCAATACCGTCGCGCTGGCTACCGTTCTGAATACGCTGCTGGAAGGCATGTCGATAGAGGCGAAAGATGGTGCGACGCTTCAGAGCCTGAAATTGATCGGCCAGCACGCCACCCGACTGCTTCACCCGCTCACAATCAGAAACAGATAGCATGCAACAGGTTAAAAGTTACTAGACGACCGGTCAGTTTTTCACTAGAGTGTGCACATTATGAAAAGAAACGTGACAGATATGCGGCAGCACATCATTGATGTGGCCAGAGCGATCATTACTCATAAGGGTTACAGCGCCGTCGGGATTTCCGAGATTGTAAAAGCGGCAGATATCCCAAAAGGCTCGTTCTATTACTACTTTCCCTCGAAAGAAGCGTTTGCAGAGGCGCTGCTGGAGCACTACTTCAGCCACTATTTGCTGGAAGTAGAGCATCAGTTAGGCGGAACAGGAACGGCGAGAGAGCGACTGCTGCGCTATTTTACCTTCTGGAAAACGACCCAGGGTGCAGACCTGCCTGAAAGCAAATGTCTCGTGGTCAAGCTGGGGGCGGAAGTCTGCGACCAGTACGAGAACATGCGGCATGTGCTGGCCACGGGCACCCATGAAATTGTGCTCAAAATTGCTGCCTGTCTCCGGCTCGGTCAGGAAGATGGCTCCCTGCCCGCCTTAACGGATGCCACTGAACTGGCAGAAGAACTCTATCAGCTCTGGCTGGGGGCTTCCCTGATGGCGAAAATCCACGATCCTGACAAAGCGTTCAGTCAGGCAATGAACGCAACAACACGGCTACTCGGGTAGCCGGTTTTTTTTATCCAATTACTAGACGACCGGTCAACTATTAAGAGGTTTATATGACTGACAACTGTACCCGTACCGATTTATTTTCACCTGTTTCGATGGGCAGCCTTCAGCTGTCAAACCGCATTGTCATGGCGCCGGTCACGCGTAGCCGTTACGGTGAAGAGGGTGTGCCTGATGAACTCCATGCTACCTACTATGCACAGCGTGCCGGGGCTGGCCTGATTATTTCTGAAGCCACCAACATCTCTCCGCAGGGACGCGGCTACGCCGCGACACCGGGGATATGGAGCGAAGAGCAGGTAGCTGGATGGAAAAAGGTCACCGGGGCAGTCCACGCCAAAGGCGGCAAAATCGTCTGCCAGTTATGGCACGTGGGCCGTTTTTCAAGCGTGGAACTGCAGCCTGACGGCCAGCGTCCGATTGCGCCATCTGCCATTAAAGCTGAAGGACAGACTTATACCGTAAACGGCTTTGTGCCGGTATCGACGCCACGTGCGCTGGAAACAGAAGAAATCCCCGGCATCATTGAGCAATACAAACGTGCAGCTGAAAATGCCCTGCGTGCCGGTTTCGACGGCGTTGAGGTCCACTCTGCCAACAGCTACCTGCTCGATCAGTTCCTGCGTGATTCCACCAATCACCGTACCGACGCCTACGGTGGCTCTATTGAAAACCGCGCCCGCCTGACGCTGGAAGTGACAGAAGCCATCATCAACATCTGGGGCAATGACAAAGTCGGTATCCGCCTCTCTCCGGTCACGCCTGATGCCGGTAACACCCAGCCAGACAGCAATGTTATGGCGATGTACGGCTACCTCATTCAGCAACTTAACCGGTTCAGCCTGGCTTATCTGCACTTCGTTGAAGGCGCGACGGCCACATCTCGTGATGTGCCTGCCGATGTGGACATGGACGCGCTGAGCGCACAGTTCAACGGTCCGTTTATAGGCAATAACAACTATGACCTTGAGATGGCCATCAGCCGCCGCAACGCCGGAATTATTGATGCGGTTGCCTTTGGACGCCTGTTCATCTCCAACCCGGATCTGGTTAAGCGTCTGCGTTACGGTGCCGCGCTGACCATCGCGCCGAAAGAAGCCTATTACGGCGGAGGTGCAAAAGGTTACACCGACTGGCCGGAAGCCAGCTATTGATAACGGTTTATGGCGGGTGACTACCCGCCCCTTTCACCAGAAGGAGAATCAAAATGAATTACCTGCAACAGAAAACATCCATTATTACAGGTGCATCCTCCGGGATCGGCGCGGCTACCGCGCTTGAACTTGCGCGTCATGGCGTGAATATTGTGGCGGCAGCACTGGACCAGAATGGTCTCGATACGCTGGTACGCCAGATAGAAGCTGAAGGGGGACGCGCTGTCGGCCAGGTAACCGATGTTACGCGTCAGGAAGATACCCAGGCGCTGGTGAAGTTCGCCAGTGATACTTTCGGCTCGGCAGACATACTGATTAACAATGCGGGCCTGATGCTTTTTTCAAGCTGGAGTGACGTTGCCTGGGAAGAGTGGAACAAAATGGTCGACGTCAACATCAAAGGCTATCTGAATGCCATTGCCTCTGTGTTACCCGTTATGCTGAAGAAAAATGAGGGACAGATCCTGAATATGGCATCGGTTGCAGGTCATCAGGTGGATGCGGGTGCAGGGGTTTACAGTGCAACAAAATTCTTCGTCCATGCCATGACAGAATCGATGCGCAAAGACTTAGGGGTTAATAACGGGATACGCGTCAACACTATCAGCCCTGGCGTAATCAATACCGGCTGGGCCGATAAAGTCGGCGATCCTCAGGGCCGTAAAGTGGCTCAGGAACTGAATAAATTAGCTATCAGCCCACAGGATGTGGCTAATGCGGTGGTGTATGCACTAAATCAGCCGCAGAACATTACCGTCAACGACCTCATCGTCTCTCCCACCAGACAAAACTGGTGATATCCGGATAACAGCGTCGGGGTTGCCACGCCATCCACCCTGTCCTGATGCTGATTATCAGGGCAATACTGCCCCGGTATGGCTCGCACGCCCTGATGCTACTTTTTCTGCAATTTTTACCTGATTAAGCCGCCGGGCTATCACTATTTGCATCGCCTGAAAATTAAGAAAAAAACAGAGCAACTCAGAATTAATTCTTATAGGTTAACAGGAAAAACAGCCCAAACACCGCACTCCGACAGAGCAAATATTACATTAAATCATAGGGTAAATGCCGGTTTGGTCATTGACAAGCTGTGATCAAAATTCCTGTCATAGTTTTCTTTAGCTTAACCTTTTCTTAAGATTAATCTTATAACATCGTCTCTGTATTAGCCCATGTTGGGCTGTTCCGGAGTCTCACCCTATGCAAAATAACAACACAGCTTCTCACTCTCTCAGTAAAGTTCCGGCCGTTACCGCGGCTTTCTGGTTGACCAAAATCGCTGCGACTACCCTGGGTGAAACCGGCGGCGATGCGGTGACCATGTCGATGAATCTCGGTTACCTGACCGGGACATTGATCTTCGCCATCATCTTTCTGATCGCGGTGGTGGTGCAGATAAATCGCCACAGTTTCAACAAATGGATTTACTGGTTCACCGTGGTGGCCACAACCACGGTCGGCACGACGATGGCAGATTTTGCCGATCGCTCACTGGGCATAGGGTATTTAGGTGGCACCGTGCTGCTGAGCACCCTGCTTATACTCTCTCTTTTCCTGTGGAAAATCACCTGCGGTACGGTTGCGGTCAGTTCAGTGAGCAACGGCGTCACAGAGAGTTTTTACTGGGTCACTATTATGTTTTCACAAACCCTGGGCACGGCCTTAGGTGACTGGACGGCAGACACTGAAGGGCTTGGCTACGATGGCGGGATCCTGCTGTTTGTTGGCGCGCTGGCAATCATCTGGGCGGCCAGTCGCTTTACTTCACTTTCGCGTACGGGGCTCTTCTGGGCGGCCTTTATCCTGACCCGACCACTGGGTGCCGTGGTCGGCGACTTTCTGGACAAACCCCTTGCCTCAGGCGGACTCGCGCTAAGCCGCTACGGTGCCTCACTGACGCTGGCGCTAATCATCATCGCTCTTCTGGTGATACTGCCCCAGCGTCCGGCGATGAAGACCGCCACGGCGAGTTAAAAACATTACTGGCAGATTTACAGATAACGCATCGACTTAAACGTAGTCAGGGCCGCCAGCGATGGCGGCTTTTTTATTTTCTTATGCGTAACAGGCTACATCAGACAGAGCGCTCAAAGGAGACGATTTGACCATCGGGTGCAGCAGAGAGTACCGGCAGGCTCTCTGGTGGCTCAAACATCTTCACCCGAAACGCAGTGTTGCTGGCATCAAGGAAAACGGTTCTGAGATGACGGTTACAGATGAACCATATTTCATCGCGGTCATTTGAAAGAATGTAGTAAGCATCTGATGTTTCAGAGGGGTTAAAACAGCCCAGCGCGCGATAAGCCGTCTGTGGGGTAAAACCGCTGGAAAGCGGCAGCGGCCTGGGGCCATGCGCTAACTCTTCGATCCTGAGATAAAGTCCCTGTTCAAGCCACAACATAATGTCACTCCCTGAAAGTAGAGAAACCGGGCTGAACGTGTCGGCTGCATTACCGCGAAGCAGAATGCCCATTCACTGACCGATTTAGTGATCGGATAATTTTTCCGGCATGCAGAAGCGTTATCCTGATCTGAGCATAGCAGCGGTGCGTTCTTATGCTTTTTTTATCTTCTTCCGGTTCTCTGCTACTCAAGACGACTGGCGAGCAGCCGCAGCTGCTCAGCAATCTGCTTCAAATCCCGCTGCTGCTGACCGGCGATACCCGTCGAGCTGCGCACCACCAGTTTTGCCGGAAGGATAGAAGAGGAACGCTGCTCATCATGCTCACTGGCTAACAACAGACGCGCGACCGCCTCTTTGCCCTGTAAATCAAGATCGAGCGACACCGTGGTCAGCGCCGGATGGAAGAAGGCACTTTCATAGGTGTCATCGTAGCCAATCACCGAAATCTGCCCCGGCACCGCTACCCCGCGCTGATGCAGCGCGCTCAGCACGCCCAGCGCCATCTGATCGTTTCCCACCAGCAGCGCGCTGAACTCCGGCGCTTCACGCAGCAGTTGCAGCACGCCGTTGTAACCACTTTGCGCATCCCAGTTACCGTGGCTGACGCTGACCGGCTTCAGACGATAGCTCTCCAGCGTATCCAGCCAGCTCTTTAACCGCAGATTGGCAGAAACGGACTCCTCTGGCCCGGCCAGCAGAGCAAATTCCCGATGCCCCTGCTCATAGAGATATTTGACACTGGCACGGGTGCCGTCAGCCGGGTTAAACGAAACATTAAACACCGCGCTGTAGGGATCAACATCAAGAAACAGGCACAGGATATCGTCGTTCTCCTGCACGATCCGCTCCGCATCACTGCTCTCCAGCGGGACGTTGATAATCACCTTATCCACGCGCTGCGACTTCAGCTCATTGATACAATTCTGCAGACTTTGATTGACGTTCTCATCAATCATGGCGATCAGCACCTGATAGTCAGCGGCATTGGCATATCGTTTTACCGCAGCGGCCACCTGCGAGGGAGCATGCAACGCCAGCGATGTGGTCACCAGACCCAGCGTTGTGCTCTGCTTACCCACCAGCTGTTGCGCCAGTCTGTTTGGCACGTAGCGCAGGATCTCAATAGATTGCTCCACCTTGCGCCGCGTTGATTCTGAGACGTTTGCCGACTTATTCAAAACCCGCGAAACCGTCTGATAAGAGACGCCAGCATGGCGGGCGACATCCTCTAAGGTGGCATTTTTTGATTTCATAATTCGCATCCCTGATTACCGATGGCGGAATGGTATCACAGCAGCCGAATAAGCCAGGTTACCGCAGTCACATTGCGCAAATAAAAAGTAAAAGTCATACCTTCACATCACGAGATTTGGTGATCTGATTCACTAATCGTTACAAATACCGCCTCTTTATTTGCACTGCATCACACATTATCGCGATTTTGTTTGTCACCCATCTAACAAAAAGCGTTAACTGCCGCTGTCATGTGAACGTATTACAAATAAAATTGAGGATAACATGGAAACAAGGTTACGTACTGCTGCTGTGGCGCTCGCTGCGGCCCTGACCTCCCCGACGCTCTATGCTGCTATCGACAACATTGATTTCCATGGCTATCTGCGTGGTGGCGTTGGCGTATCGCAGGATGGCGGTATTGAAGAGTATCAAAAGAACAAGATTGGCCGTCTCGGCAACGAAGCTGACACCTACGGCGAGGTTGAGCTGGGCAGCGAAGTCTACAAAAAGGATGACGTCAGTTTTTACGTCGACACCATGGTCAGCATGTTCTCCGACGGTTCTAACGATAACGAAACCACCCTCGGCGACGATGCGCAGTTTGGCTTGCGTCAGCTCAATCTGCAGATCAAAGGACTGGTGCCGGGTGACAAGAATGCGGTGATCTGGGGCGGTAAACGTTACTACCAGCGTCACGATTTGCACATCATTGATACCAAATACTGGAATATCTCCGGCTCCGGCGCGGGTATCGAAAATTACACTCTGGGCCCGGGCGCGATCTCCTTTGCCTGGATCCGTGGCGATGCCAATGACGTCGATTACCGGGTCGATGGCGATAACGACGTCAACATTAACTACCTGGATCTTCGGTATGCTGGCTGGAAACCGTGGAGCGGTGCCTGGACCGAGTTTGGTATTGATTACGCCATGCCGAACACGACCAAAAAGCAGGAAGAGTATGGTGGCCTGTATGATGCGGAAAACGGCGTAATGCTCACCAGTGAAATCAGTCAGGATATGTGGGGCGGCTATCAGAAACTGGTATTCCAGTACGCCAATAAAGGCCTGGCACAAAACATGATTTCACAGGGCGGCGGCTGGTATGACATGTGGAACGATACCCGCGATGCCACCGGCTACCGCGTAATCAATACCGGCCTGCTACCGATCACCGACAAGTTCTCTCTGAATCAGGTCTTTACCTGGGGTTCAGCGGATGATGTCACCGCGCAGACCAGCAAAAGCACCCTGTTGTCGCTGGTGGGACGTGGTCAGTATCAGTTCACGCAGTATGTCCGCGGCATCGGCGAAGTGGGTAGTTTCTGGCAGAAAGATGAGAACAAAGTGGGCAGCGACTACAAACAGGCGGGTCAGAAATATACGCTGGCGCTGGGTCTCGCAGCCGGTCCCGAATTTATGTCACGCCCGGAACTGCGTCTGTTTGCCTCTTATCTGAATGACTCAGAAGACGGACACAGTTTCCAGGACAACACCAGTAACAACACCTGGAACTTCGGCGTACAGGTCGAAGCCTGGTGGTAACCGAGCAGTCTCCTCATTGTGATCATTGTTAAGCTCTTATGCAGGGGTTTATTTGGATAACCGGCGACGGTTATCCATTTTTTTTACTCCGGCTGAAGTGGCTTAAAGAATCGGGCTTCCAGCAACTGACGCAGCTGGTCGGACTGCGTACCAAAGATGGCATGAACTTCCTGCCCCAGAATCACCACGCCAATCGCCCCCGCCTTCTGTAATCCTGCCGTATCCACCGCCCTCAGCGATGTCACTTTCACCCGCAGCCGGGTTAAACAGGCGTCCACCTGCTGAATGTTTTCACGCCCGCCAAAGCACTCTACAAGACGCTCCAGCAGCGCACTGTCTATCTCAACCTCTTCCGCCGTCAGCGGCTGCCGACTGAAATATTGCTTAAATGATTTCAGACTCACCATGTTGTTCTCCTCCAGATAATAAAAAGGCGGGCTGCTGCCCGCCACTCACGACTGATAAACGAAAACGAGGGGGACTGGCTTCAGGGCACTCACAGAAAATACACTCTTCCTGCCCTCAAACCCTATTCCCCCGCCACAAAGTCCGCAATTAAAGCCACGGCAGAACTTTCCACACACAACTCCCATGCGCAAAGCTCAGCCTGTCAGCAAACCTAACCAAACCAGCTCGATATCAACTGTTCCCGTGACCTGCCGCCACAGACAGTGCCCAGACTCAAAGCGATGGGGGCATATGCCCCCTGAGCCTGCGCTCACCCTGCCAGCAAACGGCATTCAACTAACTTCAAAGGCTTGCGTCTTCAGTTAGCGGCACACTCAGAACGCGACATCCCCACGGCGCCAGCACCAGCGATCCCCCCACAACCGAGCCATCGATCAAATCGCTGAGCCCGGCAGGCAACGACAGCTGCTGCACCTGACCGGTAAAATTCTGCACAAAAAGAAACGCCTGTTCGCCATCAGTGCGCCGCTGAACGACCACACCCGGTGGCAGATCAATCGCCAGCGCGCGTGGCAACGCCAGCTGCTTAATCAACGCACCATAAAAATCCCGCTGGAAAGACAGATCATTACGCGACGCAATATACCAGGCTTTGCCCTGACCCACGCGATTCACCGTCACCGCCGGGGTACCGGCATAAAAATCGCTCTCATAGCTGGCCAGCGCCGTTGCCCCTTCCAGATGAATATGCTCGCAAAGCTCTCGCGCCTGATAAGGCCCACTCAGACCCAGCTCATTGCCGCGCACCCCGCGCACGCCATTGAACTCCTCATCAGTCAGACTATCGATCTCTTCTGACCAGATGCCGAGCAACGGCCGCAACGGCCCCGGGAAGCCACCGGGATAACACAGATCGCTCTCATTTACGATGCCGCTCCAGTAGCTGGCAACGAAATGCCCGCCCTGCTCAAGATGCTGCTCCACCCGCGCCGCAAAACCCTCCCGCACCATATACAGCATCGGCGCAATCACCAGATCGTAACCGCTGAGATCGCAGTCGCCGTTAATTACATCCACCGCAACGCCCTGCTCCCAGAAAGCACGGTAGTGCTCGTTCACTGTGCGCTCATAATGCAGTCCGAGATTGCGCGGCCCCTGCGAGTTATCCATCGCCCAGCGACTCTCCCAGTCAAAAATAATCGCCACCCGCGCCTCAACCCGGCTGCCCATCACCGGCGTCATCGCGGCCAGCATCCGGCCCAGCTCACTCACCTCACGACCGGTGCGCGTATCAAGATGACCCACATGATCGACCACCGCGCCATGAAACTTCTCGACCGAGCCGCGGCTCTTACGCCACTGGAAATATTGCACCGCGTCCGCACCATGGGCCACCGCCTGCAGTGACGACAGAATATGCATCCCCGGCTTCTTCAGCTTGCTGGTCGGCTGCCAGTTGGTGGCACTCGGCGTCGACTCCATCAACACGAAAGGCTTGCCCTGCTTCAGGGTGCGCATCAAATCGTGGTACATCGCGGTATAACAGGCGAGCGTGGTCTCATCCTTCTCGTTATGCCACATCGGGTAGCTATCCCAGGAGATAAAATCGAGCACCGGTGCCAGCTTCCAGTAATCGTAGTCGTAGAAATATTCCATAAAATTGGTGGTCGCAGGCAGATCGGGATTGGCCTGCTTCAGCGGTTTAATCTCCTCACGACAGAAATCAGTAACCTGATCGGTCATAAACCGCCGCCAGTCCAGATTCAGACCGTGAATCGACATCTCACCCTGTGGCGCTGGCGACACAATCTGTGACCAGTCGCTGTAGGTATGGCTCCAGAAATCACTCCACCAGGCGAGATTCAGGTTCTCCAGCGTCTCATAACGGCGCTGCAACCAGCCGCGAAACGCCTGCTGACAGCGATCGCAATGACATTCTCCGCCATACTCATTGGAAATATGCCAGCCGAGCACCGCCGGATGATGCGCATAGCGCGCCGCCAGCCGGCTGTTCATCGCCTGCACTTTCTGTCGATACACCGGCGAGGTCATGCAGTGGTTATGACGGCCACCATGCAGAGCCGGTACGCGATCGCGCCCCACACGCAGCACCTCCGGGTAAGCCTGCGACATCCAGGCTGGCCGGGCCCCGCTCGGGGTAGCAAGAAATACAGAAATCCCCTGCAGCCAGAGCGTGTCAATAACCTCATCCAGCCAGCCAAATTCATAGCGCCCCTCTTCCGGCTCCAGCTTCGCCCAGCTGAAAATACCCACCGACATAACGTTGCAGTTCGCCTGCTTCATCATCATTACATCGTCATCAATAATGCCCGGCTGGTGCGCCCACTGTTCCGGATTGTAGTCAGCACCATGCAGCAGCCGGTTAACCCGGGCGCTGAGCGGGGGAAATTTATTCATACCTGTTCCTCAGAGGTAGACATCAGCGTTTGCGCTAATAGTTAATGAAAAACCTGCAGCGAAGGCAGCGCCTTGCCGTGACAGTCAAACAGCGCCTGGTTTTCGCGGGCGTTACCCTGTTTCCATTCGTCGTGGATATATTTCATGCCAGCGGGCGTCGCCCAGGTATTGCCGGGCGCAGGGATCCACGCCGGTTCCCAGTAGACGACACCCTTGCCGCGATGGTCCGGCACCGCCAGCACCGCTTTAATCAGGTCATGCAGATAGGCCGCCTGGCCTGCTACGCTGCCGGGATAGCCACCCGCCTGCTCCTCTTTGGCCTGGAAACTGTTCTCCGCGCTATCGCAGTTTTCCAGCGTGTAGCCATAGGCTGCTTCCACCACCATCACGTCTTTGTCATAGCGCCGGGAGATATCATCCATGTTGGCTTTCAGGGCGCTGATGGGGCCGTTCCAGTAGGTGTACATCGACAGGCCAATCACATCGAATGGCACATCACGCTTAACGATCTCGTCGAACCACCAGCGGAACATGTCGTTCTTTGTGCCCTCAGCCAGGTGCAGCATGATCTTCACCTGATGCGGGTCGCTGAGGTTCTCACGCACCCCGCGGATCCCGGCTTTCAGCAGACCGGCCAGCCGATCAAACTCACCGCCGTTCTGGCCCCAGCTTTTGCCTTCCGGCCAGAGCATGCCACCGTTAAGTTCATTGCCAATCTGCACGATATCCGGCATCACACCTTCCGCTTTGAAACGGGCGATGGTGTCGCGGGTGTAGTCATGAACCCGGGTTTCCAGCTGCGGAAAAGACAGCGACTGCCAGGCTTTGGGCTTGAACTGCTTGCCTGGATCAGTCCAGAAATCGCTGTAGTGGATATCCAGCAGCAGCTTCAGGCCCGCCGCTTTAACGCGCTTCGCCAGCGCCAGCGTGGTCGCCAGATCGTTGCCACCACCACCGTAGGTCTGACCGCTGTCGTCGCGGGGATCCACCCACAGCCGCAGCCGGATGGTGTTGATGCCGCTGGCTTTCAGGATAGCGATGGCATCCTGCTGCTGGTTATCTGCGTTGTAGAATTTCGCACCCTGCTTCTCCAGTTCAGCCAGCGATGAGATATCCGCACCTTTGATAAAATCGGCTGGCCACGGCCCGGCAGAGCCGATGACTGGCTGATCGGCGGCGAGCAGCGGTGTCGCCCAGGCAAGCGCCAGAGCGAGAATCAATGTTTTTGGCGTCATGATTTATCCTTTAGTACTGCCTGAGGCCAGGCCAGAAACGAAGTATTTCTGCAGGGCCAGATAGAACACCGCCACCGGCACGGCGATCAGCACGGCACCGGCGGCATAGGTGGTGTAGCTGGCGCCCATTTTTTGTGAAACCAGGTTATAGAGGCCAATCGGCAGCGTGAACTGCTCTGGCGTACGCAGAATGGTGCTAGAGAGGATGAAATCGCCCAGCGGGCCGGTGAAGGAGAACAGCGCCACTACCGCCAGAATCGGCTTCGACAGCGGCATAATGATCTCAACAAAGATGCGGAAGTTACCCGCACCGTCCATGCGCGCCGACTCATCCAGATCTTTGGGAATCGAGTCGAGATAACCCTTCATCAGATAGGTGTTCATCGGGATCATCCCACCAACGTAGATCAGCACCAGCGCCAGATGGCTGTTGATCAACCCCAGCAGCTGCGACAGCACGAAAATCGCGATCAGCGCCGAAAACTGCGGGATCATCTGTAACAACAGAAACAGCATCAGTCCGTTCTGCCGCCCCTTGAACCGAAAACGGGAAAAAGCGTAGGCGGTACAGCTGACGCTGATCAACGTCAGCACCATGGTCAGGAAACTGATTTTCATCGAGTTCCAGTACCACGTCAGGTAAGGCACAGTGCCATTGAACAGGTCGCGGTAGTGCTGCAGCGACGCATTCTCCGGAATGATCGAACTACTGAGCAGGCTGTTACCTGCATTCAGTGATGCTCCTACTGTCCAGACCAGCGGATAGATAATGATGGCCGAGACGGCCAGCACCACCAGCCAGGTCAGCGACAGGCGTATCCACCTTTCGCGTTTAATACTGCCGGACTTCGCCATAACTGCTCCCTTACGCCATCTCATCTTGTTTAAACGACCGGGTCGCGCGGAACTGCCACAGCGCCAGACCTACCACGAAAATCGACAGCAAAATGGTGATAGTGGCGGCGATAGCATATTGCGACGACGACATGGTGAGCTTGTAGATCCACGACACCAGGATATCGGTTCCTCCGGCATTCGACCCCGCCACCGCCGGACCGCCGTTGTTAAACAGATAGATGATGTTGAAATTATTAAAGTTGAAGGTGTATTGCGTGATGATGATCGGCGCAATGGCGTAGAGCACCAGCGGTAGCGTGATGGTTTTCAGCCGCGTCCAGGCGCTGGCACCGTCCATGATCGCCGCCTCATAGAGATCGTCAGGGATCGCCTGCAGGACGCCGGTAGTCATCGCAAACACAAACGGGAAACCGAGCCAGGTCTGCATCATAATCAGCGCAGTTTTGGTCCAGAACGGATCGGTCATCCACGCTTTGGGTGCAATGCCAAAGAAGTCGAGAATGGCGTTGTTGATCACCCCAAAGCTGTCGTTGAACATTCCGGCGAAGACCAGAATGGTGACGAAGCCCGGCACCGCCCACGGCAGGATAAAGATGGTGCGGATCAGCGGTTTAAAGCGCAGGTCCTTCTGATTGACCAGAATCGCCAGCATCACGCCCACGGTGCACTGCAGCGTGGTAGCGAGCAGTGTCCAGACCACCGTCCACTGCAGCACGTCAAAGAAGGTGGAGCGCCAGATCGACAGGGTAAAAATGTTGATGAAGTTTTTGAATCCCACCCAGTCCACCAGCTTCGCCGGTGGCGTGTGATAGAGGTTGTAGTTGGTGAAGGCGATGGCGAAACCGAACAGAATCGGAAACACCACCACAAACACCAGCAGAATAAAGCCGGGTGAAATCATCAGATAGGGGAAGCCATCGCGCAGCAGTAACTGATACTGCTGGCGCACGCTGTTCAGCTGCTGACCCTTGTCGCGCTTAACGCCATTGACCCAGGCATCGCGCATTGACACTCCCCAGACTGCCACGCCGAAGGCAGCAATCAGCACGCTGATAATGCCCTCGGCCAGCAGGAAAATGGAGTTATCACGCGGCACCGATTCGCCCAGCGTATAGAGCCCCCAGAATCCCTCACGCAGAAAATCGTGGAAAACGCCGGTAAAACTGCTGAGCAAAATCAGAAAACAGAGCCCTTTAGCCCACTGGCGGTGGTAAAACTGGCCGAAGCCAGGCAGCAGTGCCAACACAGCACCGGTGGTCGCATGACGACGCGGACGCTTAGCCGTCACCAGATTGTCATCGGAAGATATAGCCACACCCTGATCCTTATCCTGTACGGTTATCCCGTGAACCTGCATTACTGGTTGCTGGCCTGCATCGCTTCTATCTGCATGGTGATCTGCTTCACTGCATTATCCAGTGCCGCTTTTGGCTCCTGCTTGCCGGATACACTCAGCTCAAGGGCAGCATTAGCTGGCCCCCACACTTCCTGCATTTCCGGCACGCCTGGCATCGCTGACGCACGCGCCGCCTGCACCGCGACCGCGTTGGCCTTCTCATCATCTTTGATAATCGGATCGTTCATCAGCGCGGTGACCGGTGGGATCTCCTGGGTTTTCTGATAACGCTCTTTCACGTACTGCGGCTGGTTGATGAAGGTGAGGAACTTCTGCGCCAGCGGCTGATCTTTGCTCCAGGTAGAGACCACGTAGCCTTTGACGCCCAGGAAGGAACTCATCGGCTTACCGTTAGGCAACAGCGGCAGCGGTGCCACGCCATAGTTGATTCCGGCAGCCTGATAAGGCTGGAATGCCCACGGCCCATTGATCACCGCCGCCGCTTTTTTCTCGGTAAACAGCGAGTCGATGGCGTTGAGACCGTTGTCGCCCATGATGCCGCCTGGCAGCAATCCTTCACTGAAGAAGCGCTTGAGATAAGTCACCGCTTCCACGCTGCCTGGGGTGTTCAGACCGATATCCTGAGTGTTAATGGCGCCTTTGGCGTCTTTGCCAAAGATGTAAGAGCCCATCGGGGCCATCACGCCCCAGCTGTAATAAATCTGGTCAAACTTAGCGAGCAGGCCATACTGCTTCGTCTCGCGCTGCTTCTGTGAGAAGGCACGGTATTCCTCCAGCGTTTTCAGTGGTGACGGCAGCAGATCTTTGTTGTAAATCAGCACCAGCGTTTCCACCGCTTTGGGTACGCCGTAGACCACATTGTTCTGTGTGAAAGCCGCCATTGCTGAGGGGGTGTAAGCGCTCTGCTCTGCCGCATCAATTTTCAGCGGTGCCAGTAATCCCTGTACGACCGCGCTACCGAGCTGGTCATTAGGGATCACCAGGACATCCGGGCCAATACCCGCCGGGCCATCCAGACGCAGCTTCTCAATCTGCTGTGCAAACGGCATCTCCTGAACTTTCACTTCAACGCCGAACTGTTTCTGAAAATCGGCGATCGCCGTTTTGATGCCGTCTGATTTTTTAATGTCTTCCCAGACGGTAAGTTGCTGAGCGGCCCAGGCGGATTGATTAAGCATCAATGCGGAAAGAAGTAGCGTAACGCTGATTTTGATTTTCATTACTGGCCTCGTGTGAAGGTATGACATTTTAAGCTGTCATTTGCTGATGTTCTTTTTTCAGGCACATGCTGAACAAGGAATTATTGAGCATATGAAGTGTGAATAACGTATCGCATTTGAGCCATACGCTACGCGGAATGCGCACCGCGCTCCAGCCCGTTCGCATCAATGTGTGATCGCTATTACAGAAATCAAAATCAGCGGTAGGGCGCACCCTGGCGGAACGATATAGTCAGCGCAGGCACCATCAGGGCTGAGGTGTAAAAAGACAAACTGTTATACGTCGTACATTTTAGCCGCCAAATCCCTTGCCATGAGGATCAGCATGTCCAGCATCAGATTGAGAAACGTCACCAAACGCTTTGGTAAAACAGAAACGCTGAAAAATATCGCGCTTGATATTGAGGCCGGTGAGTTTGCGGTCTTCGTCGGTCCGTCAGGCTGCGGTAAATCCACACTGTTGCGGCTGATCGCCGGGCTGGAAGAGATCAGTGACGGTGAGATTTTGATTGGTGATGAGGTCATGAATGATGTCGCACCCTCGCACCGCGGAGTGGCAATGGTGTTTCAGTCTTATGCGCTTTACCCGCATATGACGGTGGCGGAAAATATCGGTTACGGCCTGAAGGTGAACGGCCTGCCGAAAGCGCAGATTCAGCATCAGGTAGAGATGGTGGCGAAGACGCTACAGCTTGCGCATCTGCTGGATCGTAAACCAAAGCAGCTTTCCGGTGGTCAGCGTCAGCGTGTCGCCATTGGTCGCGCAATCGTGCGTAACCCCCGGGTGTTTATGTTTGATGAGCCCTTATCGAACCTGGATGCGGAACTGCGTGTCGATATGCGGCTGCACATCGCGAAGCTGCACCAGGAGCTGAAAACCACTATGGTCTATGTCACGCACGATCAGACGGAAGCAATGACGCTGGCCGATAAGATTGTGGTCATGAACTACGGCAAGGTTGAACAGGTGGGTTCACCGATGGAGCTCTATTACAACCCGATTAACCGCTTTGTCGCCGGTTTTATCGGCTCACCTAAGATGAACTTCCTGCCTGCGCGCGTGGAGCAGTGCGGCCCTGCAGGGCTGGTCGCCCTGATCAATGACGGCGAACATCGGCTGCAGCTCCCCTCGCCCATCCGCCAGTTGCAACCAGGTGATGAGATCACGCTGGGTATAAGGCCGGAACAGTTGCAGATCAACGGCGATGCACCACTGAACATCAACTTCCACTGCGAAGTGGTTGAGCGACTTGGCAACAACACCTATCTGTTTGGTCAGAGCCACGGCCACGACGGCTTCAAGATGCTGCTGCCCGGCGATGTGCATTTCCGTCCTTATCAGACGCTGCGCCCCACCTTCCATCCGCACCACTGCATGGTGTTTGATGCTGAAGGTGCGCGAATCAGCGCGGATATAGCGATGCCGCAGGTTCGCGCAGCCTGAAGCAGATGTTTGCAGGGCGTTAACGAGAGGCCGGAGACGGCCTTTTCTGTTTTCAGGCCTGGCATAACGCCTGAAGAAAGAGCTCTGGAAAGGGGTTTGCGGGCAAGCCTTGATGACGCGCAGAAGCATCAGCCCGAGCTTAAGCCTGAACATTGTTCAGACAAGGCATTGCAGGTGTGTTCTGAGTAAACTCATGAACCCCACCGGCAACCCCTTCTCCGGGTCGATCAGCTAACCGGGCTTATCGACTGAGGCCTTACTTACCGAGGATATTATTTACTGCTTTCAGGTGGCCAGCCTTGTCTTTGTGGTTTGAAACCACCTGAATAACGGTGAATTTCTTGTTGGCGGCTGCCAGCAGAGTGGCCTGCTGCACATCGTTGCCACCCATTTTGTCGGTGGCTTCAATATGATAGACCGGCAAACCGTTGGCATTTTCAGTTTTCTCACTGATCACCGTATAAGACGGTGAAGCCTGCTTCTGCTTGTCTTTGATAGACTTCCCGCCTTCAAGAAAATCAGCGTCACTGCCACCACGCGCAATCACCGGGATCTCTTCTTCGCCAATGATCAATACGCGTTTTTCCTGCTTGTTCACATACATGGTACCCGGTCCGCCGCCCGGCACAGGCTGCTTTTCATAGCCCTGCAGTTTGAACGTCTGTTTGCCATCCAGCAAAGAGATCGTCTGTGTCTGCGTATTTGCAGCCTGCGCTGTTTTCGCTTCGGCAGCTGATGCGATCATCGGGGTGCTGCCAAGAGCAGCGGTCAGGCAGAGGGCACCCATAATGTTTAATGATTGACGTAATTTCACCGTGAACTCCTTCGTGTAGTGGATATTTCCATTTCACTGGCACCACATCAGGTGTCAGCGAGGCAGAGGTGTTATCGGGTCAGGTCGTAAATACAGATCCCTGAGCCGAGCAGAAACAGAATAATCGGCCAGTAGAGAACGGGAATAAAAAAGAAGTTGTGGGTTTTTTCAGGGGCCATCATTGGCTGGCTTTTCGTTGCCTGGGCAAGGGAGTCCAGCCATTTTTCCTGCCGGAGCACCCAGACAAAGGCCGCGCAAAAAAGGGCAGAAACGATCAGCGTAGCCCCTGTCGCCCATAGATGTGCGACAAAGAAACCGTCGTAGTAATAAATATCTAACAGCCATTTACACAGGAGGTAGGCGGCACAAATTAATACTGCGACGAAAAAACCCACTCCGCTCCATGCGATCATCTTTATATCCTTCTAAGGTGTGAGGAACGAGGAATATTTTTTTTGAAAATTAACATATTTTTATCATTGTGGCGATATTTTCTTTGGTGCTAATATCAATTACATCCAGCACAGAAAATGTCCGGCCTGTGCAATTTTCACATTGCTGATTCTGATGGATTTATTTTCAAATACTGCTGTTTAACCTGAGCCGGCACCCGTGCAGCTAATTGCGCACCCAGGGTACTGCATGGCTATTTGTACCGTACCGATATTATTTTTGTGCGAATTAACGCGGCTTCTCTGTTTTTAAAATTCGTACGCGCTGTTCTGGCGGTCGATGAGCACCATTCATGCGGCTGTCATCCGTCTGAAACAGTGTCGGTCTCTGTAGTTTTCTGCGCAGGATTTTGAGGAAACCATGAATCAACCTATTGAAAATAATAATAGAATTAACGAAACCAAAGAGTACAGTGCGAAATGGCAAACCCGATTTGATTTTTTCGACCTTCATGGTGCTCCCAGTACACCAGGCTTCAGACAGGCATTGAAACAACTGCCTTTCAGGCAAAAATTAAAAGTGAACATGAATTTAATTGCCTTCCTTTTCGGCCCGATTTATCTGTTCGCACTCGGCCTGTGGAAGAAGAATATCATGCTTATTTTAATTATGGTGGCTGTTTATACTATTCTGATCATCGCCTTAGCGATAGCGGGCATGGAATTTCCACGGTATCTTCAGGTTGGCCTGGGCTATGGCTTTAATGCCCTGTACGGCATGAGCACCAATTACAGTTATTACCTGAAAGAGAAAAAAGGCGATAACGGCTGGAATCACTTTAAAGGGATTCGGTGGTAATTTTTTCGCACCGCTCTGATGGTAAAATATAGAAATAGGGTGTATCGGGTGCAGACAGGTGGTGGGGGTTAGCCCTCAGTCAGGAGACCAGACAAAATAAGTGATGCACACTAACTCAAATTAGTGCTGTTGCGGCAGAACCACCGGAAGCCGCGAGGGAAATAACCTGACGGAAAAGAGAAAAATTGCCGAAAATATCCGGCTATACCTTTTCAAAACGGGTTCAGACTGGCTTATAATCGCTCTGCAATAATTATAATATCGTGAAGCTCGCATAAATGTTTCAGCACCGTTTAACCGGGGCCAGGATATCCTTTTCGGAATTTCCTGATAGCGGCAGCTTCTCCCTTTCATAGACATGCAGGAAGTTATTATTTTGAATACATTAACGGAATTGAAAAAGGGTTATCTAAAGGTATTTTTCTGGCTGCTATTCACACTGTTTCTCGTCCCCGTCATTACCCTGTTTTTTGCTGAATATGGCAACAAACAACTTGATCAGCAATACACGCAGTTCTTCATGGACGATGCGCGGGAACAACATCAGGATACGGATAAACTACAGGCGTTTCTGCAGCAGAACCCGCCTTCCAGTGTCTGCGGCCCGGTAGATGAAAATCTGCAGGATTACAAAAACGCCGTCTGCGAACCGCAATCCGAACTGTGGCAGTTCTACATGATGGATAAAGTGGCATTCTGGACACTGATCGGCAGCGGCGCTGTCCTGCTGATGGTGTTGCTGTTCAGTGCGCTGGCCTTTAAAAGCCGCCAGGGACAGGTTATCAGTCTGGCGCTGGCTCGCAAGTTCCTGATGCTGGCCTGTTCGCTGGAAGTCATGGTACAGGGCGGCATGCTGGTATGGCTCTCATTCTGGGGCACCGCCTTCTTCACGCAAACCTACTATCCAAAACTGGTGATGGCAGTAGGACTGCTGGTGCTGGCCGGTATGTATTACATGATTAAAGGCATCTTCAAAAAACCCCCACCGGAAGAGAGTATTGAAGGCGAAGTCGTGACCCGCGAAGCGGCCCCGGCACTCTGGTCACAGATTGATATGCTGGCCGCCAGAGTGGGCACCACGCCACCCGATCATATTGTTGCGGGTATCGACACCAACTTCTACGTGACCGAAGCTCCGCTGAACGTGAATGGGAATCCGCTCACTGGCCGTAAGCTCTATGTCAGTATTCCGCTCCTGCGTCAGCTCACCGTTGCGCAGGCTGATGGCGTGATGGTCCATGAACTGACCCACCTGCATGAAGGCGATACCGCCTCCGGCGCATTACTGGGACCGAAACTGCACCGGTTTGATCTCTATATGCAGCTGATGGGTCAGAATGTGGCCACGCTGATCGTCTTCTATCCGCTCTATCTTTATCGCATGCTGTTTGAACTGGCGTGGCAGCGTAACAGCCGTGAACGTGAATTTGTCGCGGATCGCAATGCATCAACGCTGGTCTCCCCTGCCGCGATTATCGAATCACTGATCAAAGTGTCTGCGTATGCCAGCTACCGGAATGAAGTTGAGCAAAACTTCTTTAATAACCAGACGCTGCACGAAAATGAACTGGGGATCAGTAAAGCGATTGCTGCCGGTTTGCCAGAACATGTCGCCTCTCCGGACTTCATCAGCGTCATCCGTGAGCAGAATGTGCCGCACCCGTTTGATTCACACCCGCCGCTGGCGGAAAGGATGCGCAACGTAGGGTATGAGATTAACGAAGCTGACTATGCAGCGATCGCCGCCGATTTCCCGGCCCAGAGCTGGGTCGATCTGATGCCGGTTGCCGACGAGATTGAACAGCAGTTGTGGCAGAAATATGAGCGCGACTTCTCTTCTGTGCATGAGGAGAGCCTGGCCTGGCGCTATCAGCCTGACGGTGAAATGGAAACCGCGCTGGTGCTGAAGCATTTCCCCAATGTTCCTTATACCCTGAAAGATGGCTCGCAGATCGTCATCACCTGGCAGGGCATCGTGTCGCCAAAAACCGGCGAAGTGCTGGAGTGGGATAACGTTAAAAACATCAACGTCATTCGTAGCTTCGGCCGGGATAAGCTCTACGTGCAACATGTGCAGCCAAACTCGCAGGGGAAAAAACGCAGTGAGATCCCTCTGCCGGGCCTGAAAAAGGAGATTGAAGCCTTTAAAAACACCCTCGGCTATTACTGGCATCGTCATCAGACAGTCAGGGCGTTGCTGAAAGAAGAAACGGCGGCAGCGACGCAAAGCGCATAACCCGTTTGTCATCGGCTCCCTCATCGCAGCTGAAAAGGGAGCCAATGCGAACATCCATTTTCAATCTCTATTTCTGACCACATAAATAAAGGAACGATTGTGTTTAAAAGAGCAAGCAGGGCCATGATACCCGGGATGCTGGTGACTGCCCTTGTGCTGCCGCTGGCAGCATGTGACAACAGTGACAAAGCGGATGCAAAACCCGCCCCGCAGAGTCAACCCCAGACTGTTGCGGAGGATAGCGCTGCGCAACTCACCACAAAATTAAACGCCTATGTGGGTTGCTTTAACACTACGGATGGATCGGTTCGCGATAGTGCCCTGCGCTATGTGAGCTGGATGGCGAATGCTGAAAAGGGGCCAACCGGCAAAGAGCGCAGCGTCAACGTACTGGGCGAGGTTACGCCTTATGAACTGGAGAGCTGCACTAAAGCCATCAACGAGGCATCGAAGGCTAAACCGGCTTTACCGGCGCTGGATGCTGCAGCAACACAGTATCTGACGGATTTAACGACATTGCAGCCGCTGGTTTCGCAGGCTCATCTTTACTACAGTCAGGAAGATTACAAGGATGATGGCTTCGCGAAAGCCAGGCAAATGCATCCGCCACTCATGAAGGCGTTTAACAGCTTTATGAAATCCAGCGACCAGTTCGGTGCCGAAGTTGAAAAAGAGAACAATGAGGTCGTTGCTGCGCAACTCGTTGAGATTGAAAAGTCTGAGGGCCGTCATAGTCGCTACTACCGCCTGGCATTAGTCACACAGGCCAAACCACTGGCCACCCTGTTTACCTCCTCCGCTCCCGACGTGGCAGAGATGACAAAAGCGATTGATGCTTACAGTACGCTGCTGAATGAGGCAGAAAAGGCAACGGCCAGCGAAGCGGGCAAGCCATTAACCTGGTCCATCTTCCAGGATAATGCCGGAACCTTCCTGAAAGACTGCAAAGATCGCATGCGTCGGATTCGCGATAAAACACCTTACAGCACGGGTGAGCAGAGTCTGCTGAAAGGAAGCGGCAATTCTGGCTGGATGGTATCGGGTTCACCGATGCGCGTTTTAAAATCCTATAACGAACTGGTTGAGGCCGGTAACCGCCTGTAAGCTGAATACCTGCCCCTCTTGCCTCCGGGCAGGCTTCGTCAGTCGGGCTGTTGCGTGCAACCCGGCTGACTCTGCCACATGCCGCGAAAAACATAAAAATGTTCACGCGCCAGCATTTCGTTAAAACGTCATGCCAGGCTAGTGTGCTGGATGGATCTGAGATCCGTGGCAAAGCGTATCCCTGAGCAGGATGCCCGCTGCATCAGATTTTCTGACTGTAAAATTTTTGACTGAGAGGAGCGAGAGTGCAAGCAAAGGTCGGCGATATCTACAGCGTGTATTCCCCGCAGTTGCAGCAGTACGTCGCCTGTCAGGTGACACACCTCCAGCAGCCTGCTAATGCCAAAGGCAAAGTCCTTGCAGCCATACTCCAGCTCGACTGGGCAGGTTATCATTTGCCTGACAGGGCGGAGGCCAGCCGTATGCAGCCTTTGCGCTGCAGCTACTATTTTGTCAAAGACAGCTTCGATCACGGTTATGTCTCCGCCAATGTTCCACCGGGACATGTGCTGATTGCCAACCTGCCGCCGCTGGCAGATCAGGAAGTAAACGCCTACAAGTTCGGCTGGGACGTGGGAGACAGTCTGGTTCGTCAGCGAAACTGGGAGAAGATCGACCCGGCCAGCCGTACGCGGTTTAAGGCTGCTTCAGGCGCGCACAACGTGGTTGTCGGCGGCCAGACACTTCGCCAGGACACCACCCGTATCAATGACCACCTCCTGCAAACCCTGACCGATCTCTCTGAACTGGATCGCCTGCCCTGCCTGATGACCATCGAAACCAGTCATGGCACCCCGGAACTGATGGCCTATATACAGCAGCATGACTTCATTAATGAGCTGCACTGGCAATCCGCTGTCGTCAGCGAAATCGATGTCGGGGCGACCCGTCTGTCGCGTTTTATTCTGAACCCGGAAGGCGTCAGCCGCGTGCGTCTGAATCCTGATCTCTCCCTGCTGTCACTCACCGCAACGCCTTCGTCAGGTTTTCAGGTAGAGGCTGATCAGGAAGGGCGCAACCTGTGCCTGCAATGTTCGCAGGCTTTGCCTGTGCTGCAGGGTATTGACCGGCTCAGGGCATTGTCACTGACAGGCGTTAAAGAGATTGACCTGGCGCCAGTCGTTGAGCGCTTTCCCTGTTTAACTGAACTGCGCATCTGGGGAAATCCCGGCGTAGCCAGCAATATGCATCGTATTGCCGCACTGCCACAGTTGCAGATGCTGACCTTCTTCGACCTGTTTGGCTTCAGCGCGGCTGACTTTCCCTCACCAGAAGCGTTGCCCAATCTCTCATGCCTGTGGATGACCAGCGTCCCGCTTGACGTGATCAGCTCTGTCAGAGCCGCTTATAAAAAGGCGGCAACTCAGGGGTTGGATCTCTCGCTGAGTAAAGCACGCAAGCCGGAATGGCTGGCTGAGAATCTGCACAATCCGTTCCGGGACTGGGATGGCCGCGAACATATTTCGGCCACTTATGCCAAAAAAGCAGCGCTGGCTTACAAAAACCTGCGGGCTGCCACGAACAACATCGATAGCAGCATGGATGTGGCGAGCCTGTTAACCGCCGCCGTAACCGCCTACACCGAAGCCTTTAATCTCATCGACCGGCGTTCAAAGGCGATCGAGACGGTCGAGCGTGAGGAGATCTACAGTGTGCTGTGCGATGTTCTGAACCCGCTGGAGCAGAAACTGGGCGAGCAAGGCGCCACGCTTGTGGATCAGCCGCGGTTGTATCAGCTGTTCGACCAGTTACGCGAATTCTGAGCCATCCCGATGATTCAGGCGTGTTCCGCCACGCCATAAAACCGTTATTCGCCCCGATCACCTTATGCGGCAAAGCGTTAAGACGCGAGTTGAGAAAGGATCGCGGGCGGGAGAGTCTGCAGACCTCTCTTTCCCGGCCAGCCATTCTGCTGTTTATGATCGGGTAATGGCGGTTAAAGTCAGCTGTGCATTGGGTTTATCCGGAGATATTACCCTGCCCTTTACGCAGTCCGTTCAGGAGTGCCTGCGTCGCGCCAGAAGCTTTTCCGGAAGGCGAACAGACCAGCCCGAATTCACGGTGCAGAGGCGGAATGACCGGCATCACTGACAGGCCGCGCCGTTCCGCTGGTAGGGCTGATTCCGGCACCAGCGCGACCCCCATGCCTTCACGCACCAGCATGCAGGCGCTGATCCAGTCGCGGACTTTTACCCGCACGTCAGAGAGGTGGCATCCTGAGTGTTCAATCAGGCTTTTGCCATTAACGACGCATCCGCCTGTTGCAAGCACAAAGGGCTGGTCTGCCAGTTCCTGCAGGGTTATACCGTTCGCGCCTGACTGACCGATGTGCGGAGCGCTGGCTGGCATGACGGCGACCCATGCGTCCTGTCCCAGTATCACCTCAGCACGTCCGGGTACGGGGTTCATTATCACCCCCAGCTCAACGGTGTCCGCTGCAAGCCACTCCTCAACTTCTTCATCCGTCCCTTCCAGCACCACCACCTCCATGCCCGGATGCAGACGCCTGAAGTTACGCAACAGCCCAGGCAGGAGTGTGGACGTCACAGAGGGAAAGCTGGCAAGCCGAATGCGTCCACCCTTTAAACCCCGGCTCTCATCAGCCAGCACGCGGATGGCGTTGAGCTGCGACAGCATAATTCTGGCATGTTCAATGACCTGCTCTCCCAGCGCAGTAACACCGATGTACCGACGCTCACGCACGAATACCGGGAACCCGAGTGACAATTCTAACTGGGCGATAGCCTGGCTGGCACCGGACTGTGTCATGCCTGTCGTTTCAGCAGCACGCGAAATATTGCTGGCATCGGCCACCGCCACCAGCAAGCGCCAGTGCAGAAGATTCATCATGGTTATCAGTAGCCCAGCTAATAGTTAATTATTGAAGTATTAATTTTACAGAATCCTCTGCGTTAAGCACAGTCTGTTCCGTAACGACAAAGAGAATCTCACATCGCTTTCAATGTTAACGGAGAAGACATGAAACTTTATTACGCCCCGGATACCTGTTCGCTGTCACCCCATATCGTGCTGCGTGAACTCGCACTGGAGTTTGAGCTGGTTAAAGTGGATAACAGGAGCAAGCTCACCTCTGACGGACGCGACTTTCGCCTTATCAACCCCAAGGGCTATGTTGCTGCACTGGAACTGGACGACGGGCAGATACTGACTGAAGGGCCGGCGATTGTGCAGTACCTCGCCGACCTGAGGCCGGAAAGCGGGCTGGCACCGCCAGCAGGCAGCTGGGCGCGTGTTCGACTGCAGGAGTGGCTGAACTTCATTACCAGTGAAATCCACGCGGGTTCCGCTCTGTTGTTCAACAAATCGCTGCCCGAGGCTGTCCTGTCACTGTTTCGTGAAAAACTCTTCCGGCGGTTCGACTTTTTGCAGGATACGCTCGCCGAAAAAGCGTTTCTGATGGGGCCATCATTCAGCATTGCTGACGCCTACCTTTTCACCGTACTGGGCTGGTGTAAGTTCTTCAGCATTGAACTGGATCGCTGGCCTGCGCTGGTGGCATACAGAGCAAATATCAGTGCGCGCCCTGCTGTACAGGCGGCATTACGTGCAGAGGCGACGCAGTAAGCGCGGACAGATTGGTGGCCTGATGCCAGAGTATGAATAACCGATCCTTGATCTGCTGCTGGCGCCTTGCGTAACGGTAGTCTGGAGCCAGAAGCGGACGGAAATTTATCGTTTCACCGGGAACAGGTTAGTATCTCCAGACTGACCTTTTAGCGGGGAGTCGGCTTTATGATTAACAACACCAGGGCGGAAACCTCTGTCATCAGGCATGCCGACAGGAATTTTGACGTCACGTTATTGAAGGTGAATGAAGCCAGCCAGTGCATCCTTTTTGCGGCAGGTGCTGGCGGAAGTCCATTGCGTCATCTTGAGCTTCTGCAGACCTTTAGCCGCAATGGTATTTCAGTAGTAGCGCCCCATTTCGAACGGTTAACCTCTTCCACGCCCTCAAAGGCTGACTTACTGGAACGCAGCCAAAGGCTTGTCCTCGCCCGCGATGCGTTTTGTCAACATTATGCCTCGATTTCCGGCGTCGGACACTCACTCGGCACTGTGATTCTGTTGATGCACGCCGGGGCGACGGCCTGGACTCGCACCGGAGAGAAGGTGACATATGCAGGCAGACAGGATTTGAATCAACTGGTGCGTTAGCGCCACCTGCGGATTTTTTCAGAGCACCCTCGGCCCTCGCCTCCGTGAAAGTGCCTGTCAGGATCTGGACTGGCGAGCAGGACACCCTGACACCGCCATCGCAAGCGCTGTTCATCAAAGATGAATTAGATATTCGAACTAAGACGGATCTTTGCGTGGTGAAAGATGCCGGGCATTTTACCTTCATGAACATCCTGCCGCCGCATATCATTGACACCCACCCATCACGCGACGCCTTTATTCTCAATCTGGGAGAAGAGATCTCCCGTTTTGTCACTGGCTGGATGGCTCAGCCAGATAATGAATCACCTTAATTAAACCGATCCCTCTTTTTCAATTACCAGCACGCGGGCGACGCCCTGTGGACGGGCAATATGCTCTGTCCCTTCACTGGCATAAAAAATATCACCGGCGTTGAGTACCCGGCTTTTAACTTCGCCCTGATCTTTATAATGCATTTCAACACATCCATCCATGACAGCAAAAACCTCCTGACCATCGTTGATGTGCCACTTATAAGGCTGATCGGTCCAGTGAAGTTTCACGCTGACATTATCGAAGCTGGCAATATGCTGTGAGTCCCAGGCCTTCGAGCCGGTAAATTCCTTACTGCAATAAAAATTCATTTTAACTCTCTCAACAGAAGTGATTTACGCCATCGACATCATCAATATCAGAGAGAGTTGATGGATTCTATACGTCAGGCATCTCTTGTCCTGATCTGTCCTCTGGTTGTCCGTTTAGGGGCAGAGCGGGAAGGTCGCAATACTGTTCAGGCAAACCCGACACCGCACATGTCCGCTTTATGCCAGAGCAGGCGTTGAGGGTATGGTAATGTGTTCACGATTAGCCACAGGGATACTTCTGAACAGTTATAGGCTGAAATCGCATGGATGACGAATCGCCTCTGTTCATACCAATGCCAAAGGTCTGTAATGAAATCGATAAATCTGCAAAGTCTGTATCGTTCTGCCAACGAGAACACCGTCTCCATCTGGTCGGAAAATGCAGGAGTTGGAACAGTTAAACAGGGAAATTACTACGATCCTGTAAAGCTGGCTCTTGCAGCGGGCATTCAGCCGCCGGTGTCCTTTGATGTCTCACGTCTTATTTGTGAATTACAGCAGCTCACAGAGGATGATCCCCTTGCCGATATTCTGCCCACACAGGGTTTCCATTTTACCTTCCTGCCCCTTACCCTGCCGCTCTATAACGAAAACGAGCCATTGCACGAAAAAATCGATGAATTGACGAATATCTGGAGCGAATTTGATGCGATAAAAATTGTTATCAGAGATCTGCGGTTAGTTGCATTGCCCAGTCAGTTATTGCTTGCGGGGATCCCTGATAGTTCGGCAATAGCCATGCGCCACTCATTCTGCGAAAAAGTTCTGGATTCGCACTGGAAAAATGAGTTGCTGATGCGTCATAACGGCAGCCCATTACCGGCACCCTTCTGGCACAGCACGATTCTGCGCTATGGCGCTGATTTTTTACCCGCATCCGTTCGTGAGTTTATTTATGGACATCAGACCATTAATTTTGGGGATGTAGATGGAGATTTAAAACTGGTGAGGGTCAACTACAACTGGACAAAATGTTATCCGTTGGCGGATTAATTAAGACGAAGTAATTACATGATAAATAAGATGTCTTAGTTTCCTCTGCCTGCCCTCGCGTAAACGTTTCAGAAGTGGGTAATACGCCCCTGTTTTCGCTCATAACAGTCATTAACCCGCACACATTTCGCTCTATACCTGACTACCCTCTCCGGCTGAAAAAACAGAGCCTGCGCGCAACACTTTCTGTCTTTCACAACCCTGATATCGTTAGCCCTATGGCGCCTCATTCACATCATGTCACTTTTTACACGAGTAAAAACCTCAGGAAATTTAAAAAACCGCCGCGAGCTGCCGATAACCTCAGGTATCGAAACTCTGTACGCAGGAAACAACATCCATGTCACCATCCGACACCCATAGTAAGCATCAGGAAATTGGCGAAATTACGGCGCGTGCTGGCTTCATCCTGCGGCAGCTTCGCGACAGTCTGCAACAGCTGGGGCTTGATAAAACCATCGCCGATGTGGCGGGAAGCATCCCTAACGCCCGTGAAAGGCTGGGTTATGTCGTCACAATGACCCGCGAAGCAGCAGAGGGCGTAATCAACAGCGTAGAAATCACGCAGCCTCTGCAAACCGATCTGGGAGAAAAAGCGGAGAAACTCACGCAACGCTGGGATGCCACTTCCGGTACGCTGTCAGACAAAGAACAGACCCAGGCATTAGCTGCAGATACCGTTGCCTTGCTGAATGATGTCCCCCGTGTCACGGGTCTGACGCAACAGCAGTTGCACGCGATTATGATGTCTCAGGGCTTCCAGGACCTCACAGGACAGATTGTGCAGGCTATGATGGCCGTGCTGAATCAGGCTGAGCAGCAACTGATACAGGTCATCCGCGATAATACTGGCTCACACAGCACCACCGAGCGCACTGCGCCGTCTAAACCTTCCTCCGTACCAGAGACTCCTGCCAGTCAGGATGATGTGGACGACCTGCTGGCCAGTCTGGGAATGTAAGCCGACCCGAAGAAAATACGCGATTTGAAATGACAATTAATGATTAAAGGGTCTGCGCAGGACAAACAGTTCGTCTGACAGCAAACACGCTATTGCGGCTAAATGTCCGCTTTGCGCTATTAGCTGACACGATTTACCTATCGGCCCGTTGATAAACAGGGTTCTGACCAGGCCAGATTGCAGAATCTGGCACTTCAGAAATAAGAGCATAAAAAGGAATGGTATAGTCTCTTATTCGATTTATTTTCCCATATTTATTATATGACGGTAGGAAATATATATGGCATAAAAGCATTAAAAGAACACTCAAAGGAGTGACGTTATGTCGCTTTATGACCTTAGAATTGAATCACATGCATTACCAGAGGCCTGGCACTCTCAGGTATTAGGCCACATTGGCACAGCGAATCTCAAAGTTTTACGAATGGATGAACGCTCTGTAATTGAAGAGGTACATGAGTATGACGAAGGGTTACTGGTCATTGATGGTCGTCTTGAACTGAGCGTGAAAGGAAAACAAATCTCTGTAACTTCTGGCCAGCTTTATGTAGCCAAAGCTGGGATTCCTCATACTGTAAAAAAAGGCAGTTTTGGCACCCTGGTTATCATAGATTTGCCAGAAACACGAGTAGCCTAACGATAGTTTGTCCGATATTTGCTCAGAAGATAATTTGCCTGATGCAGATGTCCGCCTTATGCCATAAGCGGACATTTATGAAAGTTGCAGTAGATTACACGCTGCGATGTTTCTCCAGTTTGATATCGGTATCGTTAATCTCTTTTTTATTACCCCAGCCGAACTGCATGTAAAATTTCGCCGCGCGACTATTTTTATCGGTTTCCAGCCACGCAACCTCATGATGTTTAAATAATTCCTGCTCGGCGAGAAAAACCAGCCTTCGACCTATACCTCTGCCTTCATATTCCGGGAGAACAAAGGCCGCAAAAAGACAGCCTTCATCCGGCAAAATCATTGAAAAGCCGACTATTTTGTCGCTTTCAGCCGCCACCCAGGCGCAAAGACTCTTTTCAATCATATCGGCCACGACGCTTTCGGTGATCCCCAACTGACGCATTTCTTCACGACTCAAATAATTCTCGCGTACTGAGGTCCTGACTTCGAAAATACTATCAACATCAGAAGCCCGGGCTGTTCTTGTATTTATATTCATTAGTCCTACTCCTTGTATGACAAAAATATTTTTTGATGATGATGCCTGACACTCCCTTAAACGAACCATAAAATTTTGAGCGAAAAGGCTGTTAAACGGCAGGCCGTCAAAGGCGGCACTACCTCAAAGCCTGCGTAATGAATGAAGCCGTTATGATAAGAACGTTGCGCAATAAGAGCTCAGCCGACTTTAACTCCGCACCGTTTCTTCACAGTGACGCCTCATTAACTAATTTGAGATAGCGGGAGCCCGATATGTTTCTACCGCTCACCACGCAGACAACTTTACGCCCGCTCAGTTCTTTTGCATAACGGATGGCTGCCGCAACTGCGGGTACGCCTGAAGGCTCTACAACATGGCTGTGCAAATTAAGCATTAACAGCATCGCTGCTTTGATTTCGGCTTCTGAAACCAGAAGAACACGATCGACGCGATCGCGTATAAGTGGCCAGGTCATCGCTTCAGGCTCTATATAGCCACTTATGCCTTCGGCGATTGACGACGATATTTCCACTGGGATCGCCTCACCAGTTTCTTTCCAGCGCGCAAACGTCGGACTTGCTTCACTCTGCACTGCCCACACTTCGGCTGCGGGGTTTATGCCCTTGATGGCTGTTGCGATACCGGAGGCCAGCCCGCCGCCGCCAATGTTTACGAGAATAACGTCAGCGTCTGGCCAGTCTTCCATGATTTCCAGACCGACGGTGCCGCCTCCGGCAATCATCTGCTGATTATTATAGGCTGAGACGAACGTAGCGCCGGACTGTTGCGCTTCGACAATGGCTTCCTGCCTTGCATCTTCAATGTTGTCAAAAAACGTAACCTGCGCACCATAACTTTTCATTGCAGAAACCTTAATCGGGTCTGCTGAAAACGGTAAGAATATGGATACGGGTATGCCTGCCGCATGTCCCGCACAGGCAAGCCCTAAACCATGATTCCCTGCCGTCGGGGCGATGACGCCGGCACGTCGCTGGTCTGCATTAAGACTGGCAAGAACGTTTGCAGCACCTCTCAGCTTAAAGCTACCCGTATGCTGAAGATTTTCCATCTTGAGCCTGACCTCCGTCCCGACAAGAGCAGACAGCGGGTGCGAAAGCTCCAGCGGAGTTTTGCATACTGTTGATTTAATTCGCCCGGAAGCTGCATAAATATCTTTCAGCGTGACACTGTCTGTTAGCCTTTGTCTGTGGTTTGTCATAGTATTCCCCTAAAGTTATATAAGAAAATGACTATATAGGCGATTGGCTATATGTACAACTCAAAGACATTAATGGCCGATATTTTTCGTGCCCTTGGTAATGAGCATCGGCTCGTGATTGTTGAATGGCTGTCCGACCCAGAGTCACATTTTCCGGTGCAGCAGGACGGCGATCTGGTTAAGGATGGTGTGTGTGTCGGATTTATCACCGAAAAAATTGGTCTGAGTCAGCCCACCGTGACAGGCCATCTGCAAATTCTTGCTAAAGCTGGGATTGTGACATCGAAACGTATCAAGAACTGGGTGTTCTATAAACTTGATCGTCAACGGATGGATGAAGCAACGGCAATGTTGTCTGGATATGGGAAGCAGGCGACTGGTTCACCTGAACAGCCATAATCGGTCAGTATGTGTATTTACAGGGCACTAAATCCAGTGTGTGTGTATATCTCGCTCCTGCCGTGCCCGCCTTTCAGATAAATTTATTCGGTCATCGTTATCTGTTGTCATCTTCTGCAAAACTGCCGTTTAAATTCAGAAACTACCCCGGCTGATGACCAGCGTGTAGGTTTGGGTCCGCTTTTCGTTCAAAGCGGACCTTATGACCTAACTTTCTGTACGATCCGTGCCTGAGGCGGCCATAAATTACATTCAGATGCGCTAAGAAATATTGAGCCGCTTATTTTTCTTCAGGATGATTCGGACATATTTGAGAATCGACTGCGCATGACACGCCAGGTGTTCTGCCGCATCCCGTCAACCAACCTGCCCCATCCAGGCAGGTGGAATGCTTTTATTAGACGAGATTCACCAGGGTGCGCGCTCTCCATCCAAAAAGAATCCTGCGGTGATTGTCTGGGATGCTTCAGCAGCGAGCCAGACGATCCCCCTGGCCGCCTGGGATACAGTCCGGTAACCGGTATGTCCGTTAAAATCGGTGGCCGTATATCCCGGGTCAACTGCGTTTACGCTGATGCCATACTCAGACAGTGAATTGGCAAATGCCACCGTAACGCCATTTAATGCCGTTTTTGAACTGGTATAGCCCAGTGCCGCTACCTGAGAGTAGGGATGCGCTTTGTCAGATACCCATTCCAGCGATCCCAGCCCGCTGCTGACCATGATAATCCGGGGTTCCTCGCCCAGTTTGAGCAGCGGCAGAAAAGCCTGCGTTACTCTGATGACGCCGAAAACGTTGGTGTTATACACCGTCATAATATCGCTGATGCTCTGTGACTCAGGCGCGATGGGCCAGGTTCCGGGAATACCCGCATTGTTGATCAGCACATCTAGTTTTCCATCTTCTGACTTTATCTGCCCGACGGCCGCATCAACACTTTCCTGGTCTGTCACGTCAATGATAGCCAGCCGCGCTTTAATGCTTTCCGACAGCAACCGGCTGACAGCATCCTGACCGCGCACCCCATCGCGGCAACCCAGCCAGACATTAAATCCCAGTTTCCCCATCTCTCTGGCCGTTTCAAAGCCAATACTTTTGTTTGCGCCGGTAATTAAAACCGTTCTCTTCTTCATGTTGTTGCCTCAGTGATTTATGCAGGAGTATCTGAGTTATAAATCTCTCAGAGCTGTTTGATAAGAGGCTGCAATACGAATACGCTGTTCGGAAAGGCGAACAGTAACGGAAGTTGAGATGGATGATGTCGCGATATTTCTTGCCGTCTTCAGGGGTCAGGGTTTCCGGGCCGCGGCTAAAACGTTAGGCCTGGCACCCTCAACGGTCAGTGAGAGGATTACCGCGCTGGAAGTCAGTCTGGGCGTTCCGCTGTTTATCCGCACAACCCGCAGCGTAACGCCCAGCGAAGCAGGCCGGATGCTGGCCGATCGCATGGCACCTCTGCTGAGCGAAATGAGATCGGTGATGAATGACGTGGCAAGTTCTCAGCGGGAGGTGCGCGGGCTACTCAGGCTGAACGTGACGGGTGCGGTGATGGTCGATATTCTTCCGCCCCTGCTTGAGCAATTTCTCGATCGCCATCCGTTGCTGCGGGTGGAGATTATGGTGGACGATCGCCTTGTTGATGCCACGGCGGAAGGCTGCGATGCAGGCATACGCTATGGCGAACATCTGGCCCGGGACAGTGTTGCCGTTCCTGTCGGCCCACGCCGACAGCGTCTGGCTCTCGCGGCGGCACCCGACTACCTTGCTTCGCGCGGTCTCCCCGTTCACCCGACGGCATTGGCCGAACATCACTGCATTCGCCTTAAGTATTCCAGCGGCGCGCTGATACCCTGGGAATTTGAACGCAACGGAGAAACCGTCAGCGTCAACCCTGCTGGTCGCCTGATTATCGGTGTCAATGGCGCTTCAGGCGCAATTGAGCTGGCAAAAAAGGGTCAGGGCATTATCGGCGTCTTTGAAAACTGGCTGCAGCCCTGCTTTACGACGGGTGAACTGCAGCCTGTGCTTTCGGAGTGGTGGTCCGAATTTGAAGGTCCCTGGCTCTACTTTCCCAGCAGCTTTATGTCAGCACCTCTGCGCGCTTTTGTAGATTTTCTGAAAGAGGTACAGTCAATGCCTGAACCGCTCAATTGACTGCAGTAGCAGGCCCGCCAGTCGATATTGAGCTCGGCTAACAAGCGCACCTCTGTTTTGACGGGTTGTGGCAGGTTAAAGCGCACCGGAGGTATGGGTCGCGTTTCAGACCGCTTTGTGCCAGAAGCGGACCTTGCTAACCTAATGCTATGTTTTTCTAAAGGAGCATGTAAGTGACCATGTTCAGTTATCGGCTAGTCGTCCGATATATAAGCTAAAGATGCGAAGTGCGATAAAGGATAATGCATGAGGGAACTGACTGAATTAATTGCTCAGCAAAGCTCTGGCTGGCTTATGGTGCAGCAATGGCTGAAAGAAGCGAACAATAATTATGAAGTGCTTCCCTGTGACCCGACGCTCGCAAGAACTGCCTTACATCAGCTTCAGGTTACAACGCTCTCCCCGCTAGGCGCTGTGTTATACGAAACGGGAGGCATCTTGGTTGATAATGGCTGGTTGCGGATTTTAGGCTCTGGTCATCACAAGCTGGCACGAGCTCTGAATCGCCACGGGTTTAACAGACACCTCAGAGTCATTTAAGATGGCTTAAAGAGAGGTGCCCATGAGCGGTAAGCGTTATCCCGAAGAGTTTAAAATTGAAGCAGTCAAACAGGTTATTGATCGCGGTCATTCTGTTTCCAGCGTTGCAACACGTCTCGATATCACCACCCACAGCCTTTACGCCTGGATAAAGAAGTACGGTCCGGACTCATCCACTAATAAAGAACAGTCAGATGCTCAGGCCGAGATCCGCCGACTCCAGAAGGAGTTGAAGCGGGTTACTGACGAACGGGACATATTAAAAAAAGCCGCGGCGTACTTCGCAAAGCTGTCCGACTGAGGTACGTCTTTATTCGTGACAACTCCCGTTGCTGGCCTGTTCGTCTGCTCTGCAGGGTGCTGGATGTTCATCCCAGTGGCTTTTACGCCTGGTTTAAGCAACCGTATTCTCAGCGCCACCAGGTAGATCTGAGACTGACGGGACAGATCAAACAGTTCTGGCTGGAGTCCGGTTGCGTTTATGGTTATCGCAAGATCCATCTGGACTTGCGGGATAGCGGGCAACAGTGCGGAGTGAACAGAGTCTGGCGACTGATGAATCGTGCCGGGATAAAGGCTCAGGTCGGGTACCGGAGCCCGCGGGCACGCAAAGGCGAGGCCAGTATCGTATCGCCCAACAGGCTCCAGCGACAGTTCAATCCGGATGCTCCGGATAAGCGTTGGGTAACGGACATAACCTACATCAGGACCCACGAAGGCTGGCTGTATCTTGCTGTGGTTGTTGATCTGTTCTCACGCAAAATTATCGGCTGGTCAATGCAATCCCGGATGACAAAGGATATTGTCCTGAACGCACTGCTGATGGCTGTATGGCGGCGTAATCCCCAAAAACAGGTGCTGGTTCACTCGGACCAGGGCAGTCAGTACACAAGCCATGAGTGGCAGTCGTTCCTGAAATCACACGGCTTGGAGGGGAGCATGAGCCGTCGCGGTAACTGTCACGATAATGCGGTTGCAGAAAGCTTTTTCCAGTTGCTGAAACGCGAACGGATAAAGAAAAAGATCTACGGAACGCGGGAAGAAGCCCGCAGCGATATTTTTGATTACATCGAAATGTTTTATAACAGTAAGCGTCGGCATGGTTCGAGCAATCAGATGTCACCGACAGAATATGAAAACCAGTATTATCAACGGCTCGGAAGTGTCTAGATTATCCGTGGCGATTCAAACTTACCGGCTACGTAAACGTCGAGCGGGTTGTCTGTCCCATTAAAGCGAGCCAGATGAACTTTAGTGCATTCAGGTGTTAAGTCTGGAATAAGGTTTTGAAGATAATCAAACAAAAGCACTGCGTACCACCTCACAGTTAATAGTTATGCATAGCCTCTACAAGGTCTGGTGCCGGGCAGACGTGAACAGAAATCAGCGTTCACTGGAGTCTGTAATGGTCAAGCCGACCTTAGCCGTAACGCTGGCAGAGGAAGTTAGAAATACATACTGTGATTTAACAGGTAAAGTTTCTGTTAAATCAACCTAAAGGGGCTGCTTGGAAAACGGAAAATATCCTACGCTAAGCCTGTTTTCTGTACAAACTACTATCCACTGAGCGTAATGCGCGGTATTTACCCCTGTCCCAATATGAGGTTTTTTCGCCAGACGTAATCTCCGCTCAGGTTGATATGTAATTACAGAACGTCTTAATACCGGGCTAAGCGCCAGTGCTAGTGCTAGTGCTAGTGCTAGTGCTAGTGAATTTAATACAATCCGACATACCATACTCAGGGTACAAGCAGGGCAGCAACAATTCTGAATACAGAAACGGCTTCAGACGCTACTGACTTTGACCGTCCGCTTTGTGCCAGAAGCGGAAGTTGCACATGCACTCCTATGTTAAATACTAAAAGCCGTCATAGATGGAACATTATCCTAGATTCAGTAGTTAAAACTGAATCTAGGATAGCGAATGTTCAGCATTTCAGAAGTAGATAAAGGTGATTCTGACCTACTGTGGCTGGTAAGCGAACTCGATGCCTTTCAGAACGCGCTATATTCTACAGAAAGTAATCACTGCCTGGATCTTTCAACAGTTACTGATGAGCAGCTCCGGTGCATTATCGTACGTGATGAAGGTGGCTTACCTGCAGGTTGTGGTGCTTTGCTATTTCATGAAAATGGCTCAGCTGAGATTAAGCGGGTTTATATTCGACCGGAATATCGGGGCAGGAAGCTCGGAGAACAGATAGTCAGCGCGATCGAGACGATTGCTTCAAAAAAGAATTCGAGCCTATTGCAGCTTGAAAGAGGGATTCACCAGCAGCCGGCGATAGCACTTTATCGTAGATGCGGTTATGAGATATGCAATCCATTCCCACCTTATGCAACAGATCCGTTGAGTGTTTATATGTGCAAAAAAATTCTTTAAATTCATGTTCTTATGGTAATTAAAGGTATAGATGCAAAGTTATAATGTCCGCACCCCCACCTATGAACAGGCTATCTGGTTTTATCGGAGAGGCTTTTTCATTGAAGGTGATGTGTGAGCCACAAAACCATTCCGTTCATAAAAGGGTATCGCCTGCTGTCGGGCATCAAGGAACACGAAGTTCATATCCCTGCTTTCTGATTCAGTAGTGGCAAAATCCAGCAATTTTTTCCCTATCCCTTTGCTTCTTAAAGCCTCATCTACGATCAAATCATCAATATGGAGATGTGATCCTCTGGCCAGAGTATGAACGGGACGGAAACCCATCAAGCCAAGCATTTTCTCATTGCCAAATGCGCCAACAAGTTCATAACCGTTCAACGTCTGAATTCTGACGCTTTCGATAAATTTTTCTTTGGAAATGTTCCGTAGCTGTGAAATCAGACTGTAAGCATGATCCCATTCTAGCGGCAGTAACTTTCTGATTGAAATGTGCATAGTGCCTTCATTTCCATATAGGTTTCTGATTTTATAAGCTTATGAGCAATAATTCGCAACAGTGAAGTTATGTTCAACCTATTGGAAACCTTCAGCTGTCAAAAGTGAAACGTCTGCTCTTTACTTAAAGCAGAACAAATTTTGATAATTTGATGCTGATCTTCCTCAAGAAAGTTGACCGGTTCACTCTTCTCTGTAGAAGACGTTAATAACCATGTGATAATTATCTACGTTTCTATCCGCCGTTCCGCGAGTGCATGCCTTGCTGCGTTTGATGCCCATCCATCTGACTGGTCATGATTTTCAATCTCTGCCTCTGCTATCGGCGTTACACGGATCAGCGGAACTGAACCGAAAGGCAAACCTTCAATCTGACGAGCATCACGGCTGAGAATGATGCGGGTCATAGGTTTATAGTCGTCGGTAAGAGAGCAAAACAGTATGGCTCTATATTTTTCAACATCGGCAGCGACCTGATAGCCGTCGGCAACGAGATCCCCCAAGCTAATTAACAAATGAGCCCAGTCATCAATCTGCTGGCTGGTATTATCTGAAGCATCCAGCTCCATGAAAAGTTCGCATTCTACGCCGTTTTCCGGGTCTGCAATGCCGGCCCAGGGCGTCGAGAGACCATCGGTAGCTAGCGTTAATTTGGTGCTGCTTTTGGTACTGAGTACCCGGCGATGGGGCCCGAACCACTTCGTCTGGTTGTGTACGTTTGCGTCATCTCTTTCAGCAATAAAGCTATCTGACACGTCGCCATACCTTTTCCAGAATGCTCGCCTTGCGACAGCGGCAGCCTCATACATCGGACTCAGAGGACCGCGCGGCACTATTGTCTCATCGAAAATTGTGTCAACCGTAACGTGCCCGCGCATGAACGGTATTTTAGACTTAGTCCAGCGAACAATAACCTTATTAAAGGACTGTATCTGTGATGCTTCGAGTTTATCGACAACGTTGCAGACCCTCTGAAAAACATGGTCACCAGCAGTAATGTGACTCCCATCAGCATACATGTAACCTCCATATTGCGAGGAAACACCAGCCTGTTCCGTAATAAAGAACCATTCACCGTTCACAGCGCCAATGGGTGCCTTGTCTAATGCCGGGCGTAAGTCCCTTGCCGCATCAGAGTTTGAATATACAGTCATGCCTGTCCCTTATCTTCATTCCTTATGTATCTTGCTTGTTTTACGCTTTTCCACACCTGAGCGTTGCTAAACTTACGGCCCGATAAGTTTAAAAATGATAAAACGATTGTAGGGCGTTAGTCTAAAAAAGATGAGAAGGCTCTTAGATAATTACCCCTTCAGTCAAGAAGGCAAAACCGGCTGCTTTGTACCAGAAGCGGAACTTGCTTACATTGCTATGTCAGTTTGCTGGGAGCAGGTCAGATAGGCTTTTATGACCTTTTCAGACAGGGTCGTATCAGGATTAATTTCTGATACTGACTGGCGTGGTTTTTTACATCATTGAATGTCAGACTCCATCAACCAGGGAGGATGAAACCTCTCTTTTTTATTACGTCAGCTGCACCCAGTGGCACGCCACCTGATGGCCGGGGCGCATTTCGCGCAGTTCCGGAATTTCTGTGCGGCAGCGTACTGTTGCCTGCGGACAGCGGGAAGAGAAGCGACAGCCCGAGGGCGGGCGCGAAGGATCCGGGATTTCCCCCTGCACCACCGGCACGGATAAGCTTCCAGGAGCGAGCGTCGGCACCGCCGCCAGCAGCGCCTGGGTGTAGGGGTGAAGCGGCTGGCTGAACAGCGCATCGCGGCTGGCAGTTTCCACCAGTTTCCCCAGATACATAACTGCTACGTCATCACACAAATGCTCCACGACACCGAGATCGTGAGAGATGAACAGGAAGGTGACGCCATGGTCATCACGCAAATCGGAAAACAGGTTAATGATTTGCGCCTGAATAGAGACATCCAGCGCCGAGATGGGTTCGTCGGCAATTATAAAATCCGGGTTGAGAATCAGCGCTCTGGCGATGCCGATACGCTGGCGCTGGCCGCCGGAAAACTCATGGGGAAAGCGATTGTAATGCTGCGGCGCCAGTCCACAGATTTTCATTACCTCCAGCACTTTGTCGCGCAGTTCTTCTTTGCTGCACAGCGTGTGTTCCAGCATTGCTTCCCCAATTGCATCACCTATTCGAATGCGTGGATTCAGCGAGCTGTAAGGATCCTGAAATACCAACTGGATTTTCGGGCGCAGCGCGCGCATCTGTTTCGGCGTCAGGTCCTGCAACTCCTGACCACGATACTTCACGCTACCTGCCGTTTTGTCATAAAGCCCCAGCAGCGTGCGTCCTACGGTGGTTTTACCGCTACCGGATTCGCCCACCAGGCCAAAAATAGTGCCAGGTCGAATGTTAAAACTGACGCCGTCCACAGCGCGTAGCTGTCCGGTTTCCTGACCAAAAAGCCCGTCGCGTAGCGAGAAATGCTTTTTCAACTCGTCCACTTCAATAACATATTGCTGGCTCATGCGATCGGCTCCGCTAACTCACTGTGAATACATGCGGCTTGCCGCGTATGCCCGATCAGCGGCGGAATGACCGCGTGGCACTGCGCGGTTCTACGTTCGCAGCGATCATAGAACGCGCAGTACGGCGGCAGTTCGGCCAGGTCAGGCACCTGTCCGGGAATGGAGTAGAGGCGGCGTCGGTGCTCGCCCGGAACAGGGCGCGATGCGATAAGCCCTTTGGTATAAGGGTGCAGCGGGTTGTGTAGCACATCGGCAGTCGGGCCTTGTTCAACGATGCGCCCGGCGTACATCACCACGACATGTTCCGCCATCTGCGCGATAACCCCCAAATCATGAGTGATCAGCATCAGCGCCATCTGCTGCGCCCGCGCCTGGTCGCGCAGTAAGCGCAGGATTTGCGCCTGCACGGTGACATCCAGCGCCGTGGTTGGCTCGTCGGCAATCAGCAGCTTCGGCTGGCAGCTTAACGCCATGGCAATCATGATGCGCTGTAACATGCCGCCGGAAAGCTGATGCGGATAGCAGCCCATCAGACTCTCCGCACGCCCGAGTCCGACATCGGTGATCAGTTGCGTGGCGTGCGTCCAGGCCGCTTTTGGTGTTTCGCCGCGATGGCGTATCAGCGGTTCACAAAGCTGCTCGCCAATGGTCAGCACTGGATTGAGCGCTGTCATCGGCTCCTGAAAGATCATCGCTAATTGATTACCACGCAGATCGGCCATTTTCGACGGCTTCAGGGCAAGCAGATCGGTGCCCTCAAAGCGGATTTCTCCGCCGTCGATACGCGCAACCTGCGGCGGTAACAGTCCCATCAGCGACATGGCGGTAACGCTTTTGCCGCAGCCAGATTCACCAACAACGCCAATGGTTTGCCCTGCCTGAATGGTAAAGGAGACATCCTGTACAGCGCGCACACGCCCCTGCTCGCTGGCGAAGGAGATGGATAAGTTATTAAAGGTAATTAGCGGCTCGCTCATTTCAGGCTCCGTTTCATCTTCGGATCCAGCGCATCGCGCAGGCCATCGCCCAGCACATTAATAGCGATGACGGTGAGAAAAATGGCAATGCCCGGCGGCATCCACAGCCATGGGCGGCGCTGAAAGTCGATCAGGCTGTTGGCCGCGTCCATCATATTGCCCCATGAGGGCGTTGGCGGTACGACGCCAAGGCCGAGGTAGCTAAGCGCGGATTCCATCAGGATGGCGTTGGCCACCGCCATGGTCGCCATCACCACCAGAATGGGTATGGTGTTCGGCAACAGATGACCGAACAGGCGGCGGCGCGAAGAGAGGCCCAGGACCTGCGTCGCCAGCATAAAATCGCGTTCGCGCAGTGACAGGATTTGCCCGCGCACCAGCCGCGCCAGCTTCGGCCACTCCAGCAAGCTAAGCATCACCACTACCATGTAGATGCGCGAATCAGACGAAAAATCGAGCTCAGACAACATCGCTCCGGCAACAATCAGCAGCGGCAGGCTGGGAATCGTCATCACCAGATCCGCCATGCGCATAATCAGTTTGTCCGTCCAGCCGCCGGCATAGCCGGATACCGCACCCAGCAGGTAGCCCAGAGCCACCGAAAGTAGCATGGTCATCAGGCCAATAATCAGCGAGATACGACCGGCAAGCAGCAGGCGGGTATAAATATCGCGGCCAAGAAAATCGGTGCCCAGCCAGTGTTCTGCGCCAGGCGGTTTGTTGATCATCAGCGCATCGGTGGCGTCATCTTTCCACGGCGACCACACCGGCCCCAGCACGCACCAGATGGTCATGATTACCAGCAGAACCAGGCACAGCATCGACAGATGATTGTGGCGCAGCGCTTTCCACGCCTGGTGCCACGGAGAAGGTGTGGCCTGCGCCATCGCCGGAATTTCCGCCTTGCGTAAGCGGCGATTCGTTGAGAAAAGGGAACCGAACATCACGACCTCACGCGAATGCGCGGGTCGGCCCACGCGTACAATATATCGGCAATCAGGTTGCCCACAATGGTTAATACCGCCAGAAACAGGGTGAACCCCATCAGCACCGGATAATCGCGGGCGGCCAGAGAATCAATATGAATATGCCCTGCGCCCGGCCAGTTAAACACCTTTTCGGTGATGATCGCGCCGGAAAACAACCCCGGCAGCTCAAAACCTAACAGGGTGATGATTGGCAGCAACGCATTGCGCAGCGCGTGTTTAAGGATCACTGTGCGTTCGCGCAGCCCTTTAGCACGCGCGGTGCGGATAAAATCCATCTTCACTACGTCAAGCATGCTGGCACGGAAATAGCGCGTCAGGCTGCCCGCCTGCAACATCACCAGCGCCATGACCGGTAACACCAGATGCGCCGCAACCTGCATCACCCACACCCAGCCGTTATCGTCGCTGCCGGTGTTGGTCATGCCGCCCACTGGCAACCAATGCAGATCGACTGCGAACCACTTAATAAGCAACAGGCAGAGAAAAAAGGTCGGGAAAGACATGGCAGCGAACACCGACACGCTCACCAGATGATCGAACAGCGAATTGGGTTTCAGCGCCGAGGCAATGCCCACCGCAAGCCCGATGCTCCAGTAAAACACCAGCGCAACGCTTGCCAGCAGGAAAGAGTTCCAGATGTACTGGTTAAGTAGCTGACTCACCGGAATTTGGTATTGCAGCGAGAACCCCAAATCGCCGCGCAGCAACTGGCCGAGCCAATGCAGATAGCGGGTAAGGATCGGTTGATCGAGTCCATAAATAGCTTTCAGTTCGGCGGCGCGGGCAGCGGTGAGGGTAATGTTACCGTCGATAAAGTCGCCTGGCGTTTTCGCGAAAAGCATAAAAATAATCAGTGATGCGAGCAGCAGCATTGGCAGGGTTTGCAGCAGTCGTCTGAGGATAAAATTTCGCATAGCTTTCTCATGACAACTGCCGGGAGACCCGGCAGTTGTTACTGTTATTTAATGATTTTCACATCCGGCAGGCTACCGGTCAGCCCGTTGTAGATATCTGGTTTAAAGCCGGTGACGCGGGCACTACTGGCCGACAAAATCTCGCGGTTACCCAGCAGAATCACCGGCGGATCGTCCGCCAGCACTTTATACAGTTGGTGATAAATCGGTTTGCGTTTTTCCACATCCAGCACCGCATTACCTTCGTTGATCAGCTTATCAACCTGCGGATTGTTATAGCCGGACTCTTTCGCTTCCGTGCTGTAGTAATCCCACACGCCATCATGTGGATCGTTGAGTGTGCTGGTGCTGAAAGAGGCCAGGTCATAGTTACCGGCTTTACGCTGTGCCATGAGTGCGTTGAAATCCACCACCTGCGGCTTCAACAGCACGCCAATCTGCTGCCAGTTCTCTTTGGCGATGGGGATCAGCGCATCATTCAGCACTTTCTTGCTCACCAGCAGCGTCAACTCCAGACGTTTACCGTCCTTCACGCGGATGCCATCAGGCCCCGGTTTCCAGCCCGCTTCATCAAGAAGTTTCTTCGCCTGTGTCGGGTCAAATTTGTATGGATTCACGCCATCAGTGTTATACGCCCATGAAATCGGGGCAATAGGTTCAATTGCCACTTTTCCATAGCCCTGATAAACCACATCAATCAACTTCTGGCGGTCGAGACCATAAATCAGCGCCTGACGCACTTTCACGTCCTGCAACGCCGGGCGACGTACGTTGAATTCAACTTTACTGTAGTCACTGGAGCCAAACAGGTTGATATTGGCGAAGCCCAGCATTTTCAGTTGTTCGATATCATCAGGGCGAGAAGTAAACGAGTCGTAATCGGTTTCGCCGGTCTGGAACAACTGGAAGTTAGTGGACGGGTTGGTTACGCGGTAGATAAAGCGCGGCGTCGGTGGTGTGCCGCGGTAAAAATGGGTATTGGCGTGGAAACGAATCTCCTGGCCCGGAATATATTTGTCATAGACATACGGTCCGCTGCCCAGCGGTTTACCGTGCAACATGCGCAGATAGTCGAGATTGCCGCGCTGATACTCTTTCCCATAATACGCTTTCGACAACACCGGGCCGCCAATTTTCGCCAGCGTTGTCGCGCCAGGCTGCCCGGTGGTGACCTGTAATGTCAGCGGGTCGATCACTTTCAGGCCACTGACGCTATCAGCTTTTCCGGCTTTATACTCCGCGCCGCCCACAATGTTGGCGAGGGTGATGTCAGTATCGCCATCATATTTCGGGTCATGCAGCACGGTCAGGGTAAACACCACATCTTCGGCGGTGAGGGGCGAGCCGTCGCTGAAAGTCAGGTGTGGGCGCAGCTTAATGGTATAGACATTGTTATCCTGACTAACGCTCCAGCTTTCGGCCAGGCCTGGCACCAGCTTGCCGTGGCTATCCCAGTCAATCAGACGTGAGAAAATCACGTTGGTGACGTTTTCGTCCCAGCCGTTAACAAAGAAATAAGGGTTAAAAATACCCTGCGGTTCAGAGATACCAGCCACCACCGTGTCTTTACGCAGCTTAGCCACTGCCGGAATCTGGCTGGCATCGGTGGCTGGTGTAATGCCCTCTTTTAAGGGTATATCGGCGAAAGAGGCTGAAGAGAAAGCCACCATACTGCTGAGTAACGCGATTTTAAGCGCCAGAGTAAAACGCGTGGGTTTTGTTTTTATGCTTTTCAGTAGGATGGACAAAATGGCTCCCTCATCAAATGTTTGTATGGAATTTACAAATCATGACGAAAGATAAAAGTCGCACCGCCCCCTGTCTAACAACGAAACAATCTGGCTTATAGCAAATTATCATTAGTAGATTTATAAGAAAGCAATGCTTAATTTCATCTAAAGAAGATGAGACATTACGCGGGGCAGTCGAAGAGTTCTGATATCGTAAGGGGTTTGACAATCAATAATGTGAAAAACCACGGCACAGCGCGCCATTATTTGTCGAACAGGCGCTTGCGCTTGTCAGGCGCGATACCAAATCCCGTATATCCGATACGGATCTTCGTCAGCATGGAATCAGCCCGGAGCGGATGCGGCGCTGGTTCCTGCAACAGCACGGCATCACTTTTCAGGACTTCCAGAGAATGCAGCGGGTAAATATTGCCCTGCAGGAGCTGAAAAGCGGACGTGCGGCGACTGACGTAGCACTGGACAATGGCTACGAATCCCTGGGTGGGTTTGGTTACATCTACAAGCGGCTCACTGGCGCAGCTCCCACTCAGATTATAGTCATTCACCGGTTTACCACTACACTGGGGCCTATGTTTGTCTGTGCCAAAGAGCAGGGAGCGTGCCTGCTGGAGTTTACCGATCACCGAATGTCAGAGACGGAATTTCACGATATCCAGCGTTTACTTAACGCCAGGATTGTCACAGGCGAAGATAGTCATACCCGACAAACATGAAAGAAATCAGTGTTAAATGAGTCAATACGGAATTCTTGCTGTATGAAACAGTCTTTTTCCGATCCTGTTACTTTTTACATGCAGTTTTAGGTATTAGAAATCCCCACGTCCGCTCCTCGCTCACAGCGGCCGCTCATTTTTGTGACCAGTGATGATGCCGACACCAGTCGGCTTCATGGGCTGATCTGACCGCTACTACCTCACCCCGTGGCCCTTGCGCTTCCGGACTATCAGCCGGCTCTTCCTGTTGGCCAGCAGCCCGCATGGCAACCAGTCGACAGTAATTGCCAATATGTAACTCACCTGAAAACCCGTTTGCATACAGCCTCTCCACTCATTTGCATTTTTCAACCCTCCGGCGTCATTGTCCCCCTCCTTCAGCTATGCCTCCGCTGAAATATCGTATCAAGCATGAAGGTCACCAAAAAATTAACCTAACAAGTGTTAGACAAGTGTTGACGTGTGTTGATTTGACCGCTAATGTTTACCTACCTAACGTTAGTTAGATATCCCAACCATCAACCTGTAGGATCGACCATGACTGCTAAACTTCAGCTTTTTACATCACCTTCGGCCTTTCCTAATCCACAGCGCCTGCGGCTTTTCATGCACGAAAAGGGCATCGCTGACCAGTTTTCCGAGACCATCTATGACATGTCCCCTGGAGGAGAGCAGCGTGGCTGGCGACATTTGAATATGAATCCGTGGGGCGAAACACCTACCCTTGAACTGGCTGACGGTAGTTATATTTCTGAAACGGCTGCCATCGTTCGCTATCTTGATCAGGAGTATCCGGGCCGCAAGATTATGGGAGAAACAGCACTGGAACAGGGTCTGGATAATATGTGGGATAACCGGGTGTGGGTGCATATCCTGTACCGCATCGTTACAGCGTTCCACGTGTTGCACACCGGCCTCGGCTTCAAGCTGGAATTGACCAAAAATGAGGCCTGGGGTGAACACTGCCGTAAAGAAGCTTTGGCTCACGCCGCGCTGGTTAATCGCCATCTGTCAGACGGCCGCGAATGGCTGCTCGGCGGCGATGCCCCGACCTTCTCGGATATTACTCTGGCGACCGCGATCGCCTTCTCGAAATTCCCGGTCAATGCCACTCCACTGGACGAGCGTTTTGAGTTCTTAGATGCGTACTGGCAGCGCTGGACAAAACGTCCTGCCTTCCAGGCGGCCTACGCCGATCGCAACAGCGGCATTCCTGAGCTGGATTCGCCAACCCGTTAATAGCGCCACTCAATGTAAACTCCGGTACGCCGGGTTCGTTATCTACTGACTTTCCCGGTGACCAGAGTGCTTATGATAGCGTCGGCTGTCGATGTTACTTGCTAAACCATGATGGAATGACGTCTGCCTGAGCACCCTGGATGCATTGAACTTACTGTTTTCCATGACAATCACCCTGTCACCCGGTAAGCGTTTGCTGTAAATTAGCGTTCTCTATTTAAGAGATTATCCCAATACCAAAGGCATCAAGATGAGCGTCAACACCAGGGAAGCCATTTTGCAGGCGGCCAGGAAAATTGCCCAATCTCAGGGCTATAACGGTTTGAATTTCCGCGACCTCGCGCAGGATGTGGGTATCAAAGCGGCGAGTATTTACTACTATTTTCCAGGCAAAGCCGAGTTGGGTATTGCCGTTGCCAGAAGATACTGGGAGGACGGTGCGCTCGCGCTCGAGATGATCGAATCAGAAAGCCCATCACCCATTGATGCGCTGCGTCGCTTTCCTGAAATCTTCCGAAGATCACTTGAGGCCGAAAATCGTCTCTGCCTGGGCAGTTTCATGGGCGCTGAAAAAGAGACCTTACCTCCTGAAATGAATGCAGAAATACAGAAGTTTGCTGATGTGAACATTGCATGGCTGAACAAACTTCTCGTGGCTGCTAAGGTGTGCGATTCAGGTGAGAGTGAATCCAGAGCGCGTGCAATTTTCACGGCCATTGCCGGTGCCCAGCTTATCGCCAGAAGTCGCTCAGATATCTCGCTTTTTGATTCACTGGTGGATTCATACCGCGCCTTCGGACCTCTGCCAGAATAGCAACTGCCCGCCATCCGATTCAGTGAATGGGCGGTTTTCTGCACGCGCGCCCAATGCGGCGCGGCGTCCGGTAGCGTATGTGCTTTTCCACTCAGGAACTCACCCCTTTAAATCAATGTGCTACGGGCCAGAACGGATAGGCGCTGTGTGTCAGGCTGGACGGGGTGGAAAAGTGAGTTTGGCGCCACTTCGTGCAGCGCCATGCCGGACGCCACTTTCTGCAGTTCCTGAAACTTCGGGATCCAAAAATATTCATTCAGGTACAGGTTGCCGTAATAACTCTGCACGGTACGGGCGTTGGTGTCTAAGAAATACAAGCGCGCGGCGATGGTCAGTTGCATCTGATCCAACGGGCCATAGTCGCCCACTTATCACGCTTAATCCAGCTGTGCACGGTTGCGGATTTCTCTCCCAGCATTTCAGCAACGCGGGTGATGCGGTACCCCTGAGAGTACAGCAGTAAAGCCTGCCTACGGGGATCGCGTTCGTCGGGGGCGGATGTCATGTTCACGCAGCCCAAATACGGCCGCGACACCATTTGATCACAATAATGCGGCAGATTGCGCAGAGTTCCCCCCTCGCCTTTGATTTACGCTGTTATATCCTGGAAAAGATGTTTACATTTGTTCAGCAAAATTATCGGCCGCTCAGCAGAGCGTCACTGACCGACACGCGGATTGATCGCAGGGAAGAACAGCCGTTAACTTCATCATCAAAGTCATACCGCAAACAGAGGCAGGGAAAGAATGAGGGAGCTTGCACCCGATGGCATCACCGGGATGCCGTCACGGACGGCAGAGTATCTTTGTCGCCAGATCGCACGCCTGCTGAAAGGAGGAAGCCTGACCCCGGAGACCTGCCAGCGTATCTTTGCTTTCTGTGGAATCAGACCGTCAGATGCTCAGTGGCGTCAGTTTCTTATCCCGGTTCTTTCCTGTCTGGGATTACTGTCTCTGGTTGCCGGAGCGGTGTTCTTTATTGCCTGGAACTGGGCCTGGCTGCCGAAAATGGCGAAATTTGCCCTGGCCGAGCTGTTGATCGTCGCGCTGGCGGTGATTGTCTGGTGGCGCTGGTACAGCACGCTGGCACGCAACGCATTACTGGCGACAGGGTTAAGCTTCGGTGCCCTTTTTGCGCTGTATGGACAGATTTATCAGACCGGTGCTGACAGCTGGGAGCTATTCCGGGCCTGGTTATACGTTCTTCTGCCGCTGGCGCTGATTGCCCGGCAAAACAGCCTGTGGTTTTGCAGCTGGCTGGTCGCTAACCTGGCGTTCCAGCTCTATTACAACACCCTGCCGTCGTCACTGCTGGATCTCGCCGCGTCTGACAGTTTAACCAGGCTCCCGACCGCTGTGTTCTACGGATATCTGGCGTTGCTGGCAGCCTGCCTGATTGTCAGGGAAGCGCTGGCCTGGTACGCGATAACGCATCATCCCAAGAGCTGGCTGGCAAGCCGCTGGTTCTCGCGAGTCATGGCGGGATTTTTACTGCTTCAGCTGACCGCCATCGTGGCCGGGAACCTCTCTGACTGGGGCGGCAGTGACCACCTTCCTTATATCACCGGCGGTTGGGTGATCACCCTGCTGGCAGGTTATTACCTGTACCGTTACCGCTATCAGGATCTCTGCATGCTGACGCTGGGCATTGCCAGCCTGACCGTGGTTGGCTGTGCGCTAATTATGCAGTTATTTCTTTTAGCCTACGATACGGGTGATCTGTTTTTGACTGGCATCCTGATGGCATTCTGGGTGGTGGTAAATGGTTCAATTCTGCTGAAGTGGCAACGCAAACTGGTTGAAAAGGGGCCAATCGATCTGGTTCCGGCCAGGCTGACCTTACTGACAGACACTTTGCGTCAGCAGGGTTTGCTGAGCGCCTCACAGGTTGAGGAAATTAAGCAACGCGGTCACGCATCCGACCTGCCCTGGTATCTCAGGCTGGCGCTAAGCGTCGGAGGCTGGGTCGCAGCGCTCATCATTCTGTTACTGATGATACTGATGCTCTATGCCACTGCTCTGCTGGAAGACCCGAATGCTGCCACCCTTATTATTCCTTCGCTGCTGCTTGCCGCCATTGCACGTGGCCTGTTAAGCAGTCAGCGTGACGGTAAACATCATCTCGGGCTCGCATGGGCGATTGCGGCAACGTGCGGGCTGATAACTGGCGTTCTGCTGCAAATCCAGAGCAATGATGCCAGCTTTATTATGCTGAGTTCACTGACTGCCTTGCCGATCCTGGCCGCGATGGCGGTGGCTATGCCCGACCGCACTTATCGGTTTATGGCCATCACTGCCCTGACCTTTTTCCTGGTGCTGGCGGGCCATTCTGTGGCCCGGCTTTACCTGTCTCCGATGGCTGCACGCCTTGCTGTGTTCGTACTGGTGGCGGCAGTCGTATTTTTGTGGATGTGGAGTGTCAGTCATCAGTTGAGGTTACAGGCAGGGCCGTATGCTGACGCGGTACATCCTCTGCTGTATGGCATACCTTGTGGTCTGATGTTGCTGAGTTTCCTCGGTATAAACGCGGCGTATCTCACGGATTTCCTCTGGTCAGCATCGCAATTTTCCACGCTGCAGTCTGGGACCGGCACAGGGATCGCGGCTGGCTTAGTGCTGAGTGCGCTCAGTCAGAAAAGGCACAGACAGCCGCTGTTTTCGATCATCACGCTGCCCGCTGCACTTATCTGCGGGGCTGCCTCCCTCTATGCACCGGGTATAGGGCTGGGATTGTGGTTAATTCTGATGGCACGTTATCAGGGAAGTCTGGGGTTGCTGGTGGTCAGTGGCGGTTTCATGGTGCTGTATGTCATTGGCTGGTATTACTTCCTGGAGGTAATTCTGCTGCAGAAATCCCTGCTGCTGCTAGTCAGTGGTCTGGTTTTACTTGGGCTGGCATGGGGAGTCAAAAAAGTATTACCTGCACAAATCGGAGGTGCCAGTGAAAATGCATAAACAGAGCCGATGGCTGGCTGGCGCTGTGATAGCGCTGGCGCTGATAGCCGTCAATGTCAGCATCTGGCAAAAAGAGCAGTTGCTGAAGCAAGGTGCGGTCATGATTTTACCTCTTGCCCCGGTTGACCCGCGATCCCTGATGCAGGGTGATTACATGGCGCTGAACTATGCCCTCACCCGCCCGCTGGAACTAGCGTTGTATCAACAGGCTGAGTCCTGCGGCGCGACCCTGTCAGCGCCATGCCTGCCCACCAGCGGAACCCTGATTGTTGACCTCGATGCGCAGCGTCACGCGACTCAGGCCCGTTTTGATCAGGGTGAACCTCTGCAGCCAAATCAGCTGCGGGTAAAATACCATCAACATTATGGCTCGCTGACCGTCGGTACTAACGCTTATTTCTTTCAGGAAGGTCATGCCGACAGATTCGCGCAGGCGCGTTACGGGGCATTTCGGGTGGGAAGCGATGGCACAGCACTCCTGACGGATCTGCTTGATGAGCAGGGTAAGGTGATTCAGCCTTAACTAAGCGAGACGTACACTGCCCTGCCCCAAAAACCTGACAGGCGGCCTTAATGTCCGGATGCTCCAGTCAGATAGTCAAACGTACAACCTGCCGCCGCAAGCGTTGTTGTCAGATTTGCAAAGGTCATTTTTACCGTAGCCGTAAAATCGGGTTCCGGGGTGCCATTGTCTCGGCTGCCTGTCTGACCCGGGACAAACAGCAAATCGCCTGAACGGATGGCAGCAGCATAACCATGCTGCTGATAGCGGGCGAACTGAAGTCAGCGTTTTGCCAGAAGCGGACATGGCTTACCTATGCTGCTTTAATCTCAAGAGAAATGCCTGACCCTCTTTCTGACTTGAACTACAACATGTACGGACTACATTAAGATTTCTCATTTGATTCAGGAGAATTGGTAATGTTTAGTCATGTTCACGTTGGCGCGAGAGATCTCAACGCATTAGTGGCTTTCTATGAACCTCTGCTTGCGAAGTTAGGCTTTGAACAGATGCCAGAGGGTAATGGCGGTCAGGCTAAAGGGGTTGGCTGGAAATATCCTTATAAACGATGGCCTCAGTTTTACGTGCAGGTGCCTGAAAATGGCCTTCCTTCAACCTGGGGAAACGGTATGCAGGTCAGTTTTTTAGTCGCTTCTCAGGAAGAAGTTCAGGAGATTTGGCACCTCGCCATGAAAATGGGAGGTGCCGACGAGGGTAAACCTGGTTTCAGAGAATACGCTTCAGACTTCTACGCAGCTTATTGTCGGGATCCGGAAGGGAATAAGCTGTGCTTTGTCCACGCTCCTGAAGAATAAATGCAGAAGACCAGACCACTGTTCTCATGTTGTCTGTACAATCTCCGCCTGGCGCTTATAGGACGTCAGTCCCCCTTCTTCCCTGAGGCGGATATTTTCAGACAAGCAATAGCCCGGTGAAGCGTTATGGACATTGCTGGGCTGGCTCATCATGTCACAGACTGCCAGATAGAGGTGACCTGCAGGTTTTGCTCCTTTCAGGCCGCCCACGTGATACGGGCGTTGCTGACGCATGCCACACCTGAGCTGCCTTTATTGTCCAGCCAGAGTGATGGAGCAGGGGTTGATAAGGGCAGTATTGCAATGGTGCCGGTTAGTGATCCTGACTTCTGCTTTGCCAGATGATGTGCGATCAGATCCTTCTGCTCAGCAAAATTTCGATTTATTCAACAACGTCCGTTGCATCATTATGAAGTAATGATTAAAGCATCATTTTACCTCTAATTGATTTTGCTATAAGGTTCTTCTGCTCGCGCAACTATACAGAGGATGCTGCGCCGGAAGCCTGTTTTGCTATAAACCTCGCGACGAAAATTTAAGCGGATACGCTGCATCAATATAGTTACTCAGACATAGAGAAAATTATGACGAACATTACTAACGACAACTGGATTAGGGTATCTGTGATATCAGCAATATTTAGTAGTGTCGTGGGTTCATTACTGGTTTTAACCTATCTTTCCTGGGGAAAAAGCAGTACACCCGTAGTGGGTATGATTTTCACTTATTTTTTTATTGTCATGACGAGTATTATTGGGACCACGATGGGCTCTTTAATAATTGGCATGCCATTAGCGATGATTTCAAAGCGATTTTATCCTGACGCTTCCCTCAGGGGGAGCTTTTTTATCATATGCTCTGCACTCTTCATTTGGCTGGTTGTACTGGCATGGCCTGTTATCAGGATATGCGAAACGCCTTATTCGGATATTTTGCTTTTAAGCCCCTATGCTTTCTGTTCAGCAGCCGCACTTGCTTATCTGGTTTACTGGGATTTATGAGTATCATATCAATCAGGATCGGGGCAGAAGGACCGTTAAAAAAGGAATTAATAGTATCATTTTTCAGCCAGACATATGGAAACAGGTGAGTCCAGGGTGTCGGAATTCCCATGTTTTCCAGCCCCCCTGTGAGCAGTTTTAATTACAGACTCATCTGGATATTAATTAGATAATTCTTACGTGACAACACGTGATCACATTTTGCCTGCCAGATAATCATGGATTCTGCTCGAAATATTGTTTATCCATCTCGACAAGTTTCTTTTGTAATCCTGACTCCCCTTCAACCACTTCGTAAAATTTACTGTGAGCATAAAGATAAATACGCTCGGATGACGCAAACATAAACATGTCTGGTGAAGCCATATTTGTGAAGCGACTTTTCAATTCGGGCTGTAAAAAGATGACATCATTCCCAACCTGAGGATTATTTTGCCACTCAATAAAGATAGCGCTTTTCTATCCCCCTATTTACATCGGCTTTTTCTTTAAAAAAACCCAGTAGGTAATAGTATAAATTAAACCTGTAGTATCTACCGTGCCACACATGCAAAGAGCGTACTCATGATTACTTTTACTCATCCAGTAAATTACCACCCTATCGACTTGCACTGACTGAATTCAGTTTTTGGAACAATTAGCGCCATATGGTTTTCTGACATGCACTGTTTAAAAACCTGCTCTTTGTAATGCCCCACCTGTAAACCCAGCATGGTGCTGGACCGTTCCGCTGCATTCTTTTCAATGTAATAGCCACAATTTTCTTTGAAATCCTGAGGATTATCGCTATGAGACATCGACCATCTCAGCTGAGCTTCAGCTGCACCAGCTGACTGATGCTGAGGGGCGTCTTTTGCTGTTGTAGAGCCAGAAAAGAGTGGATTGCCCAGTAATTTCTGTACAAAGCGTTGGTTTTCACCGGTTATATGGCCGGTTTTACACAGCTGCAGATAGGCCTGCGAAAGGCGTTGCTCCTCAGCATTGGCAGCATGAGTGCATTCCTCCAGGACTTGTTCATTGGTCTTAGCCGGTTTTTTATCTGTGGATCTCCAGTAACTATTTTTAAAGTCCGGAACTGTGCCTTCAGTGGTGCCAAAAGGGCAAAGTGCACTGGCGCAACCCTGTAAAAACATGGGCACACACGTCAGCATCAGTACACGTAACAGGGGAAAGGCTTTAAGACTGCTTTTGTTCATTTTATTTTCACTTTGGTCAGCTGCGGACATGGTGTCTGAGCAATGTCATTTTTATGTACGTCGTTCAGATAATACCCGGTCTGCTGCACAAGGTATTCCGAATTCAGTGTTTCTGGTGCTGTACTCCTCGGCTGGCCACAAGTCTGGCAATGAACCACTGTCATCGGAAGCACATACTTATTATGTTCTCGACACTAAGCTGCCTGATTTACGCCTTATATGTTCCGCTTTTCGTTCATAGCTACCAGTAAGTTCCTTTGATTTCCTGAAGATGTTTCAGCCGCCGTTCTGCATGCCTGGTAAGAAAAGCAGCGTGTCCAGGGCTGCGCGGATTTAACGGTAATGGCTCTGATTTGCCTGAAAGTGGTTTGGTTATGTCAGTGCTGTATCCCGGCAGGCGTTTCTGAAAAGCGGTTCACCGGACAGAATATGCGGTCTATCCAGGAGGTGACTGTATCAATGCGCTGGGTCTCTGAGGCATAGATGGTGCGTCACTTTTTCAATGCCGGTTAAAGCAACAAAGCCAGCTCGTTCATAGAAAGTGAATGCCGATGGAGGAGCGTTTGTGTTGATAAAATCAAACCAGTGGCCAGAATCCTTAAGTATCTCACTGAGCAGGGCACTGCCAACCTGCCTTTTTCTCCATCCTGAGTCTACATAGAGATGTCGCAGACGTCCGATGCCAGTTTTTAGTGTAAACGGGTCGATGTTGAGTCCACACACGCCAATGATTAATCCATCTACAAAAGCCCCAATGAGTTTTTCTCCGGGTCTGTCAAAACGGTTGTGTCCGCTAAGCCAGTTATCTTCCAGTCGGCGCAACATGTTAAATCCTTCAGCCATGCTCTGCGATCTTAACTCAGCAAATCCTGGGCTGTCCGGGGTGATGATTGTGAAGTTGAACATCGTGAAAATCAGGACGTATAGCAGCTTTATTACCTGTTTTTAAAAAACTATTCGATTCATTTTGGGAACGTCAGGGCTGATGTAAGTATCCCGCTATATCAGTACCCGCCCGTTTTTATTATTTGGCGATGCCCATGTTTTGATGAGCCTCAACCTTCATGCTTTACAGCGTGGCCAACAGGAGAGCCTTATCAGGAGAGTTTATGACCGACACACTTAAACAGTCCTGTCACTTCTGTCGATCTTCATCAATGGTCAATGACGTAAATTCGAAAGGCACGGGCTGATCCTCTATTAACAAATTGTGGATAGCCGTGTTTGAAAAGCATGCCATAGGTGTCTGCAATTACTTCCGTTTTAGCTGCGTTATCCATGAAGGTGAGTGAATAGACAGCAATATCATCGACGTAGAAGGAATACACCATTCCGCGGGAACGAAGGCTGGATTGAAGCGCCGGCCCGGATTCCCAGAATGAAGGCGAAATTTTCACAGCTTTTCTATCAGTGATTTTAATTGTGCAATGACGGATTTTTTCTCATCCTCTTCTTCTCTACCGTAAGGACGGGTTGACTCGCGGATAATCAAACGCGTCGGCAGCAATTCACGGAGGTGCATCTGCGGTGCGGCCATCTGCTGGATTAACAACTCAACGGCCCGTTTACCCAGCTTGTTGAAATCCTGCGCAACGGTTGTGAGAGGTGGCTGGAAATAGAGGCTGTCCGCCGTATCATCATAACCGGTGACGGAAACCATCCTGCTGCCGGTGCGGTTCAGTTGCGCGAGAGCACTCAACACCCCGAGCGCCATTTGATCGTTCGCTACGACGATCGCGCTAATCCGCGTATACTGATGTAACAGTTCAAAAGCCTTATGCCAGCCACTGGCAGCACTCCAGTCACCAAAGACCGTTACCGCATTACTCACCCCAAGCCGGTGTAAAGTCTCACGCCAGCTGCTCAATCGCATACGCGCCGAAACGGAACTCTCAGGCCCTGCAAGCAGGCCGAACTCCCGGTGCCCCAGCTCCCAGAGATGACGGATGCAGGCTCCGCAGCCATCAAGGTGATCAAACCTTACGCAGCAGACATTAGTTTCCGGTGAGACATCTAAAAACAGACAGCAAATATCCGGGTTCTCATTCACCAGTTTTTCCGCAATGTTACCTTCAAGGGGCAGATTAATAACCGCGCCTCGGATATTTTGCGCGCGAAATTCATTCAGTCGCGCCTGAAGTGAGACATAGTCAGCCATCACCGGCATCGCGATAGCAACCTCCAGATGATGTGTACCTGCGTGACTTTTTATCGCAGCGGCGATTTGTGAGGGCGCATGCAACGTCAACGACGCGGTAATCAACCCGATAGACGGTGCCGACTTTCCCGCCAGCAATTGTGCTGAGCGGTTCGGTACATAGTGCAACGCCTGCATTGCACGGATGACTTTATCGCGAGTACGTTCAGTCACCACACCAGGTTTATTCAGTACACGTGAGACCGTCTGCTGGGATACACCGGCCTCGCGAGCCACATCTTCTAACGTTGCTGTACGGCGTTCCATCGTCTCCTCCGTTACTCGCTAACAAGAATGTCGTTCGCTAACATTTTATGTCAGAAAATCGACATTAAACTATGGTTTTCGCTCTGTTTCGTGATCGTCCGTGAGTTTCAATCTCACCATTGTTGCCGCTATTAACAAAATATCTGATAACTCATTCCATCTTGTCTAGCGAATGACATTTCACATTTATCCCACAGGTATACCTATGCGACATCACGCTTGCCACCTCTCCGGTGGACCTCTGTTTCATGACGTGCTTGCCCGTGAAGACTGGCAAAACCAGACCATTACACACCTGAACCGTTTACCGGCCCATCCGACCTTTGCCAGCTGGCGCGATCTTCGCTCGGCAAGGGAAAATCAGTTCTCTGCACACCGCCGCCTGCTGGATGGTCAGTGGCAATTTTCTTATGCCCGCAGCCCGTTTGAGGTGGATGCCAGCTGGCTGGAAAACGATCTGGCGGACAGCCGCAGTACACCGGTCCCCTCGAACTGGCAAATGGAAGGGTATGACGTGCCAGTCTATACCAACGTGCGTTACCCCATTGATACTACGCCACCACGCGTACCTGAAGAAAACCCGACCGGCTGCTACTCACTGACGTTTAGCGTCGAGGAAGACTGGCGGGCGAAAGGTCAGACGCAGATTATCTTCGATGGCGTGAACTCCGCATTCCATTTGTGGTGCAACGGCGAATGGGTCGGTTACTCACAGGACAGTCGTCTGCCCGCGGCCTTCGATCTCAGTGCGCTCCTTAAGGCGGGCGAGAACCGCCTCTGCGTCATGGTGATGCGCTGGAGCGCAGGCACCTGGCTTGAAGATCAGGATATGTGGCGGATGAGCGGAATTTTCCGCTCCGTCTGGTTGCTGAATAAACCAACGCTGCACCTTAGCGATGTTCAGCTCACTCCGCAGCTAGATGCGCTTTATCACGACGCCGAGCTGGAGGTCAATGCCACTGTCGCCGCCCCGACACCGTTGCTGGAAAAACTGACGGTGGCCGTTGAGCTGTGGAATGACACGCAACAGGTCGCCAGACATCAGCAGCCGCCAGGCTCACCAGTCACTGATGAACGCGGCAATTATGCTGAACGCACCGTGATGCGCTTGCCTGTAGAACGCCCGGCACTGTGGAGCGCGGAAACACCAAACTGCTACCGGGCCGTAGTCTCACTGTGGTGCGGCGATGAACTGATTGAAGCCGAAGCCTGGGATATCGGTTTTCGTCGGATTGAGATCGATAATGGCCTGCTGAAGTTGAATGGTAAACCGCTGTTGATCCGTGGTGTAAACCGTCATGAACATCACCATCAGCGCGGTCAGGTCGTCACCGAAGAGGATATGGTGCAGGACATTCTTCTGATGAAGCAGAATAATTTCAACGCTGTTCGCTGTTCTCACTATCCTAACGCGCCACGCTGGTACGAGCTCTGTAACCGCTATGGTCTGTACGTGGTCGATGAGGCTAATATCGAGACCCACGGCATGGTGCCAATGAGTCGTCTTTCCGACGATCCGTCCTGGTTAGCGGCCTGGAGCGCCCGCGTCACGCGGATGGTACAAAACAATCGCAACCACCCGTCGATTATTATCTGGTCGCTGGGCAATGAATCCGGCGTGGGTGGCAATCATGAAGCCATGTATCACTGGCTCAAGCGTAACGATCCGTCACGTCCGGTGCAGTATGAAGGGGGCGGTGCGAACAGCACGACTACCGATATTCTCTGCCCGATGTATGCCCGAGTAGAAAGCGATCAGCTTATCCCTGCGGTGCCAAAATGGGGGATTAAAAAGTGGATCAGCCTGCCTGGCGAGCAGCGCCCGTTAATCCTTTGCGAATACGCTCACGCAATGGGCAACAGCCTGGGAAATTATGCCGATTACTGGCAGGCGTTTCGTGATTACCCGCGCCTGCAGGGGGGCTTTATCTGGGACTGGGCCGATCAGGCCATTACTAAAACCTTCGATGATGGCAGTGTCGGCTGGGCGTACGGCGGTGATTTTGGCGATAAGCCCAACGATCGCCAGTTCTGCATGAACGGTCTTGTCTTCCCCGACCGTCGCCCTCATCCGTCATTAATTGAAGCCAAACATGCACAGCAATACTTCCAGTTTGCCCTGCTGTCGCAAACCCCGCTGCGCATTAGCATCACCAGCGAATACCTGTTCCGCCTGGCGGATAACGAGGAACTGCAGTGGCAGGTTCAGGCTGCTGGTGAAACGGTTGCCAGCGGCAGCCTGACCCTTGAACTTCTCCCTGAAGGACAGCGCGAGCTGACGCTGTCGGAGAAATTGACGCTGCCTGCCGGGGCCGAAGAGGTATGGCTGACGCTGGAGGTTATCCAGCCGCAGGCCACGGCCTGGTCCGATGCCGGTCATCGCGTCGCCTGGCAGCAGTTTGCCCTCGCAGCCCCGCTGGTTCTGCGGGCACCTCTGTCTGCAGGAAATGCTCCTGAGCTTGAGCGCAGTGACAGTGCCTGGACGGTGCGCAGCGGTGCGCAGCAGTGGGCGATCGACCGTCAAAGCGGACTATTGACGCATTGGCAGGTGGACGGCGTGGAGCAACTACTGGTTCCGCTGCGCGACCAGTTCATTCGGGCACCACTGGATAATGATATTGGCGTGAGTGAAGTGGAGCGCATCGATCCCAACGCCTGGGTTGAACGCTGGAAAAGCGCAGGCCTGTACAACCTCACCACCCGCTGCGTGCAGTGTGACGCGCATCGTCAGAACAGCAGCGTTGTTGTCGATAGCCGCTGGCACTACCTGAACGGGGATGAGGTTGTGATCGTCAGCCACTGGCAGATGACCTTTGACGCACAAGGCAAGCTGCACCTGACCATTGACGGCGAACGTGCTGGCACACTGCCGCCGCTGCCACGCATCGGGCTGAATTTTCAGGTACTGGATCAGAATAAACCGGTCTCATGGCTGGGATTTGGCCCGCATGAGAACTACCCGGATCGTCGCGCCAGCGCCTGTTTCTCCCGCTGGGAACTGCCGCTGGACGAGATGACTACACCGTACATATTCCCCACCGAGAATGGCCTGCGTTGTGATAACAAAGCACTTGACTGGGGGCGCTGGCACGTGGCGGGCGATTTCCACTTTTCCCTACAGCCTTACGGCACTGCGCAATTAATGAAGACTGACCACTGGCACTGGATGCAGCCGGAAAGTGGCGTCTGGATAACCCTTGATGGGCAGCACATGGGCGTCGGCGGTGATGACTCCTGGACGCCCAGCGTACTGCAGCAATGGCTATTGCTTGAAACACAATGGAAATATCAGTTAACGATTCATTTCCAGTAATAATCGAAGCGTGAGCCCCGGGCTTACCGGCATAACCAGATGGAACAGTCAAAATGAAACTCTCTGAACTCGCACCAAGAGAACGACATAACTTCATTTACTTTATGTTTTTCTTTTTCTTCTATTATTTCATTATGTCGGCCTACTTTCCTTTCTTCCCGGTCTGGCTGGCAGAAGTTAACCACTTAACCAAAACAGAAACAGGGATTGTGTTTTCATCTATCTCACTGTTTGCAATTATTTTCCAGCCGGTGTTTGGTCTGCTCTCCGATAAACTGGGGTTACGCAAACACTTGCTCTGGATTATCACAGTCTTACTGATTTTATTTGCGCCCTTCTTTATTTTTGTTCTGTCTCCTTTACTGCAGATGAATATTTTCGCTGGTGCACTGGTTGGCGGGATCTATCTGGGAGTCGTCTTCTCCAGTGGATCAGGGGCGGTAGAAGCCTATATTGAACGCGTAAGTCGGGCTAACCGTTTTGAGTACGGAAAGGTTCGTGTTTCCGGCTGTATTGGCTGGGCGTTATGTGCATCAATCACCGGTATTTTATTTAGCATCGACCCTAATATTACATTCTGGATTGCCTCCGGTTTTGCCCTGGCGCTAGCCGTACTGTTATGGATGTCACGCCCGGAAGGGAGCAACAGCGAGCGGGTTATCGACGCGCTTGGTGCCAACCGCCAGGCTTTTTCTATGCGCACCGCCGCCGAGCTATTGCGGATGCCACGCTTCTGGGGATTTATTATTTACGTTGTAGGTGTCGCCAGTGTCTATGATGTGTTCGACCAGCAGTTTGCTAACTTCTTCAAAGGGTTTTTCTCCAGCCCACAACGCGGGACCGAAGTGTTTGGCTTTGTCACTACCGGTGGGGAAATACTCAATGCAACGATTATGTTTTTTGCCCCTGCCATCGTTAACCGCATTGGTGCGAAGAACGCCCTCCTGGCCGCAGGCGTCATTATGTCGGCGCGTATTTTGGGTTCTTCTTTTGCCTCTTCAGCCACAGAAGTGGTTATCTTAAAAATGCTCCATATGTTTGAACTTCCTTTCCTGTTGGTCGGCACCTTTAAATATATCTCCTCCGCATTTAACCCAAAACTTTCGGCAACCTTGTTCCTGATTGGTTTTAATTTATCAAAGCAACTTTCGGGCGTTGTACTGTCGACATGGGTAGGCCGGATGTATGACACCGTAGGCTTCCATCAGGCTTATCTTGTTTTAGGCTGTATCACACTGAGCTTTACCATTATTTCCCTCTTTACCCTGAAAGGGAGTAAAACACTGCTTCCGGCAACCGGATATAACAGCGCCACCTGATAATAAGTGCCCACTTCACATAGCGGGCGCTTATCCTGGCCGGGTGTCTTATTCCGGGGTAATGGTTGTCGGCGACTAAGCTCCCGCGCTGCTGTATCGAAGGGGTGATCCTGGCAAAAAGGGTGGAGGCCCTGTTCAGGGCGGCGCCGCCCAGCCTGTGCCTGTCACTGACGTTTCGAATGTCAATGACGTTATGCTAACCGCAGAGAATGACGCCATCATGCCCTATTGGCAAGGTCCGCTTCGTGCCAGAAGCGGAAGTTCAGATAGTAAGCAGCACAGCCGTTCTGGGATTATAAAACATCTAAAACTATCCGTGATTATGGTCAGTCTGTATGTTCGTAACCTGTCTGATATGAAGTGTTTTTTTCTATCATCCTCGAGCACGTTTCTCCACCCCTGATGCCTGGCCGCCCCTCCCCCCGATAGGCGTTAAATCTTAAAGAGACACTTAAGGGTGGAAAGAGAGTTTACAGCAGGCAAGTAGCGCGGTTAGAGCCAGTAACAATACCGCCAACCCCAGAACAGACTGACTGAAACCAAAGCCTGCACTGACGGCGTTTGCAAGAACGGCCGCACTGCCTATCTGCAGGAAACCTATCAAACCGGAGGCGGTCGCAACCTGACCGTGCCTACTGCTGATCGCACCGGATATTGCCAGAGAAAGGCTGGAACCGTTTGCCAGGCTGACCAGGCACATAGGAAGCAGTATCATTAGTATACCCTGTTCAGCCCAAAACATTTCAACCGCATAAGCCAGACCGCCAAGCACAAAACAGACAATACCGGCAATAACAATATGATCATACTGCCAGTGGTTCAAAAGCCGCTTCGTTAAGAGATTGGCGCTGATAATTCCGACCGTTAAGGGGATATAAAGCCAGCCCCGTGTTTCTTCGCTGACTCTAAGTTGCGCGAATAAGAACGGCGACTGAGTCAGATAGATAAACCATGCGCTGTAAATGCAGCAGACGATAAGTGTGTAACGCCAGAAGCCCGGGTCTGAACACACTGTACTTAACCCTGAAAAAGGGGATGCAGTAACAGATGTGTTTCCGGGTCGTGTTTCGCGCATAAACAAGATCATCAGCATCGTAATCATCCCAAAAACAGCAACAAAAAAGAAATCTGCGTGCCATCCAAAAGTACTAGAGAGATGTCCCCCAACCACGGGGGCCAGGGCAGGCGACAATGAAACCAGTGGATAAATAACCGCGTAAACCCTGGCAGAAATGACCTTGTCACAGGTATCAGCGATCAGAGCACGACCAAGTACCAGACCCGCTGCGGCACCAGCCCCTTCCAGCAGACGAAAAAGCAGAAATGAAGGATAGCTGTCAGCAACGGCACATCCCAGTGAACCGACAATGTAAACCGTAGTGCCGGCCAACAGGACGGGTTTGCGCCCGAAGCGATCGGAAAACGGGCCATAGAAAAGCTGGCTTATGGCCAGAGCCAGTAAATAGACTGAAATGGTCTGTGAGATTTGCGATGGCGTGACGCCAAGTTCATGTGCCATATCTGGCATGGCTGGAAGATAAATATCAGACGCAATGAGTCCAAAAGCACTCAACATAGCAACGGTAATAATAAATGAGAGACGAGGCATCATATTCCCGGTATTGAACCTATTTAATAAAACAGAGCGCGTAGCTTAGCCATTGTTCCATTCTGCGAAAATGCACTACCATGCATGATATACCTGCAAAAATGCATTAAGGGGGGATAATGAACTGGGATGATGTCAGGTTTTTCCTGGCGGTACACCGTGCGGGCACGCTGCGCGGTGCAGCTGAACAGCTTTATGTTGATCAAACTACCGTCGGGCGCAGGCTTAACGCGCTTGAGAAGACGTTGGGCAGTAAGCTTTTCCTGAAGAGCAGTAATGGCTGGATACTGACAGCCGGCGCGCGAAAAATACTTTCTCTTGCAGAAGAGATCGAACGCTTGTCGGTCAGCTTTGAACGCCGAGTTGCCGGAGATGATGACCGGCTGGAAGGTGAAGTGCATGTCACGACCACAGACTCACTGGCCGTCGATTTTGTCCTGCCAGCAATTGAGCGGATTCAGCATATCTATCCAGATATTCGGGTTAGTCTGACTACCACTACCCGCTTACTGGACTTAGGCCGCCGTGAGGCGGATATAGCGGTACGCACGATCAGGCCAGAACAGCCCGATTTAATTGTCCGAAAACTCGCTTCAAGTGATGTGGGACTTTTCGCAACACAAAAGTATATTGATAACTTTGGCATACCAGAGTCAGGTAGTGGGTTTGAGGGACATCGTATTGCTCTTTACCAGCCAGGCATAACGCGCTCCCAGGATGATCTGCTGGCAGGAGAAACGCGGCATAAAGGGCGGGTGGTGGCAGAACTCGACTCCAGCATGATGTTAACTACCTTCATTCGTGCTGGGCTGGCCCTTGGAGAATTACCTGATTATCTTACAAAAAAGTATCGGGAGCTTATTCGCCTGTGGCCGGAGCGTGCGCGTAAAAATCCCTATGAGGTATGGCTGGTAATGCATCAGGATCTGGCGCATACCGCAAGAGTCAGAGCAGTAATGACTACGCTGGCTGATGAGTTTAATGCGTAAGAAAGCATGTTTAAGAAGGAGTGCAGGACATTGATATAACTCTTTAGAGCATGGGAGCTAAATAGTCTAAGCGCGGCCTCCGCTTTTCGCTCATTGCGGACGTTAGCCTTACGTCAGTCCGCTTTGTGCCAGAAGCGGACATTACAGCGGCAATGGTATTATCCTAAGCTCATTGCAATATCTGCTGTCTTTACTGACAGAAATTGCGGTGATGAACGGCTCCCAATACTAAATTTTTAATAACTTATAAAAAGTTTTCTGAAAAATTATACTCTTAGTTTGTTGCTCAAATTTGATCTCTGAGGATGGATTTTTATGGCTCTTGAACCAGAAATTGCAAATCTTGTAAACGATTTCATCTCTGCAGGTCGTCCGTCATCGCGTAATCAGACGTTCCGGGAACGTCGGGATGGTTATGTCGCAAGCACAGCACTGGCTGGTAGTACTGAGACACGCGTAAATATTGAAGACATGATTATTGACAACATACCGTTGCGTATTTTCTCGCCATTAAATGAAAAGAAAGTGTTACCTACGGTTGTCTATTATCATGGTGGCTGTTTTGTAAGTGGTGGTTTTTTAACGCATGAAAATCAATTGCGACAAATTGCTTTCCTGGGTGGTTGCCGTGTCGTTGCTGTGCAGTATCGTTTAGCGCCAGAACATACTTATCCTGCAGCACATGATGATGCTGAATATGCCGCTAACACTGTATGGAAACACGCACAAGTGTTAGGTATTGACCGTAATTATATAACGTTAATGGGAGATAGCGCGGGCGGCCATCTTGCTCTGATAACAGCGTTGCGAGTGAGAAGTGCAGGGCAGTGGTTACCCAGACAGCTAGTACTCATTTATCCTATGCTGGATGCAACAGCATCATCTGAAAGTTATAAGTTAAACGGCAGTGATTATGTGATAACTCGTGATACGCTAATTACCGGTTTCGAAGCCTATTTCCCTAACACTAATTTTGACCACCCTGACGCCAGTCCGTTATTCCGTAATGATTTCTCGGGGTTGCCGCCAATACATATCATTACAGCGGAATATGACCCCTTGCGCGATGAAGGCGAAGCCTTGTTTGTTCGCATGACACAACAGGGGGTAAAGTGCACGGCACAACGCTACCTCGGCGTCATCCACGGCTTCTTCCAGCTTGGAGGCATTAGCCAGACAGCACGTAATCTGATGCGGGACATTTGCTCCCTGCTTCGTTGAGTTGATGAGCGATGACATACTATTTTATCAGGTCATTACCTTATCGCTAAATCAGAAAAATAGCGGACCAAAGGTGAACCACGGCATAACGTCAGATTCTCGCTCATAGCGGACAAAGATAAAACCACCCTGGATCACGCATTTCAGGCCTGCCGCTTACACTGTAGGAACCGGAGATCACAGCCCCCGATTCTCTACCCTGGTTAAAAGACAACCTTCATAAGCCGTTCTGCGCTCAGCAGCCAAACTTGCCCATTAGCTTTTTCTTCATGCTCCGGACATAGAATGGCGTAAACTGCGACTTTATATGAGAATCCAGTCCGGTGTGGTTTTTAACAGGGCACATCGGAGCCAGATGCTGACATCCTGTTCTATAAACTCGTGAGTCAGAACCGTTGCCAGCGTATTCATCAGTGTCTGTTTAACATTCATGTTCAAGCGAACGTGCCTGACGGCTAAAGAGAACGATGTAAGTTCAGCTATTCAAACCAGGAAAATAAGATGTTTTTACCGGAAGCACGATTTACAAAAATCTTAACTCACTTCTCATTCCTGGCATGAGTCGTCAGCTGTTTGTTTCTCTGGATGGGCCCAAGGGAACCGGTAAAACCACCCTGCTGGAGTCCATTACGCAAGTGCTAAGAGCAGATAACAGGAAGGTGATCCGACTTAGCGAGCAAAAAAGCGATCCCTTCAGGGCGGAAACAATGGCGCTGGTTAACAGGCTCGCCAGAAATCCCTCCGTCGAACTGGAACGGGAAATTTGTGAACGCTTTGCCGTTAGCCGTGCCTGGATTTCACAGAATGTACTCACTAAACAGCCCGGGAACTGCATTATCCTGATGGATCGCTGGTATCCGTCTGATGCCGCGTTTCGGCGGATGATGCCCTTTGCAGAGATTTTGCAGCGAAACATTGAACTCAACGTGCGAGCACCAGACCTGCATGTCGGGGTGGTCACGGCACCTGAAGTTTCATGGGAACGAGCCGCGGCACGATCGCGTGGGCTGGGCAGTACAGTCATTCACAGGCTGGAAGAGCATGTCGCTTGCACCAGAGTGTTCGAGCAGGAGATGACCAACCACGGCTGGTTTTTATGTCGCAATGAAGGAACCATAGAAGAGGCAACGATGCAGGTCATTGCTGAAATCTATAAAACGCTTTGATGCCGAACAGGCATCGGTTTCTGGGGCTGACTCTCCGCCAAAAATTGCCAGTTAATAGCGCGTCCTGTTCCGTTTTGCACTCCCCTGTCCGGGCTTTATGAATATATCGCCTCTGCAGATTACTGTTTTCGGTCTTTGACACCAGAAAATAAACCCCATAACAGTCGCGTTATCATCTCTTCTTCGAAAATCCGCGCCACCTTTGATTTTTAACTCAAAAATCATCCACCTGAATTTTACTTGTCTGAAATCAACATTAGTCAGATTACCGCTGGCACAGATAACCCGCTTTCACTTATAAAATTGCTTTATTTTTCATATAAGGCACAGGGAATTGCGCTACGCATCAATACCATTTAATCACAATCAACTGGGCTGGCCTGCGGGTGAGCATTGTTTTCCGCCGCAGCCCATGCTGCGAGAGGATATCACTGCAGACTGGGTTATCGTCGGCGCGGGATTTGCAGGTGTTGCCTTTGCGCGCCGCCTGGCTGAAATTAAGCCCGGTCTGAAAATTATCATCGTCGACGCGCACAGCACACGGGAAAGCGCATCGGCACGTAATTCCGGATTTGTTATCGGTCTGCCTCATAATATTGGCAGCTCGACCGCTGAATTAAAAAAGGCCAACGCTTACCGTAACCTGCTTCAGGAAGGTATTCGTCAACTGGAGCAGGTTATTTCTCAGTATCATCTTCAGTGTGACTGGGAACAGGTCGGTAAATATCACTGCCAGGCTGAGCGTGGCAACGATCGTATTTTAAAGGAGTACGCCAGCCACCTCGATTTAATGGATGAGCCATGGCAGATGTCAGACAGCGAGGAGCTTTACCTTAAACTCGGCACGCGCTTTTACAGCAAAGGGATATACACACCAGGCTGTGTGCTGGTTAATCCGGCGCAGTTGATCGCCGGGCTAAGCCACTATTTACCTGAAAATGTTCAACGCTTCGATAACACGCCAGTGCTGGGGATTCGCTACGGCAGCATGGCTGAAGTGCTGTCACCGTTTGGCATCATCAAAACGCGAAAGGTGATGCTGGCCACCAATGCATTATCACCAGAGTTGCGACCAGGGCTTTCGCGTCAGGCTGCAATGGCGACCTTCGCCAGCATTACCGATCCACTGACCGATGAACAACTGGCGACTCTGCCTCCCATGCAGAGCTGGGGGCTTACGCCGGTTAATGCGATTGCCGGTGCAACCTTCCGTTTTACCTCAGACCGCCGTTTCCTGATTCGCCAGCACGTGATACCCGCACTTAGCGGTCAGGTGAATGCCGCGCAGACCTGGCAGGCGACCCGGCTGCATCAGCGCTTATTTCATAAAGTCTATCCGACCCTGGGCAGCGTAAAGATAACCCACACCTGGTCCGGCACCATCAGTGTTACGCGAAACGGCGCGCCTGAATGGGGCATGCTGAACAACTTTATCTGTACGGCGGGTGGCTGTAACGGCGCAGGCGTTTCAAAACAGACCGTGGCGGGCAGTCTGCTGGCGGATTTCATGATGAAACAGGACAACCCGCATATTGCGGATATGCTGTCGCTGGGCAAGGCCAGTTTCATGCCGCCATCGCCGGCGCTGGATATCGGCATAAAACTGTCACTGATGAAAGAGCGTTATCTGGGCCGTAAAGAGGTCTGATAATCCGTAACTGTAATGGTCGATACACGGGATATTGCTGAAGTGGCCGCAATTAAACTGATAAGGCGCAACCAGGCCGGCGAAGAATTACCGGTCGAAACGCTCAATCTCGTGGGGCCAGATACGCTGACCGGAGAAGAGGCAGCAGCAGCCTGGCAACAGCTTCTGGGCCGTCCGGTAATTTATGGAGGAGATAATCCGGATGCATTCGAAGCCAATATGGCGGAGTTTATGCCGCGCTGGATGGCGAATGAAATGCGGCTGATGGCTGAACGTTACGTCAGTGATGGGATGATTCCACAAGAGGGCGACCGGGAACGTCTGGTCACCCTGCCTGGCCGCCCACTGCATACCTATCGTGACTTTATTAGCACACTCCCCGGAGAGTAATCTGGATCTCTCAGGCTTAAGGACAAGCCTGCAGAGCAATACCGTGGACCAGATGCCTGAGCCAGAGCCACTATGCAAAAATATTCTCAGAACAATCTTTATCCAGAACTTCAATGCAGACAGATTATCCTTGCCTGGCGATTTAAACCGGCCAGTTTATGGCACGGTTGTTTTCGATAATATCCTGATGAGAGGGTGCATCACCCAGCGTCGCGAAACTGGCATAAAGCTGTGGCAACCGAGCCTGACCTTCTCCCTTTCTGGCCAACGCCAGAGCTCGCAGCATCACGGGCGCTTCCCAGTCACAGCAGTAACAAGGTGTGCAGGGCTGCTGACGCCATGATTCAGCGATAGTCCCAGAGAACACAGGATCAAAACCGGTGTCGTTAACCAGTGACATGGCCGTCTGCACAGCATCAGGATGATCCCCCGCTACGGCAACCGCCAGACGACCCCGACTTCCCAGCGGCTGGCCCAGATCGGCGAGCGAGTCGGCAAGGATATTATTAAAAGCTTTAACCACAGGGTGTCCGATCTGCTCCTGAACCCATTCGCTTTCGGTCTGCCCATCATCCAGTGCAGTAATCGGTGCGTCGCGCAGGCCAGGATAGTAGTTGCTGGTGTCGATCACCGGGACATGGGGTGGAAGGTGATCGAAAAGCCCATCAGGCAGGCTGCTAAGTGCCGGCAGCGGAATGGAGAGAATCACGGCTTCGACGTCTGTAACCGCTCCCCTGATGTCTGTGGGTTCTGCATTAATTTCACCCGCAAAAACACGCACGCCATCAACTCCACGTGAATTAGCGATTTTTACCTTGTGCCCCGCTTCACTGAGCTTACGTGCCAGGGTACCACCGATATTACCTGTGCCAATTACGCCGATTTTCATATTTCGCTCCTGATTCTGTGGTGAGTGAGATACCCTACATATTCACTGAATAAACAACAAGAACCGACAAAATAGTGGGTTACTAACCTGAAGGTAAGTATGGAAAGAGACTGGCGTTGTGATATTCCGGAGCAGCGACTGGTGTGGGCTCAGGCTACCACCGAAGCGCTGAAGATTATTGAAGGTAAATGGAAGACAATTATTATCTGTCAGCTTTTCGCCGCTAAAGGCCCGCTGCGCTTTTCAGAGCTGGAGCGCCGGATTGAGGGCGTAAATCAAAAAATGCTGATCCAGCAGCTTAAGCAACTGGAACAGGATGGCATCGTGACACGCACGGTTTATCCCGAAGTTCCACCGCGTGTTGAGTACTCACTTACCGATCTGGGAAAAGCGCTTGGGCCATCAATGACTGCTCTGATTGACTGGGCCTTCCTGCGTCGTGAAACGCTGGGTCTTGATGGCTCCTGAAGCTCGCAATTCAAGCCAGTTATACCGATGTGTCTGAGCGCAGAAAACGCTTAAAATATCCTCTCAGGCACGTGGTTTTTCTTAACATGAGTATGAGTTTAAACGCTTCAGGAACCGCGCCCGGAGTGGAAATAGCTCGACAGTGACTTCACAGGAGAGCAGCTCCGTCAGCATGGAGATCGATCCTGAATGCATGTCACTTCACCAGTCAGATGTCACCTGAACGGGTCATGCCGACCGCTGGCCACAAAAATCGCTCTTCATGCGTGCTGTCGAAATCGGGATCGGTATAGATGTGAAGCCGCTTAATTTTAAGCCCATCGAACTGGAAAACGTTACAGTAACGGCCTTCAGAGCGACCCTTTACAGGCCAGGGCGTTCCGTTAGCGCTGATTCCACTCTCAAACCCTTCAACGACAACGTGATCGCCCGCAACCAGAATATTCATCCGCTCGAAGTCGTGCTCGATCTTTTGCAGGGTGCTCATCATTCCCTGAGCGGCGCGAGCCACTTCAGCTTTTCCGTATCCTACACCGAACTTTGGAAAGTAGATCTGAATGTCGTCTGTCAGAAGATCCACCATTGACGAATCGCCCGAGTCGAGTTTGCGAAAGTAGTCCTTAACAACTGTAACGCGCTGGTTTTGCTGCTCTTCGTTCACACTCTTTCCTTCTCTGTTTCGGGCCAGACGCTATCATCTGCGCCAGCAAAAAAATTTAATACTGGTCGTTACAGTATTATTAGTACAGAGTTGGACGCGGGCCGTCAATTTTTTTATAATGACCGTTATAGAATTGGAGGCTAAATGGGAAGACATCGGGAATTTGACGCGGAGGTCGCTTTAGAAGCAGCCCTGGTGATGTTCTGGAAAAACGGTTACGAAGGCACCTCCTTTGATAACCTGACACGTGCGACGGGCGTTGCGCGTCCGAGTCTTTACGCCACCTTTGGAAACAAAGAGAGCCTTTTCCGTAAAGCGCTGGAGAGATATGAAGTCAGATATATGGCTTTTATGACCGGAGCACTCCAGGAACCAAACGTTCATGATGCGGTGCGACTCATTCTTAATGGCATGCTGGATACCCACACGCTCGGTGGTGAATGCCGGGGATGTCTCGGTATTAATGGCGCTCTGGCATGTTCAGAGGGGGCTGAGATCATTCGCCAGGAATTGATCACTCGCCGCATTGGCTCGGAGACGGCTTTGCTGGAGAGGCTCAAACGTGCAAAGCACGAGGGCGAGCTTTCTTCATCCGCTGATTGTGAAATGTTAGCGAAATACCTTATGACTGTAGCGCAGGGCATGGCTGTTCAGGCAAAGGCTGGCGTAACGAGAGAGAAACTCCAGCCGATGGTGGATTATGTCATTTCTGGCTGGTCCCGATGATCCCGTAACAGCACTTGCGGATAATTCGGAACCAGCCAGCCTGGTTACATCGCCATGTGCTGGGCGGACTTCAGATGCTGTTCTACAACAGGGGTATGCGCGTCAGCCAGCGCCTTCACATCCGGATCCTTTATCTTCGTCGCGTCGCTCTTCAACGTCGACAGCACCATCTTATGATCCATTATTCCGGCGTTTTCCATATACATTTTGTCAAAGGCACCGCCGCTCTGCTTTTCCAGCTTGTCGGCCATGGCCTTATGTTTAGCGTCTGGCGCAGTCGGTAATGTCACCTCTTTTTGCTTAGCAACCGCCTGAACTTTTGTCAGGGCACTGCCATGATCTTCGACCATCTTCTGTGCAAAGGTTTTAACTTCTGCACTTTGTGTTTTGTTCAGCGCAATTTTGGCGGCGGCAATTTCATTGATATTGGCCTGCGCCATATCCTTCAGTGCTTTTTCATCACCAGGACTGAGCTTGTCATTCTTTACGGTCTGCGGTGTATTTCCACCCTGCGGGGCGCTTGTCTGCGTCTCAGCCTGTACGCTGGCAGTGCTGAAGAGAGCGACGACAGCTGATATAGCCAGCCATCCTTTATAGCTTTTATTAGTTTTCATTTTGAACTCCTGCATATTATGGGAAGACCGATATCAGAAAAATTCTGCTCACAATTACCTGCTCCGTCTCATGAGTTGTCATGTTTTCTACCTCACTTAAGGTGTCTTATGTAGCAGAGTGATTAAGCGTTGTACTAAAATCAGGTAATCGCAACTATAAACAATGAATTGCAGCAGCATAAAAATAAAGATAATGTATTCCGCCTCGCTTAAAGCCGAAAATTTATCTATTGTTAGCAAGGATTTCAGCATAAAATTTATACGAAATATCAAAACATCGTACAGCTTTTCTTTGATTACTTTGAGATAATTCTTAAGATTGCTATGTGGTTGTCGGCCGTTTAATGCTGGGTAATAACTAACAGGTGACATAATAATGTGAAGAGGTTGAACTCATATTACCTCCTTACATCGCTTTAAATGTTCTGGTTCAGAATATCGAGTGATTTTGCATGCCGTCACATGCAATCGCAAAAAACCAATGTAGCCCGCTAAATGCGGGCTTTTTAATTTTCATACTGTCGCATATGGTTGCATAACATCGCCTATTTTCTTTGTACCCAAGGTTGTACCCAAAGCATTTTTAACGATCCAGTTTGGGTACAAAGCATTATTCAATATTCAGGTGGCACTATGGCAAAGCTGACAGATATTCAGATATGGGCATGGATTAAGGCAGGGGAACGGTTTGAAGGACGCTCAGACGGTCATGGTCTTTATCTGCGCTACCGGGCAGGGGATAAAGTCCCTGTATGGCGCTTCCGGTATCAGTACGCCGGAAAGTCGCGAGTTATGCTGATTGGTTCTTATGGGGAAATGTCATTAGCCAAAGCAAAGGAGACAGCTAAAGAGCTTTCTGCCCGTGTTGCCCTCGGCTTTGACGTGGCCGGGGAAAAGCAGGCACGCAAAGCTGACGCGCTGGAGAAAATAGAGCAGGAGAAAAACGCGCTCCGGGTATCAGAATTAGCCGCCGAGTATTTTGAGCGGCAAATCCTTGGGCGGTGGAAACATCCCGATATTCTGCGCCGCCGCATTGACAAGGACATAAACCCCAATATAGGCCATCTCAAGATAGAGGAGGTTCGCCCCCGACACATCGACGATATGTAGCAGAAGATTGTCTCTCGCGGAGCGCCTACCATCGCTAATGACGTACTACGCTGGACTCGCCGTATCTTTGACTACGGTATCAAACGACATATGCTGGAGATTAACCCCACCGGTGCTTTTGAAGTTGCCGATGCTTGTGGGCAGGAGAAAAGCCGGGAGCGCTGGTTAACCCGCGAGGAACTTATTCAGTTTTTCCAGGCTATGCGCATGGCTAAAGGGTTCAGCCGTGAGAACGAACTCACCATGAAGCTGATACTCTGCCTGTGTTGTCGCAAAATGGAGCTGTGTGGCGCTCCGTGGAGCGAATTCGATTTAGATGGGGCTGTGTGACACTTACCCACAGAATCCGCTAAGAATGGCGATGCTATCGATATTCCGCTACCACCGCCTGCGGTTGAATGGCTCAGAGAATTACACAGCTTTTCCGGCAACAGTAAATGGGTACTCCCTGCCCGGAAGATGCAGCACCGCATGATCCCCCATATTCAAGAAAGCACCCTGCCGGTAGCTCTGGCAAAAGTACGCCTTGAAATGCCAGTCGTACCCAACTCCACTATTCATGACTTCCGGCGCACTGGTCGCACCCATTTAGCGGCGCTGGGGGTGGATGCCATTGTTGCCGAGCGCTGCCTGAATCACCGTAGCAAGGGCGTGGAAGGTATCTATAACCGCCATCAGTATTTTGATGAACGCCGGGCAGGGCTGGCACTGTGGGCTGATCTGCTGGTGGCGCTGGAGCATGGAGAAGATTACAACGTGGTATCAATAGCAAACAGGAAGTAATCTACATGCGCGTATGTGCGAGCTTTATTTTACTTGCTTCACTGTTTCAGTAAATAATATCTATATATAAATCAGAAAATTAACTGAAAAACTTTTTAAGAGGTTGTTTCACACCCTGCCCGTAAATTAACTTGCAAATATCAATATAATCAATTGATTTAATTGTTAAATAATGTTTATTTTGCAAGGGAGGGGTTGCAAACGCACGATATTAAACACTTGTCAGAGTTCGGTATGGGTGAGGACGAAGTAACGAAGGCCGAGAGCGAAGCAAAACCTGTTACGCCAGCGCCATCGGCGCAGGATATGACGTATGACGGTCAGGTGCAGCTACAGGCAGCGGCCAGCAATCCGATTACTTCCATGACCAGCAACGCTTTCTGCAATTCATCCCGGCAGTTTTCGCAGCGTACAGACGTGCGGATAGACAATATTGAGATCCAGACGCAGGCCACCGATACGAAAGGCATTGCGCAGGAGAGCCCCGGCAATTTGAAAGATGCCACCTGGCATTTTGATGATGGGCTGAGAGCGTAAAGCGTACACTATGCCCCCTGCCCGTAATCGGTAAAAAATTACGGGCAGGGACTGTACAACATTTACACTCTGACCTTTCACCGCGTATTATTCCCTGTGAAGACCTCAAAGGACGATAACACAAGGAACGTATCACGATGGCCGCACTACAGTTTCCCTGCACCATATTCAAAACCCAAAACCGGATGGACGACTACGGCGCTAAAGATATGCGCTGCGGCGACTTAACCGAAGCACATTTAAAATCCCAGTACCGGTTGGATTACATTTCTGACCGGGTTGATCCCTGGACGCTTACCCGGCGTTCCTCAATGGATCGCCCTCAGTCCATGTTCTGCTGTAATCTGCGTGGCCAGGGTGAAAAGATTACCCGACAGCAGTGCGCCGCAATGCTGTTTGACGAGTTCCGCGATTTATCGCGCCTGTTCTCGGTATATGGACCTTACAGCCACCTCATCGAAAAGATGATTACTCACATGCAGAACGGCAACGGTACACCCTTCCGTGATGTGTCTCTGGACCAGGCCTTGAAAGAACATATTCTTAATGACAAGACGAGAAACAGTACCCGCCTTTGGTTGAAAGATGTATTTAAAAACCGCATTGACTGGGAAAATCAATACTTCCCAACACATAAAAAAGATGAGCTGAGAACGGCGATCATGAAAGGGAAACTGCCAAAATTCGACAGACTCCAGGATAACTTTAACGGCATGGGAATAACCGTTCATGATACCTGGGCAACGCATATCACGATAAAATCGCTAAATATTGATAATGACCACTACCGGGCAGTAGTGCATTACAAGGTACAGGATCACTTTGGTCTTGATGTTGACGATATTTCAAAATCCAAGTTCAACCAGTTCCGCTTTTTCCGTATCTGGTTTATGCTCCAGCGATATAATCAGTTTGAATTTAAACCATTTATGACGAATGTGGAATCCACTATCGAGATTACTGGTGGGCGCAATGAAATATAAAAATAAAAAACTCTTTGGCCTGTTTTTATTCGCTGGGTGCGTGCTGCTCAGTTACTGGCTTTGGCTATCACTGCGCCCGGTAGAGATTGTCGCCATTCACCAGGAAAATAATTATAGTGATATTTTGGTTAATAACTTCCCTTTTACCGATAAAGGAAAAATAGACTGGTGGCTGAAAAACAAGGATATGTTTAAGGAAAAATATGGCATTCCTAAACCTGATTCAGATGGTTATTTTATAGTCAGTTTTTGGGGTTTTGGCGATAGATACGTAGAAAGTGATGGTTATGACAGGCTATGTTTTAGTGATATGGAACCACCACTAAATTGTATTAATAAAAACTCCCTTATGTTTGTTAAGAACGGTAAAAATACGGGAATGTCTTTTTGGGTCGATGGCGGAATATATCGAGTTAAAGAAAACGGTAAGATGGTAAAAAGCGATTATGATTAGAGCCGCTCCCCTCGCGTAGGGACTGCAATAAAATCATCCGCGCGACCCAACCTTGCATCAGAAAAGCGGAAGTAGCAAAATATTCAGGAGGCTATCTCGACGGAGAGAAAAGCGGCAACGCCTTACCGCCTGCTTCACACCCTTTTAGTAAGGCGATTGCGTGGATGGCGAACGTAGCAAATGAGTGATTTTATCGCGCTATTTGATTATTACCCCCTTCCGCTGGCAACCAAACATCTTGGCTGTGAAGAAATAGAGTTACTTGTACTTGCTCATGCAGGGATGATCGCCTTCTATTTATCGCGCTGACCGACAGGCCAGACCCTGCCAGATCATTGAGGCCACCAGCGAACGCGAAGCGCGTAAAGCTCTTGCACCTCACTACATCCTTTCCCTTTCCGCCGTTCTGCCTATACAGGAGGTGCGCCATGCATGAGCGCGACATTCTGGACGTGTACACCAACCCTAAAGACATTTTGCGCCCGATTGCCGCAGCGCTTGAAGCTGCGCAGTTCATCGTACTGACCCGAACGGGAAAGATCTGGCTGCTGACCTGATCGCCTGAGCGCATGAAACTGCTGCTCACGCAGCAACAGCACATCGCGGGCATGGGGTGGAAAATGCTTAATCTCAATACCTTAAATCTTTTCACGTTACCGCTGAACGGTGGCGCAGCGGAGACAGCGCAAGACGATCTACGCCTGCCGGCCGCTGTGGGTGACGAGGCTCGAAACGACTATCTGCGCGGCGTAAGCGCCTTAGGCAATCTGCTTTTCTGGGCTTGTGAAAACCCCAACTACACCGACCATAAAGCCGATCTGCCAGCGCTGGGCGCGTTCCTGAAACATACCGCTGATATGGCGCGTGCCGCCGAGTTCATGGCGGGGAATCTTGAAGCACTGGCCAACGAACTGACTGAGGAAAGTGCTAATGCCCCAATTTAATGTAACCGGCTAAGGCACACGCTGACGCACTGAAAACAGCGGGCAGCAGGTCGTAAATGGGTCAGTATGCTGGCTGAAAGTCCAAAAGCGGCGCAGGAGGCCGTAGCGGCTGCAAAAAAGCGATGGAAAGCGCTAATTCCTGCACATGCAAGCGAACAGGCGGGGCGCGCAGCGGATTGTTTCGCCATTCTGGAAGCGGCGCTGATGCTCTCCCTTCCGTTGACAGAGTGGACGGCTACAGATTGCCGGGCAGCGGTAGAGCATAGTTTCAGGTCATGGATAGCCATTTACGGCACAGCAAATAGGGAACGGGTTCAACTGGTGGAGATGGTATCAAACTTCCTGCTGGTGAATGAAAGCCGTTTTGATTTGATCTACAGCGACGATATTTCGCAAATCCGGGCAACGGCAACGGTGGTGGCGGTCAGGGTAATGGTAATAGCGGAAACCCGGGTAATAACGGCAAAAGCGGAGAGCACGGAAACAAGGGGCATGGTAATGCGGGTCCGAAAGAAAAACATGGAAATCGTAAGAACGCAGGACGACCGGATCACGTCGAGTCAGATATCAACTACTCTCTTGCACGTAAACTTGCCGTCAATTATGGCCTTGTCGGCTATCAGTCTTTGCCGCCAGGAATAGCTAAAAAAGTTGCGCGTGGTAAACCTTTGCCTCTGGGTATCGCCAAAAAAAGTTTGCCATCATCGATGCTAAATGAGCTGCCCTATTACCCTGGTTACGAATGGCGAGCTGTCGGAGATAATCTTGTGCTGATAGCACTGAGCACCGCTGTCGTGACCGCCGTAATTAATGGGGTTTTCGATTAACCTTCAAAACTTTTTCGAATGGGTTAACTTTCCTGGTGGAGCGCCAGTAACACGCTTAAATGCTTTTCTGAAAGCGCTCTCCGACTCATATCCCAGTGCGGCAGAAACGCCTGAAATCGTCTCGCCTGAATTTTGCAGACGATCGCTGGCGAGCAGCATCCTCCGTTGCGTCAGAGATTCTATGGGCGTAATTCCAACCGTCTGACCAAAGTGTTTTGCAAATGCAGCGCGGGACATCCCTGTCTGTGATGCCAGCTTATTTAACGTCGGGCATGTCATCGCAGCGCCCGTCTCCGGTGTAAAGTGCCTGACAGGCAGATTGCCACTCACGCTTTATGCACTCTGTGACAGGCTCCGTTCGTCCCGCTGATCGGGAATGCGTGCAATCACCTTGATTTCAAAATCAAATCCCGCCAGCCATGTCACACCCACTGCTGTCCAGTTAGGATAGGGAGGTTGCGAAAAAACGCGCTGCTTTATCTGCATGATGGTCTCGAACTGATGCTCCGGATCGGTGTGAAACGTGGTGACATCGATCAGATCGTCAAAGGTACACCCTGCCGCAGCGAGCGTGGCTGCCAGATTCTCAAATGCCCGTTCAACCTGAGCAGCAAAATCGGGCTCCGCCGTGCCGTCGGCACGGCTGCCCACCTGACCTGAGACAAACAGCAGATCGCCTGAGCGGATAGCCGCTGAATAACCATGCTGCTCATAGAGAGCGTGACGATTTGCAGGAAAAATGGGTTCGCGAGTGATCATAGAATTTCCTCAATAGCCTTTAAGGGATTGCAGGATGCAGCGCACACGCGTTTGATTTAATATACGCGGCGTATGTCACATTAATCACACATACGTCGCGTATGTCAATTAATATACATCGCGTATGTGAAAGGAGAGTCTATGGCCGCTAAACGTCGCGCTGAAACAATGGAAGAGAACCGGGCAAAACTGGTTGCAGCAGCACGCACAGCCTTTGCCGAAAAAGGCTTTGCCGCCGCATCAATGGATGAACTGACGGCCAGCGTAGGTCTGACACGCGGGGCGCTCTACCACAATTTTGGTGACAAAAAGGGGCTGCTTGCGGCGGTCGTCGCACAGGTTGATGGCGAAATGGCCCAGCAGGCTAAAGCGGCAGCGTCCGGGGTGAGCGATGCGTGGGAAAAGCTGGTGGCGGAAGGCATCGCCTACATCCGAATGGCAATGGATGCCGAAGTGCAACGCATTGTGCTGCGTGATGGCCCGGCTTTCCTGGGAGATCCTTCCCAATGGCCCAGCCAGAACAGCTGCCTGGAAGCCACGCGTGAAACGATTACCCGTCTTATCGACAGCGGGATAATGAAGCCGGTCGACGCCGATGCCGCCGCTCATCTGCTAAACAGCGCGGCGCTGAATGCCGCACTGTGGGTTGCTTCCAGCAGCGAGCCGGAAAAGGCGCTGCCAAAGATGATCGACGTGTTCACACAACTGGCAGGCGGCTTGCGCCATAGTGCAATTTAACCCTGAATATTCACTGCTGCTTTCAATGATAGCCCTGTAGCTCTGAGTGCTGAGTGCTGACGCCTGCAACTCTTTCAGGCGCGGTGTCGTTTAATTCAGTGTGACAGCGGAATCAGGCCGCTCTCCTGATAGGTCGCAATCAGGTTATCAAAAATGGTTATATCCTGGCGCGTGCGGGCTATTAACTGCGCGCCGGCAACTGCGGTGTAGATTGCCAGCGCACGCTGCGCATTTTTCTCCGCGTTATCGGGCGACTTTTCGCAAAGGACCTCAGTCAGCCACTCGACGTTCGCATCGACAAAACACTGAACCTCACGCTTCACTTCCTCGGGCAGATCTTCATATTCCGCCGCCATAAAGCTGGAGAGACAGAGCCGGTTGGCATCTTCAAGTGACTTGCGGAAAATCTGCGGATAGCGCTGCAATGCTTCATCCGGTGAGGCACTTTGCTCGCGGATCGTCTTTAAATCCTCAGCCGTATCCTGCCAGTATCGGTTGGCGACCGCGGCTCCCAGATTGGCCTTACTGGCGAAGTGATAATAGATACTGGCATTCTTGATGCCTACCTCGTCAGCGATACTGCGAAAATTAATCCCGTTATAGCCATGATTCTGGGCAGCACTTTTTGCTGCGGCCAGAATGGCTTCCCGCGCGTTCAGGCTCATAACTCAGTTTTCCTTCAGGAGGTGGAAACGCATTATAAGGGGAAAATATTTACCTGCCAACTGGTAGACAGGGGTTGACAGAATAAAAGTTCAGCACCACAATCCATCTACCAACTGACAGGTAGGTAACTTAATCATGACTGATATCCACAATGCATCTGCAGTTCCGTCACTCCCCGCGATGAAGATTTATGACTGGTATGATGGCCCTTATCCTGCACGGGTCCGGATTGCCCTGGCGGAAAAGGGATTACTTTCTAAGGTCGAATTTATTCCGGTCAACCTGTGGAAAGGTGAGCATAAAAAACCTGAATTTTTAGCGATCAACTATTCCGGAACCCTGCCGGTTTTAGCGCTGAATGACGGAACGCTGATCGCTGAATGCACCGCCATTACGCAATATCTCGATGTGCTGGATGACAATCCGCTTCTGACTGGCGTCACGCCGGTAGAAAAAGGCGTTATCCATATGATGACCAAACGGGCTGAGATCGAATTTCTTGATGCGGTTAGCGTCTATTTCCATCATGCCACAGCAGGACTGGGGCCGGAGGTGGAGCTCTATCAGAATCCGGAATGGGGTGCGAAGATGCGTGAAAAGGCCATCAGAGGGATGCACTACTTTGACGGCGTTTTACGCTCGCAGCCTTATGTCGCGGGCAATACGTTTTCGATGGCGGATATCGCCGTAACCGGCGGAATGATTTTCGCGGCTTTGGTGAATCTTGCTGTTCCTGACGAGTGTCGCGCCCTGAAAGCGTGGTATGCAAAAATCCAGAGCCGTCCCAGCTATCAGCAATGGCAGGCAATGGTTGAAGCGGGCCGCCCTGCTGCTGCATCGTCTCAGGACCGGGCGTAAGATCGCGCTGATCGTTCTGGATAACGTGGTCTGGCTGCTGTAAAAAACCCCGGAAAATCTTCCGGGGTTTTGTGATCTCAAAACATGAAATCTCAGCGCGTCAGCCTTATCAGAATGCCGCTTCAGCCTGCATTGCGCTCAAAGTGGCTGTTCACAAAGGCGCGGCAGCGTGGCGAGATCGGATCGAGAAACACCTGTTCCGGTGAACCTGACTCCTCAATCATGCCCTGGTGCAGAAACACCGCTTTGTTCGACACGTCGCGCGCAAAGCCCATTTCATGGGTGACGATAATCATGGTACGTCCCTCTTCCGCCAGACTGCGGATCACCCGCAATACTTCACCCACCAGCTCCGGATCCAGCGCTGAAGTTGGCTCATCGAACAGTATCGCTTTCGGCTGCTGCGCCAGCGCCCGTGCAATCGCCACACGCTGCTGCTGTCCGCCGGAAAGCTGTGACGGCCAGGCGTCGCGTTTTGCATAGAGTCCCACTTTATGGAGCAGCGCTTCTGCTTCTTCAATCGCCTCTTTATAGCTGCGCTTCTGCACATGAACCGGCGCTTCAATGATGTTCTGCATCACCGTTTTATGCGGCCACAGGTTGAAGCTCTGAAATACAAAGCCGAGCTGCATTCGCATCAGCTTGATGCGACGGCGCTGTTCGCGGCTCAGTTTTTCGTCGGCGTTATCCAGGGTGACGTTCACCTCGCCTACCGCAATTTCACCTGCCTGCGGCACTTCAAGAAACGGGATGCAGCGTAGCAGCGTACTTTTTCCCGACCCACTGGCACCAATCAGCGATATCACATCGCCATCCTGCGCGGTCAGGCTGATGTCGTGCAGCACTTCGTGTCCCGCATAACTCTTTCTGAGATGACTCAGCATGATGGTAGGTGCGGTCATGAGCGTGCTCCAAAATAGTAAGGTGATAAGCGTCGTTCCAGCATCGATACGCCTTTGCTGACCAGCATGGTGAGTATCAGGTAGATCACCGCCGCGCTCAGGAACACCTCCAGCGCCCGGAAAGTGGAAGAGACTATCGAGTCGGCAATGCCGGTCATCTCCATCAGGCTGATAGTGCTGACCAGCGAGGTCGCTTTGATCATCGAGATGATCTCATTGCTGTAGGCCGGCAATGCCTGTCGAATCGCAATCGGTAAAGTGATGCGGGTAAAGATTTTATACGACGACATGCCCGAGACTTTAGCGGCCTCCAGCGACTGCTGACTCACCGCGCGCAGGCCGCCGCGCAGGATCTCCGAGGTGTAGGCGGCATCATTCAGGATCAACGCCAGCAAGCCGCACCAGTAGGGATCGCGCAGCAGCGGCCAGAACAGGCTTTCCCGCACCGCCGGTAAACTGCCAAGACCGTAATAGACCATAAAGATCTGGATCAGCAGTGGCGTACCGCGAAACAGCCAGACGTAGAAGCGACAGAAAACGCTGCCGACACGCGTCATGCGAAGCAGGTTAAGCAGCAGCGCCAGCACGCCGCCGCCAAAGAGTGAGAGCAGCGCCAGGTTGATGGTCAGCGGCAATCCTTTCAGCAGCGCCAGCAGCGTCTGCTGTAAAAACATGATATCCACGTGGTCTCCTTACCCCTTCACGCGCTGTTGACCGCGCATCGCAAACTTTTCCACGTAGCGGAAAACCATATCGGAACAGGTGGTGATAATCAGGTAGATCACCGCACCCACGCTGTAGAAGAAAAAGGACATCTGGGTGGAGTTGGCTGCGGTGGAGACCTGGTTCATCGTTTCCACCAGCCCGGTTACCGAGACCAGCGCCGACTCTTTAATCACCGATTGCCACTGGTTGCCCATGCCGGGCAGCGCAGTGCGTAACGCCTGCGGCACGATAATGCGGCGAAACATCATCAGCCGTCCCATGCCGGTCACGGTCGCCGCTTCCAGCGTTCCGCCGGGAATGGCGTAGAAAGCGCCGCGGAATACCCCGCTCTGATAGGCACCGGAGATCAGCCCGATGGCAATCGCGCCCGCCACAAAACCGTTCACATCAAACGGTCCCTGGAAGCCCAGCGCGGTGCCCACGGTGGAGACCACCTGTCGTCCACCGAAGTAGAAGAGGTAGATCACCAGCAGTTCCGGCACGCCGCGAAACAGTGTGATGTAGCCTGCGGCCAGTCGCTGCTGCCAGCGTGAACCGGCAATCTGCATCCAGCAGAGCACGCTGCCCAGCAATGCCCCCAGCAGCCAGGCGCAGAGTGACACGCTGACGGTGACGGCGGCGGCATTAAGCAGCACGCCACCCCAGCCCTCATCCCCGAAGCCCAGTATCTGCCAGTCAATATTCATCAGCATCAGCGGTTACGCTTTCGGCGCGACATCTTCGCCAAACCATTTGATCGACAGTTTGCTCAGCGTCCCATCTTTGATCATGGAGTCCAGCGCCTGATTCAGCACCTGCTGCAGCTCACTGTTGCCTTTACGCAGACCAATCGCCGAGCCTGCACCCAGCACGCCACCGGAGAAGCCATAGCCGCTGCTGCTGATCGCCTCAGCATGTTTTTTCACAAAGGCATTGAGGTTGGTACGAGATGCCATGACGGCATCCACCCGGCCATTCATCAGGTCGGCGAAGGTTTCAGGACCCGCCTGATAGGTGCGGATAGTGGCAACATCGCCCAGGTATTTCTGCAGGAAATCCGCCTGAATGGTGGCGACCTGCACCGCAATGGTTTTTCCTTTGAAGGTGGTTTTCAGATCGTCGATCGCTTTTTTCATGCCGGCGTCATTATCCGCCGTCACAATCGTGCCGCTGCCTGGCAGCGTGGCCAGCGGGCTTTTTTTCGCAGTCACAAAGCTGGAGACGCTGACGGTGTACTGATGGGTAAAATCGATCGCTTCAGCACGTTTTGGCGTTACGGTCACCGCATCGATCACCGCATCATATTTACCGTCGATAAGGCCTGGGATCATGCCCGACCATTTCTGGGCGATGATTTCATATTTAAAGCCAGCACGTTTAGCCAGCTCCGCCACCATATCCGGCTCATAGCCGACGATTTTGCCGCTCGGTGTGGTCTGGTTGAAAGGAGGATAAGCCGCTTCAGTTGCAAACTTCAGGGTGCCGAAATCTTTCGCCTGGCTGAACGCAGAAGTGGCGAGCAGCGCCACGGTCAGAGAAGCCGTGAACAGGCGGTTACGCATCATCATATAAACCTCATTTATTTATTATTAAGAGAGTAAATCAATTGCAAGGCGGGTCAGCGCCTGCGTCCCGGCGGTAATGCTGCGTTCGTCCGGCTGATAGTCGGAGTTATGCAGGTGATCGTCACGGCCCGGCGTGGCCGATCCAATATGAATCTGGCAGCCCGGTACCCGTTCCGTGAACAGTGAAAAATCTTCGGCACCAAAGCTGGCGCTGGGCTGCGCGATGATGGGCTTATCAAACTGATGCGACAGAATCTGTTCCAGTGAATCGATCAGGCGATCGTCATTCATCAAAGGCGGGACACCACGCTGGAAGTTAACCTCCACCCGCACGTTTTGCGCCAGCGCCACCCCTTCGCACATCCGTTTAAACGAGATTTCCATAGCAGCGCGTACTTCCGGCGACTTAGTACGGATGGTGCCCTGAAACAGGCAGCTATCGGGAATGATATTGTGAGTGGTACCACCCTGAATGTGCCCGATGGTTAATACGGCGGAGTGAGCGGGATCGCGTTCACGCGAGATGAGGGTCTGTAGCTGGCTGATGAGATGCACGGTCGCGATGATCGGATCGGTGCCCATGTGCGGACGTGCCGCGTGGGTCGATACGCCATGCACCGTAACGTCGAATTCATCGCTGGAGGCGGTACTGGCCCCGCGCGTCAGGGCGACTTCCCCCGCAGCCAGTTCAGGCTTGTTATGCAGGGTCACGGCCCAGTCGATGCCATCTGCCGCGCCGTCCGCAATCATCGCCTCAGCGCCACTTTCCGGCGTCTCTTCCGCGGGCTGGAATATCAGCCGGACCCGGCCTTTGAGTTGCTGACGATAGTGCGGCAGGATCGTTGCCACACCCAGCATCGTTGCGGTGTGAATATCATGCCCACAGGCGTGCATTTTTCCGGGATAGCGGCTGGCAAACGGCAGACCGGTCTGCTCATGGATCGGCAGCGCGTCCATGTCGGCGCGCAACAGCAGCGTCTTACCCGGCTCTGCGCCGTCGATATCCACCACTACACCGCTGCGGCCAACGCCGGTGCGGGGATTCAGTCCCAGCGCCTGCAGATAGTCTGTGACCAGACTGGCGGTGCGCAGTGTATCAAAGCCTAATTCCGGATGCGCATGGATATCACGTCGAATCGCCACTAACTGCGATTCAAGTTCATTAACTCTGGCTTTTATTTCCCCGGCCAGTCGTGCTTTTTCCTGATTCATAGCAGCCCCGGCAATATGCGATCGGCACTCTGCTGCCGACCGCTATTTTAATCTCATCCTGATGACGGACGTTGATGACCGTTTATTTATTCACAGCACGCGACAGAAAGCAACGCGCAACAGCCTGCTCTACATACTTAAAAATCAATAAGATAGTGTTAATTATTGGAAACCTGTATGAGATAACAGCGGATCAGCAATAATATTAATAATCCGCCACATGACATTACTTTCCCTACTGTCACTGAGCTGATATTTCACTTTTATCCGGAGAGGGAATAAAGAAGTCTGCCAGTATTTCCGCTAATTTCTCGGGTTGTTCGTCGGGAATAAAATGGCCGCAGTTGAGAACCGTTTTACTGCTTACCTGATGTGCTACGGTGCGCAGCGGGGTGGCCATATCGGGTATCGATCCCTGGTCGGCACTGACAGCCAGCAGCGGTAAAGCCAGTTTGCCTTTTAACGCGCGCTGTCGATTCTGCTCTGCCGACTGTGCGAAAGCGCGGTAAAAAGCCAATCCGGCCCGCAAGGCCCCGGGCTGCTGAAAAACGCGCAGATATTCATGACGGGCCGCCGCATCTATGCAATGTGGATTTGCTGACTTACGGTTAAAAAACCAGTCGAGGTAGATCGCCTCTCTGCCAGTGATCAGCGCTTCCGGTAAATCATCCACACAGTGAAATCCAAAATGCCAGGTTTTCCAGGCGCTATCACCCACCATTGGCAGCGAGTCAGGCAGCGTGATGCCGGGAATGCCGCCATCCAGCAGCGCGAGACGGCTGACCTTTTCGGGATGGCCTGCCGCCAGTGACCAGCCGACCCACGCCCCGATATCATGCCCGGCCAGATGAAAGCGTTCGATACCCAACTGGTTCAGCAGCGCCAGTATGCGCTCTGCCACGCTGTCAGTGTCGTAACCACTGGCTGGAAAGTCAGAATCACCCTGCCCTGGCAGGTCGGGTGCGATCACATGAAAGTGGCTGGCAAGCAAGGGAATAACCTCCCGCCAGGCATAACTGCTTTGCGGGAAACCCGCGAGCAGAACCACAGCCTCAGCGTGTTCACTGCCTGCGCTGAGGTAGTGCAGCCGCTGCGAGTCAATATTAATAAAGTGGTGCTGGTAGAGTGGATATACGGGCATAAAACCTCCAGATAATAAGGAAACGAACATTTCCTTAATGAGTAAAAAATTTAGTCGAGTAACTTCAGTGCCAGGGGGATGATGCTGGCATCGGGCCGGGTAGCAGCAACTTTACCGGCTACCCGCATCCCCAGCACGATGCAAAGCATCAGCGAAGCGGTGGCCTCTCTGTCCAGTGCAGGATTGACCGAACCATCCTGCTGACCCAGGCTGATTATCTGATGCAGATTCTGCTGGTTGCGTATTAGCGCCGCGCTGACGGCTCCGGCAAGTTCCTCATCCAGAGTTTGCAGCTCTACGGCGCTGACAGCCACCAGACAGCCGCGCTCACCTTCTACATCGCGCACTGAATCCACATAAAAATTGAGTAGCGCCGCCAGTTGCTCACGACCATTTTCACATTGCGTCAGCCGCGCCGCTAAACTGCTGTTACGCATTGAGAGATAGCGAGCAAAGACGTTTGCAAACAGCGTGCGCTTGTCGGTAAAAGCTTTATAGATGCTGCCGGTAGTGAGCTGCATAGCCTGGCCCAAATCGCCGATCGAGGTGGCGTGATAGCCCTTTTGCCGGAATACCAGCATTGCGCTGTCCAGTGCCGCATCGGTATCAAACGCCCGTGGTCGTCCCCGCTCTTTATAACGGTTATCGTTCATCGCAAACACCATTAGAGAATGATCATTTCCTTTAAGATAGACTGATTTGTCCGCCAGATAAAGGCTTACTTATGCCTGGGGCTCGCCTGGAAAAGGAACCCGCCCCTCACCATGACCTTTTCAGATAAAACACCGTATCGACGGCGCGTGAAAGGCTTAGGCCCAGACATGTTCGGCACGTCAGGCACGCCGTTTTAATCTCGCGTTATGTAATCAGACCCATCTGAGCCACGTATTGCCGATCTTGAGCAGGAGCTGGCATCTCTGGTTCAACTCAATGGAATGCCCTCTGGCAATATCCGCTTTTCCGCAGGGGAGCATGCAGCTCGAACTCTCGTATGACCGAAATTAAAACCTTTATCACGGGGAGTTTGAGAAGGAAGGAAAATCGTTACGTGTCAGAGTTGAAGAACAGATCACGTTTAATTTTCTATCAGAAAGAATCGATGCCGTATTATCGGGTTTTGGTATTGCCTGTGTTCCTGAAGATACGATCACGGAGTATGTAAAATCCGCAAAGCTAATTCAGATTCTGCAGGATTGGTGCCCTGCATTTCCCGGTTATTATCTCTGTTACCCGAGCCGTATACAGCATCCGCCCGCTTTTGCGCTGATGATAGATGCGCTTCGGCACCCGGAATAGCGGGTCTACAATTCGATGCAGACCCGCCTGAATCTTAACGGCCCACACGAGCCTGATGCTCAGGGGAGTAACGCTCGCCGACGATTTCTATCGTTTCAAGCGCCTCTTCTATCTGCCGCACGTCGTCCTGTGAAAGCGTGATGTCGGCAGCACCCAGGTTTTCATCCAGCCGGTGCAGCTTAGTAGTGCCGGGGATGGGAACAATCCACGGTTTTTGTGCCAGCAACCATGCCAGTGCTATTTGTGCAGACGTAACCCCTTTTCCGGCAGCCAGTTCACCCAGTAATGAAACTTATGAATATGTGTGAGTCGCGACTTGCTCTGACACATGACCCTGAAAGGTTCAGAGTGACCGGTTTTCCTGATTTATCAGATCCTGAAATTTGCGCCCCTCCCACCAAATGGTTATAGTTAAATGACCAATTGGAGGTGACAGATGAAAACATTCAGCTTTTCTGCGAATAAAACCAGGGCGCCACGCTTATGGCAGGCCGCAGGCCTGAACAACGCTGATGGTGTCGCCCTGCTGGGCCAGATTAATGAAGGCCTTGATGGCAACGTAGCTCACCTGATCGTCAACTGGGCGAAGATTACGCAAAACGATCTGCGCAAAATGTCCGGTATTCCCTCCACGACGTTCAGCCGGAGCGTGAAAGCGAAATTCAGCGCTGAACAAAGTGAACGACTGGTACGAATTATCCGTGTCATTGATCGCGCAGTTGAACTGTTCGAAGGTGATAAGGATGAAGCGCAAAAATGGTTGAATGAGCCTAACAGGGCGCTGAGCTGGAAAATGCCCGCAGAACTGATGGCGTCTGAAACCGGGGCATACGAGGTCATGAAATTAATCACGCGCCTGGAGCACGGAGTTTACTCTTGATTCTCTACAGGCTGACCAAGACAAAGTATCTTTCGACAGCCTGGACGGGATTTGGCGCAAAAGAGGCGGGCGGCCGCTGGAACAGCATCGGCATCTCCATGGTTTATGTTTCTGAAACAGCATCGCTGACTTTGCTGGAAACACTGGTCCATCTGCACTCAGCACACATCCTGGACGCGTTCACACTTCTGCGCATCGATGTTCCCGATGCGCTGATTCAGACCGCCGATATCACTGAGTTGCCTGCAAACTGGGCCGATGAAGACGCACCGGCAGAACTGGCTGACTATGGAGACGCCTGGTGCTCTGCCTGCGATGCGGTTGCGTTGCGTGTTCCCAGTGCCCTCTCCCCTGTAGAATATAACTATCTGTTAAATCCTGAACACCCCGATTTCTTCCGTATAGTTCAACAGGCTGAGGCTATTCCGTTCCGGTTTGATCGTCGGCTGAAACCGGATCGTAAATAAATTATCCGGATAGCTTTTAGTCGCGCATTCGTGCGTTGAACAAGAGCCGGTAGCCACCGATGATCGTCTCTTATGCCCTGAGACAAGCCTTTCTCCCTCTGACTTGACGCAAGGCACTGAAGCTTAAGCCTCATCTATACTGCAGCTTATCTTTGCTGAAGGAGCCCAATCATGGGACTGAGCTGGTTTACCCTCTGGCCGCCGCTGGCACGCGTGCTGTTTATCCTCGCCTGTCTGACCATTATTCTGACCGGCCTTTATCTGGCAGCACCGCTGATCAATCAGGTCCTGCTGGCGATGTTACTGGCCATCATGCTTGATCCCCTGATTACCCGTCTGGAAAACAAACGCATACCGCGCATCGTCTCGTCACTGCTGGTGATTATGCTGATGCTGTTGATCATGGTGGTCACTATCCTCAAGTTAACCGTGCTGACGCCCGATTTAATGCAGCTCAGCCGTCAGGCGCCCGTGCTGCTCGCGGCCCGGCTTGAACAGCTGACGCTGGCCTTTGCCCGGCTTGATATCGGTATGACGCCCGACCAGTTGCTGACCTTTGTGGATGCGGGGGCGATAGTGCGCATTGTCACTGCATTTCTGACGCAAATCCCTGGCGTCATCTCATGGTGGATCATGGTGTTCCTGATGCTGCTGTTTATGCTCTATGAGATGCCGCTGCTGAAAGCTGCACTGCAACAGCGGGTAAAGGGAAAACATCAGGCCTTTTATCTGGCGCTGCAGGAGGGAATTCAGAGCGTTATTGTGTATGCCAGAGTGAAAACGCTGACCAGTATTCTGGGTGGGTTAATCGTGGGCGTCGGTGCGCATCTGATCGGGCTGAAGTTTGCCTTTTTCTGGGGCGTGTTGATGTTCATCTTTAATTACGTGCCGGTGCTTGGCTCCTTTCTGGCCGCCATTCCGCCGGTGATCCAGAGTTACATCATGTTTGATTTACAGATCGCGCTGGCGGTAGCAGGATTCTTTGTGGTGCTGAACCTCTGCCTGAGTTCGGTGATCGAACCACTGCTGATTGGTAAACGACTCAACCTGGCGCTGACCACGCAGCTGCTGGCGTTTCTGTTCTGGCAGGCGTTACTGGGGATTACGGGCGGGATACTGGCTATTCCATTGACCTATCTGATTAAAAAGGTCCTGCTGGCGAGCTATCCGCAGCAGGACCCGGAGGCAGAATTAACTCAGTGATGGCGTCTTCACCCGCCATGCGCGGGTGAGGCGTTTTTCGATCTCAACCACGATGAAGATCGCGATGCTGACAATCAGCGAAATCAGCCAGTAGTTAATCGGCAGTGGACGGGTACCAAACAGCGTGTTCATCAATGGCACATAAATAATGATCGCCTGAAGGACAATCAGTACCAGCGTCACCAGCCAGATACCGCGATTTTTCAGCAGACCGCGATCCAGTGAGAAGCCATCTGAATTACGGCAGTTAAGCATGTAAGCCCACTGCGCGGTGACCAGCATCTGCAGCAGCACGGTACGGATAAACTCGGCACTATAGCCACGCGGTTGCAGCCAGGCTTCCAGCACAAAGGCACTGATTGAAATCAGCAGACCGACAAACACCACGCGCCAGATGGCGTAAGCGTCCATCACGTGTGCTTTGACATTGCGTGGTGGCCGGCGCATCGCATTCGCTTCAGCAGGCTCGAACGCCAGACCAAATGACAGCGTGGCGGACGTTGCCATGTTCATCCATAGAATCTGTACCGGGGTTAACGGCAGCAGATTGCCCATCAGAATCGCGATAATAATCAGCAGACCCTGCGCCAGGTTGGTGGGCATGATAAACAGGATGGTTTTCTTGAGGTTGTCGTAAACCCGACGTCCCTCTTTGACTGCCGCAGCGATGGTGGCAAAGTTATCGTCGGCCAGAATCATATCGGCCGCCTCTTTTGTCACCTCGGTGCCTTTAATACCCATCGCAATACCGACGTTGGCCTGTTTCAGCGCCGGAGCATCATTGACGCCGTCGCCGGTCATGCCGACGATCTCGCCGCTCGCTTCCAGCGCTTTCACCAGACGCAGTTTATGTTCCGGGCTGGTGCGGGCAAAAATGTCATAGGTTTTTGCCGCATCGGCCAGTTCGGCGTCGCTCATGTGTTCAAGCTGGTAGCCAGTGATAGCAGCCTGGCTGTTGCCGATTCCCAGCATCTGACCAATCGCCATCGCGGTTTCCTGATGGTCGCCGGTGATCATTTTGACGCGAATGCCCGCTTTCTGGCACTCGTCAATGGCGGCAATCGCTTCGGGACGGGGGGGATCCATCATGCAGGCCAGACCCAGCAGCACCATGTCACTTTTCAGATCGGCATGATCCAGCGCGGTAACGGGTGCAGAGGTTCTCTTCCAGGCGGCGGCAACGGTGCGCAGCCCTTCGCTGGCGTAGGTGGTGATGGCGGCATCCCAGTACGCACGGTCTATCGGCTCTGCCCCCTCCGGCGTTTGCTGCTGCTGACACAGCGTCAGCAGCACGTCTGGCGCACCGGTCAGCAGCACATAAGATTCGCCGTTTGCAACACAGCTGACCGACATATATTTATAGAGGGAATCGAACGGCAGCTTGCTCACCACCTCAACCGGCTGAGGTGTCGTCTGACCCTTCGCCGCCAGCACCTTCAGCGCGCCTTCAGTCGGGCCGCCAACAATCGTCCAGTGACCCTGACTTTCCTGACGCAGCTGGCTTTCATTACAGGTGTCTACCGCATGCAGGAACTGCTGAAACAGCGGATCCTGTGCCGCAGAGAGTCCACTTGCGTCGCCCTGCTCAGCAACAATTTCACCTTTAGGTTCGTAGCTGTTTCCGCTAACGCGCCAGCGGCTTTTCGCCAGCACCACCGCTTTCACCGTCATCTCATTCATGGTGAGCGTGCCGGTTTTATCGGAGCAGATCACCGACATCGCGCCCAGGGTTTCAACAGTCGGCAGCTTACGGATAATCGCCTGGGTGCGCGCCATCGACTGCACGCCCAGCGACAGGATGATAGAGATAATGGCAGGCAGACCTTCCGGCACCGCAGCAACCGCAAGGCTGATGACGGACAGCGAGAGCTCGCCCAGTGGAATATCACGCAGCAGATAGCCGAAGATAAACAGGGCGACCATCATCAGCAGGATGATGAAAAAGATCGCTTTACCGAGTTTGTCGATTTGCACCAGCAGCGGGGTTTTAACCTCTTTTATGCCGCTGATCATTTCGTTGATATGGCCCAGTTCAGTATCACCGCCGCTGGCGATCACCACGCCTGCGGCGGTGCCGGAGCTGACGGTGGTGCCTGAAAAAGCCAGGTTGAGACGGTCGCCCAGCGATTTTTCACCGGTCAGCGTATCGGTGTTCTTCGACACCACCGTCGACTCCCCGGTGAGGATCGCCTCTTCAACCCGCAGATTATTGACCTCAAACAGTCGCAAATCAGCCGGGATTTTATCGCCCGGGCGTAACATCACCACATCACCGACCACAATATCGCGCGTCGCGACCGTGACCTGTTTGCCATCCCGCACCAGCATCGCTTCACTGGCAAGCATGTTCTGAATACTTTTCAGTGACTTCTCGGCATTATTCTCCTGAATAAAGCCGATCAGGGCGTTAATGACGGCCACGCCGATAATGACAAAGGTATCGACCCAGTGACCCATGATCGCGGTGATCACCGCCGCGGCCAGCAGAATATAGATCAGCACATCTTTAAAATGCGCGATGAATTTGAGCAGAGCCGATTTCTCAGCTTTTTGCGGAAGGGCATTGGGACCGTGTTTCTGCAGGCGTTCCTGCGCAGTGGCGGTGGATAATCCTGCTGATGAGCTCTGCAGTTCCGAGAATATCTCTGCCACACTACGCTGATACCAGGGGCGCTCAGATAAAGCTAACGCTTTATCCTGCTTATCATTATTTAGCATATATAAACCTCGTGCCATTTAGCGATGAAATAAAGGCGCAATTAAAAGACATGCATTTTGCAGGCAGCCCCTCCTGCAGGTAATGACCGATATCATATTTACTTAAGAAACGTCTGACGAATAACATAAAATGGCTAAATTAAATCTAACCTATATTATGAGAATGACAACGTTGTTTTTGTTTAGCTAAGGTTTAAGTATGCTGATGCAGTGTGCATCGGTTTATACTCTGGCTCGCAAAAGGAAACTCTGATGAAAAAACAGAGCATTATCATGCTTTGCGGTTTCGTTATTCTCGCGGTCGCCGCAACGACTCTGGTGGGCTTACTGACCTGGCTGGTGGTCTCTCAGATGGCGGCGTAAGCCGATTCAGCGAAGCGGCCCTGCCGCTTCGTTAAACTTATATGACGAAGATTAAAAATAAGTTTATCCCGGTCGCGATAAGCATCAGGATTTATTACGACTTAATGCTTATCAAACCGCAGTTTAAAAGCTGATGTTAAGGCAAAGAAAATGATTAAACGCAAGGTTATCCTCATTTTGCTCTGTTGTTTTTTTATGACAGCGTGCGATGAAAAAAAAGAACCGGATGCTCCCCCTCCCCGCGTAATTAAAGTTTTCACCCTTGAGTCGGACATCGCTCAAAATATCCGTGTATTTCCTGCGCGTATTCAGGCAGGTGATAATACCGATCTTGCGTTTAAACGGGCAGGCCAGCTGGTACAGCTTGATATTCGTGACGGAACGCCCGTAAAAGCGGGACAGCTTCTCGCTACCCTGAATGATGCAGATGCGAAACTACGGGTACGCGACCGCCAGACTGCACTGCAACTGGCGGAGCGACAATTTCAGCGCTTCAATACGCTGGCACAGCGCAGCGCCGTTTCAAAGTCTGAGATGGATGTGCAGCGTGCTAATCGCGATGCCGCCGCGACTGCACTGAAAATCGCACAGGAGGAGTTACAGTTTTTTAGCCTTCGCGCGCCGTTTGATGGCGTGATTGCGAGGGTACAGGCGCGTAATCATCAGGTCGTGGCCGCCGGACAGCCCATTGCGCTGCTGACCCGTGCCGATCTGCTCGACGTCATCTTTACGCTGCCCGAAACCCTCTTCACCAGCCTCAATATCCAGAATATTGATTATCAGCCTGAGGTGCAGTTTAACGCCCTGCCAGGCCGCTTTTTCACCGCACAATACAAAGAACACACCAGCCAGACGGATGCCGCCACGCTGACCTATCAGGTGGTGCTGACCATGCCGCGTCCGGCTGATCTCCCTGGCGTTGCTGGCCTCAGCGGCTCGGTACGCGTCAGGCTGCATAACCTGCCAAATGCCCCTGCCCAGCCGCGTCTGGTCGTGCCTGCAGCAGCGGTATTTAATCCCGATCGCAGCCCTACTAATCAGCCGCACGTCTGGCTGGTTGAGCAGGATGGCGAGGCGCTGCGCATCAAAGATCGACCTGTCGAAGTGGGTCGTCTCACCGCCCAGGGCATTGAAATCATCAGCGGGCTGAAGCCGGGCGACCATATCGTTGCCGCCGGTGTGGGTGAGTTGCGTGAGGGTGAAGCGGTGCGCATCTGGCAGCGCGAGCGGGGGTTATAATGCGTATTCAGGAGCATTTTCTTGATAAACCCATTCGCATCTGGATGGTCATTCTGTTGCTGGGCGTGGGCGGAATCTATGCGCTGCTCAACATTGGCCGCCTTGAAGATCCGCTGTTTACCATTAAGTCGGCGGTGATTGTTACCCACTATCCCGGCGCGTCCGCACAGCAGGTTGAAGAGGAGGTGACGTTGCCGCTGGAGAATGCGCTGCAGCGCCTGCCGTCGCTGGACAATGTCACGTCCATTTCGGGCAATGGCCTGTCGCAGATTACCGTTAATATTCATACCCGCTATCTGGCCGATCAGCTGCCGCAAATCTGGGATGAGTTACGTCGTCGGGTCGGCGATGCGGCCCGGCAGTTCCCGCCTGGCGTTCAGGCCCCGCTGGTCAACGATGATTTCGGCGATGTTTACGGCTACTTCTTCGTCATCCACGGTAAAGACTTTACCAACAGCGAACTGCGCAACTACGCCGATCAGCTTCGGCGCGACCTGGTGCTGGTGCCGGGTGTGGCTAAAGTTGCGGTAGCGGGCGTCGAGCAGGAGGAGATCCGCATCGCTCTCTCCGCCAGCAAAATGACCGCCTATGGTATGACGCCGCAGCGCGTCGCCGATCTGCTGAGCCGGAATAACAGCGTTGCCAGTGCCGGAACGCTGCGGGTCGACAGCGAATCCATCCGTTTTCATCCTACCGGTGAACTGCAGACGCTGGACGATCTGGCTAATCTGCCGATTCTGCCCGCTGGCAACCCACAGAACGTGCATCTGCGCGATATCGCCACCCTGACGCGTGGCGTTACCGACAATCCCGCCAATATCTACTTTGCAGACGGTGAAGCGGCTCTGGCTATCGGCATTTCGTTCGCGCCCGGCGTCAATGTGATTGATGTTGGCGACGCGCTTTCCGCCCGAATGGCGCACTATCAGCAGGATACGCCCGCCGGTATCAGCCTGAAGGTGTTCTATAACCAGGCGCATGAGGTAAAACAGTCGGTTGATGGCTTTATCCTCAATTTCCTGATGGCGCTGGCGATTGTGGTGGGAACGCTGCTGCTGTTTATGGGCCTGCGCAGCGGCATGGTGATTGCCGCCTCGCTGGCGCTTAACGTGCTTGGCACACTCCTGATCATGTACCTGTTTAAACTTGAGCTGCAGCGGGTGTCGCTGGGCGCGCTGATTATTTCGCTCAGCATGCTGGTGGACAATGCCATTGTGGTGGTCGAAGGGGTCAAAATCGATCACCAGCGCGGGCACCCTTTACAGCAGGCCATTGCCCGTATGGTCCGGCGCACTGCCCTGCCGCTGCTGGGTGCCACGGTGATTGCAATTCTCGCCTTTGCACCGATTGGCCTGTCGCAGGATTCGACCGGCGAATACTGTAAATCGCTGTTCCAGGTGCTGCTGATTTCATTGATGCTGAGCTGGGTCACGGCGCTGACCTTAACGCCGGTATTTATCAACTGGAGTGAGAAGCGCCGCAGCACGGCTCAGCCTGAGCAAACCGAACCCTCCGTACCTTATCAGGGCATCGTATTCCGGCTCTATCGTCAGGCGCTGGGCGGCCTGCTGCGTTTCCGCCTGACCACGCTGACGGTAATGGTGGCACTGCTGGCTCTGTCGCTGTATGGATTTACCCTGGTGAAGCAGAACTTTTTCCCCTCATCCAGCACGCCGGTCTTTTTCACCGATCTCTGGCTGCCCTATGGCACCGATATTCATTACACCGCGAATACGGCGGCGGATATTGCCCGGTTCATTAATCAGGATCCTGAGGTCGCAGCCACGGTCACGACGGTGGGCCAGGGCGCTCTGCGCTTTACCCTGACCTATGACGCGGCACGGCAGTACAGCAACTTCGCTCAGATTATGATACGGGTTAAGGATGGCCGACAGCTTGATGCGCTGGCACTGAAAACCGAGGCGTATATTGAGCAGAACTTCCCACAGGTGAATCAGCGCATCAAACGTATCCAGTTTGGCAGCGCCAGTGACAGCGCCATTGCCCTGCGGGTGATCGGCCCCGATCCCGAAGTGCTGCGCCACATCGGCAGCCAGCTGGATGCCATTTTTTTGGCGGATGGCTCGACGTTCCCGGTGCGCAACGACTGGCAGGAGCGCAGCAAAGTGATCCGCCCGGTCTATTCGGCGCTGCGTGGTCAGGAACTGGGTATCGATAAACGTGACATCGATCAGGCGCTGAGAATGAATTTCAGCGGTGACGCGGTGGGCATTTTCCGTGACGGTTCCCGGCTGATGCCGGTGATGCTCTATCCGGCTGATGAAGAGCGGCAGAGTGTCGATCACATCGAGAATATTCAGCTGTGGAGTGCCGCCCTGCAGCACTTTGTGCCACTGAGCAATGTGATTTCTGACTTCCGACTGGAGTGGGAGAATCCGCTGATTATGCGCCGCGATCGTACGCGCGTGCTGACCGTACAGACCGATCCCGATCCCGCCTCAGGGTTAACCTCCGCACAGGTGGTAGCGCGGGTTCAGCCACAGATCGACCAGCTTAAACTCCCGGCGGGCTACCGGCTTGAATGGGGAGGTGAGCTGGAGAGTTCACGTGAAGCGCAAAGCGGGCTGCTGAGTTCGCTGCCGGTAGGATTCCTGGCGATGTTCATCATTACCGTGCTGATGTTTAACTCGCTGCGCGACGCCGTCGCTATCTGGATTACCGTGCCGCTGGCGCTGATTGGCGTCACCTGTGGCTTTTTGTTCACCGGTATTCCGTTTGGCTTTATGGCGCTGATTGGGCTGCTGAGCCTGTCGGGCATGTTGATCCGTAACGGGATCGTGCTGATTGAGGAGATCAGGCTGTTCCGGCAGGAGAAATCGCTGCAGCTGGCGATTATTGATGCCGCGACCTCACGTCTGCGTCCTATTCTGCTGACCGCCTTCACCACGGTGCTGGGCCTGCTGCCGCTGCTGCGCGACGTCTTTTTCCAGAGCATGGCGGTGGTGATTATTTTTGGCCTGGGGTTCGCGACAGTATTGACCCTGCTGGTGCTGCCGGTCATCTATCGTTGCTTCCATGGCCGGGAGGCGCACGGTGAATAAGAGCGGACTGGCTATGCTGAAGACGCTGGCCTGTATCACCGCCGTCTCGTTTTTCACGCTTTACCAGAGCTACGATAGCTACCATTACGACATCAATCTGACGCTGAACGTGCTGAGTTTTGTTTCGACGATCGCCACGCCGCTCTATTTTCTGCTCAGCGGTTATATTGACGCCGGTGAGCGGCATACGCCCGCGTGGCAGCTCGGCAAAATTCGCCGCATTCTGCTGATTTTTATCTTCTGGTTCAGCTTTTTCTGGTTTGCCGGGATGCATCATAAGGGCTATCTGATTCAGCCGTGGTTTGTAATTGCGCTGATTGTGATTTATGTGTCGCATCCGCTGATTGACCGACTCATTCAGCGGCCTGGGCTGATGGCATCGGGGATTTTACTGCTGCTGGTGTTAGCTTTTGCCTATGACCTGCTCGCCAGCCTCTACCCGGGCCAGCGGGCCTTTTCGCTGCTGCCACAATACCGTATCTGGACCTGGGTGCTCTACTACCTCACGGGTCGGCTGATGGCCGCGCCGCGCGTGATGCAGTTGCTGACATCACCCAGAGTGATAAAGATCAGCCTGCTGCTGCTGCCCGCGGTTTATCTCTTTACCTGGCTGTATGAGCGTCATTACTTTCTTGCGCGCTTTCTGGCGACCCATAACGATGTGGTGCTGACGGGCTCACAGGTTTATCTGCTGGTGGTGCTGATTGTGATCAGCATTAACGCCATTCGCCTGCCGGAAAAAGTCCAGTGGCTGACGCCGTTTCTGACGACCCTGGGGAAGACCATGACCGGCGTCTATATCCTGCACTATCTGATTTTTGGCCTGCTGGCGGCGGCAATCCGCATCCAGACGCTGGGCGATAAACTGCTGGTCATCGCCCTGACGTTAATCTTCTCAATGGCGCTGTCACTGCTGCTGTTGCGCATCCCCGGCGTCAGTAAGCTAATCAGCCTGTAGTCGCAGAGCGGCTCGTTCGGTTGCCGCACGGCGAGTGACAAGAAACTCAGCCATTTTCGCCCGCGCCTGCTCCACTTCCTGTGGTGGTGCGGTATGCGGCGAACCGCTGGTAAACGGCGGTTCAGGATCATATTCCATCTGCAGCTGAACCGATTTCGCTACCGCGTCACCCGAAATTTCTGCCACCAGCGTCAGGGCAAAATCGATGCCAGAGGTCACGCCTGCGCCGCTGATACGATTGCGGTCGCGCACCACCCGCTGACTGACCGGCTCCGCGCCCAGCAGTGCCAGCTGATCGATGGAACTCCAGTGCGAGGTCGCACGATATCCCTTTAGCAGTCCGGCGGCCCCCAGCACCAGCGAACCGGTACAGACCGACGTAACCCACTTAGCCTGATCGGCCTGCTGGCGAAGGAAATTCAGCGTGACGTCATCCGACATCAGGGCGATCTGTCCCGGCCCGCCAGGCACACAGATCACATCCAGTGGCGGGCAATCTGCAAACGTAGTGGTCGGCAATATCGCCAGGCCACGATCGGAACGCACCGGATGGCGATCTTTCCAGATGAGATGGCATTCGACACCAGGCGTGCGCGCAAACACCTCCCACGGGCCGGTTAAGTCGAGCTGAGTGACATCAGGGAACAGCAAAAGACCAATCTGTAGCGGACGATTCATGCGTGAACTCCGGGCAGGTGATGAAACGCCATCATGCCGCGATGCCCGGTCAGATATCAATCCCGGCTACCGGAGACTATTTCCAGCGTATCCACCAGCGACGAGGATAATATCTGGCCGTGACTCTGTCCGGGATAACGCGACAGAATCAGTCTGGCACCGCTCGGGCGAAGGATGTCAGTAAGCGCACGCTCTTCCTGCTGAAGATCGTCAGAGTGGCCGGTTCGGCGTTCGGTGATGCCATCACCCTCCATCAGATAGAGCGACAGATGTTTAAGCGGGCCGGCCTCAGCGCGTCGTGCCAGGGTAAGAATGCGCTGATGATTCCAGCTCAGCGAGGGAGCAGCCGAAAAGTAATGGCTGAACCAGGCGGCATCAAAGAAGGTATCCAGCACGAACAGTCCGCCGTAGGAGTGACCCCAGAGCGCACGCCGTTGCGGATTGCTGGGCGCAAGGTGTTCTGCCCACGGGACAATCCTGTTCAGCAGCAGCTGACGAAACTGATGGCTCCCTCCGCCTTTACGGCCCTGAGGCTGAGTGACCAGAGTATCAGGCGCATCATTGGGTGGGGTGTAGTCGTAATTACGCGCCGCCACATCAAAGGGCAAATGGGTGTCGTAACCCACCGCGACCAGCACCGGCGGCGTGCCGCTGCTCAGCTTTTTCAGCAGAGGTTCTGTCAAATGTGCCATCGCCGCATTGCCATCCAGTAGCCAGAGCACCGGATAGCCGCCTGGCGGCGCATCGCTTTTGGGGATAGCAAGCCACACACGATAGTGCCGTTCCCCATCCTGTGAGACAAACATTTTACTCTGGAAGCGATACCAGGCGGAGCCTGTGTCGGCGATGTTCTTGCCCAGCGGACGCATATCGGGTCGGGCAATGGCCGGAACCGCGGTTAAACCGACTGTTATCACAGTCAGCAGCATCAGGAGGAAACAGGTACGGACAGTGTTCATTCAGCAATCCCTGCAAGGTTATCGGGCTAATCACGCCTGAGAGAGTGCCATCCTGACAAATTTTCACCGCGATAACATCCCCGCTTTTGCCGGGGTTAATGACATCCTCAGGGCACGCCGAGAAAACGCAACAGCGCCGTCATTGCCGCCGCCCCCAGAATAATCATAATCAGCGGCGCCCGACGCCACGCCAGCAACAGGGCAAAGCCTACACCCGCCACCCGTGCCACACCGGCAAAATGCTGACCTTCAAATAGCGTGGTGGTGGCCGCTACCGCCAGCAGCAATATCGTGGCGGCGTCGGAGAGCATCTGCTGGGTACGCTCGCTGATCGGCAGTCGGTTTCCCAGCCTGACGCCTGCAAACCGCATCAGATAGGTTCCGGCCGCCAGCAGGGCAATCCCGGCGATAATCATTCCCTGATGTGTCATTTGCGCGATCTCCATGTCAGCAGGCCCAGCAGTGAAAACAGCACCGGCATGCCCGCCGGAACCAGTGGCGTCGCCAGCAAGGAGAGCAGCGCGCCGACGGTCGCGGGGATCCGGGTGCGTCGCTGGCGCAGCGCCGGGAAGATCAGGGCGATCAGGATCGCCGGAAACACCGCATCCAGTCCGATCACCGAGACATCAGGAATAAACTGCCCGATTGCTGCCCCGATCATGACGCTGACCGGCCATATCAAGCCGATACCGATACCGCACAGCCAGTAAGCGCTGCGGCGTTGCGCCAGTTGCGGCTGAGAGATGCCAAACACCACACTTTCGTCGTTCATGATGTGACAGCCCAGCCAGCCTGACGGACCCTGCCCCACCAGATCCTTGACGGCGATGCCAAACGGCAAATGACGTGCATTTACCAGCAGGCCCGCTGCGGCGGCGGTAAATGGACTGCCGCCACCGGCCACAATGCCGATAAACAGGAACTCCGACGCCCCGGCCAGCACCAGCGTTGAGAGCGCCAGCGGCACCCAGAGCGGAAACCCGTCGGCCGAGGCCAGCGAGCCATAGGATAATCCAACAATTCCATCAGCCAGGCAGACCAGAAAAATCGCTTTGATCACCCCTTTGTCCAGCAACTGCATTTGCGGAAAAAGCATCACTCTGTCTCGTAATGAACATATAATCCGATATAATGAACACCGCGACAGCGTTTTACAAGATGAACGTTATGTTCGATATAAAAAACATTCAGGTTATCAGGAGTGCGTTTGAATACCCCTATCAGCATTATTGCCAATGCCTTAGTACGTGAACGTCAGCGAGCCGGTCTTTCACTGGCTGAAGTGGCGCGCCGCGCAGGGATCGCCAAATCTACGCTGTCACAGCTGGAAGCGGGTAATGGCAATCCGGGCATTGAAACCCTGTGGTCGCTTTGCGTAACGCTGAACATTCCATTTTCACGTCTGCTGGAGCCGGATGCGCGTCGTCTGCAGGTGATTCGGCGTGGAGAGGGCCTGACGGTTACCGCCGATCTGGCCGATTATCAGGCCGTTTTGCTGGCCTCCTGCCCGCCCGGCGTTCGGCGTGATATCTATCTGCTGGAAGTTCAGCCCGGCAGCGAGCGCATTTCCCAGCCCCATATCCCCAATACCATTGAGCATATTATTATTGCTAAAGGGCGTGCGCTGGTGGGCCCGGTTGACAGTGCAGTGGAGCTGGATGTAGGCGATTACATTACCTATCCGGGCGATGAGCTGCATATCTTTCGGGCGCTGGAAGCCGATACGATGGCGCTGCTGGTGATTGAGCACAGCTGATCACGGTTTAGTGAGCTTCTGCAGGGTTTCTGCGGGCGTGAGGTGAGTGATTAGCTGCACCTCACTGCTCAGCCTGATCTCCGGATAGTGCTCGCGCATCCCTTCCAGCAGCACCTCATCAGGCCATTCCTCCTTTTTCCCCAGCGTCGCGGCGACTTCGCTTAAGCGCAGCGTGTCGACCTGCGTCACCCACACGATTACCGCGTCCGTTTCATCGTGCTGATTCACCAGTCTCAGCGGACCCATGGTGATATCGCCCTCATGCCAGCGAATCGTCGAGGTTTTCTCTCCGGACCTGACGGCTGGCATCAGACGCGGGACAAGCGTGAGTTGTTGCATTTCCACTCCATTTTAAACGCTCATTGATACCCGAAACAAAAACACAAATCCGGGTTGAAAACAAACTCACTAATGTTATGTTATAACGTATCTCAAATCGCGTTTCTACAGGTAATACCATGACACTCTCTGCTCTGACATCCGACGATCCCCGTCTGCCGGTTGCCGTTCTCTCCGGCTTTCTCGGTGCCGGTAAAACTACCCTGCTTAATCATATTCTGAACAACCGCGAAGGACGACGGATCGCGGTGATCGTCAATGATATGTCTGAAATTAATATTGACGCTGCGCTGGTGCGCGATGGCGGCGCGCAGCTCTCCCGCACCGACGAAAAGCTGGTCGAAATGAGTAACGGCTGCATCTGCTGCACGTTGCGTGAAGATCTGCTGCTGGAGGTAAAACGTCTGGCTCAGGCCGGGCGTTTCGATCACCTGGTGATTGAGTCTACCGGCATTTCTGAACCGCTGCCGGTTGCCGAAACCTTTACGTTTGAAGATGAAGCGGGTGAAAGTCTGTCAGCCTATGCCCGGCTGGACAGTATGATCACCGTGGTCGATGGCTTTAACTTCCTGCGCGATTATCGTTCAGCCGATGATCTGCAGTCACGTGGCGAATCGCTGGGCGCGCAGGATGAGCGCTCAGTGGTTGATCTGCTGGTGGATCAGATTGAGTTTTGTGATTTGCTGGTGCTGAACAAAACGGACCTGCTCAGCCCGGCGCAGTTACACCAGTTGAAGGGCATGTTGCAGGCGCTTAATCCGCACGCGCTTATTGTGAACAGTGAGTTTGGGCAGGTTCCGCTGGACTGCCTGCTGAATACCGGCCGGTTTGATTTTGACCGGGCAGCGCAGGCACCCGGCTGGCTGCAGACCCTGCGCGGTGAGCATCAGCCGGAATCGGAGGAGTATGGCATTCGTAACTTTGTCTATCGCGCCCGCCGTCCGTTCCATCCGCAGCGTTTCTGGCATGCAGTAAACCACCAGCTTGATGGCGTTATCCGCTCTAAAGGCTACTTCTGGCTGGCCAGTCGGCCGGAATATGCCGCGATGTGGTCGCAGGCGGGCGCAGTGGCACGTCAGGGTTATGCCGGGCGCTGGTGGGTCAGCGTGCCGCGAACTGAATGGCCACAGGATGCGGATTCGCTCAACTTTATCGCTGAACAGTGGCAGGAAGGTACCGGCGATGCACGCCAGGAGCTGGTGTTTATCGGCATTGAGATGGACGAGAAGAGCGTCCGTGCCGCACTGGATCATGCGCTACTGACACCGCAGGAGATGGCAGCAGGGCCTGAACAGTGGATCACTCTGGCCGATCCGGTGCCCGCATGGTTCGATGAAACCACCGCCTGACGCTGCGGTTGACGTACTTCTTTGACTTCGCAATAGTAAACGAACCGGCGGGTAGCAGTTTTCCACTAATCCCTGTTCAGGAGAGACCAGATATGCCACAACGTATTGCCGTAATCGGTGCAGGCGTGCTGGGTTTAGCCGTCGCGCAGTCATTGTCGCGACGGGGCGCACAGGTCACCGTCTTCGATAAAAACTATCCTGGCAGCGGAACCAGTCAGATCAGCTATGCCTGGGTCAATGCCAACGGCAAAGAACCCACCAGCTACCATGATCTTAATGCCCATGCGATAGACGAGCACAAGCGCTGGCAGGCTAACCATCCTGCATCGCCCCGATGGCTGCTGGAAACCGGCACGCTGGAGTGGGCAGCCGATGAATCATCCCTGCGCCAGCTGGCGCAGCGCGCAGCAAAGCTTACGACACTCGATTACCCTGTAGAGAAGCGTAGCCGCGCCGCGTTACTGGGTACAATGCCCGAGTTGCGGCTCGATCCCCGCGTTCAGCACGCCTGGTCTTTCCCGTCGGAGTGTCTGCTTTATCCGAGCCTGTTTATCGCCTCTCTGCTGGCTGACCTGCGTACCAGTGGCGGGCAGCTGGTCTGCAACAATGAAGTGACGACGCTGACTGAATCGGCGCAGGATGTCCATCTTACGCTGGCCAGTGGGGATGAATGGCGCGGCGATCAGCTGGTGCTGGCAACCGGTCGCTGGGCGCCGGAACTGATAAGTCAGTGCGGGCTTGAACTGGCGATGACCGATGCGAACCGCGCCGATCCTGTTGCCTGCAGTTTTCTGGCGCAGACCCAGCCTCTGCCGATCCCACTTAAATGCAATCTGATTACCCCGGAACTGAATGTGCGGCCGGATGGCGGTGGCCGTCTGATGCTTCAGGCGCTGGATCTGGATCAGCACGCCGATCCCGCACGCCCGGTCTCGCCGGATGGACTGATAGGCAAAGAGATGCTGCGTCGATTGCGGCGGCTGTTAAAAAACACCGAAGGCGCGAGAATTGAGCGGATTGAAACAGGACAGCGGTCGCGTCCGTCAGATGGTTTGCCGGCATTAGGCTACATCAGCGAGTCTGCACGCGTTTATCTGATGGTCAGCCATAGCGGCATGACACTTGCCCCATTGCTGGGCAGACTAGTGGCTGAGGAGATGCTGAGCGGCACAGCGTCACCAATGCTGAGTGCGTTTGCACCGCATCGGTTGCTGCGTCCGCTCAGTGCGGTCGCTAAAACAGCGCCCGCTTATCTTCCGTCGGCACAGTAAATACTAGCGACGATTCTTCCACACGGTCTGCACGTTACAGAATTCGTGCACACCAAAGTGCGACAGTTCACGGCCGTAGCCGCTTTTCTTCACACCACCAATGGTAACGCGCGGATCGGACGCGCCGTTGCCATTTATAAACACAGCACCGACTTCCAGCTGCAGCGCCAGACGATCGGCAATTTCTTCATTACCGCTCCAGACGGTGGCGCTGAGGCCAAATTCGCTGTCGTTGGCGATCTCCAGCGCATGTTGTGGATCCCTGGCGACCGCAATAGCGGCTACCGGGCCAAACAGCTCCTGCCTGAACGCGGTCATGTCGCTGGTGACATCAGCGAGGATGGTCGGTGCGTAGTAGTTACCCTGCCCTGCCACTTTCTCGCCGCCCAGTACCAGACGTGCACCTTCTCGCAGCGTGGCTTTTACCTGTCCATCCAGTTCGTCACGCAGATCGGCGCGTGCCATCGGGCCCAGGAAGGTGTTTTCATCCAGCGGATCGCCCATGGTGAGTGCCTGGACCGCGGCAGTGAAGCGTTTTTCAAATTCTGCAGCGATCGGAGCTTCCACAATGAAGCGTTTGGCAGCCATACAAACCTGCCCGGTATTCTGGAAACGTCCAATAACGGCTGATTTAACCGCTTCATCAAGATCGGCATCCGCCAGCACGATAAAGGGATCGGATCCTCCCAGTTCCAGCACGGTTTTCTTAAGTGCTGCGCCCGCCTGTGCAGCTATCGCGGCGCCAGCCCGGACACTTCCGGTAACCGCAATGGCGGCAATGCGGCCATCTTTGATGGCTACGGAGACACCGTCGTTGTCAACGTTGATCAGGTTAAAGCCGCCAGCAGGCAGATCGGTTGCCCTGAACAGCTCAGCCATCAGTGTGGCGCTTCCCATGACGTTAGGCGCGTGTTTGAGCAGATAGGTGTTGCCTGCCAGCAACATACTCACTGCGCCCCGCAGAACCTGCCACAGGGGGAAATTCCATGGCATCACAGCCAGGATCACCCCGATGGGACGGAATCGCTGCCACGCATCGGCAATCTGAGTGGGCTGATCGGCCAGCATTGCAGGGCCATGTTCCGCATACCAGTCGCATAAGTTAGCGCATTTCAGAACTTCAGCGCGTGCCTGTGCAATGGGTTTACCCATCTCTAGGGTGATCATGCGGGAAAGATCCTGCTCACGCAGACGGATCTGTTCGCCAAGCTGACGCAATACGCGAACGCGGTCCGTCATGGTGCTGTGTTTCCATGCTGCAAAAGCAGATGCGCTTTCAGTCAGTGTATGTTCCAGCTCTGCACTGTTCTGCAAAGGATAGCGTGCCAGAATTTCACCAGTTGTGGGATTACGTGATAGGGCATGTTCAGTCATGGTGCCGTTTTCCTCATTCTGTCAGTGATGGAGAGACGATACGCGCTGTAGTTGATGATGAAAAATGAATAATAGTGAGGAAGTTGTTTATCAATTGAGAATGAATGCTGCTATGGCTGATTAGCCTGTCAGGCATTGGGCAGATTGCGGGCCAGTTTTTGCTGATGGTCAGCACGTCTTAAAATGATGTCACGCCTTAAGTTTTCCACTTATACAGTGACCAGATCCTAATAAACGATCCTTAATAGATCATATAGAGATCCTAAGAGATCCCCGATCGTCGCAGGCCGCACCCCACAAGGGCTGAAAGGGTGATCGCGTTCACTATAATCAGTAAAGTGTTCACTGTAATCAGTACTTTATTCACTGTACCAGGTAGAATGTTCACTGTAAACAGTGCTAATGTTCACTGTAGTCAGAAAACGATCCCTTTCATCCACAGAATGAAGATCTTACGCC
>NZ_CP194948.1:0-163713 GCF_051136245.1 Pantoea sp. Lu_F5_004
ATGCCAAGAAAAGAACCAGATATCCTGAACATAGCTGATGCGTTTAGTGAAACAGATAAACGTACAGGTGAAGTTGTTACTCTTACCCCCAACAGTAACAACACCGTCCAGCCGGTAGCATTGATGCGACTCGGTTTATTTGTTCCGACGTTAAAATCCACAGCACGCAGTCAGAAAAACCAGATGAACGCCATGGATGTGACCCAGGATCTTAAACAGTTATCCCTGGTCAGGTCAGAAGGCTATGACAACATCAAGATTCTGGGTGCCCGCCTGGATATGGATAATGATTTCAAAACCTGGGTCGGGATCATTCGTGCTTTCGCTACGCATGAGTGTCTGGGAGACACGGTAACGCTCTCATTCGTTGAATTTGCCAAACTATGCGGCATACCCTCAGTGCGGCTCTCCTCGAAGCTCAGAAGCCGCCTGGACGCTTCGCTGACCCGTATTGCCTCTAACACCCTGACTTTTACCAGTAAGGGCGGAGAGAACTACACGACGCATCTGGTGCAGTCTGCGAAATACAGCATCAAGAAGGACACGGTAACGCTGCAGGCCGATCCCAAGATCTTTGAGCTGTATCAGTTCGACAGAAAGGTTCTGCTGCAGCTTAAAGCCATCAATGAGCTGGCACGCAAAGAGTCTGCTCAGGCGCTCTACACCTTCATTGAAAGCCTTCCGCCAAAGCCTGCGCCGATATCTATGGCGCGTCTGCGCGCCAGACTTAATCTGACCTCGCGCGTGATAACGCAGAATGCCACCGTCAGAAAGGCCATGGAGCAGTTGAAAGAGATCGGTTATCTCGACTACACCGAAACCCGACGTGGTTCATCAGTCTACTTCTGGGTTCATTACCGTCATCCTAAACTGCGTCCGGCCGAACTGCCGCTCAGTAAGTCAGGCCTGATCGATGATGAGATGGATGAGTTTGACGATCTTGATATCGATTCCGACGTAATTGACGTCACCCTGCCTGAACCGGTGATTGAAGAGGATAGCAGTGAGCTGGTGATGGTCTCGCGTGAGGAAAAAGAGCTGCTGAACAAAATCAGGAAGCAGAAGAAGCAATGACACGGTTTTTGCAAACATGTACTCCGCTTTCAACCTCTTATCGGGAACGCCGGGCTGAAAGGCAATAACCACTGTAGCGAGTAACGTTACTCACTATAGTGGTTGCCAGCCCGTCAGCAACATACGTAACGCCTGTCTGAATAGGGTTAATCGCGCTATTACTCACTCCCCATCGGCAGGGCCTGAATTGAGCCCGGTGCTGTGTTTACTCTCTATAGTGGTTAGTCTCTCCCGGAAGAGCGGTCTCAAAGAGCGTAACAGCCAGAATGATCCCATCTTTACTCGCTATAGTGGTTACCCACCTGATCACGGCACATAATGCATGCCAGACATGAAGTATTCACGCAGGCTGTGCAGTGAAATTGGTGTTATTACTCTACTCGCTATAGTGGTTATCTCCTCCGTTACCGCGCTTTTTCAGCTCCCTTTCGTCCAATAAGGGTGAGTAAACTACACGCTACAGTGGTTATCAGGTTGCTTTATCGCTAAAGCGGTCAGTTAATCATCAGATATTGACGCTGAGGAATGAGATATTCTCGCTACAGTGGTTGTTAATTGGGAGCAGAAATGGGGAGCTTACTCGCTATAGTGGTTGTTATTGTCACTGGCCTATGCTCGATATAGTGGTTATCTTAAATATAGTAAGTACTCACTATCAACTTATATATTGTCAGTAAAAGACTTCCTGTTAAATTGCCAAATGCCCACACCTATAGATGGTTACTCGCCACAGCCGTTAAACAGTGTGGCGTGCTTCAGGTTTTTGCAGCCACAGAGCTCAATTTTCTTTTCAAAGCGTTTCTGCCAGGCCGTATGCAGGGCGGATTTTGCAATCAAGGGTCAAAATTCATTGTTGAGAGGAAGATCGGGTTTTTACTCGCTATAGTGGTTATGACTAAGTGAAACCGTACCTGGAGTACCTGAAACAAGGGGTAATGCGCCTTCGCGCTGCAATTCAGAAGGACGAATGACAATTTACTTACTCCGTTTACTCGCTACAGTGGTTTCCGAATCCTGAATATCGTTACTTTACTCGCTACAGTGGATAGGTAATGAAGTTTGATCCTAAAAATGGATCCGCAGCCACTGATTTGCTCAGTAGAAGAGTTAAACAGGTAACTTTACTCTCTACAGTGGTTACCCAATAGAGCTAAGCCAGAATGAGTGCAGAGGTTAAGGTATGACCGGAACCTGCAGTTAGGCGCTGCTGTTATTGCTGTCGCAAGAACGGATCCGATGGGGGCGCGGGGGAGGGGCGATGTTTAATGGGACCGCTGCGGCTCTGATACTGCCGCGCAGGGCATCGGTGAAGAAAGCGGCCTCGCAATGACGTACCGCTTTATCACCATCGGGACAGAGAGTGTTACATCGCCTCACGGTATTCCGGCCAGGCAACGGATTGTGCTTCATAGCGCCCCGCGGCTGCGAACAGCGTGCCCTGGAAGTTGATCACGCCTGCAGCCTCCAGCCACATCCACTCTTCTGCCTGTACGATCCCTGCCGCGATGACGGTAATTTCGAGTGCTGAACAGCATTTAATAATCGCCTGAACCACCGCCTGCTTTGGCCCACTGCGATGAACGTCGCGGGTGATACCGGCATCAATACGAATGCGGTCGGGCTGAATGTGAGTCAGCAAGGACAATCCCGCGGAGCCGTCACCAAAATTGTCGATCGACAGACTGATTCCGACTGCTTTTAGCGCGCGTACGGCATCAGAGAACGCTTCCAGCTGCGAGATCACTGCGGTTTCACTTACGCCAACTACAACCTGCTCAGGGACCAGTCCCGCCTGCTGAATAGCGGTCACAATATGATCGACGGCATCGGGTATCACCACCAGCGTCATAGGCAGCAGGCTGACGTACAATGTCATACCGTCCGGGCAGACCAGGCCAGCGTGGGCAAACGTCTTTTTCACGGTTTCCAGATCGTTAACATAAAGCTGATCGCCTGAGGTTTCGTCGGCGGGAGCAGGCCGCAGGGTGGTCGCTTCAATCGCTGTAACCTGACGAGCGAGGGGATCCACCACCGGGCGAAAGCTGACGCCTTCTGTCTCCGGACGGGAATCCGGCACATCATTGTGCTCAGAAATAAACTCCCAGTAACCCGGCGGGAGGACCTCGTAGTAGTTCTCTTTCTCGCGAGACTCTACAAACGTGCGCAGGAATTGCAGTGCCCGATCATCATAGGTGAGGCGATATTTGGACGTCCCTTTATCCAGCACTGCCTGCAGGAGCGACGAGCGATCGTGTTCACGCAGGTCAAAGAGGACCATGCCCGCATTACCAAATCGGCGGTAAGGCGCATAGTCGCGCATCAGCTCCACCACATTGTGGTGCCGTCGATCTGCACAAATTCTCTGATAGACTGCCTGAATGCCCGCTTCCGGACCCTCAAGTAATTGAAAAAAATGGGTACCGTTAAATAATAAGATGCCGGTCACGTCGTGAGCCGCATTTATTTTGCTGGCGTTGTCGACCATCGCGGGCAGAGTTCTGATGGGAAAGTCATCTGAAATATGGCTGCGGTATATAATGGTAGTCAGCATGTGCAGCTCCGTTTTATAAGATTGTTGCGCACACGCTAGCATTGTTCAAAAAATGTTTCATCTCTACTTATTCACTGTCGCACAGACTGCACCACGGCAGGTGGCAGTAAGCGGAACGGCAAATTACGGGGCACGGTTCCAACAATCGTAATGGGATCAGAGACGCTGAACCTGAGCAGACTAACTTATGCTTCCTGCATAATAAAAAAGGCCGCCGTAATGGCAGCCTCATCGTATTGAAGGGGTAAATGTTATTTGATCAGTTCAGCAGAGACATAAGCACGATTATCAACACGTGCGCCGGTAATTTTATAGGATGCACCTGCATCTTTGGCCTGTGCCGCGACTTTCGCTTCAGCAGCATCCAGGGTAGAAGCGGTAGCGGTAATAGTCTGGGCAAAACTACCGAATGAAATCGGAGAAAGTGCAGCAACAGCAACGAAAGTTTTGATGGATTTCATGGTCAATTCCTTAGCGTATTTCAGTCGGGGAGAGGCGTTTTGCCTCGATGGAATGAATGATAGGCGCGATCTCGCCAGACTGATATAGCTAACTTTTGCTGATATTGATCAAATATTTTGAATTAGAATCATAGGAGGATATCAGAGCTCGATCTGCTCACTGAAAACGCAATCTGATATCAGATTGCGTCTGCTCCAGTTTTAATGACACTCGCCACGCAGCTTCCAGTGCAGCCAGTGATCCAATGCTTCTTCGTTCAACGGCTTCGAATAGAAATAGCCCTGAGCCTGATCGCAGCCATATTCGGTCAGGGATGTTACTGCATCCGGACACTCAACCCCTTCTGCCACTACGGTATAGTCCAGCTCTTTAAGCATGGCGATGATGCTGCGTGCAATGATACGTGAAGCCGTGTCAGAGGAAAGCTCACTGATCAGGGAACGATCCAGCTTAATCACATCAAGCGGCATGCGACGCAGATAACTGATATTGCTGTAGCCGGAACCGAAATCATCGAGTGAAATAGTGAATCCTCGTGCTCTGAGCATCTCCAGCCCGCGCAGGGCGGTCGGGCTTTCAAGGATACGTTCGGTTTCCAGACATTCGATTCCCAGCAGAGAGGTCGGGAGCTTAGATTTGACCATCTTACTTTCCAGCGCTGAAGCGAACCCCTCGCGCGCAAAGTCACGTACGCTGACGTTTATCGTTAGCGGCAGCTGGATGCAGTTATTCCTCAACCGGCTGAGGCGCTCAACCGCCCGATCGATAATCCAGGCAGTCAGTACAGAGAGCAGATCGGTCTGCTCAGCCAGCGGGATAAAGGCAGCAGGAGAAAGTTCGCCCCGGCTGGGATGTTGCCAGCGGATAAGCGCTTCCAGACCCACGGGTTTACCACTTTGCAGGCAAATTTTCGGCTGATAGACCATATATAGCCCGGTGTTCTCGCGTAACGCCGTTTTAAGATCGGTCATCAGCAGGAAATCTTCTGAACGCTGCGTTTCGGCCTCAGCGTCAAAGCGCTGAGAGGGCAGCCCACGGCCGACCGCTTCATGCAGCGCACTGACCGCACGGCCTAATATTTCAGACGCTGGCATGCTGCCAGCGACAAAGTCAGCCTCACCGGTATGGGGAGTCAGCGCGACCGACAGACCTTCATCCATATCCGCACTGATGCCTTCCAGACGACCGGCTACCCAGGCTGCACTGAGTCGGCTATCCGCTCGGGTCAGGATAGCAAAGCGGCCGGTGGCCACCGTATAGATCATCTCCCCAACCGCTGGACGCAGGCGCAGCGGCAGCAGAGTGGCCATATCTTTCAGCAGGCTCTCAACCGGGCTCATTCCCATGGTGCGGGCCAGTTCATAAGCACGCGACATATCGATGCAATCAATCAGAACCAGACGGCGTGGCGTGGTATCGCCGGCAACGGCAAGATATTGCAAATCACGTATCAGGCGCTGACGGTTAGGCAGCCCGGTCACCGGATCGGTAAAACCCGCCGAGTGCCAGGCTTCAAGAAAGGACATTACCAGCGTAGAGAGCAGCGTTAATGTCGTCACCTGGTCACTGGGAAACGCATGTGGCTCGGTGTCGGTTACACATAGTGTGCCCAGAATAATGCCATCGCGTGTTTTCAGTGGCACACCGACATAAAAGCGGATAAAGGGTGCGCCAGTGATCAGGGGATGCGTGACAAAACGCGCATCGTAATAAGTATCAGGGACGATTACCGCACTGTCGCTATCAACCACGTGGCGACAAAGTGAATCCGCACGCTTTGAACGTTGCAGATCAAAATTGTGTGATGCCCGAACGGTCTGGAATTCGTCATCCAGCACCGATATAAAGCTGCCCGGGATACCCAGGGCCTGACTGGCTAACCGGACAAATTTCCTGAGAACTTCATCGCGGCTTTCATCAGGGTCGCGCAACGCCTGTAAGGCGCGGCTGCGGCGCTCATTGTCGCCGTTTAAATTGTTTAACATGTGTGTAGAACCCCCGCACCGGCTGATTACGGAGCGAAAAAAGAAAACTGTCCGGAGCGAAATGTGATTCGGGCGGCAGGAAATATGGCGTGATTTTTATTTTCACCTGGATGATAAGGGACTATGCAGCGGGTGTCTCTTAATATTTTCTTTAACGCATTAAAGGGGTTGTTACGATTCGAAAATTTAATCGAAGATGCGCCTGATTATTTACATTTGTTCATTTTATATAGCCAGGAGAGGGTTTTTACGGTTGTTAATGTTTATTTTCCGTCAGGAGATGAATAAGCATTCAGGGTGGTTAATGTTATTTCTAAGTCAGTTTTACAGTGAAACAGGTCTGCAGCCAGAGACGGATCGCTATCCGCTGGTTGATAAGGGAGGTAACCTATTAAAACTCAAGGTAAAAGCCCGAAAAGATGAAGACCGGCAGATATGACCTGTCAGTGTACTCCTGACTGCTATAGGTCAATCTACCGCAAGACCGCCAGTAACGCGTCGCTTCAGACAGTAATCAGTTTAACCTTTCATGCCGTGTGTGAATTGTGTCGGACGACGTGGCGGCGGGTTTTGCTCCAGCCAGTCACGTACCTGTTCGGTCCGCGGCCCTCGCTCGCGGATCGCGCGTGTCAGCCTTTCCTGTGTCGTCCTCAGTTCCTGGGTCCAGTAGGTGATTTGCCACTGTTCACGAATTTCCACCTGCGACAGATCGTCGGGCGAGCGACGCTGGATAGGATTTTTCATTTATTATCCTCCTCTTTTTCAATGATGCTGCCTGAACATGACCCTCAGGCGATACATCTATCCTGATGAAGAAAGGGAGATTGAGGTAGCGGATTAATCCCTGAATGGCCCTTAAGGCAAATAACAGGATAATTCCTGGCTGGAGGAATAAAGCACTCTATGGAAATAGAAAAGTCTCTGTCAGGACAAAATATACCGCTTCGCTTATAAAAAAATCATGCATGATTTTTAACTCTGAAATTTGACATTTATTTAAAATAGTCAATTATTCTCTGGTCTTTTCGTTCTGGCCGCTCTCAGGTCGCTTCGCTTTTATTGATGGCAAAGCGCTGTGCCTTTGCGGTTTAATCATGTTTAAGGAGTCTTTGTTTGGTGAATCGTCCCCCCAGGCCGCCTGTGGTCGTCCAGAGTAATGTACGTGAACTTCGTCTTGCCGCCGGGCTCTCACAGCAGAGCGCTGCTGAGCGTTTTGACCTTAGCCTGCGCGTCTGGCAAACCAAAGAAGCCGCAGGTAACCCGACATTATTAAGTCAGGGAGAATATGAGTTGCTGTTATTACTGGCTGGCTGTCATCCCCATTTTGCTCTTGCACCTCAGAGCAAAAAGTAACGGTTGCGTTAATATCCTGAAATTTATTGCTGTGGTAACCGGCTGTCTGATAACGGTAAAAAAATTATATTTACCGACTTGAAAGCTGACAACTGATCCCTATTTATGGAGATGATCGGAAATATGAACCCGATCAGATGAACTTTTGGATGAACCTGTTCAGGAGATTATCACCATGTCAGTACAACAATTTTCAGTGTTCCCTTCGCTGGCTGATTCTGTCTTTTCAGACCGCTTTAACCGCATCGATAAATTGTTCAGTCAGCTTACTGGCGACAGCCCGGTAACGTCGGTTCCCGCTTACGATCTGCAGCGGGTAGAGGATAATCGCTATGCGTTGACCGTCAGCGTACCTGGCTGGAAAGAGCATGAACTGGAGATCGAGTTACGAGGCGGACGGCTTTCAGTGGCCGGTCACAGAGAGAAATCGTCCCAGGAAGCGTCTGGCGAGGGCCGGGAAGAGAACACCAGCTGGATCCACCGCGGTATTTCCCGACACGATTTCCAGCTGAGCTTTTCCATTCCAGAGCACATGAAGGTCACCGGAGCCAGCCTGGCGGAAGGTCTGCTTAGCATTGATCTGATCCAGGAAATACCGGAGAGCGAGAAACCGCGCCGTATCCCGATTGCGATCGGCGGTCAGCGTACCCTTGAACATCAGTAATATGAACAGGGCGGAAACGGCACAGGCTGTTTCCGCCTTTTTAATTGCTGGCAGGTAAGAAAGTCAAAAGAGTTCAGGCGCTGGCAGCCATCAGGCTGATTTGCGACGGTAAGCCGGTATTCGTTCCGGTCAGCATGATCGGTTCACCCGCCTCAAGACTGGAGTGAAATGCAGCCTTCATCGATGCGCTGATACCATCACCACACCACATCAGATGATGTTCAAAGCGGCGTTGCGCCACGGCGGGAATACCTGACGCATCTGCTGCAACTTCAACCCGAAAGCCCTGTCCGTTAAGCCGTATCGCTTCCATCCAGATCTCGGTTTCATCTGTGACGCTGACTGCTTCAAGAAACAGCGGTACGGTGCTGCGTCGTTGTGAGGCCAGCGCCAGGCGCTCCCACTGACTGACTACCGCTGAATGAAAACGCTGCTGTCGCCACGCCGCACCTTCGCTGAGGTCAGTGCGCAGCCAGAGGTTGAGCGGTCGCAGGTAGCGATTAACATAATCATCACCACAATAGTCGGTATTCATCATCTGTAGTTCGCGATCAACATCTGCGTCCGTATTGTGCGCCAGCAGATGCAACATATCCTCTTCCCGACAGGCCCAGCCGCCAGGCAGCGTAACGCTGGACCAGTTCAGCGCAGTATGGATATCAAAGAGCGTATGACCCCCTGAGGTCATTTCACGCACACAGAGCGCACGCGTAAGCTGATTATCTGAGTAGCCAGCAGGACCAGGCGGCGTTAACAGCCCGGCACGGCGCCAGCGGCGCAGAGTTTCAGGAAGAACACCGACGAGACCACATACGGTGTCAGTAGAGTGCTGGGGCATAATTGATATCCGGAAGGCATTGAGATCCCATGAACAGGGAAGATGACGCAGTATGCGCGTCAGGAATAAATAAAGAAACAATCATTTCCATAATCTGCCGGTGTATCGGGTGCAGAGATGGCAGTGGGTGAGAGGGATTAAACAGGGCTACAGGGCAGGTGCCGGACGCAGGGACGCCCGGCGATTAAGAACGCGTTACCAGTGGTACTTGTTGGAATCTTCCCACTCTTTCACTTCTTTTTCGGCACGATCTTTCTCGTAGCCGTAGCGTTCCTGAATTTTACCGACCAGCTGATCGCGCTTCCCTTCTACAACGGTCATATCATCATCCGTAAGATCACCCCATTTTTCCTTAACTTTACCTTTGAACTGCTTCCAGTTACCGCCAATGCGATCTTCGTTCATGATGACTCTCCCATTTCCGGTTGTTGTCCAGTGACCTGATGAATATCTGTGTTGCCTGAAGGCTGTCAGATGAATCAAGCATGGCACAGCTTTTGCCTTTTGCAGCGAAGCGGTGTGAGCCGCATCAAATTATGGGCAAAAGGGCAGGAAAGGGAATGATCACGGCGAGGGCGATTCCGGGCGTCGTGCTGGCCAGCTTACTGCAGGCAGGGCATTGAGGGCTGGACGGGCAAACAGAAAGCCCTGGTAATAGCGTACCCCGGCACCTTCCAGCCAGAGCCACTCTTCAATTTTTTCAACCCCTTCCGCAATGACCGTAATTTCCAGCGCCTGACAGCATTTAATGATGGCCATCACTATCGCCTGACGCGGGCCACTGCGGTGGATATCGGTGATTAGCTTGCGATCGATTTTAACTTTGTCGGGCTGGAAATCGGCTAACAGCGACAGGCCAGCGAAACCGGCGCCAAAATCGTCGAGCGCCAGGCTGATCCCGGCCGCTTTCAGCTGCTGGACAGCAAACTGGAATGCGTCGAAGCGCGAGATGATCTCATCTTCGGTCACTTCAACCACCACCTGCTCTGGTCGCAATCCCTGCTGCCTGATCTGCTGGATAAGATGTTCAACAGCATTATCGATTACCACCAGCGACATGGGCAGCAGGTTGACGGAGAGTGTCTGCTCGCGCAACCCCAGATGCCTGGCCAGCTGGAAAGCGTAGGTTTTAGAGTGCAGATCGCCCTGATAGCGCTCGCTTTCTGGCAACTGTGAAAAGTAATCAGCGGGTGATGCGCCGTGCTGACCACGTATTAAGGCTTCACAGGAGACAATCCGGCGATTCGCTGTATCCACGATAGGCTGTAAAGCAAATTCACAACGCTGACCCGGTGCCGGTTGCCAGGCTGGCTGAGTTTCGGAGGTGACTGGCGTTGTCAGCGTCCACTGACTGGCAGGATCAATTTTGATAAACGTCTCTTTATCCCGCCCCTCGACGAAAGAACGCAGGAACTTTACCACCCGGTCATCTCTGATCCGTTCATCACTCAGGGTGACCCGCTTAAGCAGGGCATCCACTACGGTGTGTTTCTGATAATCACGTAAATCAAACAAGGCCATACCGGCATGACCGAAGCGACGCGCAGGGGCGTAATCCCGCATCAGCTCAATCAGGTTAAAATGCCGCTCATCCTGACTGATACGCTGGAAAACTGTGTGAACGTTGTCGACGCTACCCTCCAGCACCTGAAAAAAGTGTTGACCGTCATAGAGCAGTATCCCGGTGACTTCAGCCTCGGCATTTTTGATACTGGCGCGCTCCACCAGCGCTTTCAATCTCTCTGGCGAGACAGAACCCGCAAGCTGGCTACGGTAAATAAGGGTGGAGAGCATAATCAGACTCACGTGGCAAAAGTTACTGATTAAACATATCACAGAAATATTGCCGGTTAAGGGCACAACTGCGACCATTATGCCGTTATATTTGCAGCATTAATTTAATCGTAGATTCAGGTAGTACGACAGGATTCGACAATCAGGACATCAGATGGCGGTGCGGCAATAACCGGGCATAGAAATGACTGGAAAAGAAAAGCCCCCGCAAAAGCGGGAGCGAATAGCAGATATAGCGCATTATTATAACGTTACAGCATCCCTGGTGAGGCGCTGGTCAATCTGATATTGCCAGATTATTACGCACTTTTTACTCTCTTTACCATGTCATTCTGGCGAGGTTTTTAAGCGGGTAAAAATCCGTTTATTTGCTAATCCGGAAAATTGTTTTCAGATTCAATCCGCTGTTTCAGGCTTCTGCTGATGTCCGCACCGCCAATGAATTATCAGCTTACAAATCAACCACTTTTCCAGACACGCCTTTAACGTCATCAGCACAGTAGTCCGCAACGCATGAACGTTGCCGGTCTGCAGAGACAATCAGATGTGGGTATCTGCGTTATCTGAAAAAAGTGCCCCCTGTAAAGGGGGCAAGGGTAGGAGTCAGATCGCTCTGTAAAAGAAGTGGATTTCATCACAGAGCCATTCAAAGATAGGGCAAAAACCATGTTTATGCCGCTACGGTTAACTCTTTTTTTAGTTAGATATCAAATAATTAAAACGCTAACAATGTTTAATGACTCTAAAAATCAACACCTTAATCCGATATGAAAACGATTTCTAAGATTAGGATTAAAGTCCTGTTTCGGCTGCTGCTTCTGCTATAAATGGCCACAATTAAGCCATTGCTTAGCGATCTGAGAGTGGTACACAGAGCAGACTTGACCGTTTACAAGAATAATTGTACTGTTCATGCATACAGTATTTTGTCGGTTGAAAGCAGGTGTGGGGTTGAGATGTCACAGGATGATGAGGTCTGGTCAGCATTCAGAGAGGCGATGAGGCGGGATGATACCGGTCAGTGCACAGTGAGTACCCGGGATTTTGTGGCTGAACTGGAACAACGCAACTCACCTCACACGCTTCGGGCCGCGAATACGTGGATAGAGATGCATATCACGACTTTCAGTGATATCTCAATTGAGCCCGGGGAATGTCGGCTGTTCCAGGTGCCTGCGGCGCGTGATTAAAACGTGCCGCAGCGCAGACAGGATAATAAAGCGTTTCAGCCTGCCCGCTGTAACAGGTTCAGGCTGAAGCAGGCATCAGAGCCTGGATGTGTTCCGACGCATGTCAGAACGATCCTGGAATTTAGGATTCGCGGGGTAGCTCTTCTCGCACGCCATGCGCGCCAGATTCAATGCAACTTTGCGTTTTTTAAGCTTTAACTTCGGCAACCACTCTTTGAACTGTGCCGTTAGCGACGCTGCCTGCTGCTCGTTGGTGACACGACAGATAAAGAGCTTGCTCTTGGTCTGACGACTGACATCAATGGCATAGATCTCTACACCTGCGCTGCACACTTCATATTCAACATCCGTAAACTGCATGTGTGGCCAAAGACCGGTTCTGGTTTCAAATGTGGCTAAATCCATGACGACTACCTTTTTTTATTTTAAGCGTTATTGCTACCCAACAGACAAAAGCCTGGTCGGGCCAGTGAGCATAGACCAGATTCAGCATTCTGCCAGCGATTTCACTGATTTAATCTGGCCCTGACACAAAAGGCTAAAATCTGATATGGACGCCTGTTATCCGACAGGTAGCCAGTCACCCTCTTATCAGAAAATCTGATGACAGACTGTCATGCTGTTTTTTCACCCTTCAGCTCTTCAGCTTTACAACCCCTGCCGTTGCTGCTTCTGTCACGGCATCTCACAAAATTTATTGCCTTCTCTTTACAATTATCATCATCAGAACTGTTGAATTAGCGAGCTAATGATCAGATCCCAATGAATGTCTGCTGCCGCTTCATTGTGACCATCCGGCAGTGGAAAACTTCTGACAGCCCATCTGGTAAATTTATCGCAGATGATGAGATGTAAAAGGGCGTGTCAAAATAAAAATGAACTAATGCCAGAATAGTTTCCTGTGTAGTTCACTCTGTGCCATTCGCAAGGAAAAATAAAAATATATTCGCCATGCTTAATTAAAGCCCTGCAGACAAAAGCCGATAAGAACGATCCAACTTTGAATTATGTCCAGATTATTCTTTTTTGCCGGGGGCAAGTATGACTATTACACAACGTCTGGTATTGATTTTCTCACTGCTTGCAATGTCACTGATTGCACTGGTGATTATCTCTTTATCAGTGATTTCGGGCTTTCAATCCCGCTTTGAATATGTACAGATGAACGCGATACCCAGCATTCGCGATCTCAATAAATCGATCAGTGTCACCAATCAGTTAGGTATTGCGCTTTATCGCCACCACAGCACCAGCGATGCGGCAAAATTCCCTGCTGCGGAAGAGCGCATTGAGAATCTGCTTTCGCAAATTAAGTCGCTCAATGATTACTACATGACAAACGATGTCTCGAACGATGAAGACAAAGCGATGACGGAACAGGCCTATAAAAATCTGGATGCGGTCCGCAGCGCATTGCCGGCATTTCTTGCTGCGTCACGCGCCCATAATGATGCGGTCACGCTGCCGTTATTGCAGAGTGAGGGTGGTATTGGTGCCGCATCCCGTAAGATGGAAGCGGATTTCACCCGTCAGATTCAGCTGAATATCGATATTGGCGAACAGCTCAGGGCGGAGAACAAGCGCGTTTATAGCCAGACCCTGTGGGCGATGTCTGGTGGATCGCTGCTGCTTATTCTGATACTGGCCGGTTTCTCCGCTAAGGTGATTCTCGGCATTAAAAAGAGCCTCTCAGGCATGGTCAATACCATGACGCAGGTGAGTCATACCCTCGACCTGACTCATACCGCGGAGGTCCGCAGTAAGGATGAGATCGGCAAAACGGCGATGGCATTTAATCAGCTGCTGGCGCGCGTCTCCGGCACGCTGCTCTCTGTCAATCATGCCGCGCAATCGGTCAGTACCGGATCAACGCAGATTGCCGCAGGCAACGAAGATCTCTCTGCACGCACGGAAGAACAGGCGGCTTCACTGGAGCAAACCTCAGCCAGCATGGCGACACTGAGCGAAACGGTGCGACAGAACTCAGAAGGTGCGCATCAGGCCAGCAGCCTGGCAAATAACGCGAATCACATGTCAATCCAGAATGGGACGGCGGTGAAGCAGATGCTCAGCACCATGGATGAAATCCGTGCCAGCTCTGCCAAAATCTCTGAAATTACCGGGCTGATTGAAGGCATCGCGTTTCAGACCAATATTCTGGCGCTGAATGCGGCAGTCGAGGCAGCGCGTGCGGGCGAGCATGGTCGCGGCTTCGCCGTTGTTGCCTCTGAAGTGCGCAATCTGGCGCAGCGCTCCTCTTCTGCCGCCCGTGAAATTAAGGATCTTATCTCAACATCGGTTTCACAGGTCGAGCACGGTTTAGAGCAGGCCAGCGGCGTTGGATCTAATAGTGAAAATGTCCGTCAGGCGATTCAGCAGGTGGCCGATCTGGTCAATGAGATTGCGGCGGCTACCTCTGAGCAGAGCAAAGGCATTGAACAGGTTCATCAGGCTATCGGTCAGATGGATGAAGTGACGCAACAGAACGCCTCGCTGGTGGAAGAGGCCTCATCCGCCTCTAAGTCGCTGCAGGAGCAGGCAGAAACGCTGTCGGGACTGGTGGCGACCTTTAAGCTGGAAAGCAATCACAGTGCAGTGCAGTCGCAGCAGACCGCTGCAGTACGGCGTCCGGTATTACACACAAAGCAGCCTGAGCACCAGACCATCGACCTGACTAAGGCGAACTGGGAAAGTTTTTAATGGTTGAGCAGTAACTTAAGGGCCTCCACAATGTGGGGGCTTTTTTTTATCTTAAATCAGAATAAATAAAACGGCTTTTCCTGAAATAAATATAATATGAAATCGATTTCATTATAAAAGTGCAGGTAACTCTTTAGGGTTATAAGGTTTAAATTGGAATTTGCCGGGCGTAGATATTTGTTTTGATAGTCTGGTGATAATGAGTCAGATACAGGCAGGATGTCAGTTATCGGCTATTCATGACGCAACTTGAATTTCTTTATCTTCAAAACAATAACGCTGAAGTCAGGCTTGTGGCTTAATGATTTTTGCCAGGTGTTTTTATTTCAATTTTATGATTTTTAAGGGTATTTTTCAAGTTTGGCTTAGGTGAATATTGAAGTAAATATTGTCATTTTATTCACTGTAAAATAACGCAGCGCAATCTATACTCCCTTCTGTGTTATATGTACTTCTGATTTTTATACGAAACTCCTTTCTTCATAGCGACATTGTGCTGCATGAGTCATCTCTGGCTATGTCAAAGAAACGGTAAAAATAATATTACGAAAGCTATTTCGTGCGCTACACACCTGCACGTCTCACACATCAGAGCGGAAAAGAATGAAAAAAATACTCGACCGGATTAATTTGCCAGCGAAATTCCTGTTACTCGGATCCTTTGCGCTGGTGCTGTTTATTTTACCCACCTTTCTGTTTATTCAGACGGGCAACCAGCTTATTGATACAAAGAATGTGGAACTGACCGGTATACCGGTCGAAAGAAAGGTGCTCAAGTTGCTGAACCTGCTGCAGCGGCACCGTGCGGAAAGTGCGATCGCTATCTCGCTGAACAAACCAGATAACGCGCCACGTATGGCGTTGGTCAGTGAGGTTAATCGCTTATCTCAGACGATTGCTGACGAATTACGTCAGAATAATGAGCAGGCGCAGCCGCTGAAACGGCTGGAGCGGGTTAATCAGGAGTGGAGCCAGCTGCAGAACGATATTAACGCGGGCAAACTGACCCTGGCAACCAGCCTGACGCGACATGCTCAGCTGATTCAGGCGCTGCTCGATACGAACCAGGATGTACTTGATTTCTATCAGCTATCGCTGGATGCCGATCTGAATACCTACCAGCTGATTGTCAGTATCTTTAGTCGCCTGCCGCAACTGACTGAAACGCTGGGACAGATTCGTGCTAGCGGCACGTCGCTGATTGCGGGTGGGAATGTGTCGGATGCCGATCGCAGCCGCATGGCATTTCAGCTTGATTATGGCAAAACGGCGCTGAGACAGTTTAGCGGCAACATGGATAAAGTATTTTCCATTGAGCCAGATCTTAAAACCACCTTTGGCAATCTGGCACAGGATGCGAACCAGCAGGCGCTGAGTGCACTGAATCTGGCTGATAGTGTCTTTGTCAGCGGTCACGCCAGCGTGACGCCGGTTGACTATGTGCGGGTCTTTACCCAGGCGATTAACCGTTACGGCGAGCTGGGTGAACAAACCAGCCATCGTCTGGAAGGAATGATGCAGACGCAGATCCAGGAACGCCGCTATGCGCAATATCTGTTACTGGCAGGTCTGTTTGCTGTCGCGCTGCTGGCCATTCTGCTGGCCGTCATGATTACCCGTTCAGTGACCCGTCCGGTTAAAGAAGCGGTCGAAGTTGCCAGCCGCGTCGCGGCGGGCGATCTGACAGCACAGCTGAACGTTTCCGGCAGCAATGAGATGGCTGAGCTGCTGAATGCACTGATGCGGATGCAGCAGCGGCTTGCTCAGCTGGTGTCGGATATCAAAGGTAACGCGGCTACCATCGCCAACTCCTCAGAAGAGATTGCCCGTGGCAATGGCGATCTGTCGTCGCGCACCGAGCAACAGGCGGCTTCACTGGCTGAAACGGCTGCCAGCATGGAGCAGCTGGCGGCAATCATTCAGCAGAACGCGGATAACACGCGCTTTGCCTCTGCCCGTGCAGAATCTGCCACGCAGGCTGCACTCTCCAGTGGTGCAGCGATGGATTCGGTGATGGAGACCATGCACAAAATTCGTGGCAGCTCAGGTAAAATTGAAGAGATTACCTCGGTGATCGACAGTATCGCCTTCCAGACCAACATTCTGGCACTGAATGCGGCCGTGGAAGCGGCACGCGCCGGTGAGCAGGGTAAAGGTTTTGCGGTTGTTGCATCGGAAGTGCGGGCACTGGCACAACGTTCAGCCAGTGCAGCTAAAGAGATCAAAGGTCTGATTGAGCAGTCGGTCGGTCACGCGCAGGAAGGGATCGCCATGGCGCAGAACGCTGGCGATAAGGTGAAACAGAGCGTCTGCGCCATTGAACAGACCTCTCAGCTGATGCGCGACATCACTTCTTCATCCGAAGAGCAGAGCAGTGGCATCTCGCAGGTCAATATTGCGGTGAACCAGATGGATCAGGTGACGCAGCAGAACGCCGTGCTGGTAGAAGAGTCGGCCTCCTCAGCTGATGAACTCGCCGCGCGCGCAGGGCAGTTACGTACGATGGTTGCGGTGTTCCAGACCGCATAATGGTGCTAAACAGCCGCCTGTGGGCGGCTGTTCTCTTCTCAGCGTTTATTCCGCGCTACGCCTGATGATCCTGCAGACAGGCCAGATACTTCTCTCCCGACCGCATCACCTTCTCTTTTGCCTGCTGATGGATATCCTGCCCTTCAAACGCGCCATACAGTTGCCCGAATGTCACGCCGGAGAGCCGATGCAGTATGTCGCCTACCGTAGCGGCTGACAGCGGCAGCATATTCGGGTAGCTCCACATAAACGACACGCCATGCGCACCCGGCGTAACCTGGATAATATCACCCGCCAGAATCACCCCTTCGTCTTCGTTCCAGTGCAGCACGCTGCCGCCGGGAAAATGGCCGCCCAGCCGTAACAGCGTCACAGAGGGCATCAGCGTCAGCGACTCGCCCTGCCATAACTGGATATGCGGACTCTTCCGCACAATCCATTGACGATCGCGGGCGTGCAGATGAATGGGCGCATTAAACGCTTCAGCCCACTCCTGCATGGTGGTGTAGTAGTGCGGATGTGAAATCGCGATAGCATCAATGCCGCCCAGCGCCGCGATCAGCGTATAGGTGGCATCATCAAGGTTGGCAATGCAGTCCCACAGCACGTTGCCGTGCGGCGTGCGCAGCAGAAAAGCGCGCTGGTTGATGGCAAACTCAGGCACGGTTTTAAGACTTAACAGCGCATCGCTATGGGCCGTCCACTTATTGGCGTGGCTGGCGCGCAGTTCAGCAAACGCGATCCAGCGCTGACCAGCGGCCGGAACGTACTGGCGTTCATCATCACAGATTTTACATTGCTGATGAGTGGAATGAGCGGGATAAGCCGTTCCGCAGGCCGTACATAACATCGTCATGGTGATCTCCTTTGTCTCACTCAATCTTATGCACACCTGCGAAAACCGCACTTTCCTGAGGCTATTTCTTCACGCAACTACGGCTGGCGGCGAAGGGTAATCCGGGTGAGTTCTGAGGGACGACCCAGCCTCACCGCCATGCCTGGCCAGAGTGCAGTGCCGTTATTCACATAGAGCTGCATTCCGCCGACCTGATAAAGCCCGGAAACAAATCCGGCGTTGGGTTTAGCAAATAGCCTGTCCAGCCCGATAATCAGTCCGCCATGCGTATGTCCTGAGAGCTGCACATCCACGCCCTGCGCTGCGTTCTGGCGTGCATTGCGTGGCTGGTGATCCAGCAGGATTACCGGCGCGTTTTCAGGTGCCTGTTCCAGCGCGCGGGCCAGATCCGGGCCGACCGCGTTTCTGCCGGGTGCGGAGGCGTCCGGCAGGCCAGCCATCACCAGCTTTGCAGTTCCGCGCTGGATAACGGTATGGCTGTTGAGCAGAGGTTGCAGACCCAGTGAGGCCAGATGCGCCGTCCAGATTGCCTGATGGAAGAAATATTCATGATTGCCGGTGATAGCCCATACGCCGTCAGGCGCTGCCAGCCCGCGCAGCGGCGCAACGTCCTGTCGTCGATGCGCCAGACTGCCATCGATCACATCGCCCGTGACCACAATCAGATCGGCTTTGAGAGACATTGCCCGTTCAACCATTGCGGCGGTCCAGGCCGCATTAAACAACCGGGTGATATGCAGGTCGGTCAGCTGCAGCAGCTGATAGCCATCGAACTCAGCGGGCAGGTTGTGCAGCGCAAGGGTCACCTCTTTGACTGGCGGCACACGTATCGCCTGCTGAACGCCAAAGGCAGCCAGCCCCATCGCCAGCACAACGGCCAGATAGCGAACACCGGGAACCAGCTCCAGTGGATGATGCAACAGCAGGGCAAACAGCATGACCGCATCCATCAGCATCTGAAGCAGCGCCAGCAGCAGCACGGTGCTGTAGGCCCAGTTAAACAGAATGATGATAATGCGGGGCATTTCAGCGGAGAAGATCCCGCCCGAGGTAAAACGGCTCACCAGCAGATATTGTGAAGCCAGCAGCACCAGAGCGGAGAGCAGGATCTTTACAGCCAGTGGCAGGGACAAGGGAATAATGACGCGCGCAATAACATACCAGCTGGGTAAGCTGAAAATCAGGTGAAACATGGCAGTTTTCCGGTAGGGCGCTGAACATCTGCGCAGGCAAAAAAGAGTCGATCGTTTATAGAGCCGTTTTCAGGACTGTAGTGTATATGATGTTACCGTCAGGCTTGCTTCACGTCGGGTGCTTTACAGGCGGTAAAGCAGGCAGACAGGATCGATAAAACTTCAGGGCGCGACAATAAAAACAGCGTGACCGGAGCACCGGCCACGCTGGCAACATTCGCAAATTGAGACGCCTGACTAGCGTAAAACGCCTGAGGTCGTCCGGGTCTCGTCAGTTACACGTTTCATGGATATCGGAATACTTTTATAGGCGGGAATGCCGCTTTTGGTATCGTGGCTGTCGAGCGGAACCATCACATTGGCTTCGGGATAGTAAGCGCCGACCGAACCTGGGGCCATATCAATAATCACGATGGTCAGGTTTTTCATCTGGCGCGAGGTGGGATTGCCATCCGGGTCCAGCGCCATCAGATCGACACGATCACCTACCCGTAACTGTCGCTTCTCCGCCTCTTCTGCATTGATAAACAGCACATCGCGGCGGCCTGTCACGCCACGATAGCGGTCATTCAGCCCGTAAAGTGTGGTGTTGTACTGATCGTGACTGCGCAGGGTAGTGAGCACCAGATCATGGCACTTCAGTGACCGGGGATCTTCATTGATGCCCTGCATCACTTTAAACTGCGCACGGCCAGAGGGTGTGAGCCAGACGCGCTCTGAGGCGGCATTATGAAGCCGGAATCCGCCCGGATGCTTAATCCTCTCATTGAAGTTTTCAAACGCCGGGAACACCGCTTCAATGGCATCGCGGATGCGGCTGTAATCGGCTGCCATGGCCGACCAGTCAACCACGCTGTCCGGCAGCGTTGCCTTCGCCAGTGAGGCGACCAGCGCCGGTTCAGACTTAAGATGGGGTGAGGCGGGATCCAGCGAACCGCGTGAGGCATGCACCATCGACATTGAATCTTCCACGGTGACGCTCTGCGCGCCGGTTGCCTGAACATCGGTCTCTGTTCGGCCCAGCACCGGCAGCAGATAATTATGTTTACCCAGTAACAGGTGCGAGCGGTTCAGTTTGGTCGCCATATGCACCACCAGATCAAGATTGCGCATCGCCGGGAACGTGACTTGTGGATCGGAAATCGCTTCCGCCAGGTTGCCGCCCAGACAAAGCAACGCTTTGGCTTTGCCGTCGCGCATCGCCTTTATTGCCTCAACGGCGCCGTGACCATGCTTCTGCGGCGGGCGGAAACCAAACACCTTCTCCAGACTATCAAGCAGCGATTGCGGTGGAATCTCAGTAATGCCCACTGTGCGATCGCCCTGCACATTGGAGTGACCGCGTAACGGACAGATACCTGCACCCGGCTTGCCGATATTGCCGCGCATCAGCAGCAGGTTAGCGATTTGCTGCACGTTCTGAGTGCCGTACTGGTGCTGGGTAATGCCCATGCCATAACAGATGATGGTACGTTCAGCGCTGGCGTAGAGCCGGGCGATATGCTGGATCTCCTCACGGGCCATGCCCGAGACTTTCAGGATATGCTCCCAGTCCGTGCTCTCTAGGTCGGCTTTCAGGGCGTCAAAGCCTTCAGTGTGCTCAGTAATGAATGCTTCATCAATGACGCCGGGTTCGCCTTTGCTCTGCGCCTCCTCGTGCATAGTGAGCAGGATCTTCATCACCCCTTTCAGCATCGCTGCGTCACCGCCCACCCTGACCTTGTAGTAGGTCGACGCCAGCTCAGTGGAGCTCATTGACAGCATCTCAATCGGGCTCTGCGGCGAAGTAAAACGCTCCAGGCCACGTTCACGCAGCGGGTTGATCGCCACAATAGTGGCACCGCGTTTCGACACTTCCCGTAGCGTGCCCAGCATGCGCGGATGGTTGGTACCTGGGTTGTGGCCGATACAAAGGACCAGGTCGCAGTGATCAAAATCTTCCAGCTCTACCGTACCTTTGCCGACACCAATTGACTCCGGAAGCCCGACACTGGTCGGTTCATGGCACATGTTTGAACAGTCAGGGAAGTTATTGGTGCCATATTCGCGGGCGAAAAGTTGCCACAGAAACGCCGCTTCATTGGAGGCGCGTCCCGAGGTATAAAACTCGACGCTGTCCGGATCGTCGTAACTGCGCAGATGCTCTCCAATCTCCCGGAACGCCGTCTCCCATTCGATGGGCTGATAGGTATCCGTAGCGGCATCGTACTTCATCGGATGGGTCAGGCGGCCTTCGCCCTCCAGATGCAGTGCGCTGCGCTCCCACAGCTCAGTCACGGTATGAGCGGCAAAAAATTCCGGTGTGGTGCGTTTGCTGGTCGCTTCCCAAGAGACGGCTTTTGCGCCGTTTTCGCAGAACTCAAATGATGAGGCATGTTGCGGGTCGGGCCAGGCGCAGCCCGGACAGTCAAAGCCCTGCGGCTGGTTGACTTTAAACAGGGCGATCACATCCTGTTTCACAGACATCTGGCCGCGGATAGCATCGGCAACCGCCTTCAATGCGCCCCAGCCTCCGGCAGCGCCCCCATAAGGAGCGATGCCATTTGTGCGATTTTGCTCTTTCATAATGCTCCACATTGTCTCTGTTGTTATTAATTAAGCCTGGTACAGAAATAGTTGCAACAACGTGGAAACCGGCTGTTATTCAGGGAAAATATTTCTCAAAATGTTTCGACAGTCCGAAACGTAAGCCGCAAATCAGTTCAGCACATCAGATGAAGCGCAGCGCATCCAGGCTGTTGCAGAATAAGCGGTGCGTGAGTTCCGCTGACAGGGAGATGATGCAGGAAAAGGGTGAAGCATAAACCTTTACCATCAGGTAACGGCAGGTAAGTGAGCCAGTTTATTCAGGGCTGGACGGCGATCGCAGCAACGCACTCCATGTCTGAACAGATGCGCCATAATCCGGAGAGCAACCTTATGAAAAGAGCCTTACTTTTGCTGGTTTTACTTTCCACCTATAGTCTGATACCCGCTAAAGCCAGTGGCCCGGTTCGGGCAGGAGAGCTGCGTCCCATGAAGATTATTATGACGATCAACCATCAGTCGTATGAGATTGCGCTGGCGGATAACGCCACCGCGAAAGCATTTGTACAGCAACTCCCGCTGACCATGACGATGGCGGAGCTGAACGGCAATGAGAAGTTTGCAGACCTGCCTGCTGCTCTTAATAACGATCCGCACAAACCCGGCACGATCCAGCAGGGCGATGTGATGCTGTATGGCAATAAGACGCTGGTTCTTTTTTACGAGACATTCCAGACCTCCTATAGCTACACGCCAATAGGAAAGGTGCTGTCGACAGATAGCCTCAAAAAGAGTGTCGGTGAGGGGGGATTAACGTACGGTTCACCCGGCCATGAATGATATCAAAATCTGAAATAACCGGCTGGTAAAAGATTCATATCGCGCTGAGTCTGGCCAGGGTGGCATCTGGCACGACGGACTACACTGCGTTCTGGCCGCGGCCAGACGTTGTGATCATCTTCGGGAAGCGAGACTGTCAGGCCGGTCGGCCAGCCTGACAGTTCAGCCGTTACTTCTTCTTATTCAGCATCGACTTCAGGTCAGCAAAGGGATTGTAGGTAGCTTCACCGACATCTTTTTGTGCGTCCTCGCCAGCCACTACACGGGTGCCATACTGGTCAGCCTCGGTGTACTTTGAGTGCTCGTGGTCATGACAATAGAGACACAACAACTCCCAGTTACTGCCATCTTCCGGGTTGTTGGTGTGGTCGTGATCGATATGGTGAACCGTCAGTTCGCGCAGGTTTGAATAGACAAACTCGCGTGAGCAGCGTCCACACACCCACGGATAGATTTTAAGTGCTTTCTCACGGTAGCCGCTTTCCAGCCGCGTATAGTTTTTAGGGATCAAAGCCATTGCCGGGATAACCTGTTATGCAGAGAAAATTTCACGATAGTGATGCCAATATATCCCATAACGGAACAGAAGAAGAAATCATCGTGTTCCGCGGGACGGGAGGCTTTAAAATCCAGAGGGTTAGCTTAAAATCAGCGTAGCCGCCTTATATGATTTTTCCAGCACGTCTCGCAGTTCTGTATAACTGCCGGGCCTGTAAGAAGGCACAAAATCCTGTCGCTGTGATGAAATCTGAAAAATAATAAATCTCTACGATCCCGCTCGCGCTAACCCGATTAATCAGAAGGATAGTGCCCTAAACATCCCTGTTTACCGCTTTGCTTAAAAAATGACATTAAATGTAATGCATGACACCATAAACGGCCCAGAAAATGGCGTTGGCGCCCAGATAAGTCCAGCACCCCCAGTAGGCTATGGGTTCACGACGGGTGCGGAGTTTAGGCAGGAAGGCCAGTAAATAGAGGGCAGAGGCGATAAGCGAAACGAAGTAGAAAAATTTCATGGTTTTCTCCTGATCAATATCCTTTATTTGAGGATAGTCAGGGCTCACCATTTTGCTTAATGCATCATCAGATTCGTTATGGATCGGCTTTCTCTTTGATGCCCACATCGGATGTCAGCACAGTTAAATCCGCGATAAATCGAAAATGCAGCGTCACGGTACGATCCCTCAGCTTTAAGAAAAGAACACGTCAGGATGTTCAGCCTGAGGTTACACCCTATAATCAACGCTGTTTGTTAGCCTGCAGGAATGCAGGTTTTGCACCCGCCCAAAAGGAAGAGATCCCGCTGATGTTTTCTCGTTTTTTTATTTATCGTCCCGTTTTCGCATGGGTTGTTGCCATTTTAATCATGCTGCTTGGCGCGCTCTCTATTACCCTGTTGCCGGTTGAACAATATCCCGATGTTGCACCGCCTTCGGTGAATATCAGCGCAACGTACACCGGTGCTTCTGCGGAGACGCTGGAGAACAGCGTCACGCAGGTGATCGAGCAGCAGCTTACCGGGCTGGATAATCTGCTCTATTTTACCTCCAGCAGCAGTTCACAGGGGAATGTGTCGGTTACCGTCACCTTCAGTCAGGGCACCGATCCGGACACGGCTCAGGTGCAGGTGCAGAACAAGGTGCAGCAGGCGCTCTCCCGTCTGCCCAGCGAAGTGCAGCAGCTTGGTGTTACCGTGACCAAATCGCAGTCAAACTTCCTGCTGGTGATGGGGTTGTATGACACCACGGGCAAAAGTAACAGCACGGATATCGGTGACTGGCTGGTCAGTAATATGCAGGAGCCGCTGGCCAGGACCGAAGGGGTAGGTGACATCCAGGTGTTCGGCGGTCAGTACGCGATGCGCATCTGGCTCGATCCCTTCAAACTCAACTCCTTTGCGTTGCAGCCCTCCGATGTGTCGGCGGCAATACGCTCGCAGAACATTCAGGTTTCAGCCGGTAAAATCGGCGGCCTGCCATCGCCTGATAATCAGCAGCTCACCGCCACGGTCAGAGCGCAGTCGCGACTGCAGACGCCAGAGCAGTTCCGAAACATCATCGTCAAAAGCGACAAAAGCGGTGCCATCGTACGCGTGGGTGATGTGGCGCGGGTGGAGCTGGGCGGCGAATCCTATGACATGACCACCCGACTCAACGGGCATCCTGCGGCGGGTGTCGGTGTGATGCTGGCGCCGGGCGCAAATGCGCTGGCCACCGCGACGCTGGTGAAAAACAAAGTTGAAGAGTATCGCCACTCAATGCCGGAAGGTTATGAGGTGGCTTATGCGCTCGACAGCACTGACTTCATCAAAATCTCCGTTGAGGATGTGGTGATCACCCTGATCGAAGCGATTGCGCTGGTAGTGGTGGTGATGTACCTGTTCCTGCAGAATATCCGTGCGACGCTGATCCCGGCGCTGGCGGTGCCGGTGGTACTGCTCGGCACCTTTGGCGTACTGGCGCTGTGCGGCTACACCATCAATACCCTGACGCTGTTTGCTATGGTGCTGGCCATCGGGCTGCTGGTGGATGATGCCATCGTGGTCGTCGAAAACGTCGAACGCATTATGCATGACGAAGGTCTGCCGGCGCGTGAGGCAACGGAAAAGTCGATGAAAGAGATCTCCGGCGCGCTGGTGGCTATCGCGCTCGTGCTCTCCGCGGTATTTCTGCCCATGGCCTTTTTCGCCGGGTCGACCGGTGTGATTTACCGGCAGTTCTCCATCACCATCATCGCCGCCATGACCTTCTCCGTGGTGGTGGCACTGACCCTGACGCCTGCACTGTGTGGCATGTTGCTGCGGCCGACCTCACCCCATCGTAAAGGCTTCTTTGGCGGTTTTAACCGCTTTTATGCCGCTACCGAGCGTCAGTATCGTCACAAAGTGGTGAGCACTCTGCGCCGTCCGCTGATCATGGTGTCGCTTTATGCGGCAATGGGCGTGGTACTGTTTGTGATGTTTACCCGCTTGCCGGGCAGCTTCCTGCCGACTGAAGATCAGGGCAGCATCATGCTTCAGGCAACATTGCCAGCGGGTGCCACGGCCAGCCGCACTGAGGCAGTCAATCAGCAGATTGTTGACTGGTTCCTGACCGAAGAGAAACAGAATATTGATGTGGTCTTCACCATCAACGGTTTTAACTTCAGCGGTGCTGCGCAGAATGCCGGTATGGCGTTTATTAAGCTTAAGAACTGGGATCAGCGACCGGGTAGTGAAAACTCTGCCGAAGCGATTGCCGGGCGCGCCACCTACGCGCTGGCGTCGATTCGGGATGCGCAGATCTTTGCGCTGACGCCGCCGTCGGTGCCGGGTCTGGGACAGAACAACGGTTTTACCTATGAGCTGCTGGCCAGTGGTGGCACCACGCGTGAGCAACTGGGCAACCTGCGCGATCAGCTCTTACAAAGCGCAGCGCAAAGCCCGGAACTGCTTGGCGTGCGGGCCAATATCCTGCCGCAAACGCCGCAGTTGCAGGTCGATATTGATACCAGCAAAGCGGTGGCACTGGGACTGCAGCTGGATGACGTGACCGATACGCTGACCAGCGCCTGGGGCGGTGCCTATATCAATGACTTCATCGACCGGGGGCGGGTAAAGCGGGTCTATGTGCAGGGCGACGGTCAGTATCGTTCATCACCTTCGGATCTGGATAAATGGTACATCCGTAACAGTGAAGGCACCATGACGCCATTCTCGGCGTTTGCCTCGACCCGATGGACCATGGGACCCGAAAGCCTTAACCGCTACAACGGCTCTGCCTCCTACGAAATTCAGGGGCAGAACGCCGAAGGGTTCAGCTCCGGCGATGCTATGAACACCATTGAGCGACTGGCCAATGAACTCCCGGCAGGGACCACGGGGGCATGGAGCGGACTTTCGCTGCAGGAGAAGCAGGCGGGCGGGCAGTCAACCACGCTGTATGCGATCTCGATTCTGGTGGTGTTCCTCTGTCTTGCTGCGCTGTATGAGAGCTGGTCGGTGCCTTTCTCCGTGCTGTTAGCGGTGCCGCTCGGCGTACTGGGTACCGTGCTGGCGGTGGTACTGCGTGGATTAAGCAATGATATCTATTTCCAGGTGGCGTTGCTGACCACGGTCGGACTCACCTCCAAAAACGCGATACTGATCATCGAATTTGCGGAGGATGCGGTTCGTCGGGGAAGTTCGCTGAGTGCGGCTGCGTTGCAGGCAGCGCGAACCCGTCTGCGGCCGATTATGATGACGTCGCTGGCCTTTATCGCCGGGGTGATCCCGCTGGCGGTGGCGACGGGTGCTGGTGCTAACAGCCGCATCGCCATCGGCACCGGTATCATCGGCGGTACGCTGGCAGGCACGGTACTGGCGCTGTTCTTTGTTCCGCTCTTCTTTGTGCTGGTGAAGCACTACCTGACCCGCCATCGCAAAGGCCAATAACGCAGAAAGCCCGTCTGCAGGCGGCTGCAGACGGGCTGGGATCAATGATCAGCGGAAGATTACAAATGCTGTTTAAAGAAGGCGGTCAGCTTCGCAAACGGGATCAGGTCAGTGCGATCATAAAGGTCCACATGGCCTGCATCAGGCACGATATAGAGCTCTTTTGGCTGTGCCGCACGCTGGAACGCATCTTCGCTGAACTCGCGTGAATGCGCTTTATCACCCGTGATGAAGAGCATCGGGCGCGGTGAGATAGTCTCAATGTCATTAAACGGATAGAAGTTCATGAATTTCACGTTGCTGGTGAGCGTCGGGTGCGTGGTCAGCGCAGCTGAACTGTTTTTCGGGGTGAACTCACCGCGAGGCGTCCGGTAAAAATCATAGAACTCTTTGGCTATCGGAGGCGAATCAGCATCGATTTTATGTGGTGTACCACTGGTGTACTCAGTTTTACCCCCGGTGAACTCTACATAGCGTTGCTGTGCCGCCGCTTCAATGATTTGCTTGCGCTGCGCCAGTGTCTGGCTTTTATTCAGCGCATTACGGTTGGCTGACCCCATGTCATACATGCTGACGGTAGCAATGGCTTTCATGCGGGGATCAATCTTTGCTGCGCTGATGACGAAACTGCCACTGCCACAGATGCCCAGCACACCAATCCTGTCGCGATCGACAAATTGGCGGGTACCCAGGTAATCCACGGCGGCGCTGAAGTCTTCGGCATAGATATCCGGAGAGACCGCGTTGCGCGGCTGGCCTTCACTTTCGCCCCAGAATGAAAGATCAATTGCCAGGGTAACAAATCCCTGCTCAGCCATTTTCTGCGCATACAGGCTGGCGCTCTGCTCTTTGACTGCGCCCATCGGATGACCTACCACAATCGCCGGAAGGCGCGCCGTTTTACCGGCCTCTTTTGGTCTGTACAGCGTGCCGGTCACGCCCATCTGATACTGGTTTTTAAAGGTGACTTTCTCGCGGGTGACTTTCTCGCTTTGATAAAAGTTATCGGCGCCGCGTGACATATCGGCAGCGCTGGCCGCAAATGAACTGAGCAACAGTCCAAACATCAGGGTTAATGCTCTCATAAGAAGATCCTTATCGGGGTTGACGACATCAGGGCAACGGGTTGCCCGGTTAAACAACGCATCTGCTATCAGGCAGCGCTTTCCTTACGGGCGGTGATCATCGCCAGTCCGGCGGCAGTGACCAGTAATGTGGCGCTGATGGCAAAGGTGGTCTGCCAGCCTGCATGGTCAAAGGCCAGGCCACCCAGCGTCGACCCCAAAGCAATCGACAGCTGTACGATGGCCACCATTAATCCGCCACCGGTCTCGGCATTATCCGGAAAGGTTCTGGCGATCCAGGCCCACCATCCGGTTGGTGCCGCTGTTGCCACCAGTCCCCAGATGCCAAGCAGTGGCGCCACCAGCCACAGGTGATGACCGAACACCATGAGCAGCACCGCAACCAGCGCCATAATCAACGGGATGATCATCAGGGTCAGATAGAATCCGCGCTGCAAAACAGCGCCGATAATCAGCGTGCCGATAAAGCCGGCGACGCCAATAGTCAGCAGCACCAGCGACAGCGTAGAAACGTCAACCTGCGTCACGGTTTCCAGAAACGGGCGGAGATAGGTGAACAGGGTGAACTGGCCCATAAAGAGCAGGCCGCAGGCGGTCAGACCCACCGTAACCAGCGGCGAACGCAGCAGCTGCAGGATTTTTCCGCTGCGCTGCCGGGCCGAATCGACTGGCATCGATGGCAGCGTTAACGCCTGCCAGAGCAGTGCGATCAAGGCTACCGGCACCAGGCTGAAAAAAGCCCCGCGCCAGCCGATGACAGAACCGAGATAGCTGCCCAGCGGTGCAGCGATAACCGTCGCCAGCGCATTGCCGCCGTTGAAAATGGCCAGCGCGCGCGGCACCTGCCCGGTGGGGACCAGCCGGATAGCGACCGCCGCTGACATCGACCAGAAACCGCCAATCACCACGCCAATCAATGCCCGGCCAGTCATGTAAGTCAGATAGTTGGGTGCCATCGCCACCATCAATCCGGATAGTGCCATTACCAGCGTGAGCGCCAGCAACAGGATTTTGCGGTCGAGATTCCCTGCGATGCGGGTTATTGAGAGGCTGGTGATCACTGCCAGTGCGCCGGAGATAGCGATGCCCTGTCCGACCAGACCTTCGCTGACCGCTAGGTCTTGTGATAACGGCGATAACAGGCTGACCGGCATGAATTCAGAGGCGATAAGCGCGAATACACACAGCGTCATTGCCCAGACGCCACCCCAGTGCGCGTCTTTATGCCGGGGGGAACAGTCAGTAGTTTCCGTGGAAGTCATGTTGTGTCCTGTTTCATTGTTTGCGGTGCTGATGAACTCAGGAAATTTTACTGTTTCGCTTTATATTGACTAGCTAATGAATCCTTAATGGGGTTATAACCAGAACTTATAAATCTATCGGCGGGAGTGCAGTATGAAGCGCAACATGAATGACCTGCAGGCTTTTATTACCGTGGCGCGTGAGGGCAGCTTTACCCGCGCGGCAGCGCTGCTGGGCGTGACGCAGCCTGCATTGAGTCAGACCATTACCGCGCTGGAAAACCGGATGGAGATTCGGCTGCTTACCCGCACGACCCGTAACGTCTCACCGACCGCGGCGGGTGAACGGTTAATCCAGGCGATTGGCAATCGGTTCGATGAAATTGAGGCGGAACTGGATATGCTGACCGCGATGCGGGACAAGCCAGCCGGCACGGTACGGATCACCTGCGGGCCGCATATTCTGAGCTCACTCCTGATGCCAAAGCTGACGCCATTGCTGGCGGCTTATCCTGATATCCGGCTTGAGTTCGATGCTAATCATGGCTTACGCAATATCGTGGCCGATCGATTTGATGCAGGGGTCAGGATGGGAGACACCATTGATAAAGACATGGTGGCGATGCCGATAAGCCCGCAATTACGGATGGCTGCGGTGGCCACGCCCGACTACTTTCGTCGTCATGCTGCGCCGCAGGTTCCGCAGGATTTGCTGCATCACAACTGCATTAACATGCGGCAGGCGACAGCGGGTGGGTTGTACGTCTGGGAGTTTGACGGTGAAGAGGGACCGTTAAATGTGCGGGTAGATGGACAACTGACGTTCAACACTTCGGCACACATTGCAGAAGCGGCTCTCGCAGGGCTGGGGATCGCTTTCCTGCCTGAGCAGGAAGTCGCAGAAGGGCTGGAGCAGGGCACCTTGATCCGCGTGCTGGAGCGCTGGTGCGAGCCGTTTCCCGGCTATTACCTCTACTATCCCAGCCGCAAGCAACATTCACCCGCTTTTATCCTGGTCAGAGAGGCATTAAGGCTAAAAGAGGGGGCATGATGAAACTTATTGGAATAGATGCCATTCCATGGCGTAATACGTCCTAAAGCGCTTTATTCAGAATTACTTAGAAGGACGGCGACTAATTTTGCCTCCTTTCCGACCGGCTTCCCTGGCTTTTTCAGGATCGTTTTTGAAATTGCCCCCACTGGCCTTGCCTCCTGCACTGCCAGCTTCACTCGCCCGTTCTGGATCGTTGGCAAAATTGCCGGCACCACCTCTGTATTTCTGTTGTGTCATAGGAAGACCTCATATCAATGTTCCATTAGATAAAAAGGACTAGCTAGTCACATCTGCAAGCATAGTCGTCCGCTTCGTTTATGCAAATGCACATACTTAATTGATTGATAATAGTGATGTTAATTTTTCGAAGGGGGATAGTGTCGGCAGGGCCGTAGGTGATGAACTACGCTTACAGACCTGACGAAAAAGGAGAGTGCTATGAGTAATGCGACCTTAATCGACACGCTTGAGCTGGGCTCTGACGAGCAGAAGCAGAAATATGAGATTTACGGCGATGATGCACAGACGCCCACTTTTGCTGTCATCTACCGGCAGCAGGGCGATAGCTGGCAGCAGCTGGATGAGAAAATCACGTTCGCCGCGCAGGATGAACAGCAGGAAGCGAGGGGATCAATGGGCTACGGTTCCGGCGACACGCTGCCTGATTTACGCGACCTGCCTGCCGAAGCTCGGGAGCGCTGCGAACAGCACTGGAACCAGCAGAGTGACAGGTAAACAGGAATAGCGCCGCTTTGTTTGTTAGCGGTGAAGTCGCCTGTTTAAGAGAGACGCCTGGAAGCGGCAGAATAAACCTCTGAGCGCTCTCTTTTCCCGACAGCCACCACAAAAACCACCACCCGGTCATCAATAACCTGGTATACAAGTCGATAACCGGATGACTTTAGCTTGATCTTATAGCAGTCAGGTATCCCGCTGAGTTTGTTCGCCTCAATTCTGGGTGACTCAAGACACTCAGCCAGCTTCTTTTTAAGCTGTTCACGTACTGTCGGGCCCAGCTTGCGCCACTCTTTCAGTGCCCTCTGATCGAACTCCAGTTGCCAGGTCATTAAAGGTCATCCAGTGTGACCCGGACAGGCTCAGGGTTTCGCAGGCGTTCTTTAACTATGTCTACTAACGCCGCATCTTCGTCACTGAGTAACGTTTGCTTAAAGGGAAGACGTTCATTATCTGCAATATATTCAAGCATCAGGCGCAGCGCATCAGAAGGAGTCACACCCATTTTTTCGAGCGCAGCATAGGATCGTGTCTTCAGGTCATCATCGATTCGAATGTTAATTGTGCCCATAGCGAGTTCCTTTGTATTTACACTTGACATTACAATTGTCGCACTGATGAGTCTGTATCGCAAACAGTAAACATCAGTCACCCGCACAGCCTTATATCTTCCCGGTAAAATCACGCTAAAGCTTATTTTATGCTACGAAAATATAACATCTTCATCCATTAAACCAACTGCAGCAATCGTTAAAGGTTTTCCCGCTACTGGCGATAACCAACAGGCGTTGAGTGCGCCGATCATTGATGAACCCGGCACTCCGCGACGAGTTCTGAACGCGAACGGACCTGCTTTTAGCCCTCCTTTTATACACACCAGAAAGCGCTAATTTAAGCGCAAATTACTCAAATAAAAGCGAAAATAATAATATGTCGATCATTAAGACGATCAAAAGACACCTGCCTGTTGCCCGTCTTAGGCGTAGCAGTCAGCCTGCCAATGGCACCTACGATTGTCGTGCGTTGCCAGATTCACTGGCCTCCGTGGGTTTAAGCTCGCGGGCGGGCGGCATCCTGATGACCTTCGTTCCGCCTGAAGCCGATTTTCAGCGGGTCAGTCAGGCCTGGCAGCGCTTCAACTCCGCCGACCTGACGGTGTTGACGCTCTCTTCCAACGGCGCGCTGAGCAGCAGCAGATCGCAAAGCACCTACTGTGATGGCAATGGTCCGGAGGGAAGCTACCTCTGGCTGCCGGACACACTGATCGCACGCCATGAGACGCATATTGTTGATCTGCATGTCGCCGACACCCAGACCGCCAGCCAGCGCATCACCGCCATCCAGCAGGAGCTGGCGCGCTTGCAGGTGCGGATGCCGCTCTCTGCCGATCGTACTTTCGCCATGATTTACTGTGATGGATTGTCGGCATCTGAAGGCTTTCTGATGCAGGCCTGGTATAACAGCGGGCGCTTTCCCTGCCTGGCGATTGGCGGTTCGGCCGGGGGTAAAATCACCTTTGATGGCACCTGGATTGGTACAGGTGGCAGGGTGTTGCAGGGCAAGGCGGTGATTGTGTTCTGCCAGATGGCGCCAGGAAAATCATTTGCTCCTTTTAAAAGCCAGAACTTCACGCCACGCGATAAGAGCTGGCTGATTGCTGAAGCCGATCCGATTGCGCGCACTGTGACGTCAGTGTTTAACCGCCAGGGGCAGCAGCAGCCGTTTGTTGCGGCGCTGTGTGAACATCTTAACTGCAACGAAGCGCAACTGAGCGAACGGCTAAAGGGACTCACTTTCGGCGTTAAAGTTGGCGGCGAGTTCTTTATTCGCTCGATCGCCAAAATTGAATCGGGCGGCGTACACTTTTTCTGCGATCTTGAGTTTGGCGATCGGCTGTTCCTGATGGAGGAGAAAGACTTTAAACAGACGACGCAGCAGGAGTGGCAGGCTTTTACCGCTCAGCATGGCAAACCCGCGGCGATCCTGATGAACGACTGTATCCTGCGTCGCGTCGGCAATGCCGATAAGCTGCATAATGCCCACTTCTTCAAAGGCATTGCCGCCGCCGGTTTTTCCAGCTTCGGCGAAATCCTGGGCGTGCCCATCAATCAAACGCTCTCTGCGCTGGTGTTCTTTAATCATGACGTCAAAGCGATGAGCCAGTTCCCGGTAGAGTACGCCGGCTACGCGGCACACTACGCGCAGCGAGCGTTGCGCCGCTGGGAAGCGCTTAACAGCGTTCAGACGCGGGTTCTGGATCGGGTTATCACTTATCAGCAGGCGCTGACGCCGCTGATGGAGGCGCTGCCGGTGCTGGAAACAGCTACTCAGAGCCAGGGAGAAACCCTGAGCCTGGCAGAGAGCAGTATCCGTAACATCAGTAACATCGCCACCGAGAGCCAGCAGGCTCAGGGGCGGCTGGATGATGGTCTGGACGATCTGGAGAAAATTTCCAACGGCATCAATGAGATTACGCATGGCATCAGCAATATTGCTTTCCAGACCAATATCCTGGCGCTGAATGCCGCAGTAGAAGCGGCTCGTGCAGGCGAGGCTGGGCGGGGATTTGCTGTGGTCGCGGGCGAAGTTCGTCGTCTGGCGCACTCCTCCAAAGAGCAGGCCGAAGCCACGGCCAGTAACATCGGTGAGGCAGTCAGCACCATCTCACGTATCCGGCTGGTGGCCAGTGATTCGGCGCAGACCGCCGCCCAGATGGCAGAGCGCAGTATCAGTGCAGCCGATACCCTGGCGGCCATGAATCAACAGACGCGACATGAGCGCGCTGACATTGCTAAGCATCTCGGCAGCCTGCGTGAACTGACGCAGGGGATGGATGCGATGCAGGAAGCCGTCGCGCAGCTCAAGGTGTTACAAACTCTTTCCGGTGCGCAGGTTAAGGGCTGATTTATCAGCATAAAAGATAAAAAAGTGCGGTGTAAGCGTAACGACCAGGCAGGGCGGGCTTTCAGTTGTTACACTTGTCGGTGATTAACCACGCAGAGGTATGAATGAAAATTAAAAGTTATGCAGCCATGCAGGCTGGCCAGGCCCTTGAACTCTATGAGTACGATGCCGCCGAACTGGCAGCCGAAGAAGTCGAAGTCCAGGTCGAATATTGTGGTGTCTGCCACTCAGATCTGTCGATGATCGACAACGAGTGGGGCATCTCTCAGTTCCCGGTGATTGCAGGACATGAAGTGATTGGCCGGGTTTCAGCCCTGGGCGAAGCGGCTAAGAATAAAGGTCTTTCAGTCGGCCAGCGTGTAGGAATCGGCTGGACAGCAAAAAGCTGTCAGCACTGCGATGCCTGTATTAACGGCGAGCAGGTTAACTGTCAGCAGGGCAGCATCCCGACCATCATGAACAAAGGTGGTTTTGCCGAGAAGCTGCGTGCTGACTGGCAATGGGTTATTCCGCTGCCGGAAAAACTGGATGTGGCGAGCGCCGGTCCGCTGCTGTGTGGCGGTATCACCGTGTTTAAACCGCTGCTGATGAGCAACATCACGGCGACCAGCCGTGTGGGTGTGATTGGTATCGGCGGACTGGGCCATATCGCAATCAAGATCCTGCACGCGATGGGTGCCGAAGTGGTGGCATTCAGCTCAACGCCGGATAAGAAGCAGTCAATCCTGGATATGGGCGCGGATGAAGTGGTTAACAGCCGTGATCCTGAAGCCCTGAAAAAGCAGGCAGGCCGTTTTGACCTGATCCTGAGTACTGTGGCGGTCGACCTGGACTGGAAACCTTATTTCGCTGCGCTGGCACCTCAGGGTAAATTCCACACCGTGGGTGCCGTGCTGAAGCCGATTGAAGTGAGTGCTTTTGATCTGATCCTGGGCGACAAAGCGGTGACCGGTTCATCAACCGGCTCACCAGGCCAGCTGCGTTCGCTGCTGCGACTCGCCTCGCGTGCGGATATTGCGCCACAGGTTGAGTTCTTCCCGATGTCTGACATCAATAAAGCGCTGGATCACGTCCGCGCCGGTAAAGCCAATTACCGTGTGGTTCTGAAAGCCGATTTCTGATGCGAATCTGAAATAACATGCCGCAGCCTGCTGCGGCATTTTTTTAACCTCAATTTGTCAGCAAGCCCTTAGCCAGCCCCGTGGCAATCACCTCATCGGCTGTCACGCTGAACCATTTCTCTGTAGCGCATTCCGCGTTATCACGGCGCCATGCGGCGACCATCTGGTAGCCCAGCGTATAGCCATACCATCGGCGAAAGTCACCCGTGCCGAAGAACCAGGCAGAATGATCATAATGAGGGCTTTGCAGCGTGGTCAGCGGCACTGGATTAGCCTGCAATTCGCTTAGCTCTATGGCTCGTTCCCACGGCTCTGCTGCCGTTTTAAGCAGCCAGCAGACGAACTGACCCGCCAGACCTTCGCTGACCAGCGCTTCACCCAGCGTCCAGCCATATCCCGGTCCGCGCATTCGCAAACAGTGATGGACTTCATGCACGATCTGCCGCACCAGCGTGCCATTTTCCAGCATCCCGGGCAGATTCGGATTTGCCGGGTCAATGGCCAGGCCGAACAGGGTGGGACTATAAGTCCGGCCTGCAAAACCGGTTTCAGGAATGACTGCCTCCGGCATGCACTGAACCAGAATATCCAGAGGAGGGACACGCGTCACGGAGGAGAGGTGCTCGCAGGCGAGCTCAGCGGCCCTGACTATTGACGATTTATAAGGCCCGACATCACCCGATGCCTCCAGCCAGTGCAATTTCCATAAGTCGTTCACAGACTCTCCTGTCAAAGGTTAATAATCAGAACACAGGTCCGGGACCCGCCAGGGCTACTAATATTTTAACCGGCAATGCTTTTAACAGACATCGTCAGAGAGCGTTATCGTTGTCGGTAAAGAGTTAAAAGCAACTTCCGGAACTCCTGCCATTCCTGAACATTCCGGGCTGTCTCGTCGCGACGCCAGCACCGATAAATACCCTGCCACAAGAAAATAGTGCAGTTTGGCCCGATTTCATCGAACACTGTCCTCTGAGCCTGTCACGCGCAGGTAAACAGTGCCGTAAAGTGACCTCATGGTAGCCAGTAAGCCTGGCTGATTTCACTGAGACTGTTCAAGGAGCCAAAATGAAGCTGACCCAGATTCGTAATGCCACCCTGCTACTGGACTATGCAGGCAAAAAATTCCTGATCGATCCGATGCTGGCCGAAAAAGAGGCCTGGCCCGGGTTTGCCGGAAATGCCCGTCCGCATCTTAGAAATCCGATGGTTGAGCTGCCTGTCCCGGTCGCTGCACTGCTGGCAGTCGATGCGGTTATTATCACTCACACGCATATGGATCACTGGGATGAGGCTGCGCAGCAGTTAGTGCCGAAGACGATGGTGATCTACAGCCAGAACGAAACAGATGCAGCGCTGATTCGTTCGCAGGGTTTTGAAAATGTTCGCGTGCTGCAGGATGAGAATCCGTTTGTTGATGGCCTGACAATCTATAAAACCGACGGTCAGCATGGCAGCAATGCCTTATATGCAGACAAAGTGATGGGCGATATTCTGGGTGACGCCTGTGGCCTGGTATTTACCCATCCGGCAGAAAAAAACCTCTACATTGCTGGCGATACCGTATGGGTTAAGCCCTATGTCAGAGCGCTGCAACGTTTTCAGCCGCAGGTAGTGGTAATGAATATCGGCAATGCAACCAACGATCTCTATGGCCCGATTATCATGGGAAAAGAGGATACCCAGCGTACGCTGAATATTCTGCCTGAGGCAACGCTGGTTGCCTCACACATGGAGGCGATCAACCACTGTTTACTGACGCGCGCTGAGCTACGTGCCTGGACTACCGAACAGGGCATTGCTGACCAGGTGCTGATCCCGGAAGATGGTGAAACAATGACGTTCTGAGCGTCGTGGCACTAAACCGGCACAATTGTGCTGGAGATCTCAACACTACGCTGTCACACAGTAAGGGGAGAAGATGGCTGCTCTGAGAGTCGCGGTACTGGCAACGGCCGGTTTTAGTCCGTTTCATTTTTCAGTTCCCTGTATTCTGTTCGGCTCTGCCCTGCCGCAGCCGGATCTGTTTCATGTCGATATCTGCGCACTGAAACCAGGCCCGGTCATTTCAGAGATGGGATTGTCAATTACGGTGGAACAGGGTCTTGACCCGCTTGATCAGGCGGAGATTATTATCGTGCCCTACTGGCACAATCCGGCTGAAAAACCCGCGCAGGCGCTGCTTGATAAGCTGGTGGCAGCCTGGCAGCGCGGCGCAGAGGTCGTCGGACTATGTCTGGGCACTTATGTACTGGCTTATGCAGGTTTGCTCGATCAGCATCGTGCTGCCACTCACTGGGAATTTGAGCGTGACTTCAGCGAGCGCTTTCCGCAGGTTCACCTCGACAGTAATGCTCTTTATACCCGTGACAATCGTCTGATCACCTCTGCCGGCACCGCGGCGGGCATCGACTGCTGTCTGGATATCATCCGTCACCACTATGGCAGCGCCATGGCTAATCGGGTAGCCAGACGCATGGTGGTGCCGCCTTACCGTGAAGGCGGTCAGGCGCAGTTCATTGAGCGGCCGGTTCCGGAAACAACGCGTGACAGTAAGATCAACGCGTTGCTGGCGTCCCTGCGACAGAATCTGGATCAGCCGCAGGATCTTGACTCACTTTCGCGGACGCTCAGCATGAGCAGGCGAACGCTGACGCGTCATTTTCATAAGGCGACAGGCATGTCCCTGGGAGAGTGGCTGACAGCAGAGCGTCTGCAACGCAGCCAGCTATTACTCGAAACCACCGGCATCAGCATTGAATGTGTGGCAGAAAAGGCGGGTTTTGATTCGCCCGTGTCATTTCGTCAGCGTTTTAAATCCCGGTTTGGCGTCTCTCCCAGCGAGTGGCGCCGGACGTTTCGGGGGCCGCATCCGGTGATGAGTGATGAGGCATTACGACAGGATGATGAGTGACCCGGCGCGGATGAATATCTGCGCCTGTGGCTTTGCCTGCCGGAATATTCCCGCGTAATGGCGGTCACTATTCCGGCAGAAATAAATGTGACTACAGCAGGAAATCATCCAACGGCTGGCCGTTTTCAATGGCCGCCTTAATTACGGAAGGCGTTCGGCCCTGACCCGTCCAGTAACGGACCTGACCATTTTCGTCATTGTAACGGTATTTCGCCGGACGCTTTGCGCGTTTCTTTTTGCTGGTTACCGAGGGAGATGCGCCATTTACCAGCTCCGCCGGGTTAATCCCTTCTTCCATTAACAGCTCATGGTAGAACGCCAGTTTTTCTGCTTTCTCACGGGCTTCCGCTACCCGCGCGTTTTCCTCTTCACGACGTTCATTCACCACGGTCTCTAATTTCTGGCGTAACTCTTCCAGCATATCTAAAGCCATATTGCGCGCCTCTGCACGAAGCGTGCGGATATTGTTCAGGCTGCTCAGGTTTTTACTCATAACAAATCCTCAAATACTCAACTTAATCAATAAAGTGCAAATTATTCAGCTGGCAAGGGTAACATTTACCCATGTGATATTTGAAGCGCTAGTGTAGCCACATTCGCTATTAATCCACTATTAATAGCGCTGGTTAAACCAATAAAGAAGAAATTTTAAGCGAAATCTGCTGGTTAATTGCGGAACATCATTGTTGAAACAGGATTGTGGGATTTGCATTTTTGCTTTTGATTTACTGTGCTTAAATCAGTCAACAGGGTTTATTAAGGACAGGCATGACGTTTCGCCGGAAAAATGAGGGGCCAGCGCCAAAAATCTCGCCGCTGCTAAGAAGTATTATCCTTTCAGGCGTATTGCTCAGCGTGGCGGTGATTGGCTTAAATGTGTGGACGCTGCGGGAAGACTGGAACGAAACCGTCGATAAAGCTGAAGATACGGCGGTTAATCTGTCGCTATCACAGGCGCGCCAGGCGGACGATACGTTTTTGCAGACCGAGCTCTCTTTACGCGAAGTGCAACGCGAGCTCGAAAAGCAGATTGCCACAACCGGTGTAGATGGCGATGCGCTGAGCCAGACGATGCGCCTGTTGCAGAGCCGCCTGCCGCAGCTACACGGCTTGTTCTACTATGATGCGCAGGGGAAATGGATAGCCACTTCTATGAGCCGGATACCGCCTGACATCAATAATTCCGATCGTGAATATTTTGATTATCACCGCGCCAGCGCTCGCGATACCCTCCATGTCGGCCCGGTGCTTCGCAGCCGCACTACTCACGAGCTGGTGATCCCGGTTACGCTTCGTGTGAACGATGCCTTTAACGGCTTTCGGGGTGTCCTGCTCGCCACCATTAAAGTGGACTATTTCCGCCGTTTCTATAGCTATTATGAACTGAGCGATGGCGATGTGCTGGTCCTGATGCTGGCAGACAGTACCGTGCTTTACGCCCGTCCAATGCCGGATAGCTACATCGGTAAAAATCTCTCAGTGAGTCCGCTTTTCCTCAGGATGCTGGCCCATGCGGATAAAGGCAGCGGTCAGTGGACCGCTGCGCTTGATGGTAAAAAACGCATCTTTGGCTTTGTCCGCTCACAGCGATATCCATTGGTAGTGGCCGCGGGATATGACAAGCGCGCACTGTTTAACCACTGGCTTAAGAGCTGGGTACAGGATCTGATTCTGAGCCTGGCGCTGCTGATTGTTATTCTTTTACTGGGTGCATTTGTACTGCGTCAGGCACGGCATACGCTGCGTTATCAGCTTGAACTGACGCAATTACGCGATGAGCTGACCGCGGCTAATCGCGCACTGGAAAATCTGGCACAGAGTGACGGGCTGACGGGTGTTGCCAACCGGCGCCATTTTGATCACATGCTGACTGAATGCCTGCAGAACGTGGAGCGCAGTGGCCAGCCCGTGTCATTGATCCTGCTCGATATCGATTACTTTAAACGTTTCAACGATACCTACGGCCATGTGGCGGGTGACGATTGCCTGAAAAAAGTGGCTACTGTCCTGAAGAACGCCGCCCGCCGCAAAAACGACCTCACAGCGCGATATGGCGGCGAAGAGTTTGCCATTATTCTGCCTGGAGAACCGTTGTCAGCCGCGTTGCACCTTGCTCAATCAATCATCGACGCTGTTAACCGGCTCGATATTCCGCATCTCACCACGGAATTGCCGCAGAAGCACGTCACCCTGAGTGCAGGCTGCGCCGTCTATCTTGCTTCAGACTCACAACAGGAAAAAGAATCGCTGATAGCGCGCGCGGATGAGGCGTTGTATCACGCGAAACGGGCAGGGCGTAACCAGGCCATGTGTGAAGAACGAAGCGGCTGAGCATCCGTGATCAAATTCTGAATCCTGCCTGTGGCATGGTGACTGCTCAACTTAAACAGGGAGCGGCCATGTCAAACGATACCGGTTTCACTCATCTTGCTTTGCAGGTACGGGATTTAGAGAAGAGCGTGGATTTTTATCAGCGTTATGCCGGGATGCAGGTGATACACCAGCGCGAACCTGGCATTCCTGAAGCACAGAAAGTGGCGTGGCTGTCGGATTTAACCCGACCTTTCGCGCTGGTGCTGGTGCAATCTGACAACAGTGAGGATACGCCGCTGGGTCCATTTGGTCATATTGGCGTGGCCTGTGCCAGCCGTGAAGAGATAGATGAAAAAGTGGCACTCGCACGGCTTGAAGGTGTGTTGCGACGCGACGCGCAGCAATCTGGTGCGCCAGTAGGCTACTGGGCATTTTTTGCCGATCCTGATGGCAATACGCTTGAGCTCTCTTATGGTCAGCAGATCGGACTGGAAATTATCACAGCCCGCAACACGCAATCGCTGAATAAATAAAGCGGTTGAGATAACAGGATAAGACCCATTGCCTGTTGCGTGATTGCGTAAGGCTTTTGAGTTATTGAGTTCAGGGAACGCCTGAGCAGGATTATGGATGGAGAGACAATAACAAGATGAGAAAGGAAAGGGTACAGGCTGGCCGGTAATTGAGATGCTTGAGCCTGACCATTTATGGCGAAAAAACCGCCTGCCTGATGCAGGCGGTGTTTCATAATTCATACTGAATTAAATCAGGAAATCATCCAGCGATTTACCTGCATCAATGGCAGATTTAATAGCAGATGGGGTACGGCCCTGGCCAGTCCACTGCTTAACCTCACCATTTTCGTCGGTGTATTGATATTTAGCAGGACGAGGCGCGCGTTTTTTCTTCACTGCTGGCGCAGTCGGCATACCATTTAACAGTTCGTTAGGATCAATACCTTCCTGCAACAGTAATTCACGGTATTTTGCCAGTTTCTCAGCTTTTTCACGATTAGCTGCTTCAGAAGCCTGCGCTTCTTCACGTCGCTCACTTACCACAACCGACAGTTTTTCCAGCATTTCTTCCAGGGCAGCAAGGTCAAGCTCGCGAGCGTTTGCGCGAAGGGTACGGATATTATTCAAGCTGTTGAGAGTGTCACTCATCAAAGTCACCATAGTCATGTTCAGATAATAAAATACAGAGCGGGTTCACGCTGATGCTTTTCGTCAGACCTGCTTTTTTAAGATGCTTGCCTTCGAAGAATCAAAATACAGAACCGGTAGTTCAACACCAACATATTAATCGCTTTCTCAAAGAGTTTAAACTGTAATTAACGTAAGACCCTTAAACAAAAGTAAAGTTACTCTTTTTTTTACACTCTTCGCTCAAAATGTCAAAACGGTGCACCATCTGATGATGCTGAATAATTTAGTTACGTTATGGATAAACTGTGCTTTCACGCTGTTTTACCAGCGGCATCGCTTCGCTAATCCCATACCTGCTTTGTTCTGAGAGTCAAACATCGTTGCATACTTCTTCCAGCTAAAGCTGGATATGGGCATGAGGTTAATCGTAATTGTTTTGTATAGAACACATAGCAAAATTACGGAAAATCAGCATTAGCGGGCTGATTTATTAGACTATTTGTAAGGTCATGATAACAGGTTAATTTATCACGTTAAATAACGTTCCGGTTAAGACTATCATCGCCAGGCGGGTTACGGGCTGGTTTTAAAAGCCTGGATAGACGTACTTCAGTAAATGGATATAAAACAGTCAGAATTACGTCTTACCGTATGTCCCTCGATTGATTATTTACGGGCGTAATGACTTTTCTAGCCGTCGTATGGGGCCAGGGAGGCTATCTGCTGATCAAGGCAATCTGAGCAACATCATCCGGGTTCCATATTGCCCTATGCGCTGATAAAACGGTAAAGCGGTGCGATCTCAATTGCCCTCAATACTTACTTACAAGCGTTATTGATTGAGTTCATTGCTTACTTACATCACTCGTTTGTGACACAACCTATAGAATAAGAGGCTAAACAAAAAACCTGGTCAGATATCCCTGCACTTTTAAAGGGAATGCGCTTTGTTAACCATCGCAATTAATTGGTCAGTCGCCTACCCGTGTGTCAAGGAATCCAGACAGCTCAGATTTCAAAGTGCGATGTCAGATCAAATGGCAGAATCACTGAATAAACAGTTAATGAGTTGCTTCGGCAAAGGAGCATGACGCTAACTTCGCGACAATCTCGCCTTCCCTTATTGGAAACGGCACTAAGCTAAAAACTGTACGAGGACACTATTGTCAGCATTATCAGGGTTTCTCAGGAGGGACTAAGGTATTTAAAGGCAATAAAAAGGCATTACCGGTTCGCTACTGTAAAACGTGTAACAAACCGATGTCATGGCGAAAAAAGTGGGAACGATGCTGGGACGAGGTGCTGTATTGCTCGGAACGGTGCCGGCGGCAGCGTGCTGAACGACAAGAGGATGATACAGAAATAAAACCTGACCTCTGAGGCTGATTACCGCTGGCCAGGGGTTGACCTGGCCTCGGGGAGGGAGATATGGCTATTGCTGAATCTCAATCTGCTGCCAGCCTTTTTTAAACATACAATCTTTCACAAGGATCTCTCGCTGGTTTTCATTGGCATCGCTGGTAGAGTAATCGGTGTCAGTGGTTTTATATTTACTGTCTTTTGAGGTGTATTTACCGCTAACGACATTGTCAGGAGGTAAATCCCGCAGTGCCTGGGCCCGACAGGCTGTTTCCGCTATTGTTTCCTGCTGTTCAGATGCATCAGGCTTGACCCATTTATACTGCGCACATCCGGTCAGACAGAGAGTAAATAACATTAGCATAAGAGGTTTCATAATCTGTTTCTCAGTGCTCCCCGCCTGAGTTTAGACGAGTAATTGAGTAAGGAAACCGATCGGTCAATCTGCAGGGTTTCCTCACCACAAAAAAGGGAAGAGTCATCCGACGTTAAAATGTCAGGCCGCCACCGATATAGGGACCATCGATCAGGGTATGACCCGGACGTCCATCTTTGCCATCAACACCCGCATAGCGATAGCCCACTTTTAAAACCAGTGGCCCCACAGGTGACCAGCTGACACCGCCATTGGCCTCAACGAAATTCTTGACGCTGTTGGTCAACTGTTCCGGGGCGGAATAACCCTCTCCATACAACGCAAAATTAGCAGGAAGATTGATTTTCACACCGCCGCCAACAGGAAATGCAACGCCGTTGTCTCCTTTTTTGCCGCCGATGTAAGCGGCTTTAACGCCAGCCGTCAGCATCACCGGTCCGATTTCCAGGTTATAACCGGTACCCGCCTGACCAATCTGAACACCATCCGCCGTATTTTTCATCCACTGACCATCGACGTAAAGCCCGCCGGATGAACGGCCGATTTCTGCATCCAGCACCGAAGTGTTTTTACTTTGTTCGGCGTTCAGGCCAATGGCCATGGCAGAGGAGGATGCACATAATAATAAACCAAAGCCAATTACAGAAATTTTCATTGCTCAGTTTTTCCACAGGGTGAGATTTTCAGGATAACGATTAAGAGCGTTATTAAAGCAGATTTACTTTTGCACAATCTCTTTAACATCATGCTGTTGTAACTGATGCATGTTTCCATCCGTGTCTTTATAAGAGATCATGCCTGTTTCTTTATCTCTTGCGGGTTTTCCATGAGTCGTAATCATGTGCCCATCGTTGGTGGAGATCACGTAATTGCTTGAGCAGGCGGAAAGGGACATAACGGAAGCCATCATCGCAACAGCGAAGGCGAATTTCTTGCCAGAATTAAAAGATGTCATTTTACTTTCCTGTCGTTACTTTTTAAGAAGATGCGGCATTATTCGCTGTGATTGTTAAACGACATGCTAACAATCTGGCAGTTTGCATCTTTATCGGGAAGAAAATGATCTGGATCAACTCCATGGCTTGCTCAGGAGTATGCAACATGGACGAGCCTGAATTGTGTTTCGACCAGATGTGCACCCACTTTATTTCAGAAAAATTTTCTCAGCTGTTAAAAATTAACAATCATTACTGGACTTTAACAATGAATCCAGAATTGGAATATAACTTCATTTATCAATTTATCTCTTGTGACTCTGATTTTCTTCGCTATATTCAATCGGAACTATCATTCTGATTAGTCTATTTTAACAAGGATTTTATTTAGCTATGAAAAGTAAAATTATCGCTTTGATTTTGATATCGTCACCCCTGGCAGGGTTCGCTGCGACAGATTCCTGTAATGATCAGTTGTCAGATATTTTAACCAAAACTGAAATGGCCAAAAAACAGGGTAATAGTGCAGAAATTGCACGGCTCAATATTGCTCGTAATAAGGTTGAAACGTATTGTACTGATGAACGTCAGGCAACGCGCGCATCTCATGATGTCAGCAGACGCGAGATGAAGGTAAAAAAAGCGGAGCTCGAGCTCCAGGAAGCCCAGGAGGAACTTGCTGAAGCGAATACAGAAGGTCGCACTGACAGAATCATGAAGAAAACCAGTAAGGTAGAGGAAAAGAAACTGAAGCTGGAATCTGCAAAAATGGATTTGAAAGAAGCCCAGGATGATGCTCAGAGACTGAAATAATTTTCACTTATTCGGAGGCTCATGCGGGTGAATCTCCGAATTTCGGTAAATTCTGCATGCGTCTTTATCTCTCCTCAGTTGTGATGGGCATCAGGCTATCACCACTCTCTTTAAGAAAGTTTCAATACTAAACGGGTGTTTAACCACATTTCATTTCCTGGTTTATGTATTTGCAGACAGCATTCCCCTCCTTTTTCGCGCCAGAACAGACCACATTATGGATGGGAACTATTGCCGTAAACGGATTGCTTAACGTTACAGGGATCCGTCACTACCGTTAGTCACGCAAAAAAAACCACTCAATCGAGTGGTTATAAAAAGTACAAAATATATAATGAGCAAAACTGAGATACAGAATGATTTAATACTGGGATATATCTATGCCAGGAAACAATAGCCGTTAACAGGCAGGTGAGCTATGTGATTTGTGCGAAATTATGCAAAGTGAAAGCGCAAGAATTACCATATTGTAGTGGATGTTAAAGCTTACCTCTCAGATAAGAGTTTATTTTGTTGTTAACAACACATGTTTAACTTTGATTGTTATATTGTAATGGAATTATCGTTCGCTTTATGTTCATTACATTTTTAAAACACGCGTAGATAATCCTTCTTCTTAAGATCCCGTTAAGATCTGCATCGTAAATTAGCCTTACCATTTAACGGAGATAAAAATATGAAAAAGATTCTTTTAGCAGCATTGTTTGCCGGTATGAGTTTTGGAGTTTCTGCGCAGGAAGGCTTTGTGAGTCCAGCAGGGCAGGGGTATTCTCAGGGCGGATTTAAAGGTCCGACGCCCGGCGTAGTTTCTGTCGCTCAGGTTAAGACACTGCGTGATGACGCATGGGTCGTTCTGGAAGGTAACATTATCAGACAAGTCGGGCATGAACTTTATGAGTTCAAAGATGCTACCGGAACAATTAATGTCGATATTGATGACAAGCGCTGGATGGGGCAATCGTTATCACCGAGTGATAAAGTCCGCATCGAAGGTGAAGTTGATAAAGACTGGAACAGCGTAGAGATTGATGTAAAAACGGTTCGTGTTCTGAAGTAAGCTTTATTCGCTCATCATCTGGCGGTGGCCTGAAAATCAGGGCACTGCCATTACGAAAATGATCCTCCCAGGGCGCCTTTCTTCTCTTACAGCAACTAGCCCAACCGCTAATTAGTTACAACACCCTATTGGAGCATATAAGGTTACCGGCGCTATCCTGCCAGATTGGCTTTTTTTGATTAAACCTTAACGGAGCCGTTCTGTGAATCCGAGTGCTCATTGACCAGCCGCCCCGCACGGCCCGAAGGGCCGTAACTGTTATTTATAGCACTATAGAATGATGTAACTAAAACGATACTGTTAACTTCTTGCGGAATTTTAAAAATGGGGGAACAGTAACGCCTGGCGGAAATTAGCGGTAAATGCTTTCCATCGGGTTTCGCTCAGGCAGAACGGCATCGATAGCGATACCTTTTACTCAGCGCAAAGCAACTATTATCTAAAACCCTCACCCACTTGTGCCTGTGCGTACCATTTCATTAGCTCCTCAGCTCCCGGCTCATTTTCGGCGGGTGCCCAGGGGGCTGAGTCCTGTTCAGTCAAAGGCTGGTAACCCCCGTGTTTAATCTCAAAAATAACGCCACCTTTATCCATCGATAACACCGCATGCCAGGTGCCTGCGTCCGTCTCCAGCACCTTACACTCTTCACCTAAAACCACCCGTTGGGTCACATGCCCATTTTCGTCAAAATGTAATACCTGAAACCGCCCACTGAGCGAGGTCAGCAACTCAAAGGTATGCGGATGTCGGTGAGGGCGGACATAGGTACCCGGCTCCATAGCGATGGCCAGCCGCTGCACCGGATTGCTCAATTCAGGGTGTAAGTTACGATTGGCTCGCAAGCGAGGAGAATCCGCAGCCTGCTCGCTGAGTTGCTGGAGGTGAGTAACAGTAATTTGTTTCATATAAGCCTTTTGGATTTTGGACAACTTACGACAATCAGATTGCCGTAAGGCTTGTCGCCATTCTCAACGGACGAATAGCCCCCTGCATTCATGGAAAAATCACTGCCCGGATTATAGATGCCGACGCCCCAAAGCCCAGAACCTGACGATAGGAGATCTTATAGACATCGCCTGTATCAACCCTTCCCGTAAGCAACCAGGTTACAGGAAGATGTTCTCTGTTTTCTAAACGAAAGCCATTCAGAGCGCTTTTTCACTGTCTGCCCGATGCCAGATCAAAAAGCGAAACGCTTATCATTTATAGAATGAGTGCTTCTTACTCTTAGGCAGGGCGTGATATGGCAATGAATATGGGCAGTACCTACCGAATCCTTGGCTATAAGCCATCGGTAAATTCCGCCTGGCGCCAGAAATTACTGACAATGGGTATGCTTCCCGGCGCAGTTATTGAGGTCATTCGCGTGGCGCCAATGGGCGACCCAGTGCAGATCTCTACCCGCCGTGTCAGCCTGGCGGTGCGGCAGCGTGACCTGGACGACATCATCCTGGAGGAAATCGTCTGATGAAAAAGATAACCATCGGGCTGATTGGTAACCCCAATACCGGCAAAACCACGCTGTTTAATCAGCTCACCGGTGCCCGACAGCGGGTAGGGAACTGGGCTGGCGTCACGGTTGAGCGCAAAGAGGGGCAATTTTTTACCGCGCAGTCAGATGTCCGGCTCATCGATCTGCCAGGCACCCGATCGCTGACGACGCTATCTGCTGAAAGCTCGATAGATGAGAGCATCGCCTGCCAGTATCTCTATCAGGATCACGCCGATGTCGTGATTAACGTCGTCGATGCCTCCAGTCTGGAAAGTAATCTGTTCCTGACCTTTCAACTGCTGGAACTGGGCGTGCCCTGCATTGTCGCCCTGAACATGCAGGATATTGCCGCCAGCCAGAACATCACTATTGATGTCGCAGCACTGTCAGCTCATCTGGGATGTCCGGTTGTTTCACTGACCTCAACCAGGGGTGATGGTATTGCCCAGCTCAAAGCGCTGATTGACCAGCCTCATATTTACCGCGCACCGGAACGGGTACGTTATCCGGCCGCGATTGAAACGGCCATTGAGAAGCTCTGCCAACAGATGCCCGCCGCCATAGCCCCACAAAAACGCTACTGGCTGGCCTTGCAACTGCTGGAAGGGGATATCAACAGTCAGAAACTTTGTCCGTCGCTGGTTCCGCATTTGCCCGAGATTATGCAGCAGGCCGGTGGAGAGACCGGCGTACAGATTGCCGATTACCGCTATCGCACCATCAATGCACTTTGCGCGGCAGTGAGTAACATTCATCACGCAATGCCCGCCGATCTGACCCGCAAGATCGATAAAATTGTGCTGAACCGCTGGCTGGGCATTCCGATATTCCTGGCAGTGATGTATGTGATGTTTGTTCTTTCAATCAACATTGGTGCTGCGCTACAGCCACTGTTCGACAGCAGTTCGGTGGCGATATTCATTCATGGTGCACAATGGCTGGGCTATGTCAGCCACTTCCCTGACTGGCTGACGGTTTTCCTGGCGCAGGGTATCGGTGCCGGTATCAATACCGTGCTGCCGATCATTCCGCAGATTGGCCTGATGTTCCTGTTCCTCGCTTTCCTTGAAGACTCCGGCTACATGGCGCGCGCCGCTTTTGTGATGGATCGTCTGATGCAGTCACTGGGCCTGCCGGGAAAATCCTTTGTGCCGCTGATTGTCGGCTTTGGCTGTAATGTCCCGTCGGTCATGGGGACACGGACGCTGGATACACCGCGTGAGCGTCTGCTGACGGTGTTGATTGCGCCTTTTATGTCATGTGGCGCACGGCTGGCGATTTTTGCGGTTTTCGCTGCGGCATTCTTTAACACCCACAGTTCCAGTCTGGTTTTCTCCCTCTATCTGCTGGGCATTGTGGTGGCCATCGCGACCGGGCTGGTGCTTAAGCATACCCTGCTGGGCGGAGAAGCCTCGCCGTTTATCATGGAGTTGCCGGTCTATCACCGGCCTCACCTCAAAAGCCTGCTGTTGCAGACCTGGCAACGGCTGAAAATGTTTGTGGTGCGAGCCGGACAGGTGATTATCCTGGTGAGCATGCTGATTGGCGTACTGAGCAGCTTTGCCTTTAATGGCCAGATGGTTAATGACATTAACCACTCTGCGCTGGCGGCGACCAGCAAAGCGATCACGCCCGTGCTGTTGCCGATAGGGGTCACTCAGGATAACTGGCAGGCAACCGTGGGACTGGTGAGCGGCATCATGGCGAAAGAGGTCGTCGTCGGCACGCTCAACAGCCTTTACACCACAGAGGCAATCCAGAGCAGTCCATTTGATCCGCAGGCTTTCAACCTGCTGGATGAGCTTAAAGAGGCGCTGACAGAGACCTGGGCGGGGTTAACGGCTGCCTTCAGAATTGATGCGCTGGCCCATCCCATCGATGCCAGTAAAGGCGATGGTGAGATGGCGACCGGCTCGATGGGCGTGATGTCAGCCAAATTTGGCAGTGGCTTTGCCGCTTACAGTTACTTAATTTTTGTCCTGCTTTATGTTCCCTGCGTCTCGGTCATGGGCGCTATTGCGCGGGAAGCCGGTAAAAAATGGATGATGTTCTCATTCTTCTGGGGACTCAACATCGCCTACACCACCGCCACGCTGTTTTACCAGACCGTCACTTTTGCCGACCATCCTGCATTCAGTGCTACCTGCCTGATAAGCGTGCTGGTGCTGAACGGAATCATCCTGCTGGCATTGCGAAAAGCGGGAAGCCGGGTACAGTCAATACCGGTCATGCTCAGGGAGGAAAAGGGGAGTTGCCGCGGCTGCCACAGTAGCTGCAGTAAACAGGAAAATTACGTGCAGTAACGGCTAAAGCCTGGCGGGCCGGATGATACGTTACACGGACCTGCAGCAGTCGAGTGAGTTAATAAGCGCCAAATGAGTGCTTTCTTGTCTGCACAGGTTAACAGGCAAGAAAGCATCTCATTAAGTTAAAGGCTGGCGTCAGGATCTGCCGCTGATGGATTCTGTGATTTCACCGGTCCGCCCAGCGCCTGGCGGAACCAGTGGGTAACTTTGGTGATTACCTCAGGTTGATACCAGCGGTAATCACCATGCTCAGCCCCTTCAATCAATACGTATTCAGCACGGTCACCCGCTTTTTTAAGGGCGTTATAAAGATTCGCACTCTGCTCCGGAGAGACCAGAGTATCGTTACTGCCGTGCATAATTAAAAATGGCGGTTTAACGCCTTTCAGGTGACCAACCGGACTTGCGTAAAGCGCTTTCTCGGGCTCGTCGGTCACTGATGCCCCGGCGAAATCGCGGAAAGCGGCACCATTAACCAGCAGAGCTTCAGTTACGGCAGGGGATTGATGCACTTTTTGTATTGCATCGGGAAAGCCTTCGCCGATGCTCCGTAGATCGGAAATGCCATACAACGTGGCCACCGCCTGAACATCTGAAGACTGGTCAGGGAAATCGCCTTTATCAAACGTTTTATCCCCATTAGTAGTCCCCATCATCTGGGCGAGCCATCCCCCAGCCGAATCGCCCAGAACCCCTATACGCGCCGGATCGATGCCATACTCTGAGGCATGCTGGCGCAGATATCGGACTGCGGCTTTGGCATCTAAAACTGGTGCCGGAAAAATATCAGGAATAGTGCGGTATTCTGCAGCAGCAACTACAAAACCGGCTTCCGCTAACGCCAGCCGCATTGAAATAAATTTGTCACGTTCCGCTGTCAGGAAACCACCGCCGGGAAAATAGACGATCGCTGGTTTCAATTCATTGGTGCGGGGAACCAGCAGTGACATATGCAATTGCCTGACAGAGCGCGTGCTTTTTACCTGGCGGTAAACCACATCTCCGATATTGTCGATCTGGTCCTGACTGCTGTTAACCTGGATAATCTCTGCACCCTGAGCGTAGCCTGGCAGCTGATCCTGAGCGGATGCGATGGTTGTAGTAGCGACTGAAAGCATAACAACTCCCGACATTAAGAGGGGCCAGTTTCCCATATTTTTGTCCTGTAATGATATAAATGTTAATGCGTTGTCCGGTATGAGTATGACAATAAAGGCTGCAACTCTGTAAACCCGGACCATAATGTAAACGATTTAATATTGACACACTTAAGCAGCTGAAATTCAAACTTCAGACAACATTGACTGACACACTGATAAGACAGCAGCAAAAAGGATTAATTTCAGAAGTTAAATGATCTTTTCAGATTAATAATTTCATCGTATTTTTGGTATCTTCAACCTACCTCATTTCACCTATTATTCCCGCCCTGAAAAGAGTGATACGGATTTTTTAAAAAAGTAAATGGAGTAGTAAATGAAACTTGAGTTTATAGCATTGTTGTCTCTTTTCTCTTTTTTACGCAGCAGCAGAAACGGTTGGATATCGGGCGGAGATCATCTACTTTAAAGCCGACCCAGCAAAAGATAAAGAAGCAGCCGCCCATTACAAAGGCAGCTATCTTTTTGTTAAATATGTATATATTTTAAATTCGGGTGATTATACGATACTGAAAGATCAGCCGGTCGACAGCATGATTGACTACAGCGGGAAAATTATTACGCCTGGACTCGTTGACACTCATGTTCATTATCCTCAAATCACCATGATCAGTGAATATGGCGAACAGCTTATTGGCTGGCTCAATACCTACACGTTTCCAACAGAAATAAAATACAGCAATCACGCGTACGCTTCACAGGAAGCGTCTGTCTTCCTTGATCAGTTGGTAAAAAATGGCACAACCACGGCACTGGCGTTTGCAACCCGTTCGCCAGTCTCAGTGGATGCATTTTTTGAGCAGGCGTTAAAACGTAATATGCGTATGATCAGCGGCTGGCGTTGGCCGCCTGATGGTGTCCTAAACTGTTCGGTGTCACACATTGGATCTCCATGCTGTCCGAAAGTAAGTGAAATTAGTTTCGGACATGCATTATGATTCTTACATCCTTTTCGGACGGAAATTTCATTATGTCACGCGTTTTTGCTTACTGCCGCGTTTCCACACTGGGGCAGAACACGGAAAACCAGCGCAGGGAAATAGAAGCTGTCGGTTTTGCCATCACAAATCCCAAAGACTTATTGAGGAGCACATCAGTGGCTCCGTTGCTGCCAGTGAGCGGCCGGGATTAACCCGTCTGCTCGACAGAATGGAAAATGGTGACGTGCTGATTGTCTCCAAACTGGATCGCCTTGGACGAAATGCTATTGATGTCAGGAAAACGGTGGAACAACTGGCTGCATCGGGTATCAGGGTCCATTGCCTGGCGCTCGGAGGTGTGGACCTGACCAGTCCGGCGGGGAAAATGACAATGCAGGTTATCTCGGCTGTAACAGTGTTTGAAAAGGATCTGCTAATCGAGCGCACGCACGCCGGTATTGCGCGGCCAAAGGCATCAGGATAGCGTTTCGGACGTCCTTCCACCCTGAATGATGAACAGAAACAATCCGCCCAGGCACGCCTCAGCGCGGGTATTAGCGTGAGCGCGGTTGCCCGAGAATTCAATACCACACGACAGACTATTCTCAGGGTAAAGGCAGGCAACTCAACAAACTAAGAAGATCACCTGCTACACCTGTTGTTAAAAGTATGCCCAGAGGTTTCGACCAGGGATATAAAATCTAATGAGGACCAGGTAGTTAGTTTTTTTAATTAAAAAGGAAAGGAGATTAAGGATGAGTAAAAGAAATGATATTATTGATGGTCGGCAAAGTCATCTTAAATATGGCCTTATATATACCGAAGTCCTTGGATGGATTGATCTCGGTCATGCTCAGGGGACTGACATAAGAACGCTGTTGAGAAGTATTGATTCCGGAGAATCTTCAGGCAAGGAACGCTACGACGTTACCTATTCGCAGTCTATGATTGATCCGACAAGAACCATGAAAATGGGTAAATTTATTACCTGGCATATCAAACGCGGTCGTCCGTATTTCGAACGTAGAAGCATTGCGCTGGCAATGATGATGTCACTGGCCCGGAAGTTTGAAGGATTGCAGGCATCATTCCCCATCAATTGCGTTACAGATAGTGGCTTTAGCGGAGAAGATCTGGTGTCAGATTTGCTGGGTTTTTACCGTGTTGTCACCATGCCTAATCCCTTTGAACTTCTGCGTCCAGTCAGCAAAGCAGAGGCGCTAAAAAGATGGGATTATTACGGTAAAATCGGCTCCTGGAAAAACGATTCCTTTTTGCCACTTTTATTCCCCGCCCCTGAAAAATCCCCCAATGCGAGGCCTCGAATAGGATTTCTGCCGAATTTTATGACGACAGTCAGACCGTGGAGTGACTTCCATTCGGGGATAGTTGGTATTGCCAGCGCTGATGGTTCATATATAGACAAAGCTAAAGGGGGAGCATTACCCTATGCGTAAGTCACTCAAGGTATCAGGTGGTGCAATTATCGTTATTGCTATTGCTCTCACCTATGCCTGGCCATGGGTCAAAATGGAATTCGCTGGTAGCGCTCACTATACCGAGCAGGATAAACGGGAGTATGATTTTTATACTCCTGACATACTAAGAAAAATGCCGCGAATTTCCGCCCGTTATTCCTTTGATTTTGCAAACATCACAGGACCTGCGACGCATGTGTATGCAGTGAAATTCTACGATACGAAAGATACCAGTAAAATAGAAAATTATCTGACGTCCATAGGATACAGGCGGACTGAGTGTGACTTAGAGTCAACCTGTTGGCGCAGAACTGATCCTCAGGAATCTGTTTATGTCGGCGCTTTGAATGGTGAGAAAACCGTAATTGTGCAGGTTGTCTACAACTTCACATAACCATTTTCTACTGGTGATTACATATTAGCTGAGAGCATAACAATCAGAGCTGCATCGTCAGCTCTGGTTGTGTAAACCCGACATTACGATAAAGGGGAAATGTCGCATTTTGTATGCTTCGCTCCCATCAGGCCATAAAGCCCATCATTACAATATCCCGGTTGGTTTAGGAACCGATGTCGGCGCAGGCACAAGTTTATCTCTACTTCAAACCATGGATGAAGCCTACAAAGTGACGCAGATGCGCAAGGCATTCACGGATAAACCTGACGCCGTCCACTCACTGACACCGATGGAGAATCTCTACCTTGCTACGCTGGGTGGCGCAACTGTCCTCTCCCTGCAGGATAAGATAGGCAGCTTTACTGCTGGTAAGGAAGCTGACTTCGTCGTCCTCGACCCTCAGGCTGGACAGGTTCTCGCCGGACGCAACAAAGAAGCTAAGAGCATCGAAGAGCTGCTGTTTGGTATGGAAATGTCAGGGGACGATCGAACTGTTACCACACACGTATGTGATGGGAACCAAAATGAAGTAGGGTTCGTGTAATTTTAATTCTCCTGCTGCAGTTCACTGAGCGCCAGAGCAGGGTTCACTGCCGGGCGCAGCAACTCACTCATAATTGCCGACGTGCTCTGTTTATCATGACAGAAACGCCGCAGGTGGTATGGCAGTAAGAATAAATCAATTAAATCAGCCGGATGAACGCTGTGGATACCCGCCGCAGCGATAATCCGTACCGGCTTACACACAGGCTGTCCACTTTTTCTGTGGATAACTTCAGCCTGAAAAAGGGCTTTATTCTCTTTTCAGGAGCCATCAGCCAGGATAATCAGGGTCACTATATTGCTCCATAAACTCCACCATGGCACCTTTGTGTGCATCCACATGGCGGATATAGCGCATCAGTGTTTCTGGTTTTTTCCAGGTGCCTTCCTGCATGATCCTGGCAATCGGATAGCCTTTATCTGCCATATCCTGCGCAGCTCCCACCCTGGCGCTGTGGCCACTCCAGCCGGTGTAGCGATTTTTGTTGGCCTTTACTGCGCCCACTTTTCCGGCAGTACGCCATGCACGGCTAAAAATCTGTTCCAGTGACCTTGTGCTCATCGGCTTTTCAGCAATCAGTGGCCGGCCAGACCGATGTACTGCAGTAAACAGCCAGGCATCAGGCTGGCTTGATATCCCGGACGCTTCAATCCACTCCTCCAGTCGCTGAGTCGAACGGGTGCTGAGCGCCTTAATCAATCCGCCGGTCTGCACAATAGTTTTTGTCCACGCCACATCCAGAATGATACGTCCATCGCCGGCACGCATCACATCCCGCACCCGCAATCGCGACAGTTCACTGATACGCAGTAGTGTCGCATAAGCCACATGTAAAAAAGCCAGATCGCGAAGCGCCTGAAGGTTATCAGAACCTGCCCATTCTTTATCCAGCGCCAGAAGATCTGTCAGCCTGAAGGGCACGGCCTGGCCTGCCCGCTCACCGTTGATCACGGCTACACGGTTTATCTTCTTCATCGTACGGAAAACCAGCGGAGAGACATTGGGCACCGGCAATCCGGCGTTACGGTGTAACATCGAAATTAACGCCGCGTGTGAAGTGACGGTTGAGGAGGCCCGGCCGCTTTCAGCCAGAAAAGAGAGATAGTCACGCAAATCGTCTGCACTCATGGGCAGGAAGCTGCGCTGGTTATCTTCCGACCAGCGATTGCAGATTCGCATTACGCTAAGCAGCTGTCGCCAGGTGTTAGGTGAGAAAGCCTCTTTATCCTGAACGAACTGCCGGAGCCGTTCGGTGATATCGCTATTCCGGTCAACCGTCAGAGGGGTTAACGGCACTAACTCACTCATGTTTGCTCACTTATCAACCAAAGACGCCGATGATCGCGCTACGTTAATTCTGAGAATTAAGCAGGGGGATAACCGGGCAGAATTTACGTAGCGTTGTCATTTTCAGGGCGAACTTTACTGCTATCCATCTTAACCCGGCACCATCTATATGTCATGACTTCGTATAAGAACAATTATACGAAGTCATGATTGGGTGCAGCATCCAGCCTTGTTTTTACCGGATCGCGAGTCACTACAATCGGATGGGGCAGGGATTCATGGTGAGTACACACTGATGTTTATCGATAGGCGGAACAGCATCTGCTATCGGAACATCGGATTAAAACAGGATACTGACAAAAAAAACCTCAACGCGGGATAGTTTAAATTCTGAACCTGTTATCTGTTCAGACATCACTTAATTAAATCACGCATTCTGACGCTGATTTATTTATCGCGATAAACAGTGAAAATGCCAGAAAACTTTATTTGAATGAGCGCAGACAGGATTAAATAGTCAGCCTGTTGAATCTGACGCTCATAAAAAACCCCAGATAACATTATCCTTAAGGGTTTTCCTTTGAAAACTTTTTTACTCTTAACATTACTGAAAAAATGGGCGGCACTATATTCACAGGCCTGAATTACAGACTGCTCAACTGTACTACTCACAAGCCTGGTGCTATTAAGATACAGGATAAAAAACTAAATCCTGCCTTTTTGAAGATTTAAATACCTGATGGTAATTATCATCAGTTATCTTGCAATCCAGCCAGTAAAAGCGTCGATGCGTATATTTATCATATTTTTGAATCAAATGAGACTGGCCATTTATTTACCGCATCGGACTCATTTTCGATAAGACAGCATGACCATACCGCAATAGCGAATTATTAGCACTTTTTATGGCGGCGTCTGGGATGTCTCACAGCTCGCCGGCTTCCACCAGGGTAAAAGAGGATATTTTTATGAAAAAAACGTTATTATCATTATGCCTTTTAGGTCTCTCCTGCGCGCCTGCAATTACGCTGGCACAACAGCCCGTGACCTGTGTTAAAGCCTCCGAGCAGGATGTCGCAAGCCTGTTTAATACCTGGAATGATGCTCTGGCAACCGGCGATGCAACTAAAGTCTCTGAGTTATATGTCAGCGATGCCGTTTTACTGCCGACCATTTCAAATCAGGTACGTCTGACCGATCAGGAACGTATCGATTATTTTAAAGATTTCCTGAAAAAAGGACCGAGCGGTAAAATCGATTCCCGGACTATCAGAATCGGTTGTAATAAAGCGATTGATACCGGCGTTTATACATTTACTTTTAAAGATAGCACCCACGTCACAGCACGTTACACCTTCACTTATGTCTGGGATGGTCAGGGCTGGAAAATCTCAACTCATCACTCTTCAGCTATGCCAGAGCCTGTAAGTAAGCCTTAACAACCACGCTGATGAAAAAAGAGCCAGTGTCATGATGTAATGCTGGCTCTTTTCCCTTTGCAAAAAAGTAACCCTTCAGGCTGGCAGAAAATAACGATCGATTGATGCTTAATAAATGATAATTAGCATACGTCGCGTTTAGCGTGTTTATTTACCGCATCACGTACTGAATGACCGCTATTAAATGGCCAACGCCAGTTTCCTGTCCGGATAAAATGAAAACTGTCGCTATCCCATGCTGCTTCCGTAGCAGGCTGATCCATTACCACACCCAAATACCTGCCCATGAAACAGCTATTTTATATCCCGTTTCCATTGCCTATCTGCCAGATGAAGGTCGGATCGGTGCCGTTCACCTCCCAGTCACCTACGTTACGTAGCTTGTAGATCACCGGATTGTGCGATGACACCGTTCTTGCATTACGCCAGTGCCGGTCGAGTGCCTTGCTGACGCGGGTATCAGATGCACCCAGCGCATTGAAGAATTCTGTTGCCGCACGCGTCACCAGCTCAACGGCCACCGCCTGTGCCTGGGCAGACTCCACTTCGGCCAGCACGTTAGCCGCATGAAGCTGCGCCTCATCTGCGCCACTCAGTTGCAGCTCAAATGCCCTCTGCAACGAGTAGGTCGCCCGGTCGACAGCGGCTTCGACTGCCCATGCCCAGCTGCTTATCTGACCCACCACTTGCAACACCTGCACATCCTGCTTCACCTGCGAAGCATTACCATGACTGTAAATGCGTTTACGCTGCGCCACGCCCTGAGCGGCATCGCGTACCACTGCCCGCCCGATGCCCGCCAGCGTGGCCAGTAAGACATGCTGATAGAATGCCGTCTGATAGCGGAAACGCTCACTGAAATCATAGACATGTGGCAGTTCAACCCGGGCCTGATGAAAGCGCGTAGTGCCGCTGCCGGTCAGCCGCTGCCCGAAACCATCCCAGTCATCATCGCGCTCCACCTCATTCTGGTGGGTGTTCACCAGGGCAATCACGTCACGGCCATTGTCAGTACGCTGAGCATAGACATCAATCCAGTCTGCATAGAGCGTGCCGGTGCTGTAGAACTTCTCACCGCTGATCCGCCATCCCATTTCATCGGGAGAAACCTGAGTATTGACCTCACCCAGCTTCACCGCGCCGATTTCACTCCAGCCGCTGCCCACCAGCTCACCGTCCACAAAGCGGCGGAACCAGCGACGCCGATCCTCGCTGGCAGGCTGGTTCAGGCGATCCTCAATAAATGCGAAGTGCGCACGCAGCGCCTGTGGCAGGTTCGAATCTGCCTCAGCCAGTTCGGTCAGCAGAGCAAATAACTGGGGCAGCGAAACCCCAAAGCCGCCTTCTTCTTTGGGGATACGCAGGGTGCCGAAGCGTGCCGCTTTCAGCCAGTTGATCGGCTCATGCAATAGTGTGCGTTCGGTTTCACGGGCACTGGCCCCCTCAGCGATGCGGGCGAATAGCGGCCTGAAATGCTGAACCAGTTCGGCAAATTCGGTACGATTTAATTCAGACATGATCCACTCCTGAGTCGGGTTGTTCATCGATGTCCTGTCGGGTCGGTTCAAAACGAATGATTAACAGGAAAATAATCGGGATAAGGGCGGCCAGTGAGACAATCCAGAACATATTGGTGCCGTAACGCGCCTGCAAAATTGGCAGAATAAACAGCGCCAGCGCGCTGCCCACACCAGAGAGCGAACGACTAAAGCCGACACCGGTGGCGCGTATGTGGGTCGGGTAGGAGAGCGCCGGATAGATCATTAACTGCGCGCCGGGTCCGAATCCCTCTGCGAAGAGCCACAAACCCAGCATCAGTACCGCAAACACCACGCCAGCAGTCGCCTGTGGATGACCGATCAAAGCCAGCGAAATCAGCGCGATAAACTGCAGCGCAAATCCGGCGATTGCGACATGCCGTGAAGGGAATTTCCACGCCAGTCGCATCCCCAACAGCCCGCCGGTAAAGGCGAACAACGCATTCAGTCCCAGTGAGGCAGAGATGGTTTCAAATACACCCGCGCCCAGAAATTGCGCCAGGATAGAGGGCAGGAAGAAAGCGATGGCGGTGTATTCAAACGAAATACAGACGTTCATCACCGCACTGACGACCGTGCGCTCCAGATAAGGCTTCTGAAACAGTACGCGGAAACGCACTTTCGGCGTCGCTTTCACCGCATCGGTTTTAGCGGGCGGCTCCTCATGCGCAACAATGCCGTAAGAGTCACGCAGAATACGCACCGCACCGCTCAGGTCGCCCTGATTCGCCGCCCACAGCGGTGACTCATTCATAAACTTACTGCGCACCGCAATAATCAGTAGCGCCGGTACGGCGCCAAACAGCAGCGAGGCGCGCCACAGCCAGTCAATATGTTCGGCGGGCAGCAGGAAATAAAGCGCAAAAATAATAAAGAAGCAGGCAGACGAAGCCGCATACCACATCGGGCACCAGGCTGCGAGGCGCGATGCTTTATTGCCCTTGCCGGAGAACTTAGAGAATTCTGCCAGATAGGCCATGGCAACTGGCAGATCGATCCCGACGCCGACGCCCATCAGAAAACGAGCACCAATCAACACCCAGACGTTGGGGGCGAGCCCTGCTGCAATGGCGGAGACGACAAAAAACAGCATGTCCGCCATAAACACTGAGTAACGGCCATATTTATCGGTCAGCCAGCCGCCGACCAGATTACCCAAAATGGTGCCGATCATGATTGACGACGTCACCAGGCCCGTGAGTACCGGGATTAAACCAAACTCCTTGACCACATCATCAATGCCGTAGGAGAGGGTAGTGAGATCGTAGGCATCAAGAAACACGCCGCCCAGCGCCAGGAAAACAATCCAGCGCGCATAGCTGTTTTTTTCGGTGTTACTGTTGATCAGCCGGGCCACATCACTCACCGATCGAACCGGTTGAGAGTGAGGCGGTGGCGCAGTTAAGGTGTTGTCAATTTCTAATGTAGTCATCGTATCCTCGTTATTATATTCAGCAGGTAACGAGGGTTTTATATGAATTCCCGGCATAGTTAACAACCAACAAATACAGATAACTATTATAATTAATTCAATAAGATAGTATCATATTTCACCCACAACAAACCCCGCATGAAGTATAAAATTCATCCGGTAGTATTCAGCGAAATGTTGTTTTTTATACTGCTGAAACGCGTGAGGTTTCAGCAGCACATGGCAGACCGATTCAGCAACGGTTAACAGCAATGACCGGTCCGGTAATGCCTGTCCATCAACCGGCGACAAGACGTACTCTTGTCTCTTTGCACTTTGCTATGCGCCGGTTATTCATGCCGGACAGCCAGCCGTCTCTGTTATGAAACTTCCACCCTGGCTGCTCGCTGTTCCACATCCGCACTCCGGCGATAACCGGCACCCGGATGCGGCAACGCCAGCCGCGGCCCCTGGCCAAATAACTTTTCACGCAGCGTGCCGGGCTGATACTCCTGCTTGTAGACGCCACGCTTTTGCAGTTCCGGCACCAGCAGTTCCACCACGTCAGTAAAGGTTTCGTGCGTCACGGCGTAGGCGAGGTTAAAACCATCGACGTCTGTCTCTTCAACCCAGCTTTGCAGCTCATCGGCCACCGTTTCGGCGCTGCCCACCAGCAGCGGACCAAATCCGCCAATGCCTACCCAGTCTGCCAGGCCCTGCACCGTCCATTGTCGGTTGGGATCGGCAGTAGAGAATGTCTCAACCGCCGACTGAATCGCATTGGTGTGCAGATGTTTCAGTACCTGATCCGGCTGATACTGCCCGAAATCGATACCGGTCCAGCCTGAGATCAGCGCCAGCGCGCCTTCGTAACTGACATAGCGCTTGTACTCCTCCCATTTGGCCTGCGCCGCGAGGTCGGTTTCACCCACAATGACTGTCTGCAGGTTGAAGACCAGTATGGAGCGGGGATCGCGTCCCGCTTCAGCGGCTCTCCGGCGAATATCCGCCACGGTTTTCTTCAGCAGAACTTTCGAAGGTGCCGCCACGAACACGCATTCGGCATGTTCCGCCGCAAACGCTTTACCGCGGCTGGAGGCGCCCGCCTGGTAAAGTACCGGCGTGCGCTGCGGCGAAGGTTCGCACAGATGGATGCCGGGCACCTGGAAGAATTTACCCTGATGATTAATCGGATGGATTTTATTCGGGTCGCTGAAAATATGACGTTCACGATCGCGCAGGACCGCGCCATCTTCCCAGCTTCCCTCCAGCAGCTTATAGATAACCTGCAGGTATTCATCGGCATAGTCGTAGCGCGCATCGTGGTCGGTCTGGGCCTGATGTCCGATATTACGCGCACCGCTTTCCAGATAGGAGGTCACAATATTCCAGCCAATGCGGCCTTTGGTCAGATGATCCAGCGTCGAGATCCGCCGCGCAAACGGGTAGGGGTGCTCAAATGACAGTGACGCGGTCAGGCCAAAGCCCAGATGTTCCGTCACCAGCGCCATCGGCGTGATTAACGCCAGCGGATCGTTTACCGGCACCTGCGTGGCGTGGCGAATTGCGGCCTGGTTATTGCCGTTGAGCACGTCGTAGACCCCAAGCACGTCAGCAATAAACAGTCCATCAAACCTGCCGCGCTCCAGCAGGCGTGCTAAGTCGGTCCAGTACTCCAGCTCTTTGTACTGCCAGGAACGATCCCGGGGATGCGCCCATAAGCCGGGCGATTGATGACCGACACAGTTCATATCGAAAGCATTCAGGCGAATTTCACGTTGCGATGACATAGCGACTCCTGGGCGGATGCGGCAATCGCTTGCCGCCCACCTTTTAGTGATTGCTCCGGAAGGGTGATTCAGTAGATGAGTGAACCGGGACATCGCTCGCTGAGGGGCAGCGGCATAGTGGAGAGTAGCTGCCGTGCTACGGACTCAGCGTGTTCTGCAACCTGCGGTAATCCCATGAGTTCGCCAAAGCGACCACGCGCGGCAGGCCCGGCCACAAAGAGATGAGGATTGGCATCACCCTGTGCATTCAGCGTCTGTGACAGCGCGTTAACCTGAATGCCCAGCGCCAGCGGGTCGGGCTGAATCACGCCCTCGCCGTGGAGCTGGCGCAGCAGCGCGTTGCTTTTAAGCAGTGCGTTGTGCGCTGGCCCGGTGGTGACAATCACTTTATCCACCACCCGTATTTCTGATTGCGCTCCACGCCGGCGCAGCGTCAGCTCAAGATTGTTTCCCACCGCTTCTGCCCCCATCAGACGTGCCGCCAGCAGTGACAACTGACCGCTCGCCTGCTGCTGGTTCAGAATCTGGCTTACCTGTGGGGCAATCCGGTAGCGGTGAACATCCCACCAGGGGCGAAGATGGTGCAGAAAACGCTGCTGCTCATGCAGTGAGAGGCTCTGCCAGATATGCTGACCATTACGGCGGATATCATCCAGCACCAGCTGCCAGGGCAGATTCAATGCGGCCGCCTGTTTTACCTCCTGACGCACACGACGTAACCAGCCACGTGCGCTGGCGGGCTGCGGCTGACTGTAATCCAGGGTGTAGCTCTCATCGCTGCCGCTCAGGTTGGCACGCGGCAGCTGTCCACGGCGTGAGAAGGCGGTAATCTCTCCGCGATGCTGCTGGCGATGCAGCGATGCCACCACATCGGACATGGTCAGGCCTGAACCGATAATCCCTACCCGATCGTCAGGTGCGATCTGTGCCAGCGCGCCATTCTGCCAGGGATTGGCAATCAACCCCGGATGCCCCTGTAACGGCTTCAGCAGCGCGGGCAGATCCGGCGGTGGATGGCTGATTGCCAGCACCACCTGATCAGCCCGGATCTTCTGCCCTGAGGCTGTGGTCACTACGCCATCCTGCAGCGCAACTGCGCTGTCACGCAGATGGCTGAGTTTTACCGGCGAATGCTGCTGCTGATGCACAAACTGCGCATTGACCCAGCGACCAAACTCACCACGTTGCGGGTAAACATTGCCGTCACGCCACAACGCGTCCGGGTCGGCCTGAAAGGCGGGTGATGTGCGATAGTCGCGGTCAAATATGCCCTCTTCATCACCAGCAAGCTGCATTCTGGCGGCCGGCACATTGATGCGGTGGGCCGGATCGGTGGTGCCGTATGCCACCCCCTGAGCAAGCTGCGCTCGTGGTTCAATCACCGTCACGTGCAATCCTGCCTGGCCAGCCCGGGCCAGATGGATCGCCAGCGCGGTTCCGGTAAAACCACCGCCGATAATGACTATCTGCTGCTGTGACATAAGCAAGCCTTCTCTTCTGTTAACTGGCGCTGGCCTGTTTATCAGGACGACGGTCACCGCCAATGGTTTCACCAAAAGGACCGGTGTTCACGCTGCGCTGTTTCTTTTCGGCGTTGGCAGCCAGCGGTAACAGCGGCATCACCAGTTCAGCGAAGCGGTGCGCCTCTTCAAGGTGCGGATAGCCGGAGAAAATAAAGTTCTCGATCCCCAGCGCCTGATACTCCCGGATGCGATCGGCTACCTGTTGCGGACTCCCCACCAGCGCAGTACCCGCGCCGCCGCGCACCAGGCCGACGCCTGCCCAGAGATTGGGGCCAATGCGCAGGCTGTCTCGTGAGCCCTGATGCAGCGCGCTCATCCGCGCCTGTCCGGCTGAGTCCATGCGGGCAAAGATCTTCTGCGCTGCGGCAATGGTCTCTTCATCCAGATGAGAAATCAGCCGATCGGCCGCCGCCCAGGCTTCCTCTTCGGTTTCACGGACAATGACATGCAGCCGGATGCCGTAGGAGAGGCTACGGCCACCCTCCTGCGCCCGCTGACGAACCACTGCCAGTTTTTCCGCTACCTGTTCAACCGGCTCGCCCCACGTCAGATAAGTGTCGATCTGATTCGCCGCAACGTCGATAGCGGCATCAGACGAACCACCAAAATAGAGCGGTGGGCCATTTTCCTGCACCGGCGGGAAGAGGATCTCAGCGCCTTCCACGCGGATATGCTCACCCGAAAAATCGACCTTCTCGCCTTTCAGCAGGCGGGAGTAAACCTCAAGAAACTCTCTGGTCACCTGATAGCGCTCTTCATGACTCAGAAAGATGCCGTCACCTTTGTTCTCAACCGGATCGCCCCCCGTGACCACGTTAATCAATAAACGTCCGCCAGAAAGCCGATCCAGCGTGGCCGCCATACGCGCCGCCAGGCTTGGCGGTTGCAGGCCAGGACGCACGGCCACTAAATAGCGCAGCTTTTTGGTGATCGGAGCCAGTGCAGAGGCGACAAGCCAGGAATCCTCACAGCTCTTACCGGTCGGGATTAATACACCGTAGTAGCCCAGATTATCTGCCGCCAGCGCAACCTGCTGTAAATAGGGTAAATCGACTGCTCTGCCGCCTTCGGTGGTGCCAAGATAGCGCCCATCGCCATGGGTGGGCAGAAACCAGAAGAGGTTGAGGTTTTCCTGTGTCGCATGACTCATTAGCAGATTCCTTTATAACGATATTTGAATTTAATACATAGGCATAAATTCTTTAGTTATATAGGTGTTAGCAGGATGCATGCCACTCTGTGTATTGAAATTTATTTCATTAATTCAATAACATATTTGTATTTTCTCTTGCTGAATATTGCTGCATTTGCGACAGGTAAAGTTACAGCCTGCTGCATTGGCAACAATCCGGTCTGGTTAGCCTCTCGTTTCCGCGTTAGCCACGCGGTATGGTCATGGCTTTCCAGTTAACCTGGTGAATAAGATGCAGATTGCCAGCCCTGAGTTGATTGACCCCGCATCGCGCGCCTTTAAAAGCGTGCTGGATCAGCTTGCGCCTACCGACGCGACGGTGCTGATCATTGGTGAAACCGGCACCGGCAAAGAGGTGATGGCGCGCTATCTGCATCATCACAGCGCCCGCAGCAGACAGCCGTTTCTGGCGGTCAACTGTGGTGCCCTCACCGAGAGTCTGGCGGAGTCTGAGCTCTTTGGTCATGAGAAAGGGGCATTTACCGGCGCACAGGATCGCCATCGCGGCTGGTTTGAGGCGGCAGAGGGCGGGACGCTGCTGCTGGATGAAGTCGGTGAACTGAGTGCGTCGCTGCAGGTGAAGCTGCTGCGCGTGCTGCAGGAGCGTGAGATTACTCGTGTGGGTTCCTCCAGGGCTGTAAAGGTCAATGTGCGGGTCATTGCGGCCACCAACCGCGACCTGGCGGTGGCGATTCGTGAACGGCGCTTCCGGGAAGACCTCTACTACCGGCTCAATGTGGCCAGCGTCACGCTGCCGCCGCTGCGCCAGCGCTGCGAAGATATCCCGGTGCTGGCCACTCACTTCCTGCAGCTCTATGCGCGCCGTCTGGGCCGACCTCAGTTACGTCTCAGTGAAGATGCTGTCGCCACGCTGATGAACTACAGTTGGCCGGGCAACATCCGCGAGCTGGAGAACACCCTGCATAATGCCGTCCTGCTCAGCAAAACCTCGCTGGTCACGCCGCAGCAGCTCCGGCTGAATAATCTGACGGGTAGCGAGCTGCCACCGGGAGAGGAGGCGCTGGATCAGTTTTTACGGCAGCAGATGCAGCAGAACGAAACACCGCTCTATCCCCGGGTGATTGAGGCGCTGATAAAGAATGCGCTGGAACTCACTCAGGGCAATCAACTGCAGGCCGCCGCGCTACTTGGCATCAGTCGTCATACGCTGCGCACCCAACTGGGCCATCTGGGAGTGATTAAACCGCGCCGCACTTCACTGCGTCAGCGCGACACTTCTCTGAATCAGCAGCCAGAACGGGAGCGGGAACTGCGCATCGGTTATCAGAAATTTGGCAACCTCGGCATCCTGAAAGCGCGCCAGTCACTGGAACAGCAGCTGGCCGATAGAGGCGTCAGCGTGCTGTGGAGTGAGTTTCCTGCGGGTCCGCAGCTTCTGCATGCGCTGAGCCAACAGGAGATCGATTTCGGCACGACCGGTGAAGTTCCCCCCTTGTTTGCGCAGGCCAGCAACAGCCCGATGGTTTATGTTGCCTGGGAACCCGCCGCGCCGCAGAGCGTGGCACTGCTGGTACCGAACAGCAGCACGGTTCAGCAGATTGGCGATCTCAGAGGAAAACGCATCGCCGTGAATCGTGGTTCCAACGTTCACTATCTGCTGCTGCAGATTCTGGATGAAGCGGGTTTAGGGCTGGATGATGTGCGCATCGTCTATGCACCGCCAAAATATCCGCTGACGCCCAGCGACCTCAACGCAGTGGATGCCTGGATGATGTGGGATCCGCTGCTCAGCGATGCAGAGAACAGCGGACAGTTCAGGGTGATCGCTGATGGCACCGGCCGGGTCAATAATCATCAGTTTTACCTTGCCGAACGCGGGTTCGCGGCGCAGTCGGGCGATCTGCTGCAGGTTCTGCTCACCGCGCTGGAGCAGACTGGCCGCTACATCGATGCACACCGCGCAGAAGCCGCTGCGTTGCTCTCCACCGAACTCGGGATATCAGCGCCTTCACTGATGCATGCCTTAGCGCGGCGCAGCCATCAGACCCAGCGCATGAACTTAGCCATCATCCGGGAACAGCAGATCATCGCTGACCGCTTCTATGCTCTGGGGTTATTGAGTCGCGCCATTCGGGTACGTGAGTCGGTCTGGCATCCATAGCGTTTTTTTCGCTAAGCATCGAACATTTGATCGCTAAGTGCTTCAACCCGCGTTTGTTATGTTGCGCTGACAACAACCAGACTCAGGAATGAGAGATGAAAAGAGTTTTACTCAGCGCATTGATTATTGCCGCCCAGGCGGGATTAGCGTTCAACACCCAGGCTGCAGCAGAGAAGCCCGAAACAGTTAATATTGGTTTTCAGAAAGCCAATATCTTCGCTCTGCTGAAATATCGCGGCACGCTGGATCAGGAATTTAAGAAGCAGGGGATTGCGGTTCACTGGATTGAGTTCCCGGCCGGGCCGCAGATGCTGGAAGGCCTGAACATCGGCAGTATCGATCTGGCCGCAACCGGCGACGCGCCACCGACTTTTGCTCAGGCCGCACAGGCCGACCTGGTTTATCTGGCACATTCTCCCGCTAACCCCAAAACCGAGGCGATTGTGGTGCCCGCCGACTCCCCCATTAAAAGCGTGGCGGATCTCAAAGGCAAACGCGTGGCGCTGAATAAGGGCTCTGACGTTAACTATCTGCTGGTCACTGCGCTGGAGCAGGCGGGGCTGAGCTATAAAGACATTACACCGGTCTATCTGCCACCCGCGGATGCGCGTGCCGCTTTCCAGCGCGGTGCAGTGGATGCCTGGGTAATCTGGGATCCTTACTACGCAGAAGTTGAAACCAACGCCCACGCGCGGCTGATTAAAAATGCCGAAGGCCTGGTGCCACACTACACCTTCTATCTTGCCAGCCGTAAGTTTGCGGAAACCTGGCCGCAAATCGCCAGCCAGGTGGTGGATGAGCTTGGGTCGCTAAGTACCTGGGCCAATCAACATCAGGAAGAGACGGCAAAAATCATGTCCACCTCAACCGGTCTGCCGCAGCCGATCTGGCAACGGGCGCTGGCAAGGATGCCGTTCGGGGCAGAGCGGATGACACCTGAAGTCTTCACGCAGCAGCAGGCACTGGCCGATAAGTTTACCCAGATTGGTCTGTTACCGGTGAAGGTCGATATCCGCAGTGCAACCTGGTCGCAGGATAAGAAATAGGGGAGAGCCGGGCGGCGGCTGATTAGGGGAACCCTGGCCTGACGCCTGATAACGTCATCGCCTGGAGTTAATGCAAGTGCAGGCGGATTAGCGTGACGTGTTATCAGCGCATCAGCCTGGGCCGAAAAGGCCCTGTCACCGACGTTCAGCTCATCCTCGCTGAAAACGGTTTAAGGTCCTGATGGTGCTAGAAAGATGCCCTTTACGCTAGTAGAGGGCATCGATCAACCTGTATTAAGAACATATTTCCTGAGGCTCCGAAAAAAAATCACCTATTTCAGTCTGTATTTCAGACAGATAGCTTCGTTACTTCGCTATTTTTTCTTGTATACATCAGCGGTACCTTTAATTTTGTTATTCGTATTGGCTGAGGTCAGCACGAACACATCGCCGCCTTTTTTATCGGCCATTTCTGATAGCTCCGCTTTTGCATCTGAAGGGCTGGTCTCACCTGATGTTGAGATATCGCCTATCTTTTCATACTGATCCTTCACTTTCATAAAATCATTCTTTGACATCATTTCGGCAGCAAATGAGCCAAACGATAAGGAGCAAACAACCACACCAAAAATTAATTTTTTCATATGCGTATCCTCGGAATGTTATAAAAGACGATTAGAATTCGTAACTACATTTAAAACATAGCATATTCAATGAAAACAGCTATTTCAAAAGCTTATTTACGATCCTGTTTTGTGAGAACCGATCAGTAATTTAATTAACCACCCGCCGTGTTTTCAGGGTAATTTCAAATCAGAGTCTATTACAAAGCCAGGCCGTTCATAACTGTTCTGATTAACATCTTCTGAAAGGAGGCCAACAGTTAATGGATGGAAAGTTAAGGATATATTTATCATCAGTGATCCAGGTAGAGGTAATGCACCCAGCTGGTCATTCTCAGCAAAATTTTACGCATGACCGAAACATGCGTGAAGTGGTCAGAATAGACCGCAACCTGAGCAAATATGCCGTCTGGCAATGCATCAACGTCCTGATTTGGGTTTAATTCAATTAAGGCTAATACGCCATCAGAACCTGAAGCAAGGCTCAGCGATTGCACCGTTCCCTGTGCCTGATAAGCTCCGCCTGGAACCACTGGCAAAACTCTGAGCAGTTTTCCTGAGAATACCTGTCCCGGAAGGGCATTAAAAACGACCTCTGCTTCATCTCCCGCTGTCAGGCGAAGCAGGGAATTTTGTCTGAACTGAGCAATGATCTGACGTTTTTGCACAGGAATGAATATCATGACCGGGCGCAGCGGCAGGGCGGCTGCGTAGCTTCCGGGACGGATTAAGACCTGAGTGACATAACCATCACTGGGTGCGCGGACAACCGTCTGATCCAGGTTATACCGGGCTTCTGCTAATTGCGCGCGCAGACTGGCTATCTGGGATTGTTCTCCTCCTGATACACTGTTCAACTGGCTTCTGAGCTGCTCCTGTTCCGCCAGAGAACCTTTTACCAGGGCATCCTGCGCCAGAAATATCTGTCTGGCATTATCAATATCACGTTCAGAGAATGGATTGACTTTCGCCTTACTGCCTTTGAGATAGCGTTGATAGTCCAGAAATAATCTATCCCGCTCAGCAGATACATGGGTTGTGTAGGCAACGGCTTCGCTTAATTGTCCTTTCATCGCTTCAATATTGTTAATAGCAGTGCTCAGGTCGGCTTGTAATCTTTCGACGCGGACCTTATAACGTGTCTGATCCAGGGTGAAGAGCATTTCTCCCTTTTTAATAAGCACTTCTTTTTTATCAGTAACTTCATTTACGACGCCGGTCACTTGTGGAGTAACAGGAATCGCGACAACCGCTTTTTGTGCCAGTGACGTATAGGGATGGTTATAATTCATTAGCAGAATTAGCGCGCTGACCAGAAAAACCCCACCGAGGGCCGCTGTTGGCACTGTCCATTTATTGACGGGTATGCGAAATATTTTAAAAACAGCCCAGGCTATCGCAACGTAGCTTAAAATAATGAGCAGATCCATATCATCGCTCCGGTCGAAGCGGTTTGGAATCAGCCTGTAAACGCTCCAGTTCTGCTACGCGCTGCTGCAGTTCCAGTAATGAAGTGTACTGGTTCTGCATACCCCAACCACGATCCGGACGATAAAGTGTGGCCCAGATCCACAGGAAAGGCCATATGACATGCAGTGTAAACAGACTTACCCAACCTGCGACGTGAATGGCATCGGCATGAGGATGATTACGGGACTTTGCGATTAAATAGGGAATATCATGAAGAACGATAATTCCATAAAAAATAATTATGAAAACGAAGATCAGCATACCCAAAGCAAAATAGTTAAGGAACATAGGTGCCTCTGCTAAATTGGAATGCGAAGTAAAAATAGATCGGCTGCAACAATGTTTCAATTCGTAAAAGAGTTAACCTGACATACCTCGGTGACAGACGCAATACCAGAAAGTCATGCAGCGCTCAGGGATTTTAGGCACTTCAGCGAGGACGTAGGTGGGCAATACTGTTCATTAGTGATGATTTTAGTGTATTTATTAGACTTTAAACGCAGGATTATTCCTCTTTATTTTGAGTCGTTAACCTCCATAATGTTGGTAACTGATTGATTTGATTTTATTAAAATAATATGACACGTTGATCACAGATTTGTATTTCTAAAGCTTTATTTAAAAACATATCTTTATACTTATAAACCCTCCTGTCCCGACGTTATTACAAACTATTCGATCCATTATTTACTGGAAATAATGCATCTCCGTATGAAAGTAGATTTTATGATCCTGACTTATCGAAATTTAACGCTTAATGATGAGATTAACTATCATGGCCTCAGGAAAGACCAGCGAATACATAGCCCTGAGATCGAATCTTTTTTCAACAGAACGCCCTGAAAAGTTCAGGTTACTCTGTTTATACACGGGTCCATACTTTGTCGGATAAGCCGGATAGTGCTCATGTAAACCCCAACAAAAGATGGTCTTCTGTCTGGATCATTCCCTTTGTCACGCTGCTCATCGGTGCCTTTTTATTGTATTACCATAAAAGCCAGCAGGGACCTCTGGTGATTCTGATGACCGAAAACGCACAGGGGATTAAGGCAGGTAAAACCGTAATAAAAAACCGCAACATTGATGTGGGTGTCGTTGAAAGTACCGAGCTTACTGACGATCTTAAGCACGTCGAGATCAAGGTTCGCATGCACACTGGTATGCAAAAACTATTGAACGGCAATAGCGCTTTTTGGGTGGTCAGGCCTGAAATTGGATTCGAAGGGATAACGGGCTTAAGTACCTTGTTCTCAGGCGCCTATATAGCCTTACAGCCAGGTTCACCGGGGCCAGCGCCGGAACGCTATCGGCTGTCAGATGCGCCTCCCCAGTCCTCACCGAATGCAAAGGGGATCAGAATCACGCTTAATAATCGTGAAGCGGGGCAACTCATGCCGGGCTACCCGGTTCTGTTTCGCGGCCTGCGTGTCGGGTCAGTCGAGAACAGCCGGTTTGATATGGAAAAAAGGATGATGCGTTATCAGGTTTTTATCGCTTCGCCCTTTGATCAGCTTGTCACCTCAAACGTTCGTTTCTGGAAGAATAGTGGGATTGCTGTGGATTTATCCTCATCCGGGATGCGCGTGGAGATGGGCTCCATCACCACATTATTAAGTGGCGGGGTCAGTTTTGACCTGCCTGAAGGCGTGGCCCTGGGCCAGCCGGTTAAGGGCGTAGCAACTTATACTCTTTATGACGATCTGCGAAGCATCGCGAATTCACGTTATACCGAACACCTCGACTTCGTGATGTTCTTTACCGATTCTGTTCGCGGACTTCAGGCAGGCGCGCCTGTCGAGTTTCGTGGAATACGCCTGGGGACGGTTGCTCAGGTTCCTTTTACCTCGCCAGAGATAACCCGGAATTTTCGCAGCCATTATGAGGTTCCCGTACTGATTCATATTGAACCCCAGAGATTCATGAGCGGAATGAGGGAAGACTTTGACCTGGAGAAAAAGCTACAGCTGGGTAAAAAACAGGGGTTAAGAGGCTCGCTGAAAACAGGCAGTCTGCTTTCCGGTTCGCTGTTTATCGACTTAGACTATTATGCAAATGTTGAGCCCGACAAAGGTCCGGATATCGTCGCGGGTTACAAAGTCATCCCCACAACGCCTGGTGGTTTAAACCAGATACAGCAAAAGATTGTGGCTATAGTGGATAAGATGAACAGTCTTCCGCTTCGGCCACTGATTTCAGTTGCGACCGGTACGCTAAAACAAAGTCAGCGCACCATGACAGAAATACAAAAATCGCTCAGGCATATTGATGGATTTATCAGCAGCCCTGCAATGAAAACACTGTCTGAGGATATGCAGCAAAGCCTGCAACAGCTCAGCCGCAGCATAAAAGGTATTCAGCCTGGCTCGCCCGTATATCAAAAACTGACGGGGGATATGCAGCGTCTGGACCTTGTACTCAGAGAATCGCAGCCGCTACTCAAGACCTTAGATAAGAAAAGCAGTGCGCTGATTATTCAGGATGCTGCAACTGAAGATCCTGTTCCTGTCGGCGCGAAAAAGAGAAATGAAAAATAATCCCATCTTCCGGCATTTCAAATAGCTCATTCAGCCTTTGCAGTTCATCAAACATAGCCATTTGTATCTACCGAAAGAGACTGGTTATCAGGTCTTGAGGCTGCTACTATAAAGACCTGTTAAGCAGTCCTGGAGGCTCTATGCCAAACATTATTTTAAGCGATACCAGTGCCAGCGTAAGCGAACTGAAGAAAAATCCGATGGCCACGGTTAATGCAGGTGACGGTTATCCTGTCGCCATTCTTAACCGCAACCAGCCTGCATTCTATTGCGTCCCGGCTGAGCTTTATGAACAGATGCTTGATGCCCTTGATGATCAGGAACTGGTTAAGCTGGTCAGTGAGCGCAGCGGCCAGCGTCTGCTTGATGTCGATTTGGATGCGCTTTTGTGAGTTATACCGTCAAATTCAGGGAAGAGGCTTTTAAAGAGTGGCAGAAGCTGGACAAATCTCTCAAGCAGCAGTTTGCCAAAAAGCTGAAGAAATGTTGTGACAATCCCCATATTCCTTCTGCAAGACTACGTGGGATTAAAGACTGCTATAAAATCAAACTCAGAGCGTCCGGTTTTCGTTTGGTTTATCAGGTAATAGACGATCAGCTGGTAATTGCCGTTGTTGCTGTGGGTAAACGCGAGCGCAGCGATGTTTATCATCTTGCCAGTGAGAGGATGCGGTAGGGAGGGCGGATTTGGCCGTACATGCATATTTTTGATAGGAGCCATTAATCTTATCAGGATTTATTACTAATAAGGGTCAGGAGGACGTTGGCATCAAAAACGTATATTGTGTTGGCAGAGATGAAAACGTTAGCTACGGCCTGTTTTGATACGCCGTAAAACCCGAAAAAGCTGGAACACATGACAAATTCCTTTCTGGCTGCGCGATGACTTAGGTGTAATATTATCAATAGCTTGCAGGGAAATCTCACGTATGACATCTAATAGTAGTCGGGTCAATGTGGGGAAAGCCGGGCTCGATAACCGGACCACTTTTTGTTATATCTTGTGGTGTTCTCTGGAGCATTTTAAGGATGAAAAGCAATGATAGTAAGTGAAGATGCCCTGCTGCGCTCAGGCTTTAGCTCCGCAGACCTGCGAAAAGTCAAAAACAACCTGGAAAGTTATGGCGGTTCCCTGGGGGATGCCATTCAGGATCTGTCCAGACGCTTCACAATAGCGCTGACCGTTGTGCTGTGTTGTCTTGCTATCTTTATTTTTTTGCTCTTTGTTGGCTCCAGCGAGACCGTTTTTTCCGGTGGAATTGCGCTGCTCTGCGGTTGTGCGGTTGCCATATTTGTACAACCGCCTGTGTTGTCTTATAAGTCCTGGCGATACCAGAGAGCGAACAGAAATTAGCGACTCTGCTGATCGGTCGTGATAAGGTCAAAAATCACTTTCGCTTTGACGCCATAGTCCACGATTTTCATCGTTAATTTTGGTCTGCTCATGGTATCAACTTTCCGGTAATAATCACGGGGCAACCACCGGAACAGACGCCACGCGCCGGGTTTTCTTGCCAGACCAAAAACACCGTACACGCTGGCGCTCAGTGTAGCAGCATTGTAAAGTGCCAGTCCTGTGTTCGGGCTGAATCCCATGAACTGCGCAGCCTCCATTGCCCCGTCTGCAAAAATTCCTTCAGAGTGCGACTCTTTGCCGTAACGGAGATGACTGACTTCCTTCGATATGCCATTTACGCCGTCAATGAACAGCGTGGCACCGGCTAGCATACCGATGGGGATCATGGAAGAGATCATGATCATCCCGCCAAACATGGCAACCCCGGATAAAACGATATGTACCGCAGATATGACGTACCCGACAATTTCGTTATTGTCCCGGACAAACTCCACTTTAGCGATGAGTTTTGCGGTCTGCATCCGTAGCAGGCGATCCTGTTCACGAAGGTTCTCAGTCTCTTTCCGTAGGTTTTTTATACAGGCTATACAGTTTTCGTCGGTCCTGGCCTGACGTGCTGCGGCAAACTGTTTCTCAACGACATCCCTGATCTCCTGAACAAACTGAAGTCGCGTGAGGCTGTCGCGCAGATGAAAGCCTGAAATTACGTTAGCGGCTTCTACCAGCTTTCTCGCTTCCAGATTAACCATTGTTTCGGCCCATGCCCGGTTGCGGCCACCTGAACGCATCATTGAAAGTAGTGCAGCATCCATTTTTACTCTCCCTGTAGATTTTACCGTTCCAGAGATAATAAATTATTCTCTCTATGTGTAAACCGTACGACAGGGAGGGAACGAGAGGAAGTTATAATGGAATATATACAGATGCTGTTTAAGAAGAGAAGAGAGAGCAACAACCCTTCACATTATCTTAATTCATTCAAATTTAACATAATTAGTATTATGCGCACCATTGGTATTTGATGTAATTCCACAATTTTAGTCTCTACCGCCCTCTAATCTTGAGCAATCCCTTCTAGTAACCTACCTTCAATCAGCGCCCATAATGCCTAAGCATCACACCCTACAAGCCAGCCGGAGACCCTTATGTCCAGCCTTACTAGCCCCGAACCCTTAAGCGGCATCCTGTTTTTCGATGTCAATGAAACCCTTCTGGACACCAAAGAACTGAGCCAGGTTGTCGCGCAGCGGCTTGGTAACAGGCCGGAGCGCGCCGAGGCCTGGTTTACCTCTCTGTTGCATCATTCACTGGTCGAATCAGTGACCGGCAGCTGGCACAGCTTTGGTGATATTGCCGAAGCGGTACTGAAGATGACCGCTTCGCGTTACGGCGTCACTCTGCCAGCTGACGCGACGCCGCTGGCTGACATTATTGCAACCATGCCCGCCCATCCGGACGTTGCCGCAGGACTGGCTACCCTGAAGCAGCAGGGATTTACGCTGGTTGCACTGACCAATTCCTCAGCCGCGCTGGCTGAAAAACAACTCAGTTCAGCCGGACTGGCACCGCTGTTCACCCGCATCCTTAGCGTGGAACAGGTGCAGGTGTATAAACCCGATCTCAGAGTCTATCAGTGGGCAATGGAGGAAATGGGCCAACACGCCGCAGCGTGCATGATGGTGGCGGCGCATGGCTGGGATGTGGGTGGCGCAAAACGTACAGGGATGAAAACCGCCTTTGTTACCCGCAACGGCCAGGTACCTTATCCGCTGGCACCTGCGCCTGATTTGATCGTTAGCGATATCCAGGCGCTGGCAGCACAGCTTAAACCGCTGTGCTGAGCATAGTGCGCAGGGATTCGCGGTGAAACCCAGGCAGTCATTCTGCCTGCGTCTCAAACGCCGATCTGACCGCTTCCACGATGCGCCCGGAGAGCGTGATATCTTCGAGCAACGGGAACGTTTTTTTAAGCTTGCCTGAGATCTGCCAGCCATTTTCCTTCAGCGAACGAATAATGCGACTCGCGTCCTGATCGGGCATTTCAACGACTTCCTTCAGACGCTGCTGTGCACGCTGAAATATCACCAATACGCGCGCTTCATCAGCCATCTCTTTTCGAACGGTGTGCTCTATAACTTTGCAGGTATAGAGCACATGCTCGGTTAAGTCGGGATAACGCCAGGTGAAACGGGCATCCTCATAGTCGCTAAAACTGAAATTACTCAGCGTGCCATCTTCATAGGTTTTGAGCTCGCCAAACCGATAGCAACCCGCATAGCGCTGCATCAGCCGTTTAGAAAATACATCTAGCGTGCGGTCATAACCGACCCGAAAATCCATCGAGCTGGTGATAGTGGCTGAGACCGGCAGGATGACACCATCCGGTATCGCTCCGTCACGAATCAGCGTGTCATTGACCAAAAATCGATGGATGCGGCCATTGCCATCACGCATCGGGTGGATATAGACGAAGCCAAACGCAATAACAGCGGCACGCGCCAGTGGCGCGGCTCCCCGCGTCGCCATGTCAAAGGCTTTCAGGCCCTGCATGAAGCGAGGGACATCATCATAGTGTGGCGCAATATAGTGGACGATATCTTCACGCATTGTCGATTGCCCGACAAACACGGGTGAGCGGCGCAGGCCCAAACCCAATGCGTCCTGGCCAAGAATGCCCTGCTGTATGGTATACAGGCTGGTATCACTGAGCGGATCGTCAAGCTGTCCGCAATACTGCGCAATGACGTGAGCAAAACGCTGAATGCGGTCGCCCTGATCCGACTCTTTCTCAATCAGAAAACTGGCGCGCGACTCTTTAAATGTCAGCCAACTGGCAGTGCGCATCAGAATGTCTGTGCCAAAGGCATTATCCAGATCGTTTAAGGCATCATTGAGATCGAACTTAAGCGCCTGTTCAACGGCCGCGGTCCTGCGCACCAGCGGGCAGAAATCCACACATCCTGGCAAGTTATCATTGATGCGCCACCGTCTGACGCGCTTTACTGTCGTTCGGGTCAGATAGGCTTTGGATGAAATGGCCTCAATATAGCCTCCATTGGTGACATCCGGTACCTGCAGCGTGTTGCCGGTCAACCATTCATAGAAAAAGCCAACCCGTCGCGCATACTGTCCGAACGGCTCCTGACGACACCACGCCTCCAGAGGTTCCGGGCCGACAGCGGTAAACAGGCGGGCAAAAAACTCCAGGTGAATCTCTTCGTACTTGAGACCAAAGGCAAAGTGACCGGCAAAATCATCTTCCGGTTGATAGCCAGGTGGATAATGTTTTTCCACCTGCCCCTGGCTCTCATGATGAGAGCGTACCGTTCCAATAGCTGACTTAACGCGTAATGGCTGCGCCAGTTTGATAGAATAACGTTCGCGCAGTGCGCTAAAGCCGACCAGCATAGTGAATCCTTTATTAGTTGTCCGAAAACGGTAACAAAAAGGATTTTTAACACTAAAACGATAATATGCCTATCATGGCAGCATTAATTTCTGCCCGAAAACGGTAATAAACAGGATTTATAATGCGGAAATGCTAATTTTTTTGTTCAGGGCTTAACCACGATACACAGCAGGCCGATGACAATAATCACTACGCCCGCCAGGCTGTGCCAGCTGAACGCCTCATGGAATACCGGCAAACAGACAGCCACCAGCCACACCAGCACATAACTGAGGCTGAGCAGCGGATAGACCCGGTTCAGCGGAAAATAGCGCAGCGCCCGAATCCAGCAGAGCATCGAAACACCATAAGCGCCCAGCCCGGCCAGCAGCAGCAAGGCGGGCAGCAGGGCAACAGCAGGCAGCGACGTTATGCTGCTGACATCGGGCAGACGCGGCATCGCCCAGCGCATCATCAGCTGTGCCGCTGAGACCAGCAGCACACTGCATGCGACCCATCCATACCCTTTCATAGCTGGCTCGCCATCAGCGCCACACCCGTTACCACCAGTAGCGTGCCGGCGATCTGGCGCAGCGTCAGGCGCTCGCGCCAGAGGATGCGTCCTGCCAGCGCAACGAAAATAAAGTTAAGGCTCAGCATCGGATAGGCCTGGCTGACAGGCACCCGCTGCAGCACCAGCAGCCAGAGAAGCATCGCAACACCCAGCAACAGCACGCTCACCCCAATCCAGCTTAAGCGGACCCGGCGCGATGCCGCGTGAGTCGCCTGTTTCTGGCACAGTTGCGCGCTGCAACTGAGCAGACTGACCAGTACAATCAGCAGCAGCATCACTTCATCTGACTGTAATAGAGGCAGACCAGCCTGCCCTGGCGATAGACGGCGTCCGGCACCGGAACATCCTCGCCGATATCACTGTGTACTGAATCAACCAGCAACAGCAGTGATACGCTTCCTGTACGGCGATGATCGGCAAGCCAGCCGCCGAAGTCCGCCTGAGAGACAAAGCGGGATTGCGCATCCGGGTAGCTCAGCCCATATTCCAGCTCGCCTTTGGTGTCATAGAAGCCGATATCGCTGCGTTGCAGATGCCAGGCTGCGGCAGATGCCACGCCGGGATTGTCCGCCAGGATAAAGTGACTTGAGGCCAGACGCTGGCTAATCGTCGAGACAAAGCGCTGCGGCTGTTTGGCGTCGCGGATTTTATCCGGGATCGCCGTGCCAATAAACAGGGCGACGCCCAGCGGGCAAAGCGCGGCCGCCAGCCAGCGACGTTGTGCAGAGCGGCAGCTATATGCGCCCACCAGCCCCCAGATGAGAAATGCCAGTGCCCCCAGCGCAAGTTTCAGCATCTCATGCGTGGCGAACAGCGGATGATGCGTCACGCTCCAGGGAGCGAGCACCAGCACGACCGTTGCCAGAGTAATGATGCCGAAAATCAGGTTGAGCCAGCCATTGACTGTTAATGCGCGCCCTGCCCGCTGCGCGGCGTTCAGGCCATAGTGCGCCATCAGCAGCGACAGCGGCACAAAACAGGGCAGGATATAGGTTGGCAGCTTGCCTTTTGCCAGGCTGAAAAACAGCAGCGGCATCACCGTCCAGCTCAGCAGATAGAGCGCGCCGGGATGCTGCTGACGCTCGCGCCAGCCGGTCATCAATGCGCCCGGCAACAGCGCCAGCCACGGCAGCGTTCCCAGCAGCAGAACCGGCAGGTAATACCAGAAAGGCGCTTTGTGCTGGGCATTGTCCTCGGCAAAGCGCTGGATATGCTCAACCCAGAAGAAGTAGTGCCAGAAATCCGGTGCCTGATGATAGATCGCCAGCGCCCAGGGTGCGCTGATCGCCGCGGCTGAGAGCAGCGCCAGCGGTCCGAAGCAGAGCAGTTCGCGCAGTCGCTGCCGCCAGATCGCCCACGGCAGAATAGCCAGCACCGGCACTGCCAGCGCCAGAAAGCCTTTGGTCATAAACCCCATGCCGCAGGCGAGGCCAAGCAGCAGATAGCCGCCCGCCCGCCCGGCGCGTCCGCTGGCCTCCGTCGACAGCCAGAAGCTGCACATCGCGGCCGCCAGCCAGAGCATCAGCATCGGATCGAGCACCGCATAGGTGCCGACAGCATAAACCAGCAGCGAACTAAGGAAAATAATCGTGCCGACGGCAGCCGTGCGTGCCGAACCAAACAGCCGCCTGCCGAGCCAGTAGATCAGCACGGCGGTCATCGCCGTGGAGAATATCGATCCCGCCCGCACACCAAAGTTGTTGTGGCCAAACAGCCACTGGCCCAGCGAGTTGACCCAGTAGCCGGCAATCGGTTTTTCAAAATAGCGCAGGCCAAAAAAGTGTGGCGTCACCCAGTTACCGGTTGTCAGCATCTCCCGGCTGATCTCCGCATAACGGGTCTCATCCGGTTGCCAGAGGTCGCGGAACATGGGCGGAAGCAGGTAATAGAGAATAAAAAAGCTGAAAAAAAGTAGCCACTTCGTGTTGTTATGTATCCGCACTAGTTCGCCTCTTCAGTCAGTTTCTGGCAGCCCAGCCACCCTTCGCGTCCGGGGATTTCGCCTCTGACTACCCTGCCCACCGGCAAGGTACTCAGATCGTCGGGCAGCAGCTCGCTTAACGGACAGAACTGAATGCCGTGACGGGCCGCAGCAGCCAGCAGCTGGTCAAAGTCCGGGTAGCCGATAATCCCTTCGACTTCGGCATGCACGGTGTATACCGCCCCATCGTCAGAAGAGAGCATTTTCGCCAGAATGTAGTCGTTATAGCCTTCTGCGCTGACCTCGCGGCCAACCACTTCATCCCATGTGGGCAACGTTACCGGAATCTGTACGGTACCGATCTGTCCATCCGGCAACATGGGCCGGAACGGGCCGCTGCCGCGACAGTCGCTGTTGTAGTGAAAGCCAAAGTCCTGTTTGGCGGCGATCACCCGGCCATCGGCTCGCCAGCCCGCGACGGCCGAACAGCTGACAGGATGACCGAGTATCTCACTCAGCGTTTCGGTGCCGCGTGCTATCTGCTCAACCAGCTTATCCTGCGGCCAGACGCCGGCCCAGGTCTGCCAGGCAAAGTGGTCCCAGGCGTGCAGACCGACTTCGTGCTGACGAGTGGCGTCCTGAATGATGTGCCGCAATTCCCGTCCCATCTGCTTTCCCGGCCAGGCCGTTCCGGCGAGCAGGATGTCCCAGCCATAGAGCGATGCGGCGCGGGAGCGCAGCATCTTCATAAGAAACGCCGGTTTCACCAGCCGCCAGAGATGGCGGCCCATGTTGTCTGGTCCCACGCTGAAGAAAAAGCTGCCCCGCACCGCATGACGCCGGAACAGCTCAAGCAGCGCCGGCACGCCCTGCTTCGTGCCGCGCCAGGTATCTACGTCAATCCGCAGACCGATCTTCTTCATCACTTATCAGCCTGTGGCTCAACGGTGCGCAGGAAGAAGTCGAGCGTGTTGTCGATAGTGACATCCATCGTCACGGTCGGGGTCCAGCCGAGTAAGCGACGCGCATTGCGGATAGCCGGTTTACGGTGCTCCACATCCTGATAGCCTTTGCCGTAGTAGCTGCTGCTTTCTACCTCGCGGAAACCGGCAAACGGCGGGAACTGGCTGCGCAGCGGATGACGCTCAAAGCTGGCCAGCAGCTGCTCTGCCAGCTCTTTAATACTGGCTTCGTTGTCCGGATTACCGATATTGATGATCTGACCATCACAATTCAGCTGTTTGTTTTCGATAATGCGGAATAGCGCCTCAACGCCATCCTGAATATCGGTAAAGCAGCGCTTCTGTTTGCCGCCGTCGATCAGCTTAATGGGCGAACCTTCTACCAGGTTAAGGATGAGCTGAGTGATCGCGCGGGAACTGCCGATGCGTGCTGCATTAAGGTTATCCAGACGTGGTCCCATCCAGTTGAACGGACGGAACAGGGTAAAACGCAGCCCCTCTTTTTCGCCGTAGGCCCAGATAACGCGGTCCAGCAGCTGTTTGGATACCGAGTAGATCCAGCGCTGTTTGTTGATCGGCCCGACGACCAGATTAGAGCAATCCTCATCGAAGCTGTCATCGGTACACATGCCGTAGACTTCTGAAGTGGATGGGAAAATGATGCGTTTCTGATACTTTACGCAGTCGCGAATGATTTTCAGGTTCTCTTCGAAATCGAGTTCAAACACGCGCAGTGGATTGCGGGTGTACTCAATCGGCGTGGCGATGGCCACCAGCGGCAGAATGACGTCGCATTTTTTGATGTGATACTCAATCCATTCGGAATGGATAGCGATATCCCCTTCGACGAAATGGAAGCGCGGATGATCCAGGAAGCGGCTGATCGCGTCTGAACTGATATCCAGGCCATAGACCTCGAAATGCTCATCCTGTAACAACCGCTCGGTAAGATGGTTACCGATAAAGCCGTTAACGCCAAGGATCAGCACGCGGGTACGACGTTGCAGCGCCGACTGCGGTTTTGAATAGAGCAGTGCGCCAGGGACGATGCCCAGACTCTGCGCCAGCTGGCTGCCATTCATGTAAACGCCATGCTCGGACTGGCCGGTCTGGATTTCCAGCGCGCCCTCACCACAGGCGATCAGGAATGGCTGCTTAGAGAGTACCGTCCCTGGCTTTGCCTGATGCTGCTGCGGATGAACCCGGCTCTTCCAGACAATAAATTTAACCGAACCGGCAAAGGCGAATGCGCCAGGCCAGGGATCGGTAACCGCTCTGACCAGATTGTGAATCGTCTGAGCAGGCTGATTCCAGTCAATGCGGCCATCTTCAGCCGTGCGACGATCTACCCGTGTCGCCTGACTTTCATCCTGTGGCCACTCACTCACTTCACCCTTGCGCAGGCGAGGTAAAACGTCGCCGAGCAACTGCTCTGCAGCCTGGGTTAGTTTACGATGCAGCGTCAGCGCGTTGTCCTGATCTTCAATAGCGACTTTCTGCTGCGCCAGAATATTACCGGCATCCGCGCGCTTCACCATGCGATGTAGCGTAACGCCCGTTTCATTCTCGCCGTTGACCAGCGCCCAGTTCAGCGGTGCCCGGCCGCGATATTTTGGCAGCAGCGAGCCGTGCAGGTTAAAAGCACCCTTTGGGGCGCATTGCAGGATCTCATCGCTCAGCAGATGGCGATAGTAGAAGGAGAAGATCATCTCTGGCGCCATAGTGCGGATACGGTCAAGCCAGATCGGGTGATTCGCCTCGTCGGGTGCATAGACCGGAATGCCATGCTCTGCCGCCAGACGGGCGACTGAGCCGAAAAAGTGGTTTTCGGTCGCCACATCGTTGTGAGTAAAAATGGCGGTAATCTCATAGCCTGCACTCAGCAGCGCATTGATGCCGACACAGCCCATGTCGTGATAGGCGAAAACAACGGTCTTCATGATTGATTATCCTGTACTGAAGGCTCTTCTGGAGCCTGAACAATGCGTTGAACGAAATAGCGCGGACGCGCCCGAACGTCGTTGTAAATGCGCCCGATGTACTCCCCGAGCAGTCCCATACCCACAAACTGGGCGCCGATAAACATGAACAGCACGGCGAACAACACGAAGACGCCGTCACCCGCCCAGGCCGCACCAAAAAAGAGTCGCAACACGATCAACACCAAAGAGAAGGCGAAGCCTGAGAGCGCAATCAGGCTGCCGACCACGCTGAGCAATCGCAGCGGCGTGGTGGTCAGACAGGTCACCAGGTCGTACATCAGGTTAATCAGGCGCATAAAGCTGTATTTCGAATCGCCAAAGGCGCGCTCGGCGTGGATGACCGGCAGCTCAATGGTGTGTCGGGCAAAGGTGTTGGCCAGAATCGGAATAAAAGTGCTGCGCTCGTGACAGTTGAGCATCGCCTCGACGATGTGGCGACGATAGGCGCGCAGCATGCAGCCGTAATCGCCCATCGCTTTGCCGGTGACCCGCTGAATCAGCCGGTTGAGCGTGCGTGAGGCTTTACGACGGAACCAGGTGTCCTGGCGCTGCTGTCGGACGGTACCCACCACGTCATAACCCTCACGCGCGGCGTCAACCAGCCGCGGGATCTCTTCCGGCGGGTTCTGCAGATCGGCATCCAGCGTAATAATCAGATCGCCACGGACCTGGCTGAATCCGGCCATGATGGCGGAATGCTGACCGTAGTTGCGGTTGAGCAGCACGCCGGTTATCCGGCTGCCGGGAGCCGTGGCGGCCTGTTCAATCAGTTCGGCAGAACGATCGCTGCTGCCGTCATCCACCAGCAGAATTTCATACTCAATCTTAATTGAGTCACAGGTGGCGCAGGTGCGCTGAAGCAGCTCCGGCAGACTCTCCTGCTCGTTATAGACAGGGATGACCACCGAGAGCATATTGATCGGTTTGATATCGCGCATCTCAGGCTCCGGCAATGTCATGTAAAGCCTGAATCACACGTCCGACATCCTGATCCGTCATTGACGGAAACAGTGGAATCGAACACATCTGCTGGCTGTTAAGTTCACTGGCGGGAAGACGTAAATCGGGATAGTGCTCGCGATAATATTTATGGGTATGCGCCGCACGGAAATGCAGACCGCTGCCAATATCCCGCGTCTTCAGTGCCTGCATAAAGGCATCACGCGAAAGACCACAGCGCTGTTCATCGATGCGGATAATAAACAGGTGCCACGCATGCTGATGTGGCCAGGCGGGCAGTGACAGCGGCGTGAACGGCAGCATGCGCAGCGCTTCAAGATAGCGTTCAGCAATCTCACGGCGGCGGGCAATAAAGCCAGGCAGTTTCTGTAACTGCACCAGCGCAATCGCCGCGCTGATATCGGGCAGATTGTATTTAAAGCCCGGCATCATGACTTCCGCCTGCGGCAGACGTCCCTGGGTCTGACGATCAAACGCATCCACCGCCAGGCCATGAAATTTCAGGCTGCGTATACGATCTGCGAGAGCGGCGTCATCGGTCACCACCAGCCCTCCTTCCGCGCAGGTGATATTTTTGATGGCGTGGAAAGAGAAAATCGCCGTACCGCGCTGCCCGATCGGTTTTTGATGATAAGTGGTGCCCACGGCGTGAGCCGCATCTTCAATGATGGCGATGCCATGCTGTTGAGCCAGTTGATAGATTGGCGCGAGATCGGCAGGTGCACCAGCGTAATGCACCGGAATAATGGCGCGGGTGCGGGACGTAATCGCCTGCGCTATCCGTTCCGGCGTCACCATCAGGTTGTCGGGATCCACATCAATCATCACCGGCGTGGCACCCAGCAGCGTGATCAGGTTCAGGGTAGAGACCCAGGTCATGGACGGCGTGATCACCTCATCGCCAGGCCCGATCCCCATCGCCATCAGCGTGACATGCATTCCGGCAGTGGCAGAGCTTACTGCGATGGCGTGCTGGTTACCGGTCAGCTGAACAAAGGCCTGCTCCAGTTCGGCGCATTTTGCCCCGGTCGTTATCCAGCCAGAGTCAAATACCGCTTTAACAGCAGCGAGCTCTTCATCACCGAATGAAGGCCGGGAAAATGGCAAAAAATCCATGCTAAAACTCCTGCAGATCAAACCCATAAGCTGTCGCGCGTTGTTAATCAGGCACAACGCCGGAAAAGAATTGAAATAACGAATGACTAACAGTCGGCCAGGGTGCTATCGACACCCTATTTTCCCTTTATGGAATTAAGGTTGCCGGACTGCTAATACAAACTACCGCATGAAAGTTAACTGAACATTAAATGAAGCGTGTTAATTACAATAAAATCAGGCAGGAGTAAGCTGATCATTTCCGGAAAAGTTCACTATTAAAGAAGTAATAATCACCCTGACCACTACTCTTTTTGATTTATTGATATTTTGTTTAAAAACAGCAGGATTCTCCTGTAATGAGCACAGAAACGAGCTCATCCATCAGACGAAAACTTTTAATATTAAAATTAACACACTGATATTTATAGGCTAAATTCAGCCTGCGAATCACAGCCTCACATCGGTAAAAAATAGCGCCACGCCGATTTCAGTAAAAACACAGATTAATAAAGCCTTCTTAATGTATTCTTAATATTGTTTGTTATTAATATCCTGCCCTTACAATAATCTTTGTCCTTTGGTGAATCTCATGTGACAGTCAGTTAATATCTGACAGATTATCTGTGCCTGTAAGGTAAAAACAGTGCTAAAAAAAGTGAATAAGATCGCGGTTTCAGGCGTTAACGTTGGGTCTGCCTAAAAAAGAGAAAATAGTGATGATGCGTGCCGCCTGTTTATGCACTCTGTTAGCCCTGCTCAGCCCGGTGCTTTACGCCGCGCCGGTAACCTATGCCATTACCCCCGATAAAACGTCGATAGGCCTTTCATGGCGCGCCTTTGGTCACGAATTTTCACAGGCCAGACTGCAGGGTGTGACCGGCACAGTGACACTCAATCCTGATGAAGACCGTGACGATCGTATTGAAGTGACTATTCCGGTAGGGACGCTGGTGGCCTCGAACAGCCTGTTAACCTGGCAACTGAAAAGTAATCTGTTTTTTGATGCAGAGCATTACCCAAATATTCACTTTGTCAGCAGTCGCGTGGCCTCACTGGGTGGCGGGAATTACCGTATTTTTGGTGTACTGACGGTTAAAAATGTCAGCCGGCCAGTCGTGATGCTGGCCTCGCTGGACAGCGGAAAGACAATTGATCCGGCTTCAGGCTCGCTGGCGCTGCATGCCACCACCGCCATCTCCCGCTCAGCCTTCGGAATGGATCGGCTGGTCGGGGTGGTTGATGATCGCGTCAACATTGCGCTGGCCATTGCCGCGCAGGGCAGACAGCCGCTATAGCGGTAACTGCTGAAGGGTCCGCCGGATTAACTGAGTGCTGTCTGCAATGTTTCCGCTGTGGATGCCAGCTGGGCCGGTGGGTTGCGGCCAATCAGCACATACTGATAGCCGTCACGCTTCCACCAGGCCAGCTGCATGCCATGGCGCTGTTCACGGGCGATGGGATTCGCGTTATCCGGCGCAGGCGAGATACAGAGCGCCATCGGGCCATAATCAGCATGCAGCCAGGCGATTTGTGCAATCGACGTCCGTTCGTAGCGCAGGATCCGCACCATTTTCAGTTCAGCTCCTGGCAGGCTGAGTTGCTGCGGATGCAGCTGCAATCCTAAATCGAGTCGGGTACGGTCCAGCCCCTTCTGCAATATGGCGGCGTCATCAGGCGTATCGGCCAGCGTTTCAGCACTGTAGAGCGACATATAACGCGCCTCCAGATCGCGGATATTCTGGCTTTCATCTTTCTCATCATCTTCCGGTCTTGCCAGGAAACCAATGCCGCTGCCCACTAACAGAAAGCTGACAGACGCAGCAATCAGTGCCCGACGGCTGTAGCCTTTGACTGGCATTGACTCTGGTGCCGTGATGGCTGCCAGTTGCTGTGCCATTCTGGCCTGCGGTGCCTGTTCCAGCAGCGGCGCAAAAGCCTGTTCAAAATCGAGATTACTTTGCTGTAAATGCTCAACCCGTGCCGCCAGTTCGGGATCCCCTGCCATCGCCTGCTCAAACTGCACGGCTTCCTGTGGCGTCATCTCACCATCCAGCCAGGCAACAATTGCCTCATCGCGCCACGGTGGTGTAAAAGTTTCCCTGTTCATCTCCGTTTCTCCTGCGGTGCGGGCGAGGTCGCCGGCTGTCTGGCCAGCGTGGCACGTGCGGCGGCCAGACGGCTCATAATCGTGCCAATCGGAACCGAGAGCGTCTCTGCCGCCTCCTGATAGGTCAGACCTTCGACATACACCAGAAACAGGGCATTACGCTGGGCCTCGGGTAAGACGTTAACCTGTTGCATAATGCGCTGGAAATGGCGGTTTTCGTCGCTGGTGACGTGGTTATCTGCGGCCAGCAGCGCATCGGGATCCACGAATCCCTGTCCCTGCCGCACCTTTCGCGCCCGTAAATCACTGGCCCAGATGGAGTGAAGGATCGAAAAGAGCCATCGGTCAATGCGCGTGGCCGGCGTGAACTGCGCGCTGCGTTCCAGCGCGCGTACGCAGGTTGACTGCACCAGCTCTTCTGCCATGTCACGGTTGTGTGACAGCACATAGCCGTAACGCCAGAGCCGCGTCAGATGTTCCGCAAGGTGCTGACGGATGTCACTGTGAGTGATTTTTCGCTCCTCCCTGCCGCATCAGACCTCGGGGTGGCCATTGATCGCGGCCTGCAGATCGCGGTACTCCTCGCACTCTGTGCCACAAATCCCGGCAATGGTTTTTAACTGTTCACGCGCCAGATCCGGACGCCCTTTGATCATCCAGGCTTCGCCCAGATATTCACGCACTTTAGCGTAACGGGGATCAAGTGCAATGGCGCGCTGATAATAGCCAATGCCCTCGTCCGTGCGGCCCAGTTTTCGGGTGGCGTAACCACGATAGTTCCAGGCTGCGCGGGTATCCTGATTTTTCAGCGTATCCAGCAGGTTGAGCGCCGCCTGATATTCGCCCTTTTTCGCCAGATGCCAGGCATAGCGGGTTTTATCGTCATCACTCAGCTTGCTGGTCTTCTCAGGCACACAACTTTTAGTGTGACTGTCATAGACCTGACCTTTGGGGCAGTCAGGCGTCTTTTTATCACTGTCATTGTCGCCCATCGCCACACTCAGCGGAGAGTGCAGTATCAGCAGTAGTGCCGGAACGGCAAGCAGAGAAAAACCAGAACGCGTTGTCATAATTTATCCTTATCGGGTCTGTGAGGCAGGCGATAAAACCCACCGGATGCAGTCCGCTAGCGCGGCGCTGTACGGTAAACAACTCAGCGCCAGTTTCTATTCGATAAAAATAAAATTATTTTTTTCCAGGGTGCCACGCTGAATCAGAACAGCATTTTTTCCACCGCACAGAAACGCCGTTCCGCCAGGGAGTTCACCGCAGCTTCCGCAATCGCCTGGGCTTTCAATCCATCCTCTAAGCCCGGCAGATCGTCAATCTGCTCACCGTTCAGCGATCGGATAAACGCATCCAGATGAGCATAATAAGTTGGCTGCACCCGGCTGAACCAGTCGGGCAATAAGCCTGGCTGCTGAATCTGCGCACCCTGATAGCAGCTGACGCCACGCTGTGGCTGAGAGGTTGATTCCAGCATCCCGTGCGGTCCCATCACGCTGATGCGTTCATCGTAGCCATAGCCGGTGCGGCGGGCATTATCGAGCTGTGCCAGCGCCCCGCCCTGCAGCCGTAATAGCAGCGTGCTGGTGTCCACGTCGTCAAATTCGCTGATCGAGGGCAGAGCCAGCGCTGCACCCATCGCCGCCACCTCTGTCACCTCCTCTTCAGTCAGCCAGCGCAGCAGGTCAAAAAAGTGGATAGCCTGATCGCGCATTTGCCCGCCGGACGCCTGAAGATAGGCCAGCGGCGGCATGGCTGAGGAGCGGCAGACCATCTGAATCAGTTCCGCCGGGCCGATCCGCCCCTGGCGGAGTTGTTGCTTCAGCTGCTGATGGCTGACATCAAAACGGCGATTAAACCCTACTGTGACCGGCACGTTGTAGGGGAGAACATTAGCCACGGCTGAACGGGCCCGCTCAAGAGAGAGATCGACCGGTTTTTCACAGTAGATTGCTTTACCGGCGCGGGCTGCGGCTTCCAGCAAATCAGCATGGGTCGGTGTCGCGCTGGCGATCAGCACCATATCAATCTGCCCATCATTTATCGCCTCGGTGACAGACGCGGCCCGGGCATCAAAGCGGGTCGCAAAGTCGGCGGCGCGCGCGGGATCCGCATCCGCAACCCATACCAGTTCAACCCCAGGATGCGCCTGAAGATTCGCGGCATGAACTTCACCAATAAAGCCACACCCCAGCAGGGCAACACGTTGCTTTTTATTCATTTATTTGAACTCCATCATAGTCCGGCAGAAAGCTGCATCTGCAGGATAACGCTGCGTTTTACACTAGCGGCACGGTGTTTTGAGGTGTTTACCTCACAGGAGATCGATATGTCGCTGAAAGAGGTCGCCCGACGGGCAGGTGTGGGACTGGCAACCGTGGATCGGGTGCTCAATGAACGTGGCGGCGTCGCGCCGGAGACGGTTCACAGGGTGCTGCAGGCAGCCCGTGAGGTCGGGCTGAAGCGTATCCTGCCTGAGGAGCATCGTCATCCATGGCAGATAGAACTACTGCTGAGCAGCAACGATTCGTTTTTCTTTAAGCAGCTGGCACAGGATTTTACTGAGGTCGCCTCGCATCTGGGCTATCGTCGGTTAACGCTGCGCCGCACTTTTGTCCCCGAGGCTCAGCCAGAACGACTGGCAAAGCTTATCAGGCAGGGCGGTGAGACGCGTGATGGGCTGATCGTTTTTGCCCATGAACATCCGGCGATCTATGAGGCGCTGGACCATTGCCAGGCGCGTGGCGTACCGGTGATCTCGCTGGTCACCGATTTACCTGGTGCCGCCCGGCTCTGTCATGTGGGGATCAATCAGTTGCAGGCAGGACGTACAGCCGCTCAGCTGATGGGCAAAATGCTACATCAGCCCGGTGAGGTATTGATGGTCAGTGGGCACCGGGATTACAGCGCGCATCGTCAGCGTATTGAAGGGTTTCGTGACCTGATAACCAGTCGGTTTCCCCATCTTCAGTTACGTGAAGTTCTGGCCGCCCAGGAAAATCGCGACACCCTCAGTAAGTTGCTGGAGAAGCAGCTGGTTCAGAGCGGTCATCTGCAGGGCATTTATAACACCGGCCTGGGGAATACCGAGATCGGGCAGGCGCTGGCACGACATCGTCGGCTGAATCAGTGCATCTGGATTACTCATGAGCTTTACGCCACCACCCGCACGCTGATGGCGCGGCAGAGCGTTGCGCTGACACTGGATCAAAACACCCGGCAGCATGCCCAGCTTGCGCTGCAGCTGATGCTGACTTATCTGGAGCAGGGAGAGAAACCCGATGAGTATGTCAGCGGAAAAGTGGACTTTATGATTTATACCGCCGAGAACTCGATATGAGCAAACCGTCAGGTCACAATATCCCGTGAGAGCAAGGATTTTTTGTTGTGGAGGTTACGCTGATGAGATCTGATGAATGCCCTCGGGAGGGCCCAGTGGATAACGCGCTTTTAACTTTAAACAGCATCATCTTTTCCCTGTCCGCCTGAATCAGCAAGAGCTACAGAACGGTAAACACCGCCATCAATCAGACTTAAAAACTAGATTTAATGTAAATATTAAAATATAAATCTATATATGTTCAGATTTTGGTTTTAATGCTTCATTCCAATCCAGAGTTGCTATCATCGCCTCGAATCAAGCAGACCGACACTGCGTTGCAACGAAAAAACCTATAAGCTTAGCCTCCCTGGCCCTGGAGAACTGAGCAAAATGAGCAATGGTGATGCTGATACGCGAAGCCGGGTAACTGATAAAGCACGTTTTGTATAATATTTGATAAATATCAAGCATGGCTGGGTTTTTAATGGCGGAGTCGCGTTACGTTTTCACTTTCTGCGGGTGCGATGCTAAATTCTCATTCGTTTAAGACAGGGCAACTTGCAGACCTTTTTTAAAACTGTGTTGACGAGACGGTTATCCTGAAATTTCATGCACCAGCAATGGTGCCTGGCTGATTAATGAGAGTCTGGTTTGGAACACTATTTATCTCCGGTACGTACCACTACAGAGAGAGTACTGCACGCGGTTATTTTCGAAGTTGCTGCTAATGTGCTGGTTTTTATTATCCTGATTAGCTGGGCTTCTGCAGCGCCTGCGCAATCGGCACTTTTAACTATAATCTCATCAACGCTGGCTATGGGCTGGAACTATCTGTTCAACCTGATATTTGACAGTGTTCAGCTAAGAACAGGATTTAAAAAAGACTGGCGAATGAGATGCCTCCATGCCGTTCTGTTTGAAGCCGGTCTTTTATTAGTGTTGATCCCATTTGCAGCATGGTGGCTGAATATTACGCTACCCGAAGCGCTGAAACTGGAGTGTGGACTGGTGATCTTTTTTCTGGTCTATGCATATCTTTTCAATCTGATATGGGATTACGGCAGAGCTACACGAAAAAAATAAAAATAAATTCATTAAGTTATGAACATTTCAAGGTGGCAATACTGATTTATTAACCTTCCGCTTAGCCGGGTAAGTGAAGCGTCAGATGCGACATTGTGCATCTGAACGCATCCAGTGCGTAAGGATACACGTATATCTGTTGTCAGGATCTTAATTATTTCTCCTGACAGCATCGATATCATAGCGAGTCAGCTTAGATAAAGTTAAGACCGCGCATAAGCCCATTTTAACAGGTTAAATTCAGCAAAAATTATGAATAAGATCTATTATCTGAATAAATTAAGAAACTGCCCATCAACCGATATTCTCGATATAGTGACAAGTTATATGCGAAAAAAACTTCCTTCTGACGATCTCTCATCATTTGAAGGCGCATATGATCATCGCAAAGCCGAGTTGATAATGAATGAGACCTATAGCGAAGTGCCTGCTGAAGTGTGGCGACTGGTATGCTAATTCAGTTAAACGGTGTCTGGATTAATGACGTTAAATTAATGTTCAGGCGTTAACGTTCCTGTATCTCATTAATAACGATTTCAGATAATATATTTCTGAAGATTACTGCTGAATGATACCGTGCGTTAATAAACAGAGCATCACGCTTTATAACAGTGATGCTCTGTTGTTGAACGATATCAGAAGTGCCAGGCGAAACCGACCTGACCGCTGTAATCCGTTTTAAACTCACCACCAAAACTGGTATCGACTTTCGCGATGAGTGAGAGGTCAGGCGTAATGACACCCTGCAGACCCACGCTGCTGCGATAGCGGTTGTCAGACCAGGCGCTGTATTGGCGATTCGACTGACGGTCTGAAAGCGTCGTGGTTGAGCCGTTTTTACCCGGCGAATATTGATACTCAATGCTCGCGCTCAGGTTCACGTTTGGCAGCCACACACCCAGACCGCGCTTCTGCGCCATAATGCCGGTGGTCGTGAAGTAAGGCGTCGCTGAGCTCAACGCCACTTCTGCATCCTCTCCTTTCAGGGTGTAACCTGACATGATGCCACCGCTGACTCCCACGTAGGGTGAAATAAACAGCGTATCGTCAGCCAGACCGAACTGATATCCCGTCCGCAGACTTCCTGCCAGCATCTGACTATCCTTTTTAATGCCGTTGATATGCAGGGCAGGATCCAGCGTTAACTCCTGGTTCAGATACATATAGCGACTGGCAGCATCAACAAACCATCCGGCATCAGACTGCCATGAATAATAGGCGCCAACCGTGGCCAGTCGATGTTTTTCACTCCCTCCATCTTTGACTTCGCCCTGGGTATAGCTGGCACTGAAACCGACTGTTTGCGTGTCGCTGCGGGTATCCCAGCCCACATTCAGCGTCTGCTGGTTAGTATTCAGACCCAGAAAACGTCCTTTCCTCTGCTCAATGGTTGCCCATGAACCGCTACTTTCTGGCGAGGCGCGCAGACTGTCGGTGCGGTTATGCAACTGGCTGACCGTTTCACTGAAAATGTACTGCCGCGAGGCGAGTAAGGCTCGTGTACGCTGGATTAGTGGCAGGTTGTCGTAAACAGAGAACCAGTCATCCGGGTTAAACGCCGGTTTTTTGGCTTCATCTTCAGCTTTCGCGGCCTCCTCTTTCGCTTTTTCTTCAGCTTCGGCCTCTGCTTTCGCTTTTGCATCGGCTTCGGTTTTTGCTTTCTCAGCAGCAGCCTGATCAGCAGTACTATCATCCACCGGGTTTTCAGCAGGTGTTACTGGCTCAGGTGTTACTTCCGGCGTCGGTTCTGGTTCAGGCGTCACTTCCGGTGCGGGCGTCGGTTCTGGTTCAGGCGTCACTTCCGGAGCGGGCGTTGGTTCTGGCTCAGGCGTCACTTCCGGCGCGGGCGTCGGTTCTGGTTCAGGCGTCACTTCCGGCGCGGGTGTCGGTTCTGGTTCAGGCGTCACTTCCGGTGCGGGCGTCGGTTCTGGCTCAGGCGTCACTTCCGGTGCGGGTTCTGGTTCAGCCGATTTATTACTTTCGAGCACCCACAGCACGCGGTCGTTATCTTCTTTCACCTGATAATTTGGCGTGTAAACACTGAATCCGCTATAGCTGTCTGCAAAAGAGAAATAGCTGTGCGACGTGCCGACCGGTGCATCAACCATCACCAGATCCTGGGTTAGCGCAACCTGCTCTTCGCTGCTCACTAACAGGCTTACATCCAGCAGGTTATCGCCACCACGCACCGAGTTTTTTACAATCAGTTTGTCGCTCTCCAGCGTTGATGGTTTGACGCCTAACATCAGATTCAATCCGGTCGCATCCAGTGAATCAACGCTCAGCGTTTTAGCGCTCCAGCTGCCTGAAGGAACCATCGAAAGTGTTGATCCACGTTGCGCCAGTAGTGAGGTGACATTACTGTTGCCAGTCATGGTCCAGTTCGCATTAGCATCCAGCGTCATCAGGCTGCTACCGGTAGAAGTCACCGCACCCTGATGATTCACCTTGCCCAGATAAAGTGAGGCGTTGTTTGCAAGCTGAACGTCCCCTTCCACTTCGCTGGCGGGTAACAGCGCGAGATCATCCGCGCTGCGCACCGGCTGACTGCAGGAAACATCATCAGAATAGATCGCAGAATAGCAGCGCCAGCTCTTCTCCCCTGCCTGAGTGCTGTCGTTATAGCCCAGAGAGAGGGTTGCTGATTCAGCGGCGACAATATTTGCTTTGACACCCGCGTATTCTCCCACCTGGAAATGCGCACCGGTGCCAACATTGATCTGATCGGCTTTGAACAGTGAGGTGTTCCAGTCGTCATCAACGACAACGCCACCTGCATGTGGAACTGGCTGCCCAGAAAGGACTACAGTACCGCTGGCAACATCCAGATTACCATTCAGATTTATACCACCGGTGAGTGCGGTAATAGCCGTGGCGTTGCGCGGCAAAATATTAACGTTCATGACGCCGTTCAGCGCATTCTCCAGCGTTTCACCCAGAAAACCGCGGAACACCTGAATGTTTAGCTGCGTCAGCCGATGATTAATGGCTTTATCGGCATCAGTACCCAGGTAAGTCCAGGTGGACGTCGAGGATTTATCCGTGGGGAAATACCAGTATGACGAGGTATTTAACTGAAAGTACTCGGTATCTTTCGTATAGGGGTTGTTATAGACATAGATTGAACCCGGAGTGCCTTTGGGATTGCTACCCTGGAAGGTATTAAAGGGAACGTCAGCGGCGGTGTAGCCTGTAATATTCAGCGTTGCTGCGGTATCACTGTGGTTGACCAGCGTAGCGCCACTGTCGGTATGATTAATTTTCCTGAAGCTGAGCGCATTGCCATTCAAATCTAATCGGCCACCACGATAGCCAAAGAAGATTTGGTCTGTACTCACCTGAGTGGCATCATTCAGTACTACGGTTGGCCGGCCACTCACTAAAGTGACTGAAGAAAAGGCCTGTTTATTGCCTGAAGCATCAGCCTGCTGATCGAGGATAACCGTACCCTCTCCCACATTCAGTGAACCCGGATTTTTGCCAGTTGCATTGATATGCAGTGTTCCCGCGCCGATTTTATGCATGGCATCGCTGGCCAATCCATTAACCTGCCACAGGACTTCTTTATCTGCGTCAACTTCGATGCCGCCACCTGCCCAGGTCGCATTCACACCCTCGGCTGAAGCCACGGTATAGTTGTTAGAAAACTGAAGTTTGCCTGCGCCCATATTGATAGGTGCATTCAGCGTGATCAGTCCGCCAGCCCCGTTAAAACGGAGATCTTTGGTGGCATCAAGTTCTGCAGTGGTGGCTGTAGAGGGTGCGGCTGAGGCGTAAGCCGAACCCAGACCAGCCCATGACCAGGAGGAGCCGTACTGCGTGATTGCACTATCGTCCCAGAAAATCGTGCCGTTGCCTGCTATATCAACGACATCAGGTGAAATATTGGCAGCCTGCACCGAAGCAATGAAATCACCCGGGATATAGCCTGCAATTGCACGTTTTTTGTAAAGACCGCTGTCCAGGTCGTAACCAACATGAACCGCGACGAGTTTCCATTGCTGCTCAATGTCATCCCAGGCAAATACCGGGCTGCCGCTATCTCCGGCGTTAGCACCGATTGAAAGAGGCGTGGTATTAGCATCATCAGGACCCAAATTGTAATAACGCAGATAGGTGTTATAAGATATGTCTTGTACGTTAGTTGCGCTGATAGTACCGCCAGTCTTCCAGTCATAAGCACCCGTCAGCCGGACACGCTCAGTCTGGTCATCATTGATTTGCTCCTGCGTACCGGTACCTACTCGGGTATACCATGAATAGCGGGATTTATAATTAGCGATAAAGTCTGATTTGGTCACGTAATTGTAAGGCGAAGCCTCCGTAACCACCTTATTTAACCGCGGCGCATGGAAATCTTGTGTGCTGAGTTCGTTACGATTGATAAGATTGTAGGTTGTGGCATATTGAGCACCATTGCCAAATGCCACCGTTTTATAACCGGAGTTGTGTTTTACACTGACAATATACGAAGGTGAGATAAGCGTTGCGTAGCCCATAGAAGATACGCCGCCAAAATCAGGCATGGGAAAATCAAGATAGTCAGATTGCGATCCATCTTTTCTATAAACTGGGGCATTGATTCTACCCACATTATAACTACCCAGATTTTCTGCAAAATCGCGATAATCCTGAACATCAATGTCGTTAAGCATGATGCCCGCATAAGATTTGGTGCAAATAAAGAAGGTGCAACATAGCGCTGCGCTTCCAAAATATTTCAATGGATTGCCCTCATGATACTTTTATTATTTAAGAAAATACCTTAATTAATTAAATAGTATCATTATGACAATCGGTAACAGAATCTGATTTTTTTATATAAATTGACTCAGATCAAAAAAAGGAGGGAGGTTATCGCAAAAACCGTGATAACTATATGTATTATAAGACAATAAAAAACCATTGCCAAAATGGATTGAACATTTATTATTTAAAGAACCTCAAAAGCAAAATCAGGTTTATTGCCAAATGAGATCAAAATAAATTGGCAAGCACACACATTGATAAAAAATAACTTATTAATTCGGATTGAAAATCTTTTCGTACATCATGCATTTGCATTTACTTAAACACACCTGTGATTGCTCTTATTAAATAACAGTCAAAATCATTCATGCGATTAAACAATTTAAGATCTGCTGATAAGAAATAGCAAGGCTAAGCCTCATTTTCCGGGGCAGGAATGAGGCCACAAAGCCGAGGGCGTACAGAAAAAAGACTGTAATAAAAGAATGAGGTTTTTATCAGTACCCGGACGGGATTGGACGCAAAAAGTGATCGTTAACAATGACCTTCAATTTCATAGACTTCACTCACATCCCGCCTGCTGGCTGGCGAATCGCAAGAAGATTATTTCGTGTGATCGCGATGAAACAATGCCCACTGCTCAATCTTTTCTCCGGATGGTAACAGGCAATAGAGTGTATTTCCGTTCGATGATGCCTCCTCTACCTGCTGTCCGCCACGCTGAGCACACCATTCGCTTGCGGGATTACGCATTGTAAGGCGCGGTGATTCAGCACTATGGGGCGTGCAGGCACTCATTTGCAGAGTAGCCAGCATCAGGGAACAGACCATTATTCGGTTTACTATTTTCATTTAACCCTCTCTCAACATTAACTTCAGGTCGGTGAGACTACGTTTCTCATGTTCACCAGGCTATGACTCAGCGCGCAATAACGATCATTGTCTTAATTAAGGGGCTCTTAACCACACGTTTGTCAGAAAAGCTTTTAGGCCAGTTCACTTCTGAAACCGGGCAGTGTATCTGAGCGTGCAATAATGATAGCAATAATTCGCTAAACTATCTCTGAACAAGCCGTATTGCTTCTGATAATATGATAACTTCCGGACAGGAGAGAATAAATAACTGTCAAATGAGAATAACTGTAATAATAAATAACAAACCCTCCCGAGTTACAGCTAACTCATAAGCTTAATTTTCAATAAAAATTCCCGCAGAATGCCGCATACCTTTTAACCTATAGCCAAAAGATACACACTTTCACTCTCTTTACACAATTCACTTCCACGCTGCATAATCCTGCCACCTTTAGTAAACATGCTGTTATTAATGGATTTAATAAACAATACACTTAATTCGTATCGGGCTAAGACAAATTATGAAGTGAGAGGTAGCAAGCCTATTTAGCGCTATTCATAGGCTATTAGCCCTTTAATAAAACCTTAAGGAAGAGTTACTGATATGAATAAAATTCCTGATAGAAATAAACGCGTAAAAGCGATGATGCTGGCTGGCGGAATGGGTATGTTGCCGCTGGTCAGTTCTGCTGCTGTTGTCGGAAGCCAGAGAGGGGGAGATGTTACTCTGGCTGATGGCACTACATTGATCGCCGATCAGTCAACTGGCGATGGTTATTATGGGATCCTGGTAACAGGTGCAACTGCCGCTGAAATCACTGCCGGTACAGGCAGTACGGTTACCGTGAAAGATGCTGAGCACTATGCTAAAGGCATTTTCATCCAGTCTGCAGGCAGTCACTTTACTGCTGATAAATTAGTGCTCAATGCTTCAGGGATAACCGCAGTCGCTTTTGAGTTGAGCGGAAAACAGGTTTCTGCAAATTTAGGATCGGGCAGCTCTGTCACATCGATTGCGTCAGGTATTGCTTACGCAGAAGGGGTGGTTGTGAGCAACCAGTCCTCATTGCAGGCCGACGCATTACAAATCAGTACTCAGGGGCACCAACGGTATAGCATTGCGTGTCAGCGGTTACGGCTCGAACGTTAAGATCCTGAGGAATCTGTTTAATGTCACCGATACTCAGAATAATCACACATACGGTAATGGTGTCTCATCAGGCCTGAGTGGATGACTCAAAGCAAAAAAAATTCAGTTTATCTGACGAACTCATGGATTTTTATCTGGAACCAGAGTTGCAACTAACCGCAGGTCATCAGCATGGGACCTCGGTACGGGCGTCAAATGACCTTAACATTTTATAAAGTTTTAAATCGATGATGGGATGAGCCACTGTACTGGCAGGCGATGAAGTTAATCAGAGCAATTACAAACTAACACTTATGTTAAAACAGGCGTTTTACGCGAGTTTGACGGTGATGCTGCTTATAGCTCTGAATGGATCAGAGGAGCGTCTCTCATTTGAAGGAAATGGCTGAAATAACGGTGTCGTTGTCAGCGCGCAAATCAGTAGCCATACCCTTTTTATCGAAGCCGATATGGTTGATGGTAATCGTTTCAACCAGCGCCAGGTGAACGCCGGCTACCGCTTTAGTTTTTAAAAAATAAACGCAGTAAAAGATGCGTGTTAAAGGAGATGTGAATGAAGAAAATATTATGGATGATACTGGCCTTGCTCAGCTCGGGCTCGGGCTCGGCGTATGCTCGTCAGGAGGTCACCGTTGCAGAGGCGAAAACGATGCACGACGATCGACAGGTTACGCTCACAGGGACTATCAGTGGCAGGGCCGATGATAATCACTACTGGTTAAAAGATTCGACTGGCCGTATTCGTGTCGATATAGATGATGACGACGATGATGATCGTTATCTGATTGGCAAAAAGGTCCGGATTACCGGTGAAATCGACCGCGATGATGGCTATAGCGAAATCAATGTAGATCGAATATTTATCCTGAAATAATCCTCTACAAAAACACAAAAAGCCAGCGATGACGCTGGCTTTTAAGTTCATCAGCCTATCAGACGGTTCATGTAACTTCGGGCAACTCACTGGCGAAAAGATAAGTGGCATACAACTTCGCACTCCGGTACTGGCGATGGCTGATACAACAAGTGACTTTTAATACTGCCACTTCAGATGCTGAAAAGAAGCCCGGTTGATAATTCCCGATTATGTCGGGCTTGTTCCTGCTGACCTTCGTGCGAAGAGTTCAGTGCTGGCACAGACTGAGAGAGATTACGGCTATCCACGCCTGACTGAAACGTATCCGGAAGATGAAGTACGGGTGCAGCAACGACATAGTTACTGTAAATATAAACAGATAGCAGAATAATCATACCTAACATGATTGCTGTCACCATTTTAAAAGTAATGGCCAAAGATTTTTCTTTGTCTAGTGGCTCTTTCTTCACAAAAACCTCTTTACACCCTGAACACGAAAGGCAGTCTGTGCATCACAGGGAAGCAGTTCATCAGAAATGACTAATAACTTCAGAAATCACTCCAATATGTACTGAGTAAATAGCTAAAATTTTGCAGATTCAATAACGCCTTTATAAAGTTCCAGCAGGGTGACATCATTAATAAAAGCGTTAAACTGCTTATCACCACTTAGCGAAAACTTCTTCATCACATTATACTTATGTGCATAGATCGTTTTAGCCGAAAGATTCAGACGTTTAGCTGTCTGCCCCACGCTGTACCCTTTCTTTAAAAAGCTTAGCACCTGCAACTGAACAACCGTGATACGCGAAAAATAACAATGTGAGCAATCCGAGGGTACAAATCCTTTGACGCTTTCCTGATTTTCCAGCCAGAAATGGACGATTTTTTCAGAAATAGTACGGACAGAATCGTTGCGCGAGATAGTAATTAAAGAACGATAGCAGAGAGGCAGTTGTTCCGTAACGATGTCTGCAACCTCATCAACAAACACCATTAAAATGCTACCGGGCTTCCGTTCCCGGTAGGCAGGTTGGCACATATAAAGGCGCCACTGTGCAACACTGATTAGTATGAAATCCGCCTGATATAAATTTTGTGCGTCATAAGCGGGTAAAAACTCTACTGGCGTGTCACATAACAGTGCTTGCTCAATAATTTTTGAGATGCCCAGCCGAAAGAAGTAGTTTTCATTTGTACAAATGACTTTAAAATCCATTTTTCCCTTAAGCATCTCAAAGTTTAGACAAAAATTATCAGGTAAACTTGCCATTAACCAGGGTGAGTTCACCTTTCTCTTTTAATTCTTTCAGCACTCTGCAAATGGAGCTTTTTGAAAGATGAGAACTGTTTTCAATCAGATAAAGTGCCGAAAATCTCTTCTTAAGGTGCGGTGGCAGTTTCCCCCAGCGGCCAATCAACGAAATCACTTCATCATATGAGTTATTTTTAGGTAGCTGGATGTAGTTCATCAGGTCAGAGTACTGGCCAGATAGAATGGACATGGCATCATTGAAAAGGTCTTTCTCAAACACCAGGCGCCAGAACACATCATAATCAATGAAACTGACCTTTCCATAATCAATTCTTTCCAGATAGACAGGTGGTTCATCGAGTGCCGGAGTGACACCGACAACAAAAGGAGCCGATAAGATATTTAATACCTTATTTTCGCTCTTTAATTTGAGTAAGAAATCACCATCAAGAATGAACATAACCCGGCGCACATTATCTTTAGTGAGATGATAACGACGCTTGCCGCGCGAAATCTCATCTGGATTAGCAACCTGGGTATACCCGGCTAGCGCATCGATGATCCGCTCATGATTTTCAGTCACTCTATACATAATAATTAACTCAATCTAACTAACACAAGGTTAGTGATTAGTAGAAAAATTAGCAAAAATCCGTTTGTTATAGTCTCTTTTTTTCGCCTGGTGTATTGATGATCTTTGACTCTCCCCCAAATATGAGCCATAGAATGGTTGCTACTGGTTTCACTATAGTAAAACCATACCGATAAAATTCAACACCATAAACGCGCAAAAAGGAAGAGCATCACGCCACTATTCGACGTCACAACCAGATATTTCACCGCTCAAAAGCCAATTAATCAGTATATCAAACTAACAAGTAGAGACTTACTGATAGTGTTATAACTTTTTTCTTAAAAAAGGAATCAATCATAATCATATGAACATTGATGTTATAATCCCGCTATATCAAGCACACAAAAAGGCACTACAAGTTTAAATATGCGGCATAATTGATAAACCTTTAATCATTATGGAACCATTGTTAATTCCTCTCTAAAAATAAAAAAACACGACAGCATTTGATGGCATAAATTAAACCACACCGGCCCCAAAACAGACATTTAAATAACAAATTGTAAGGCATATAGTTTTATATACTAATTTTTAGCAAAAACTCAGATAAAAACACCAAAAAATATATTTACCTTACCTCTGCAACATTCACCTTAAATTGCATATGAGGACCGATTTCTCATTCTCTGGACTTTTAACCAAGCTGCACACCCTCCCTCTGAAGCTTTTTCGCCGCAGAATGCGTACCATTTTCTTCATTCAGGAAAAGCTGATTAAAGGTAAAATTAAATCACCTCATCAATAGTCGGCAGAAAAAACATATAACGATGTGAATATATTCACCCCGGCACTCTAAATTACTACGAATGTAAATGCATTGTAAACAAAACACATCTTCAGTTATTAATGCCAATAGCACGTAATATTAATTATGGATATTTTACTATTTTATTTTTTATGGTCTACGAATCTAATAGCGCCGTTCGCTTGAAGCGGCATTTTAAAAAATTCAATACTGAATAATTGAATAAGTGATTATTATTGGAGATGTAAATGAGAGATTTAACACCTGTAGAAATGCGAAATGTTTCAGGCGCAGGTTTTTTGATTTTGTTGGTGCTGTCGTTGTAGGTGGTGTTACCGGTATAACTGCTTTCGGTTTGAGCGGCGGTAGCGCAGGTGGCATCGTAGGTGCAGGTATTATCTCTGGCGGTGTCGGCCTGATTGTCGGCGCAGTTGTTGGCCTGGTTGATGGCGCACTTTATGGTGCCATCAATGGCTGGGATTCAACTGTGGGCTGGTTCAATCAGATTGTTGAAAACCAGTTTGATGCCACTGCTCCAGTAATTACTGCATAAGGAAATATCAAGCGTGAATTAAACAATCGTGAAATCGAAGGCGTTAGTGGAGGGTCTTTAACTTCAGTAATTTTAGATTTCTTCAACCAATTAGGCGGAAGCTCAAAAGAAAAAACTGAGTGGGTGAGCCCTGACTCAGTGCCTGCTGCAAATCCAATTAGTGGATCTGCATTTGGCATGGGTATTGTTGGCATCGCTGCAGCCGTGGTTTTCGGCCTGCTGACGTTTTAATTTGCCTGGAAAAGAATAATTTTTCCAGGAAGGAATGAGCCATTGCTATAAAGTGCAAACGCTCATAATGGCATGTTGTTCATTATTTTATAAAAAAGCACAGAATATAAAAATTATCTATAGGCGACTATAATAATCCGGAAGAGTATATTCTTAGCCAGCTCGCTATTCTGCAAAAGCAGATGAAAGACTGGCAACAGGAAGTCCATCAGCCAGTGGTGCTGGGTAATAATCTCACTACAGGCATCATGATTACCTATGATTTCCTTCGGCCAGATAATCTTCGTCTTTACCAGAAACAAGCGGTATTCACACTTAACATGGACGACCTGTTGATTTTCTCTCTGTCGAAGGCGAGTCCTATTAGCGCTGCAGATCTTCAGATTTTCTCAGATACCCTGGAAAGCTTCCGTACTGCGTAACAGACACGCTGTCTGCAATGCGCAGTTAAAAGCAAACCGGAAGAGCATTGGCTCTTCCGGTTTATATTTCAGCTGAAAGTCTCTTCATTTAATAACGCTGGCAGGTAAAGAGATAGGCGAGCGGCCCACCGATCAGATAGGTCTTTTTATCGACCTGAGTCGTATCCAGCTGCAGATAGCCAGGATCAAGCGTGATCTCCGCCAGCAGCAGATCAAACACGGCATCTGGCGTCGTATCGTTTGTTGCGGTAATGACCGTTCTTATTTTATAGCGATAAGTGTCCCTATCAATTTTATTCCCTGCGCTCAGCGCAATGCGTCGATTAAGCGTTGTTTCTTTATCACCAAAAGTTACCTGCCCGTTCAGCAAGAGATAGCCCAGTTTAGAATCAATAAAGCGAAGATCCTGGGAAACAGCAAACTTAATCTTTTCATCATCATTTCGGCTAAGATCATAGCGGCTGAACGCTGAGCAGCGGAAAGGAAAATCGTCAGGCCGGGGCTTAAAATAATTAATTCCGGCAAAAAGCACCAGCAGCAGCGCAGCGAGTGTTAGCGTCAGCATTAATGTGGCGTTACGTTTCAAAACGTTCTCCAGTCAAGATAATAGAAGCTGTCGCAGGAAACGATATGGCCACTGCTGTTAAGGTTACATGCGGAGAGAATAGTCCTGCCATAATCCGTTGTTGTGAATGGAGTATTTTTATCGAAATAGATGCGTCGTCCCGGCACACAGGATTGATTATTCTCTTTGAGAATTTCAAGAATTTGCTTATCCAGTGACTTTTGCTCAAACACATCCAGTCCCTGAACAATCACCGCCTCACAGCCGCCTTGCAGCTTGATAATACTCATAGAGGAATTCTTTTCAGCAGGCTCACTTATAATGAAGTACCAGAAAGCGCTTCCCAGCAACATCAGCATGATGATGACAAAAATAACCTGCCTGACGCTGAGGCCAGATTTTTTGACAACCTTGTCGGCCAAAACGAGATCGTGGGTTATCGCCGGGCTATCCTGGCTGGAAACAGTACTCTCCGCAGACTCTTCATCACTCTGAACCTCTGTCACAACAAAAGCCGGGGAAGATTCACGTTCAATTTTGATGTCAGTATTGAGTCGGATGCCGATTTTCGGAATGGTGATAATCAGATTTTCACAACCATAAGCCGCGAGCGCTCTGCGCAGAATACTCAGATACTGATTCAGATTACTGTTTGATCCGCGCAGGCCATATTTATCCCAGACTTCGGTCAGCAGGGTTTCACGTGCCAGTATTTCTCCCTGGGAATTCAGCAACTGCTCAAACAGCCGACCCGATGAAATACTCAGACTCAGCGTTTCCTGGGTAGGAATATGACTCAGCGTACAGTCATCTGAATTGTAGGTAATTTGATCATCGATAATGTAAATCATTAAGAAATCACTGAATTTGCGCCCATTTCCGACAGTATAATTCAGCTTATTTAAAGAAGCACTAAAGAGCCCTGAATCTGTCAACTCACTCAGATGATGTTAAGTTGACATTCAAATTCGGCACGCAAGCGAACGTAGACTCTTTTATCCTGTTTCAGGCTTTATAACCGGCCTTAAAGGCGAACTCCCCGGAAAAATGCAGGCTTTAAAATCACCTTAATGCTAACCAGCAAAGTCAATATCAGTCTCGACCTTGCCAGTTTGCCATCTGTGCGGGTTAAGTGGCGTCAACTCTCTTAATTCGTTGCGAACCATGGATTTTAATCGCATCAGGGCCTAAAATGTGACCACCCCTAACAGTGGTCACTGAATTTTTTCACCCACCTTTGATCTGCCAGGTTCTGACAATGACTCAATCCGTAATGGAAAATGGCACACGCGGCCCGGCCGGGCACAATGTGCGTGACCAGATTGTTGATGCTGCCATGCAGCACTTCGCGCATTATGGTTACGAAAAAACCACCGTCTCCGATCTCGCCCGTGCTATCGGCTTTTCCAAAGCCTATATCTACAAATTTTTTGAATCGAAACAGGCGATTGGCGAAGTGATCTGCTCCACCCGGTTGGCGATGATTATGCAGCGCGTCGAAGCCGCGATCGCCGATGCGCCTGGAGCATCGGAGCAACTGCGGCGACTGTTTCGCACGCTTTCCGTCACCGGCACTGAACTCTTTTTTCACGAACGTAAACTGTATGACATTGCTGCCGTCGCGTCGCGTGACCGCTGGCCGTCAGCGATGGCACACGAAGTGCGATTACTGAATCTGATCCAGCAGATCCTGCGACGGGGTCGTGAATCCGGTGAGTTTGAACGTAAAACCCCGGCAGACGAAGCGGCGGAGGCAATCTATCGGGTGATCAAACCCTACGCCAGTCCGGTACTGCTGCAGTACAGCCTTGATGATGCTGAAGAAGCCTCTGCACAACTGGCAGCGCTGGTGTTACGTAGCCTTGCGCCCTGATCATTGCGCATGATGTGACTATTGACTTATTTAGTCACAAGATCAACGATAGCACTCTGTCTGGTTATCGCTCAGGATTCTGATGCTGCTAAGTTTATCTCTGTCTGCTGTATTCCATCCCTGCGTTCATCTATCGCACCACCCTACGCAGGGCCTCACCTTTCGCCCTCAAGGCGTGTATCTATTCTCCGCAGCAGCATTTCACTCACTGTCCGGACTGTCTAAGGGAGCAAAATTATGAGTCACTTAGCCTCATCACAACGCATTGTCATTACCGGCGCGGGCATCGTCTCGCCACTCGGTTGTGGCGTTGAATCCGTCTGGCGGCGATTAACGGCAGGGGAATCAGGTATACGTACCCTGCCCGACACGCTTACTGCTGGCACCGGTATTTCAGTGGGTGGCAGCGTGCCCGGCATCGATGAAGATCCGCTGGCAGGTTACGACCCGGAGGCGTTCATTGCGCCGAAAGAGCGTAAAAAGATGTCGCGCTTTATAGAATTCGCGCTGCTGGCAGCAGAAGAAGCGCTGAATCAGGCGGGCTGGCATCCTGAAGATGAGGCAGCGCGTGAACGCACCGCGACGATTATTGCTTCAGGTGTCGGCGGCTTTGGTGCCATTGCCGACGCGGTGCGCACTACCGATGCACGCGGCCCGCGCAGGCTCTCACCCTTTACAGCACCTTCGTTTCTGGCCAACATGGCTGCGGGTCATGTCTCGATCAAACACGGCTTCACCGGTCCGCTGGGCGCGCCCGTTACTGCCTGTGCGGCGGGGGTTCAGGCGATTGGTGACGCCGCAAGGTTAATAAGAAGTGGTGAAACGGACATTGCTATTTGTGGCGGCACAGAAGCGGCGCTGGATCGCGTCACGCTGGGCTGTTTCGCGGCTGCACGTGCGCTATGTGTGGGCTATGAAGATCAGCCGCACCATGCCTCACGTCCGTTTGATCGCGACAGAAACGGCTTTGTGATGGCCGAAGGTGCCGGCCTGCTGGTGATTGAGTCGCTGGCCCATGCCGAAGCACGCGGCGCGGCGCCGCTGGCGGAGATAGTCGGCTATGGCACCAGCGCCGATGCATACCACTTAACCGCGGGTCCGGAGGATGGCAGCGGGGCTGCGCGGGCGATGAGGACCGCACTGCGCCAGGCGGGCATCAGCCCGGACGACGTCCAGCATATCAACGCACACGCTACCTCAACTCAGGTTGGCGATCACGGTGAGCTGGCGGCTATTCGCGCAGTGTTTGGCGATGATTCGCAGGTCGCGATCGCTTCAACGAAATCCGCCACCGGCCATCTGCTGGGTGCAGCAGGCGGCGTTGAGGCGATATTCACCCTGATGGCGCTGCAGCAGCAGCTTATTCCGCCGACGCTGAACCTCCATCATCCCGATGAAGCCGCAGGTAATCTGGACCTGGTGGCGCTCAATGCACGTCCTACCGCGCTGACTTATGCCATGTCGAACGGTTTTGGTTTTGGCGGCGTCAACGCCAGTCTCCTGTTGCGTAAGTGGTCATGACGGCATAGCAACTATTAAGCCCGCGCTGCCAGGCACCCTCTCAGCGCGGGTGATACATCAGCCATCCTGAAAGAACTTACTCAGTTCTTCCCTGTGTGTCGGGGTTATCAGAACGCCCTCTCTGCCACACCCATCATATAAATCTGTACCTTTCCTGACAAAATTGCCTCCGACAGACCTCCTGCCCTTTTTCTTTCAGCACTACAATTAATCGGATGAAAACAACCTCAGAGAACGTTAATGAAGATTGCAGCTTTCGATATTGGTGGCACCTCTTTAAAAATGGGCGTGATTGATGAACAGGGAAATATTCTGACCAGTGACAGTGCTGATATTTCCCATAATTCACGCGACAAAATACTTGATGAAATCCTGGCATGGCTGGAGAAAAATCCCGGCTGTGCTGGCATCGCCGTCAGCACGCCCGGTTATATTGATGCAGAAGCCGGATATATCGCCATGGGCGGTACCATTCGGGACTTCGACCAGTTTCATCTGAGCCAGTGGCTTACGGAAAAAACCTCACTGCCTGCCACGGTCGAAAATGATGCACACTGCGCCTTACTGGCTGAACAGTGGCTGGGTAAAGCAAAAAAGCTCAGTGATTTTCTGATGTTAACCATCGGCACGGGATTAGGCGGAGCGGCCTTCTGCAACGGCGCGCTGATCCGGGGCGGTCGTAATCGCGCGGGCGAGTTTGGCTGCCTGCTGACTTCGCGCCCTGACAGCAGCAATATTGAACGCCATACTATGAGCCAGAGTTGTACCATGACGGCGCTTCGGGAGAATTACAGCCAGCTCATCGAAAAGTCTTCCGACGACGTTACCGGTAAAGATGTCTTTGACGCATACGATCGCAAAGAAGAAGCCGCGCAGCAGGTGGTGAATAAATTCTACCAGGATCTTGCAGCCTGCTTATATAACCTCTTCAGCGTGTTTGATCCGCAGATGATATTTATCGGTGGGGGAATTACCGAGCGGGAGCCGTTCCTCGAGGAACTGGCAGAGCAGCTGGCAAAATATGATCTTGATATCCGCATTGATACCGCGACCTATGGCAACGACTCCGGCATGCTGGGCGCAACCTGGAACTTCCTGCAGCGCCAGCAGAGCAATATCGCTTAACCACTGGCTTAATTAGCGCTGCCGCCAGTCGGGAATAATCAAATCACCCCGTAGTACCGAGCTACCCAGCATCTGCTGGGTAGTGGCGGTTAACCAGCTGACGATACGGGATGCAAGCGCATCAAGGGAATATTCAATCGCCGGTATAGCAGGTAAACCTGGTAAATTAACTGTACCCGCCAGGCTAAAGACCATTACGTCGTCAGGCACCGCTTTATTGAACGCCTGTAACTGCGTCATTACGCGCTGTGCTTCCTGCTCATTAGCCACCAGTAATGCATTAAAAATACGACTACTGGCGTTATTCAACAGCATCTGAATAGCTACCGATGATGAGACCGCATCAGTGATGACCAGATTGCGGTTAAAGGGTAAAACATTATTTTCCAGCGCCAGTTTATAGCCATCTAACACCTGCCCGGCCGTACTGCCATTCTCTGGCTGGATTAATGCAATTTGACGCCGGCCCTGGTTAATCAGGAAATTGCAGGCTGTCTCAGCGGCAAAGGCGTGATCGAACTGAATACTGTTTGGCCCTTCTGCTTCAGCACAGTCGACCAGAATGACATGTTCATCATCAATGTTAAGCGGTAAGTGCGCACCAATGATCAGCACATCATCGCACAGGCCACAACTCAGCTCATCGAGTGCGGTGAGGATTTCACTTTTACTGCGCGCAAAGCGTAACAACAGATGTTTTTGATGCTGGCGCAGTTGTTTTTCCAGCGCGAAAAGCCAGGCGGTAATCTGGTTAACATTTTCCTGCGCACAGATTACGCCAATACAGTGGGTTGTCTGACTGAATAATGACTGGGCTATAACATTAGGCCGGTAATTCAGCTCTTCAGCGGCTTTGAGTACCGCCAGACGACTGGCTTCCTTCACGCCACGTGAGCCGCTCAACACCCGGGAAACTGTGGCTTTGGAAACCCCAGCCAGCCGCGATACATCGTTGATAGTAGACATCGTTCTCCCCTGAAAATGGCGCTAAGCCAAAAAAAGCCAACCCTGTCCTGCTGTACATTAATTCGCAGCTCAAAGTATAACTTTTTCACTATGCTGTGGAAACCGTTTTCCCATATACAGGTCTTACCCTGGCTTTTCAGTCATTTTTGTGATCGTTATCTAATTAAAAAAACCTGTAGATAAGGGTTTCTGACAGTCATCACACTTCTTATTTATCGCAATGGAAACCGGTTTCCATATGTTATCCAATCAGCCTCACTTGAGTGTAAAGGGTGAGGAACAGTGACCATGTACAAAATCATGTTGTGTTGTTCAGCAGGTATGTCTACCAGCATGCTGGTGCGAAAAATGGAGGAAGCGGCCGCTCAGCAAGGGTTATCCGTTGAGATAAAGGCATTTGGCGTGGCGGAGTTTGATGAGCAATTTTCCCACTATCAGGTGGTTCTGCTTGGGCCACAGGTGAAGTACATGCTGCAAAGCCTGACGGAAAAAACAGCTGGCCAGAATATTCCGATACAACCGATCGATATGATGGATTACGGCATGCAGCGGGGGGACAAGGTGCTGCATTTTGCCCTGTCACTGATCGCAGCAGCACATGACAAGGCGGCCTTATGAGTTCCCTCTATCAATCGATGATTACGGTGATCGAGCAATCAATTACGCCACTTGCTGGTCGGCTGGGTCAGCAGAAATATGTGATAGCCATCCGTGACGGCTTTACTGCGGCCCTGCCGTTTATGATTATTGGCTCGTTTATGCTGGTATTTATCTTTCCTCCCTTTTCCGCCACCAGCACCAACAGCCTGGCCCGTGCCTGGCTCGATTTTTCCGCCACCTACCGTGACCAGCTGATGTTGCCGTTTAATCTCAGCATGGGAGTCATGACTTTCTTTATATCAGTGGGTATCGGGGCCAGTCTGGGACGGCAATTCGCACTGGATCCGGTGATGTCTGGTCTGCTGGCCTTTATGGCCTTTTTACTGGTGGCAGCTCCCTACTCAAATCACACTATTTCAACCGAATATCTTTCCGGTCAGGGGATTTTCACCGCGTTGATTACTGCCATTTACGCTACCCGCGTTTACGCCTGGCTGAAGCACAACAACATCACTATCCGTCTGCCAAAAGAGGTACCGACCGGCGTCGCACGATCGTTCGAGATCCTGATTCCGGTGATAGTGATTATCGGCACTCTTCACCCGCTGAACCTTTTTATTGAAGCCCGGACCGGAATGATCATTCCACAGGCCATCATGCATCTGCTGGCACCGCTGGTCTCCGCGTCTGACTCTTTACCTGCCATTCTGCTGTCGGTGCTGCTATGTCAGATCTTCTGGTTCGCCGGCATTCACGGAGCACTGATTGTGACCGGCATTATGAATCCGTTCTGGATGGCTAATCTCTCTGCTAATCAGGCTGCCCTGGCGGCAGGCACGGTGTTGCCGCATATCTATCTCCAGGGCTTCTGGGATCACTATCTGCTGATTGGGGGTGTCGGCTCTACTTTGCCTCTCGCTTTCCTGTTACTGCGCAGCCGCGCTACCCATCTGCGAACCATCGGCAGGATGGGCATTGTGCCAAGTTTTTTTAATATCAACGAGCCGATCCTGTTTGGCGCGCCGATCATCATGAATCCTCTGATGTTTATCCCCTTTGTCTGCGTGCCGATGCTTAACGCAGTACTGGCTTATACCGCAACCCGGCTGGGCTGGCTGGCTCAGGTGGTTTCTCTCACGCCATGGACGACGCCAGCGCCGATTGGCGCCTCGTGGGCAGCTAACTGGGCGATCAGTCCTGTAGTCATGTGCCTGGTCTGCATGGCGTTTTCAGCGCTGTGTTACCTGCCGTTCCTGCGGGCCTACGAGCGATCGCTGATGAAAAATGAGCCGGAAAAGTCGCAGTCACCTGCTCCGCTGGCAAAAACCGCCGGTACCCCCTGATTCTTCTGAAGAGAGGCATTATGCACTATATATTTCCTGATAAGTTCTGGTGGGGCAGCGCCAGTTCCGCTTTGCAGACCGAGGGCGATAGCCTGAACGGTGGCAAAAGCGCCACCATTTGGGATTACTGGTATTCGCAGCAGCCATCCCGCTTTCATCAGCAGGTTGGCCCAGGTGAGACGTCCACTTTTTACCAGCACTGGCATCAGGATATCGCTCTGCTAAAGCAACTGAATCACAACAGTTTCCGCACCTCCATCAGTTGGTCGCGGTTGATCCCTGATGGCACCGGCGACGTCAATCAAGAGGCAGTGGCGTTCTATAATCGGGTGATTGATGAGCTCCTGGCACAGGGCATTACCCCATTTATTACGCTGTTTCACTTTGACATGCCGATGTCGATGCAGGATCAGGGAGGCTGGGAAAATCGCCAGGTCGTTGCAGCTTTTACTCGCTACGCTAGCCTCTGCTTTGAGCTATTCGGTGATCGCGTGCTGCACTGGTTCACTTTTAACGAGCCGATTGTGCCAGTGGAAGGCGGGTATCTGTATGACTTCCATTATCCTAACGTGGTGGATTTCCGCCGGGCAGCTACGGTGGCTTACCACACCGTACTGGCTCATGCCTCAGCGGTCCGGGCTTTCAGGACCAGCCGCTCAGCGGGAGAGATCGGCATTGTGCTTAATCTCACGCCTTCTTATCCGCGGTCACAGCACCCGGCGGATCTCATGGCCGCTCATCATGCAGACCTGCTGTTTAATCGCAGTTTTCTCGACCCGGTTTTACGGGGTGAATTTCCGGCGGATCTGGTCGCGCTGCTCAGACAGTACGACCAGTTACCGTTAACGCAGGCTGAGGACAAGGCGCTGATCGCTGACGGCATCATTGACCTGCTGGGGGTCAATTACTATCAGCCGCGGCGGGTCAAATGCCGCGATAGCGCTATTAATCCTGCCGCTCCGTTTATGCCTGAATGGTTTTTTGAAAGTTATGAGATGCCGGGCCGAAAAATGAATCCATACCGTGGCTGGGAAATTTACGAACCAGGCATCTATGACATTCTCACTAATCTGCGGCTGAATTATGGGAATCCACGCTGTTTTATTTCAGAAAATGGAATGGGTGTCGAAGATGAACAACGTTTTGTTCAGGCCGGACAAATAGACGATCAATATCGAATCGACTTTGTTGCTGAACATCTTAAATGGGTTCACCGGGCGATCGACGAGGGCAGTCAGTGCCTCGGTTACCATATGTGGACCTTTATTGATAACTGGTCATGGTGTAACGGCTATAAAAACCGTTACGGTTTTGTCGAGCTTGATATCACTACTCAGAAACGCACGGTGAAAAAAAGCGGGGAATGGTTTGCTGCAACTGCTGCCCGTAACGGTTTTAACCATCCGGAGAATTTAGCATGATCGATCAGGAAGAGGCGGTAATGGAAATTATTGTTAATGCCGGGCAGTCGCGCAGCCTTTGCTTTGAGGCGTTACGGGCGGCGCGTCAGGGTGAAATCGAACAGGCCCGGGTTCTGCTGCACGAGGCGGATACCTTCACCCGACAGGCGCATAAAATGCAAACACGGCTGATTGAACAGGATGCAGGCGAAGGCCGTCAACCCATGACATTAATTATGGTTCACGCGCAGGATCACCTGATGACCTCGATGCTGGCTCGCGAACTCTCTGAAGAGATTATTCATCTTTACCAGCGAGACCAGCGTGCCTGACATCTGTAGCAGAAAATGAACATGCCTGGCGCAGTCACTCTGCGCCTTAAAGCGACGAACAACTGCAGCAGTGCGCTACCCCCGTCCCGGCGCATCCAACAGACTAAGCGCCACGCCTGTCAGTGTATAGACCACGACATACAACAGAATCAGTGCCGCAAGCAAAAGGCGGTGGCTGCGCATCTCACTTTTCTTCATGGTGCCATTCAGAAGGTGTAGCTCAATGCCAGGGTGGCCGATGCGCCGTTGTGCCGTGCAACGATGGGGCTATCTGAAGCATGCTTATCCAGCCAGCTGTAGTCACCTATCACACTGGCGGCCCAGGCAGGCGTGAACTGATGGCTCCAGGTCAGGCTGGTGTCGGTGCCATAAAATCCACCCGCGGCGTCGTACCGTTCAAATCCGCTGCGCGCACTTTGCTTGCTGTTAACGCCATACCAGGTATTCATATAACGCCCGTCGCCAAACAGACCCGCCACCTGCAGTGCCACGGTATCGTCACTGGTCTGCCAGGGGATCAGGGTTACGGAAGTCCGGTACTGCACACCCTGACTATCACTTAATGGCAGCGTCGCTTTGCCCTCCAGCACCAGCCACGGCGTTACCGACCATCCCAGCGCCAGCGCGGTGTTCATCGTTGCGTCGATATTCCCCATGCCCCTGAGCCGGTCATCCCCGTCACGCCAGGATGAATTCCGGTCAGATCGGCCCAGCCCGTAGCCCAGCGTATGTTCAAGATAAAGCCCGTTATCTGCCTGCAGGTCGTAGCCAATCCCTTTCTGCGAGTCTAAAAAGAAGGCCCCATCGCGCGCCTGGATCACCGGCATCAGTTGCCAGTGCTGCTTATCGGCGCCGCTGTAGCGTGGTGCATTGATACCTGCAATGCCCAGCGTCAGGCTGGGCGGTGGCGTGGTACTCTCATCAGCCATGGCCGCAGCGGCACTTAATGCCAGCGAAAAACAGACCATGTGCAGCGTTATTTTTCCGGTTATCATCACGTTTCCTCATTATCACATCAGGTGCGGAGCTGAGGGGTTCAGAGCCGCGTCAATGGCCGGAGTATGCGAGGCGAGTGTCAATGAACGACCAGGGATTTATGAAGAAACAGTCAAGGTGATCCGAAAATGCAGTCAAAACGTGTACTGATTATTGAAGATGATGCTGATGCGGCGGGCGTACTTGAGGCCTACCTGAAACGTGAAAATTATGAGGTCATGATTGCCGGTGACGGGCCAGGCGGGCTGGATGCCGCCAGACGCTGGCAGCCCGATCTGATCCTGCTGGATATCATGCTGCCCGGCATGAACGGTACTGAAGTGCTGGCAGCGCTGCGACGTCGTGACGATACGCCGGTAATCATGGTGACAGCGATGGGTGATGCGCCGGACCGCATCGGCGCACTGCGCTATGGCGCGGATGACTACGTGGTCAAACCCTATCATCCGGGCGAAGTGGTGGCGCGCGTTCAGGCAGTACTGCGCCGCAGCCAGCAGAGTCAGGTTCCCGCGGCAGAAACCCTGCGCTGGGCGGGTTTAGTGGTGGACCCGGTGGCTCTTACCGCAGTGGTCGATAGTGACGGTGCCTCACCGCGCCGCCTCGATCTGACACCGACCGAATTTTCCCTGCTGGTCACCCTGATGCGTGCCCCGACACGTCCGTTTACCCGCCTGTTTCTGCTGGAGCACTGTCTGCCGGAAAGCGATGCGCTTGAGCGGGTAGTCGATACCCACGTCTATAACCTGCGTCGCAAACTGGAAGCCGCAGGCATCTCTGATGTCTTACCGGCAGTGCGCAGCGTCGGTTACCGGTTCAGACAGCCATGAAGAACGATACGCATACCTCACTGTGGCGCTGGATCTGCATCCGGGTGCTGTTTCTGGCGATCGGCAGCGTGGTGCTCATCGCCATCTGTATGTGGCTGCGCTTTGCCGTGCAGGCGTACTGGGTCTATTACCGAATGCCGCCCGCGCTGCTGGATGAGTTCACCCGGTTGCGCCAACACCCTGCCAGCGATCCGGCACGCTTTCATCAGATTATCGACCAGTGGTGGGGCATCAACTTCTCCGATCCGTCGCTGGCCTCGTCGGACTGGCTTACCGTGATCGTGCTGGTCGTAGTCATGATTCCGTTTATGGTGCTGATGGCGCTGCGTTTCGCCCGCCCGCTGTCGGCGCAGTTCAGCCAGCTGGCTACCGCAGCGCGAGCGGTGTCGAAAGGGGAATTTGGCCGATCGGCAGTAATCGTAAAAGAAGCCCCACAGGAGCTGGTACGTTTTACTGAAGACTTCAATCAGATGACGCAGCAGTTGGCGCGTTACGAGCGTGAGCTGCGCACCTCGCATGTGGCGATGGCGCATGAACTTCGCTCGCCGCTGACGGCGGCGATGGGTCGCCTGCAGGGGATTCTGGATGGCGTCTTTCCTGCCGAACCGCAACAGCTGGCGATGATCATGAAGCAACTGACGCAGCTCAGTCGCCTGACAGACGAACTGCATCTCTTGTCGCTGGCGGATGCCGGGCAGCTTACCCTGAACCGCGAGTGGTTTAATCTCTGCGAATTACTGCGCGAGCGCTCCGGCTGGCTGATGCCGCAGGCAGAACAGGCGGGTGTGAATATCAGTGTCATAGCACCGGAGGAGCTGCGACTGTATGCCGATACCTTCCGGCTGGGCCAGGTGGTGACCATCATTTGTGAAAATGCGCTGCGCTATGCTGCCGACGGTGGCGCATTGCTGATCACCGCCAGCCAGAGCGATCAGGCGATCACAATGACCTTCCGTGATTACGGTCAGGGTGTGGAACCGGACTTCCTGCCGCAGCTGTTTGACCGCTTTACCCGGGCTGACTCCTCACGCGCCCGCCACTCCGGCGGCAGCGGTCTGGGACTGTCGATCGCCAAAGCGATCGTCGAGGCGCACGGCGGGTCGCTTCACGCCACGCTGCCCGCCGACGGCGGTCTGTTGATCGGGATAACGCTGCCAGCGAGATAAATTGTTCTGGCTTGACCATTTCTTGATGGTTCATAAAACGTTTCTGGACACAAGCCGGGTTCAATGAGCACAACTCATTAAAGGAACCCGGTTATGACAGACTTCTTATCGGATGCTGCCCGCCAGGTGTGGCGTCATCTCTTTGGTATTCACATCTTTGCACCGATCATCTTCGTGCTGCTTGGGGTATTCATCATGACCGGCTGCCGGGACAATAGTTCTGCTCCGCCTGCCGCCCCGCTCCGCCCGGTTAAATCAGTGATTGCCCCACCGCTCAGCAGTGATGCGTCGCTGGTGCTGACTGGCGAAATCCGTGCTCATGAAGAGGTTGCGCTGGCATTCAGGCTGGATGGCCGGGTGGTAAGCCGTGCGGTTGAGCTGGGCGATCGCGTCAACGCCGGGCAATCGCTGGCAGCGCTGGAAAATGATCAGTCACGCAATCAGCTAAGCAGCGCGCGGGCCGATCTCGACAGCGCACGCGCCGCCGAACGGGTCGCCGCGCTTAACCTGCATCGGATGCGGCTGCTGATGCCCGGTGGGGCCATCGCCCGCAGCCAGCTGGACAGCGCCCAGGCGGACTGGCAGAGCGCGCAGTCCCGCCGTCTCAGCAGCGAAGCGGCACTGAAAAATGCCCAGGATAACCTCAGCTGGACTCAGCTGACTGCGCCTGCAGCAGGTCGGATCACCGCCATCACGGTTCAGCCAGGTCAGGTGGTCAGCGCCGGACAAAATGTGATGACGCTGGCAGCAGGAGATGCACGCGATGCGGTGTTTGACCTGACAACGCCTGCGCTGCTGCGCCCTGATGACCGGACACCGCTAAAAGTGACGCTGCTCGCCGATCCCGGCGTGCAGGCCAGTGGCACAGTGCGTGACATCAGCCCGCAGGCCGATCCGCAGACCCGCACATGGCGGCTGCGCATCTCGCTAAATCAGCCGCCTGAGGCGATGGCTCCCGGTGCCACGGTCATTGTCAGCCTTCCCGATGCGCAGCCGCCGGTCATCGTCCTGCCCGCCAGCGCCCTGACCCGCTCCGCAGACAAACCCGCGCTGCTGGTCGTTGATGCGGCGTCACGCCTGCAGCTTCGTCCGGTAGTGCTGGCCCGCTTTAACGCGCAACAAATCTTCGTTACTGCCGGGATCCGGCCGGGGGAGCGCGTTGTCACCGCCGGGGTCAGCACTCTGCAGCCTGGCGAAAAAGTGGCGCTTTCCCAGGAGGCTCCATGAAAAAATCGTCTGGCTTTAACCTCTCCGGCTGGGCGCTGGCGCATCAGCAACTGGTGATCTTTTTCATGCTGCTGGTCATGGCGGCGGGTGTGCTGAGCTATGAAAATCTGTCACGCAACGAAGACCCGGCGTTTACTATCAAAACCGCCGTAATCTCAGCCCAATGGCCAGGCGCTGATGTGAACACCACTGTGCAACTGCTCACAGACGTACTGGAACAGAAGGTGCAGGAGATCCCGTCTCTGGACGCGGTTGAGAGCGAAACCCGCGCCGGACAAACCGTCATCTATGTCAACCTGCGCGATGACACGCCGCCCTCTCAGGTGGCCGGCATCTGGTACCAGCTGCGTAAAAAGATGCAGGACGTTGCCCCTTCACTGCCGCAGGGCGTGCAGGGTCCGGCCGTTAACGACGAGTTTGATGACACCTTCGGCACCATTTATGGCTTCACGGCGGATGGTTTTACCGCCAGAGAGCTGCGCGACCGGGTTGATAACCTGCGTCGCAACCTGGCCAGTCTGCCCGACATCGGTAAAACCAGCCTGTTAGGTGTACAGGAGCAGCAGGTGGTTATCGCCTTTTCGCCGCGCAAGCTGAACGGCATGGGTCTCGATTTACAGCAGGTCAGCGACGCCATTAAAGCCCAGAACGATGTCGTCCCGGCGGGCAGCCTGCGTACCGACCGCGAGAATATTGCGCTGCGGGTCAGCGGCACCCTGACTTCGGTTGAAAATCTGCGGGCGATTACCCTGCATATCGGTGAGCGTTTTATTCCGCTGACCGATCTGGCCACCATCAGCCTGCAACCTGCCGAACCACCAGCCCCGACGTTCCGGGTTAACGGCGTTCCGGCTATCGGGCTGGCGATCTCCATGGCCGGCAGCGGCAACATGCTCGATTTCGGTCAGCAGCTCAGTCAGCGCATGCAGATGCTGGCCGGTCAGTTACCACACGGTATTACTATGACCCGTGTGGCCGACCAGTCTTCGGTGGTGAAAAACGCGGTCAGCGGCTTCGTCCGGATACTGGGCGAAGCGGTCGTCATCGTGTTAGCCGTCTCCTTTGTTTCGCTGGGACTGCGTGCCGGTCTGGTCGTTGCGGCGGCGATCCCGCTGGTACTGGCAATGACCTTTACCGGCATGTTAATGGCAGGCATCGGACTCCAGCGCATCTCGCTTGGCGCGCTGATTATCGCGCTGGGGCTGCTGGTGGATGATGCCATGATCACTGTCGAGGCGATGGTGGCGCGACTCGAGGCAGGCGACAGCAAGTGGCAAGCCGCGACTTATGCGTTTAAAACCACCGCCTTTCCGATGCTGACCGGTACGCTGGTGATGATCGCCGGTTTCATTCCGGTCGGGTTCGCCGCCTCCAGTGCCGGAGAATATTGCTACTCGCTGTTTGTGGTGATCGCCCTGGCGCTGCTCTGCTCGTGGGTCGTCGCTGTCATCTTCTCTCCGCTCACCGGCTGCTGGCTGCTGTCGGCCAGGCACATCAAGGCCGATAAGCCGCCGGGCGTGCTGACGCGGAGCTACCATCGGCTGCTGGAGGTGATTCTGCGCAACCGGCTGGTGACGATTGGCACAGCGATGGCGGTGCTGCTGGTCAGCCTTTACGCCACCACTTTTATGCAGGGTGAATTTTTCCCTGCGTCGGATCGCCCCGAGCTGCTGGTCAGCCTGACGCTTCCCGCCAGTGCAGCGCAGGCTGAAACCACCCGCCGGACCGCACAGCTGGAACAGATGCTGCGCAACGATCGGGATGTGGCGAACTTCACCAGCTACGTTGGCTCGGGCGCAATACGCTTTTATCTGCCGATGGATGTGCTGCTGGATAATGAAAACATCGCGCAGCTGGTGGTGGTGGCGAAAGATCTGGCGGCGCGCGATCGGCTGCGCAGCAGGCTGGAACAGAAGCTGGCGGTGGATTTCAGTGATATCACCACCCGGGTATCGCCGCTTGAGCTGGGTCCACCGGTCGGCTGGCCGCTGAAATATCGTATCACCGGCCCGGATAATGCCAGGGTGCGGCAGGCGGCCGATCGGCTGGCGGCGTTGATCGCCCGCTCACCGCTGACACGCGAGGTCAATCTTACCGCCGGAGAGCCAGAACGGGTCATGACGCTGGCGGTGAACCAGACCGCAGCCCGCGCAGCCGGACTCTCTTCCGAAACGATAGCCACCGCGCTGAATACTCTGATGTCCGGCAGCGTGGTGACCACCCTGCGCGATCGTAACCGCCTGATCGATGTCGTGCTGCGCAGCAATGACCCGGAGCGGCAGGACACTGACACACTGGCAGGATTGATGATCACTAATGCCAGCGGACAGAAAATCCCACTGCGACAGGTAGCAACGCTGAACTGGGGAGTGGATGACCCGGTGATATGGCGACGTCAGAGGCTGGCTTACATCACAGTACAGACCGATATTGCGCCCGGTCAGCGGGCTGAACAGGTCTCGCAGCAGCTCGCACCAACCGTCGCCGCCCTGCGCGCCTCGCTGCCTGCCGGATACGGTATTGAAGAAGGTGGCGTGGCAGCCGAATCGGATAAAGGCAACGGTTCAGTGTTTGCTCTGCTGCCGGTGACGATCTGCGTCATGCTGGTCTTGCTGATGATTCAGCTGCAACGCTTCTCCGGCATGCTGCTGGCGCTGAGCATGGCACCCTTTGGCCTGCCCGGCATCGTATCTGCGATGCTGCCGGCTGGCACACCGCTGGGGTTCGTGGCGCTGCTGGGGATTATTGCCCTGGCGGGGATCATCATCCGCAACGCGGTAATCATGATCAGTGAAGTCGATGCGAATAGCCGGGCCGGACTGCCCGCGGGTGAGGCAATCCGGCAGGCTGCCCATCACCGTGCGCGTCCCATTCTGCTGACCGCCTGTGCGGCAATACTCGGCATGATCCCCATAGCCCATCAGGTTTTCTGGGGGCCCATGGCACTGGCGATTATTGGCGGTCTGGTCAGCGGTACGCTGGTGACGCTCACGGTGCTGCCCGCCGCGTTAAGTCTGTTGATGCAGCGCGGTTCACGTTAAAACAATACCCGGCGATCCCGTGCTGAGAACTGCGGGATCGCCGGAAAGGATCAGTTCATCACCTCGACCAGAATCAGCGGGCACTTTCTGACTTTGCAGGCCTGACTGTAGGCCAGCGAGCAGACCGAACAGAGATCCCGCACGTCAGACTGGTACTCATACTCCATGAAATAGCGGAACTGGCCGCCCGCCGAATCTGTTCTCCAGAATCGCTGCGGCTCCAGAATTTCATCCAGTTGCCTGAATGTCAGGGCTGACGGGTTGTGAAACCCGACTCTTACGCGGTATGTAGTCATGCACCGATTATTGGCATCCCGGTCCCTGGCCGCCAGTTGGTTATTGTTTTCAGTTCAATAGCTGGCGCTTATCAACCCGCTTCGCCTGGTGCCGCAGGCTGTTCTGCCAGCAGCGCCAGCAGATGCAGCACCGCTTTTGACGGGTGAAGCCGACGCCAGGCAAAGGCAACATCAGTAAACAGCGTGTTGTTTTCGATATCGCAGAAGCTGACCCCGGGGTTATCTACGCAGCGCATCGACTCCGGCACCAGCGCAATCCCGCAGCCCGCCGCCACCATGCCCAGCGACGTAGTGATCTGCGGAGCCTGCTGAAAAGTGTGACGCGAAAAGCCCGCCCGCAGACAGGCAGTGACAATCAACTCATACAGACTGGGCGAGACGTCGCGCGGGAAGATCACCAGGGTTTCCCCCGCCAGCGCGGATAGCGCCACGGTGGGTGTGCCGCTGAGGGGATGGCAGCGCGGCAGCGCAATCAGCATCTTTTCGGTGGAGATGACGCGCAGATTAAATGCTTTGCTGCTTTCACACGGCAGCCGGATAAAAGCGGCATCCAGCAATCCTTCCTGTAAATCCTGCATCAGCAAAGACATATTCTCTTCGCGGGTCAGCAGCTCCATCGCCGGATAACGTTCTTTAAACTGGCGGATCAGGGTGAAGATGCGTGGATTAAACGCCACCGAGCTGGCAAAGCCCAGCGACAGCTGACCACTGATCCCGCGCGCAATACCGCGTGCGTTCTCCAGTGCCTGATCGGCCAGTTGCACTATCTGCCTGGCATCCGCCAGAAACGCTTCGCCCGCTTCGGTGAGTTCCACTCCACGCGTCAGGCGCTTCAGCAACGGTGTGCCAATTTCCTGCTCCAGTCGCAGTATCTGCTGACTCAGCGGCGGCTGCGAAATCCCCAGCATTTCAGCGGCCCGGGTGAAGTGAAGCGTCTCGGCTACGGCAACAAAATAACGCAGGTGGCGAAGTTCCATATCAAAAACGTCTCAAAGTTAACAGGTTTCGCTATTGGACCCACCGACTGAATCGGTTCACCATTAGGTTAACACGGCTTAACGGTTAATCGACGAGGCATCAAATGAGCAATTGTGTAACTGATTGTTCCTGTGAGGATCAACTAAAACATACTGTCTTAAGGCTTTCCCAGGATGCACCAGAAAGCGTTATCTATCAGACCTCTTTAATGAGTGCGCTGCTGAGTGGCGTTTACGACGGCAATGTGTGTATTGCCGATCTGTTGCGTAAAGGGGATTTTGGCCTGGGTACCTTTAACCGGCTGGATGGCGAGATGATCGCGTTTGACAGCAAGGTCTATCAGCTGCATGCCGATGGCAGCGCGCACCCGGCCGATCCGGCGCAGAAAACCCCGTTTGCTGTGATGACCTTTTTTAAACCGCAGCATCTGTATGAATTTGACCGGCCGATGTCGCGTGAGGCGATCCATCAGGTGATCGACAACGAAATCACCTCCGATAACCAGTTCTGCGCACTGCGCATCAGCGGTCGTTTCAGTCGCGTCGAGACCCGCACCGTGCCGTGCCAGTGCCGTCCCTATCGCTCCATGCCGGAAGTGCTGGGCGATCAGCCGACCTTTGCCTTCAGCCAGCGTGCGGGCGAACTGATCGGATTCCGTACGCCGCAATATATGCAGGGCATTAACGTTGCGGGCTATCACGAACATTTTATTACCGACGACCGCGAAGGCGGCGGCCACATTCTCGATTATGCGCTGGAACAGGGCACCCTGACCTTTGGTGCCATCAGCAAGCTGGTCGTGGATTTGCCGCAGGACAGCGATTTTCTCAATGCCGACCTGAACCCCGCCAATCTTGACGCCGCGATTCGTGCGGTAGAAAGCTAATCAGAGGAATGACGATGAAAACTCCAACCGATACCACACTCTGGACCTGTGGCGCTGACCTGGTGGTGGCGCAACTTGAGGCACAGGGCGTCCGCCACGTCTTTGGCATTCCTGGCGCAAAAATTGATAAAGTCTTCGACTCACTGCTGGATTCCTCCATCCAGACCATCCCGGTTCGCCACGAAGCAAACGCCGCATTTATGGCCGCCGCAGTGGGCCGCCTTACCGGCAATGCGGGCGTGGCGCTGGTCACCTCCGGGCCGGGCTGCTCCAACCTGATCACCGGCATGGCCACCGCCACCAGCGAAGGCGATCCGGTGGTGGCTATCGGCGGTCAGGTGAAGCGCTCCGACAGTGCCAAGCAGGTTCATCAGAGCATGGACACGGTTTCAATGTTTCGCCCAATCACTAAATATGCAGTTGAGGTCACCGACCCCGCTGCGCTTTCTGAATGCCTGTCGAATGCGTTTCGCCACGCCGAACATGGCCGGGGCGGCGGTGCCTTTATCAGCCTGCCACAGGATATTGTCGATCAGCCGGTTACCGGCAAAGCGTTGAGCAGCAAAGGCCGCCCGGTACTGGGCGCCGCACCTGACTCAATGATCGACGCCGTCAGCGAGGCCATCGCCGGGGCTAAAAATCCGGTCATCCTGCTGGGATTAATGGCGAGCCAGACAGAGAACAGCGAAGCGATTCATGAGCTGCTGACACGCAGTCACATTCCGGTCACCAGCACCTATCAGGCAGCGGGAGCGGTCAGACAGGATCACTTCTCACGCTTCGCCGGGCGCGTCGGGCTGTTTAACAACCAGGCGGGCGACAGGCTGCTGCAACAGGCTGACCTGATCGTCACCATCGGCTACAGCCCGGTGGAATATGAACCGGCGATGTGGAACAGCGGTAACGCCACCCTGATTCATATCGACGTAATACCCGCTGAGACCGATAACCGCTATCTGCCGGACGCAGAACTGGTGGGTGATATCGCCGCCACGGTGCGTAAACTCGCCGCGCGCATCACCGCCCCACTCCAGCTGACCCCGGAAGCCGCCACCATCCTTGAGGATCGTCAGCAGCAGCGCAAATTGCTGGCGATGCAGGGTGCCAGCCTCAATCAGTTTGCTCTGCATCCGCTGCGCATTGTGCGCGCCATGCAGGACATCATTAACAGTGACGTCAGCCTTACCGTCGATATGGGCAGCTTCCACATCTGGATCGCCCGCTATCTCTACAGCTTCCGCGCCCGGCAGATCATGATCTCCAACGGTCAGCAGACGATGGGTGTGGCCCTGCCGTGGGCGATTGGTGCCTGGCTGGTCGAGCCGCAGCGCAAAGTGGTTTCAGTTTCCGGTGATGGCGGCTTCCTGCAATCCAGCATGGAACTGGAAACTGCCGTCCGCTTAAAAGCCAACATTCTGCACATCGTCTGGGTCGATAACGCCTACAACATGGTGGCGATGCAGGAAGAGAAAAAATATCACCGCGTCTCGGGCGTCAATTTTGGGCCGGTCGATTTCAAAGCCTACGCCGAAGCGTTTGGGGCAGCGGGCTTTGCGGTGACCAGCGCGGCAGAGCTGGAGCCGACGCTGCGTAAAGCGATGGATGTTCAGGGACCCGCCGTGGTGGCTGTGCCGGTCGATTACACCGACAACCCGCTGCTGATGGGTCAGCTGCATCTGAGCCAGCTTCTTTAATTTCTCAAAAAGGAAATCATGATGAAAAACAGAGTGGCATTTGTGACCGGCGCAGGCCAGGGCATTGGTGAAGCGATCGCCCTGCGTCTGGCGAAAGATGGACTGGCGGTTGCGGTAGCCGATTTTAATCAGGAGACCGCACGCCAGGTCGCGGAGAAGATCAATAAGCAGGGCGGCAAAGCGATTGCGCTGAAAGTCGATGTCTCGCAGCGTGATCAGGTGATGGAAGCGGTAGAAGAGGCGCGCCGCACGCTGGGCGGCTTTGACGTCATCGTCAATAATGCCGGTATTGCGCCCTCCACGCCGATTGCTGAGATCACCGAAGCGGTGGTCGACAAGGTCTACAACGTCAATGTCAAAGGGGTGATCTGGGGTATGCAGGCCGCGATTAAAGCGTTTGCTGCAGAAGGTCACGGCGGCAAAATCATCAACGCCTGTTCTCAGGCGGGTCATGTCGGTAATCCGGAGCTGGCGGTTTACAGTTCCAGTAAGTTTGCCGTGCGCGGCCTGACGCAGACCGCCGCGCGCGATCTGGCACCTGCCGGCATCACGGTCAACGCCTTCTGCCCTGGCATTGTCAGAACACCGATGTGGGAAGAGATCGACCGGCAGATCTCTGAAGCAGCCGGCAAGCCTGCCGGTTACGGCACCGAGGAATTTGCGAAACGCATTACGCTGGGACGTCTTTCAGAGCCGGAAGATGTGGCAGCCTGTGTCGCCTACCTCGCCAGTCCCGATTCCGATTACATGACCGGTCAGTCGCTGTTGATTGATGGCGGCATGGTTTTTAACTGATCTTCGTTCGCCTGCTGCGTCATCGCGTAGCAGGCGTGTTTCCTGCCATCCTTGAACCGTTAATTATTTTTATCTGAAAAGCGGTTAGCCATCAGACTGTTGACCGTCCGGCCCCGTATTCCCTGCCTTTTTGTCGCCACAGAGATTAAAGCTGCTTATCACCCTGCCGATAAAACAGAGACTCCTCTCCCTGTTCGAAGCGACCATGTTAACGATCAACCATAACGAAACCGCCGCGATTACGAACAAAACGCGGTACAACACTGACTCTGTTCTGGGACGAACGGTTGAACGGTTATCATCAGGGATGAGAATTAACAGTGCCAGAGATGACGCGGCAGGTCAGGCGATTGCCAACCGCATGACGGCCAATATCAATGCCGATGCGGTGGTAGCGCGTGGCCTCAATGACGCCATCAGCTATTCCCAGACTGCCAGTGGCGGCCTTGGCAGCATCGTCGATCTGCTGGTCCAGGCGCGCACCCTGTCGGTCCAGGCAGCCAACGGCACGCTGTCAGACGCGGATCGGCAGAGCGTCAACAGCCAGTATCAGCAGATTCTGGCAGACATCAATGAAGTCGCTGACCACACCGAGATTTTCGGGCGTTATCCGCTGGCGACTAATAATCCCGATCTGCCTCCTGCGAAACTGGGTAACGTTGACCCTATCAACACAAAGTTTCCGGTGCCGGGCAAGAATTACTCCTTTACCTCGGGCGTGATCCCGCTGGCCTATATCCCGGCAGGCTCGACGGCGATAAGCATCACGATTGATTCGCTGGGTATGGATGACGATCTCCAGCTTTTTACCCGCGACGGTAAGCACCTGGTCGGTACACCACTGGACGGCAGTGCGCCTGATTACACCTGGGCCAGCAAAAGCATCACTAATGCGGCTACCGCGGATAGTCGCCTCCTGACCAGCAGTAACGGATTTGCCAGCGGTGCGACTTATGACAGTTCTCAGTTGCTGGAGGGCGGCCCGAGCTGGACGCTGGCGGGCAGTAACAGCAACACCTACAACGGCATGAACATCACTTACAGCGGTGACGGTGATCGCTATGAGGATGTCGCCAGCGGCGATTTCAACAACGGCACCATCACCAGTAACCGGCTTGAGCGCATCACGCTGGATACCGTCAGCGAGGATTTGATTGTTGTGGTGGTGGGCAATGGCTCCTTCACCGGCAATCTGACCTGGGGAAAGCTGCCGGAACCCAAAGGCGTGCCTGCAACGCCGCCACATGAGAGTCGCCCTCTGGAAGTGGTCACCAGCGCCGATTATGGTCAGCCAGTGCAGTCGGATAGCATCCCCGCTACGCCGTCAGATACCAAAACGCTGGGGCTGAACAACACCACACTGCTGAACAGTGATGACATCTCCACCACCATGAAGGCTCTCGATAGCGCGCTGGAGAAGATCAGCGGCTATCAGTCGACCTATGGCGCGAAGATAAATCGTTACGAATCGAACCGTAATGTGCTGGCGCAGCAGGGCGTGGATACGTCAACGGCTCGCAGCCGCATACAGGATGCGGACTATGCTGAAGAAGCAAGCCAGCTGGCACGCAGCCAGATTATTCAGCAGGGTCAGACGGCCGTCAGCAAGATGGCGAACAAGACTCCTGAGATGATTCTCCAGCTGTTAAGTAACTAATCCCTCTGCCCGGCTGAGCATCCTGACTCAGCCGTTCCCCCTGTTTCTCCTGTACCCAGCACCTCTGATTCCATTTCCAGCTGGCCCGAAATGCATGGTTGCACGTGGCCCCCTTTGATCCCAGTCACACAAACTCGTTTAAGATTCGTTTAAAGATGATCGTGATCACTTTTTTTTGTTAAATAAATGCTAAATCCTGACAGCGATTTAATATCATCTTTCTGAGCAGGGTTAATTAAAACAACAGGTTAATCATTATCACGCTAAGTACTTACCTGAATTTTCCTGCCGACATGTAACTTTTTCATTACTTTTACGCCATTGCGAGGGCTGTTAATTTGCTGACGATACTGGGTTTTTCCATGGTTGTTTGCTTCATGTATCTGATCATGACCAAACGCATGTCAGCCTTGATTGCGCTGATCCTTATACCTACCCTATTTGCGCTGATTGGCGGGTTTTACCAGGGCCTGGGTACCATGATGCTGGATGGCGTCAAAACGCTGGCCCCTACCGGCGTGATGCTGACCTTCTCCATTCTCTATTTTGGTCTGATGATCGATGCCGGACTGTTTGACCCGCTGGTGCGCTTCATTCTCCGGCTGGTGCGCGGGGATCCCCTGAAAGTGCTGGTCGGAACGGCGGTGCTGACGCTAATGGTCTCGCTGGATGGTGACAGCTCGACCACTTACATGATCGCCATTGCTGCTTTTTTGCCGCTCTATCACCGGCTGGGCATGAACGTGCTGATGATGACCTGTCTGGTCAATCTCGCCAGCGGCATCATGAACCTCTCCCCCTGGGGTGGCCCGACGGCCCGTGCTGCAGCGGCACTGCGCATCGACGCCCTCGACATCTTTATTCCGATGCTGCCCGCCATGTTGCTGGCCTGCGCCAGCCTGGTGGCGATGGCGGTGCTGTTTGGCCTGCGTGAGCGTAAGCGTCTTGGCGTAATGACCCTGAAAGATCACCATATCGACAACATTGAGCTGGGACTGGGCGATGCTGAAGAGTGCGCAGCTAATCGCCGTCCGAAGATGTTCTGGCCTAACTTCATCCTGACCACCGTGCTGCTGGTGCTGCTGGTGATTGGTTTATTGCCGATTCAGATCCTGTTTATGCTGGCGTTTGCGATTGCGGTGATGCTCAACTATCCGACGCTGGAGGAACAGAAAGCGCGCATCGGCTCCCATGCCGGTAACGTCCTGGCCGTCACCTCGCTGATTTTTGCCGCCGGTATTTTCACCGGCATCCTTTCCGGCACCGGCATGGTTGATGCCATGGCGAAGAGTCTGCTGGCGGTAATTCCACATAGCTTCGGGCCTTACCTTGCGGTGTTTACCGCGCTGGTCAGTCTGCCGTTTACTTTCTTTATGTCGAATGATGCGTTTTATTTCGGCATCCTGCCGGTTATCGCCCAGACGGCAGCCAGCTACGGCATCACCGCGGAAGAGATTGCCCGCGCGTCTATTGTTGGCCAGCCGTTCCACCTGCTGAGCCCGCTGGTGCCGTCAGTCTACCTGCTGGTGGGTCTGGCGAAAGTCGACATCGGCGACCACCAGCGCTTTGCCATCAAGTGGGGGATTCTGGTCAGTCTGGTGCTGATGGCGGGCGGTCTGCTGACCGGTGCTTTCCCGCTGTTCCACACCTGATAATCCTCTGCTTTCTGGCGGATAACCGGCAATTTTGCCCGGTTATCCGCTTCACCGCTCCGCCTACTGCGTCATCCCTCTCTACACTCTATAGCCAGGCTGATGTGCTGCGCGCCGGACATGCCGTAGCTTCTCAGAGATATCCCGATTTACCCTATGGAGGCCCGATGAAAATTCACCACCTTAACTGTGGCTGTATGTGCCCGCTGGGCGGCGCGTTCTATGATGGATTCAGTAAAGGCCTGAAAGCACATCTGGTCTGTCACTGTCTGTTGATTGAGACGGCTCGCGACGGGCTGGTGCTGGTTGATACCGGCTTTGGTCGCCAGGATATCCATGCGCCCGGCAGCCGCCTGTCCGGCTTTTTCCGCGCATTAAACAATATTCAGCGCCGCGATGAACTGACCGCACTGTCACAGGTTACGTCACTGGGTTTGCGGGCTGAGGATGTGCGGCATATTATTCTGACCCATCTCGACTTTGATCATGCTGGCGGACTGACCGATTTTCCGCAGGCGCGAATCCATCTGTTGCAGCAGGAGGTTGATACCGCGCATCAGCGCCATAGCTGGCTGTCACGGGAACGTTACCGGCCTGGACAATGGGGTGGGATCAGCAACTGGGAGACCTATCAGCCGCAGGGTGAAAAGTGGTTTGGTTTTGAGGCGGTTAATCGCCTGCGTGACTTACCGCCGGAGATCTTGCTGGTACCGCTGGCGGGCCATACACCGGGTCACGCGGGTATCGCGATTCAGCAACCCGATGGCTGGCTACTGCACGGCGGCGATGCCTGGTTTTACCGCGGCGAAATGCGGCAGCAGACGCGGCACTGCACGCCAGGACTGCGCTTTTACCAGTGGATGATGGGCATGGATAACGTGGCGAGACGGCACAATCAGCAGCGACTGCGTGAGCTCTCCTGCCAGCGCGGCGGCGAAATCACCTTTTTTTGCAGTCACGACGCCCGTGAGCTGGATGCGTTACAGGTTAATGCGCCGCTGCGCTGATGAGATAAAAGGTTTGTATTGGCGATTAGGAAAGCCGCTACGGGGCGAGGACTATACCGTCTCGTCCCGCAATGATGATGCTACGATCCCAGGATGCAGAGGAACGCCGGAAACATCTGTAGTTTCTCGCGCCTTATGCAGATCACATGCGGCCTGCATGGATAACCAGAGCCGTGCCGCAATACCCAGGCCCGCCTCCAGCCGTACAGCCATTTCCGGGCTGACGGAGGCTTTACCGCTAGCCACTTTGCTCAGCGAAGCTGCGGAAACGCCCAGCTGTTTAGCCAGACTGCGCAGGCTGATGTCGTTATCTTCGAGATATTCCGCTATCAGGCCACCAGGGTGTGGCGGATTAAACATTGCCATCAGTGATAATCCTCAAGGTTGAGAATGAATGCGTCGCCGTCTGTAAATTCGAACGTGATGCGCCAGTTTGCTCTGACCGTAATTGAATAGAGGTTCTTTCTGTCACCCTTCAGTGGGTGAAAGCGAAAGCCCGGATAGTTTCTGAATTCATCCGTTGATACGGCTTCATCAATTACAAGCAGGCGCAGCCTGATACGTTCTGCGTCCTGAGACTGCACGCCGCTTGTGTCGCCTTTCTCATAAAGCTTTTGTAATCCCTTGTGCTTCCAGCTTTTAATCACGATCAAACTCCCTGTTTCGCCATAAGAAACACTACATCATCTGTTTCGCAAAAGGAAACACTTTCGAGATTTCATCTCCAGAATTCTCACCTAAACTCCCCTGCCAGCAGTCGTCATTGTAAAATGAGCTGTAATACCCACTACGGAGGTTCCATGAGAGCAATCAGTTACAGCGAAGCCCAACCGAATCTGTGTGACATTATGGCTCAGACGGTTAAAGATAAATCGCCGGTATTGATCACTCGCCAGAACGGTGAATCCTGCGTGCTGATGTCGCTTGAAGAATATAACTCACTGGAAGAGACGGCCTGGCTGCTGCGATCGCCTAAGAATGCCCGCAGGTTGATACATTCCATCGAAAACCTGCAAAGCGGTAACGGGAGTGACAGGGATATTATTGAGTAAAGTCCTTACAAGCCGGGAAGGTCATTTCTACTGGCAGAATACCGATATCATTCCTGACCAGAAGGCTTCTCCTCTGGTAATAATAAGAGCTTGCGGGTTCAGGAGCCTCCATATTGCCCCTGAGCCCTCAGACTGCATCACCTTCAGCGGAAGATATCTCTAACGCCCGCTTACTCCGGATCGCCCGCCCTCTTTTTCAGCTGTGCGGAAAGCCAGGGTGCAGTCAGACTCTCTGCAGATGCGCTGACCTCTTCCGGTGAGCCGGAGGAGACAACTCTTCCTCCTTTAAGACCCGAGCCGGGACCCAGATCAATCACCCAGTCCGCCTCTGCCACTATGCGCATGTTGTGTTCCGCCATGATGACGGTATGACCACGCTTCACCAGTTCATCCAGCACAACCAGCAGCTTATCCATATCCGATGGATGCAGGCCTGTCGACGGTTCATCAAGCAGATAAAGCGTGGAGGTTCGCTGGACCCGCTGCAGCTCCCAGGCGAGCTTGATACGCTGGCACTCGCCGCCCGACAGTTCAGTGGCGGGCTGACCCAGGGTCAGATATCCCAGCCCCAGCGACGTCAGTGCCTTCAGCGAACGCTGGATCCCGTCATGTCCATGAAACACCTCAGTGGCGTCGTCCACGGTCAGATCAAGCACATCCGCTATCGTCAGATTGTTCCACTTCACCTCCAGCGTTTCGGGATTATAACGGCTTCCCGCGCACACGGAACAGGTGGCGGTAGCGCTCGGCATGAAGAGCAGCTCAATCGAAATCTGTCCCTGCCCTTCACAGGCAGGACAGCGTCCGGCTGGCAGATTGAAGGAAAACTGGCTGGCGCTGAAGCCTTTGGCTTTCGCCGCGTCGGTGTCTGCAAACAGCCTGCGGACGATGTCGAAAAATCCGGTGTAAGTGGCCAGATTTGAGCGTGGTGTCCGTCCGATAGGACGCTGATCGATTCGGACCAGACGGCCGATGGCGTCACTTCCGCTGACAACCTGACCCTTAACGTCCGGCACCAGATCCTCTTCCTCGCCCTCCTCGATGTCAGGCGTTTTGTCAAAACGTCCGAGCATTTCCGGAAGCACGCGATTCAGCAGCGTCGATTTTCCGGAGCCGGACACGCCGGTGACGGCCGTCATTCTCCCCAGTGGGATGGCGATATCCACTCCGGCAATATTGTTGCAATAGACCTGTTCAAAGCTGAGCCAGCTCTCTGCGGGCCGGCGCTGGCGCAGCCCGGTATAGCTTCGTGAGAAAAGATAGCCCGAGGTGGGTGACGCACTGACTTCTTCAAGCCCTGCTGGTTCGCCGTTATAGACAATCTCACCGCCATTATTTCCCGGGCCTGGGCCGACCTCGATAAGCCAGTCCGCCTCGGCGATGAGGTCAATATTATGTTCGACGACCACCAGCGAATTACCGGCACGCACCAGGTTCTTCAGGGATGCGAGCAGCGATTTGACATCATCTGGATGCAGCCCGGCTGACGGCTCATCCAGCACATAAAGCACGCCAAAAAGCCGCGATATCAGCTGGGTGGCCAGACGTACGCGCTGCAGCTCGCCGGATGAGAGTACGGTGGTACGGCGTCCCGGCGCCAGATGACCCAGACCCAGCGTTTCCAGTTGCTCAAGCCGCATACAGATATCCGACGCCATCCGGATAACCGCCTCACGCAGTGCTGCCTCTGCCGGCAGGTCTGGCGATGCGCCACGTGCATAAGGCTTCAGCAGTTCAGCAAGCTCTGAGACCGGCAGCTCACTCAGGCTGGAAATGTCATGCCCGGCAAAGGTGACGGACAGCGCATCCCGGTTTAGCCTTTTACCGTGGCATTCAGAACAGGGAGTGACTGTCACAAAGCGTGCCAGTCGTTTCTTTGTCGTCTCGCTGCCACCCGAATAACTCTGCAGCACGATTTTTGCTGCACTGGTGTACGTGCCGGTATAAGCCGGCTCTTCGCCCGCCGCCAGCGCTTTTTCACGCTGCTCAGCGTTCAGACCGACAAAAATCGGCACCGAGGGCTGTTCGTCAGTCAGCAGTATCCACTGCTGATCCCGGGCTGAAAGCGTATGCCAGGGCGCATCGACATCGTAGCCGAGTGTCTCAAGGATGCTGCGCAGATTTTTGTTATGCCAGCCTCTGGGCCAGGAAGCGATAGCTCCCTGGCGGATGCTCAGTGAGACATCCGGCACCATCGACTCGGTTTTAACGGTGTGCACTCTTCCCAGTCCCTGGCAATGGGGGCAGGCACCTTCAGGATTGTTAGGTGAGAAAAAATCGGCGGTCATAAAGGGAACGCCTTCGGGCCTTACGCCCGCCCGGGAAAACAGCAGGCGCAGCGTGACAGAAATTCGGGTGAGGCTGCCCACCGTTGAACGCTCCTGCGCGCCAGCCCGGCTCTGCTGAAGCGCCACCGCGGGTGGAAGTCCGTCAATATTATCCACCTCCGGCGCAGCAGCCTGATCGATCAGACGACGGGCATGTGGCGACACCGACTCGATAAACCGGCGCTGGGCTTCAGCATAGAGGGTATCAAAGGCGAGGGACGATTTACCGGAGCCTGAAACCCCGGTGAACACCACCATGGCGTTGCGGGGAAATCGCAGTGAAACATCTTTGAGATTATGTGTTCTTGCACCCTGAACCGAGATATAAGGATCAATGTGCTCATCAGCGCGGTAATGATCGGCGTTGCGTTGTTCTGTCATGATTTCCCTGATTGATAATGCACGGCAGATTTACGATCGCCTGCCGTTAATGACTAAAAATTGCAGATGCTAATCCGGCGTTCAGGCTATCCGGCCCGTTTTGGGATAGAAACAACAGCAAGGGTAGTCAGGGATCGCGGTCTGCACAACGCGAGGGGGGTTCATCGCTTCGTGGCAGCACAGACTGGTAACCAACATGTACAGAAAGCCTTTTTATCTCTTAAGAAAAACGTTGGAGCAAACTTAAATAAGGCAAAGCCGTCACTAGCAAATCGCTTATGTGACTCTAATGTAGATTCCTGTGGTATCGATAAATGCAGGTCTATGTAAGGTATGGATATAAACAATGGGAAATGTTTAATACCCCACGAACCTTTCTATAACCTTTATCTCTCTATGGCCAGGTATGCACTCCAGAGTGCCTGGTGCCGTCCCGCTCCCGTTATTCAGCGTGCTGACGGCATAAAAAATCATTTAAGACATAAGGATAGCGAAACCATGCCCATTTCTGAAATGATGCCGCGAGTGCCTGCAGGGAGATGAGGTGAAATTACCGTTTTTTATTATCCTGTCGCAGACCGTCAGGTTGTCAAGCATGAACGCGCGAGGTATTGTTTAAAAAGCATCAGGATGATGAATGAAGTGAACTTGTGGGAGCTGGCAGTGGATACGACTGAAGAACTCAATAACACCTATTTCTACGCGGGCAGACCGAACCTCACCACTGGTGAGCTCTTTTTCATGATTTTCTGTGAAGAAGTCGCTGAACAGCTGGGCATTGATGACTTCGGAGCGATCGTGGCCATCCTGTCTGGACGTAATGTCCTGACTACCCGCACCAAACCGCGCGATGCTCTCAAGGGTACCTCCTATGCCTCACGGGCAGCACGCAGAGTATTCCCTAACGCCAAGTTTCCTTTCGGCATACAGCTCCCCACCATCGTAGGGGGATACCCGCCCCGGACCGCGCGTATCCTTTTTACGCATAAGCTCAGCACCTTTGTCGGTCGGGCGATACCCGTCGTGGGCTGGGTGATTCTGGCAAGAGACGTTGCCGATATCAGTTTCAATTCGGTCAGACTGTACAATGCCATCGCTCGCGGGGAGGATAAGTTATGGTAGATGACACACAGGCACGCGTAATGGCACTCATTGAGCCGTGGAACGGCCGATCGCTGCTTACGTTCCGGAAAAAAACACTCACGCCAGAGATGTCGCTTAATCAGGACATGAAGCTTGACCCGGAGGACGCTGCGGAATGCCTTCAGAACGTCTTCGATGCGTTTGGAATGGATTCTGATCTGGTGACTTTCAGCCTCTACTATCCAAAAAACCCGCGCGAGGCCATCCCTCTTACTATCGGGATGGTAATCGAGTCAGCCCGTGCCAGGCGATGGTGCTATGACTGATATGACCTGCTCCCCGTTGATTAGTACACCCCGATGTTAGTAATGTCTTCATAAGCCACATGAGGGCATCCCCATGAAGAAGCGTTTTCCGACGAACAGATCATCAGTATCCTCCGCGAGGCCGAAGCCGGGGTTTCTGCACGGGAACTCTGCCGTAAGTATGCTATTTCAGACGCTACTTTCTACACCTGGCGCAAGAAGTTTGGCGGCATGGAAGTCCCTGAGGTAAAGCGGCTTAAGTCACCTGAAGAGGAGAACGTCCGCCTTAAGAAGCTGCTCGCCGAAGCCATGCTGGATAAGGAGGCGCTTCAGGTGGCTTTGGGTCGAAAGTTCTGACGAAAGACCAGAAGCGGGAAGTCGTGGAAGTCATGTGTGATGCAACGGGTCTGTCGCAACGTCGTGCCTGCAGGCTGGCAGGTCTGTCTCTTTCAACCTGCCGTTATTCAGCTCAGCGTCCGGCTGCTGACGCGCAGCTATCTCTACGCATCACAGAGCTGGCACCTGAACGCCGTCGCTTTGGTTACCGGCGGATCTGGCAGTTATTGCGTCGTGAGGGCCTTCACGTCAACCACAAGCGGGTATACCGCATTTATCACCTTAACGGCCTGAGTGTGAAGCGCAGACGACGTCGTAAGGGTCTGGCGACTGAGCGACTTCCGCTGCTTCGCCCGGATGCGCCCAATCTGACCTGGTCAATGGATTTCGTCATGGATGGACTGGCCACCGGTCGCAGGATCAAGTGCCTTAACTGCGTCGATGACTTCACAAAAGAATGCCTGACTGACACTGTTGCCTTTGGGATTTCAGGCGTGCAGGTCACGCATATACTGGACAGTATTGCGCTGTTTCGCGGATATCCGGCTACGATAAGAACTGACCAGGGGCCGGAGTTTACCTGTAGAGCACTTGACCAATGGGCCTTTGAGCATTGCGTGGAGCTGCGGCTTATTCAGCCCGGTAAACCGACACAGAACGGATTTATTGAGAGTTTTAACGGACGCTTTCGCGATGAATGCCTGAATGAACACTGGTTCAGCGATATTGTTCGTGCCCGGAAAATCATTAATGACTGGCGGCAGGACTATAACGAGTCCAGACCTCATTCATCGCTGAATAACCAGACGCCGTCTGAATTTGCAGCAGGCTGGAGAAATGGAAAATCAGAAGGTAAACAAACCGACATTACTAACTGATCGTTGTATCTAATACTGGGGGGCTGGTCACTAATAACGTACATACACTTAAGACGAGAGGTCTATATAACTTTCAATGTGGCCATTCACCATTAACGGGTGCCAGGTCTAAGTGATTCCATTAAATTGCCTTCGGAATTTCAGTGTGATTTATGAAAAAAACCCGTCTGCGACGGGTTTTTCAGGCATGAAATGCGACAATTACCGCTCCGGCATTACGGCTTTTTAAACTTGTCTTCAACCTTCTCTTTCGCTTCCGAGATTTTATCACCGGCCTTCTCCGCGAAACCCTCTTTATGCGCTGGCTCGCTGCCTGGCGTTACCGGACGGGAGTCGTGGTCAGCGCGGGCCTGACGCGTGCTTTCAAGTAACGGATCGGCCACAGTACGATTCCCGGTCAGCCGGTCTGCGCCGAGAGGATCTGTACTGGCATGGTCAATATCCACTTCCTGACGACGTACCGAATCGTTGATGGTTTCAACCCGATCGCTTGTCTCTTTACGTAACACCACCTCTTCAATGATCTCCGCGGTCTTATTAATGACGGGCTGCTCATGCGTCTCTTCCACTTCGACAGTTTTTTCAGACCAGTCAACATGAGTGGGTGAACCTGATTCATTCACCGGACGACGGAAGATTGCGGCGTGCTGCTCATGCAGCGATACATTTTCTGACACCTGATCGGTGACAGTGTAGCGGCGAACGCGGGTTGACCCTTCGCTGACCAGACGTTTACCCACTTCCAGTCGCTCCTCTGCCAGACGCAGTACATCCTCGTCACTTTCGTCACCGGTCAGGGCAGTACGGGCAGCGCCACGATGGGCAGGAGCGGTAGAGAGCGGATCGACGGCGGCATTATCCTGAAGCGTTCCACTGGCAGGTGCAGTCAGACCATCACTGGTCGCGTAACCGGGCGCGTAATCATCGGGCAGCGCCGCACTGCGCTCGGTAAGCTCTTCATGTGCATCAAGGATGCCCAGGGCGCGAGGTAATTCATCTTCATCGGCCCGCAGCGACAGCACTACTCCGCCGGTTCGCATCGCGTCTTCATACACTTCGGCCTGATCCTCCTCCAGCGTATTGCCGAACAGGCGTTGCCAGAAGCCAGGGTGACGGGCCTCCTGACCTTCGGTACGCAAACGATCACCGGAGATGATATCAATGTCATCATCCAGGAACCCGGCCTTGATCAGGTTACGCTTTGCACCCTCTGCCAGTGAGATATTGCTGAACATTGTTACGATTGTTTCACGCGCCATGTTGTGCTCCTCGGTGATGGATTCGGACGGCTCTGAATAGGGTATTCGGGTCAGGTGAGCGTGCTGTTTTCGCAGGGAGACAACCTGTTCTGTCGCTTCCTCACTGACAACTTTGCGGATATGCCACTCCTCTTTCAGCACCAGATGACGAACGATCTCGATTTCCTCTTCAACGACAGGAATGATCAGAACACCATTTTCTTCACGGATCTCCGGCATCTCAGCCAGGCGTTCCGATTTAGGAATGCGTTCTATTTCCGCCGTCTGGTGCCGGAGCATCAGCGCAATCTTCTGCTGATGCTCAGTGACCTGTCGGGTAACCCTGACATGACCGTCGATGACCCGCTGTTTCGAGACCTCAACGGTTTCCTCCGCCAGGCTTATCACCTGGTCGCTACCCTCTGACCCTGGTTTTTCAGGAGGTTGATTGTTCATGTTTAACCTGCCTGTGATACAGAGCGATCATTTGTTCTTTTCTTTACCTTGAGCATAAGTCACTGCTTTTCGGTTAGTTAAAGCATGGCACAAACAATGACAAAAGATAGTAAAAAGCAGAAAAACGCCATTATATGAAGATAACGTGGTGCTAAAATCGATTAAGCGGTGCGGCAGATAAAAAACAGATAACGAAGCGGCAGACAGTGAAATCTCTTTTATCGCGTGCGCGAAAACAGGATCAATCAGGCGTTAACCCGACCTGAAGTGAATCAGGCATATCGGGTCAGGGGTTGAGCCATTCGCTTTCCTGCAACTCGCCGTTAGCCGAATAGCGAAACAGGGCGCGCTGATTTTCGTTTCGCTGAAGCTGATAGGCGTCCAGCATACTGGCCTGAAAAATCACCACGCCAAAACGGGATTCCCCGGTTTCCGCTGCCGTCGCGTCAGGCGTTTCATTAGCCGTTGTCCGCGCTTCCCCCGGAGGTCCGCCGGTGTAAGTCTGCCGCGTGTGCTGCGGTAACGCACGCCAGGCTGCCCGGGCAACATCACTTCCCGCCGCATAACACTCAACCCGCCCTGCCAGCCGCAGCTGCAGGCGACGCTGATGGCAATATCCCAGCACGGTAACCTGCGGATTCGCCGCCATCTCCTGCCACTTCGGGCTGCGAACATCCGTATGAAATGTCAGCATCCGGCGGTCGTCGACACACTGGCGCAGAACCACGGTGCGCGCCTGAGGTTGCAACAGAGCATCGACCGTACAGAGCATCAGATAACGAAATCCGCCCTGTGGATCGGGCGCAGATTCCTGCAGTGCAGCCCAGGCTCCAGTTTCAAACGTTTTCAATTCCATGGGGATTACTCTCATCAGGGTCAATTTTCAGCCATCTGGCTAAAAGCGTAGCAATGAAGTGGGAAGAAGGCCTGACAGCGCAGCGATAAGAGCAAATGTGGCCAGCGGGATCTGGATAATACACGAGAGCAGGCGCTGTTGAGATAGCGTCGGGATTGCGGGATACCTCGCAGAGCAGCGAAAGCGCGTCCCGCCAGTCAGCCACTCTGTGCTATTTTTGCGCCATCGCCACAGAGATCCGATCCACAGGGAGTTGCACGATGACAACTGAAGAGCCAGCTAAAGTACCGGCTGAAATACCGCTGAAAGTCACCTCGCCACGCCTGACTTATCGGCCACTTCGGCAGGAAGACTGGCCCTTCTATCTGGCAGTCAGTCAGGATAGATCGGTGATGCAGTACATCAGCGATCCGCGCAGCGCTGAAGAGATCAGAACCCACTCATTTGATGTCCGCCTGCCCGCCTGGTACAAGGGTTGCAGGCACTGGCTCTGTCTGGTTATCGGAGAAAAAACATCCGGTTCTCCGGCTGGCTTTTGCGGGTTTATCGATCGCGGAGAGGGTATTGCGGAGTTTGGCTTTATTCTGGCCGCAGATGCGCAGGGCAAAGGCTACGGCAGCGAGTCTCTGCATGCCATTATCACCTTCTGCTTTGAGCAACAGGATTACCGCAAACTGAGCGCGACGGTGACAGCAGGCAATGCGGCCTCACGCCGGACCCTGATCTCAGCGAGCTTTGTGCAGGAGGGAACGTTGCGGCAGAACTTCTTTCTCAACGGCCAGTGGCAGGATGACTGGATCTTCGGCTTGCTGAAACAGGAATACCGGCCCGCACACTCACCCTGAGGCGCAGACTATCAGGCGTCGGGCATTCTCCTCTCCGCTCGCCACCATCAGACCGATTCGCGTGGCGTAATGTCGGAACCACTGGCGACAGCGGGTGGATAGTGCTCCTCTCCGCACAGCATCGCCTCAAAGTCCGCCGGCGTCAGTGGCTGGCACAGACCATTGCCCTGCATAATGTCGCATCCGGCGGCGGTAACAAAGGCGATCTGCTCTTTGTCTTCCACCCCTTCGGCAGCCACCCGGATACCCAGGCTTTTGCCGAGCGCGGTAATTGCCCGGAACATCATACGCACCCGCACGCTGGAACCCAGCTCGTGCGTCATCGACTTATCGATTTTAAAACCCGTCACAACGCTATAGCGCAGCAGGTTAATCGCCCCCAGCGTACGCCCGTAATGATCGATAACGAACGAGGCTCCCGTTCGGCGTACGGCGTCAACCTGAACCGGCATATCCTGCATCAGCACGGCCAGCAGTGGCTCATCCACTTCCAGCTCGACAAAACCGGCATCGCCTCCGGCACTCTCACGTATCACCGTCTCCAGGCTGTTCCCTGCCAGCTGGCGCGGAAACAGGTTGATGCTGACGCGAAGCTGAGGAGAGCGAACCTGCCACTGCCGGACCTGTGCCAGAGCACTGCGGATGATCCATTCACCCAGCGTGACTGAAAGCGGGCTTTTAACCAGCATGCCTATAAATTCAGCCGGCAACAGCAGCCCGCGCGTCGGATGCTGCCAGCGCACCAGCGTCTCACAGCCAATAAGCTTTCCGCTTTCAACGTCGTAGCGGGGCTGATAGTAAAGAGTGAACTGCTGCTGCCGCACAGCCGTTTCCAGTTCGCGCTCAAAGCGGCGGCGCTGCTGCTCCGCCTCACGAAACGCGGGCATAAACAGCATGCTGCAGCCTTTACCCGACGCTTTGGCGCGGTAGAGCGCCAGATCAGCGGCGGACATCACCGAAGAGGGATCCCTTCCGTGCTCCGGATAGGAGGCGATGCCGGTGCTGGCACCGACCACCACCGGCGAGTCGTGATAGCGGAACGGCGTCTGAACGGCCGCAATCAGTTTCTCCGCAGTGATCGCTGCCTCAGCACTGCCGCCCGCTAACAGGATCACAAATTCATCACCGCCCAGGCGCGCAGCTGTTACAGCACTGGCGCAGACGGCACGAATCTGTTCGGCAACGTGACACAACAACGCATCGCCTGCCGCATGCCCCAGCGTATCGTTAACCTCTTTAAAACCATCGAGATCGGTCATCAGTAACGTATAGGGGACGCCCGCCCGGGTCAGTTGGCCCACCTGATCCATAAACGCGCTCCGGCTGGCGAGACGTGTCAGCATATCCAGTGAGGCCAGCTCACAGAGCCGCGCCTCACTCTCATAGCGGGCCGTGACATCGCGGATGATCATGCCCACCAGCCGCTCGCCCTCTTCACGCCAGCCCGAAAAAGAGACCTCTGCCGGAAATTCACGACCTTCACGCGTGACACCCCATATCTGCAAAGAGCGAGGGTGCGAGATAGCCGCTTCGTCAGAGGTAATCCGGACCAGTTCATTACGGTAGTCAGTCTGGCAGCGAGCCGGGATCAGCTCGCTGATATACTGGCCGCGCATCTCCTCTGCGCTGTAGCCAAACAGCGCGGTGGCAGCCGGGTTCCAGAAGGTTATGCCACGCCGAAGGTCGGTGCAGACAATGGCGTCAGGCGAAGTGGATGAGATCGCCTCGAGTCGCTGCTGGCTGGTGTAGCGCAATAACTCCAGACGATGCATCTCCATGCGATCCATCACCAGTGCAGCAATATCAATCAGATGCTTCCGGTCCTCTGCGGTCAGCGGCTCACGCGGATGGCTGTCGGTCAGGCAGACCGTGCCAATGTGATGCCCATCCGGGGTCGAAAGCGGGATCCCCGCGTAAAAGCGGATAAAGGGGTAACCGTGAACCAGTGGGCTATCGCGGAAGCGCGGATCTTTCAGCGTATCGGGCACGCAGAGGATATCGCCCTGCGCCAGCGTATGGTGGCAGAAGGCAACGTTGCGCGCCGTACCTGAAATATTTAAACCGTAACGGGAGGCAAAGAACTGTCGCTTTTCATCGATAAGCGAGACAAAAGCGACCGGCACCCGAAACAGCCGCGCGGCAAGCGTAGTAAGGCGATCCAGCGCATCGGTCGGCGGTGAATCCATCAGATGATACTGCTTAAGTGCGTCGAGGCGAGCCGCCTCGGCATCATGATAAACTGGACGTTTCAGCGTAACTCTCCTCTGATGTTATCTGCTGTGGCAGGCCAGCCACAGCATAAAGAGGACACGTTCAATCAGACAGAACGCGCAGAGTTCACTGCCGACCCGCTGCCAGAAGAAAGGCCCGTCAGTGAACCCGGCAGCAACAGGTTGCCGCGCTGAGCCCGATAAAGCTGACGCCGCAAACATAAAGGCATCAGTTAATACGTTATGCCTGGCAGAGAGGGTGCGACGAACGCCCAACATTATCTGGCCAGAACAGAGCAGACGAGCGGTAAACACGCTTCGCTTAACTCTCTATATCGGCCCGACATGACTTTACTTAAGAGAAAACAGGGGCTGAATGCCTTACTTTTTGAGCTTCGGTACCAGTTGATAGTGCGGATGCTCTCCGGCGAGCAACATCAGCAGTTCATATTCTCCCTGGCTGAGCAGCGCAGGATTTTTCGCTGCTTCTTTGGTCTGCCAGACACGCTGACTAAGATCGAAACGCTCGGCTGCAATCTCCTGAGAGAGACCGGCCGCAAGGCGTAGTTCACGTACGTTGTGCTGGACGGCGACAGGCCGTTGTAAAATCTGATTTCCCATATAAATACTCCGCATAACGGTGCCCCGGCGAGATGGCCTGGCGGAAGAACACGCCTGCGGCCAAAACATAAATTTGAGTTAAGTTTTAAAAGCCCGGCATTTTACACTTATCAGGAAAGCGTAGCGCACCAGTAAAAACAGAGAAAATAACCTGAATTATATTTAAATCGCTGCCCGGATAATTTTTGTACCGCTGAGAAGAGTAATTGTCATTCTGAATGGTGGCGTTGATCCAATGATGATCAACGTCAATCACAGTCACAAAAAATGACCGTTTCATTCCTCTTTTAAAAAGAGTGAGCGTTAATCGTTATCCCGTCCCGGACAGACATTATCTACAGTTCAGAAAAAATACGTTCAGGCTATGCCCGCGCAAACGTTGCCCAGCCACCTTTTTCAGCAGGCGTGACGCGTTTAGTCTCTAAGGCGAGAGGAGGATGCGGCAGGGTAAAGCGCGTAATCACGCTGCCCAGCGTTTCAGTCTGTCCACTGAGACTGCCTGCCGTCGCCGAAACCTGCTGAACCAGCGTCGCATTCTGCTGCGTTACGCGATCAAGTTCTGCAACGGCGACCGTGACCTGAGCAATCCCTTTGCTCTGTTCATCCGAAGCCAGCGCAATCTGTCCGATCAGTTCATTCACGCCGCCGACGCCGCGCAGCACGGCCTCCATGGTGGTACCTGCGCTCTCAGCCGCCCGCCGTCCATCGTCAACGCGTGCCACGGTATCGGCAATCAGCTCTTCGATCTCTTTAGAGGCAGCAGCACTTCGCTGTGCCAGTGAACGTACCTCACTGGCGACCACCGCGAAGCCGCGGCCCTGCTCACCCGCACGGGCAGCTTCTACAGCGGCGTTTAACGCCAGAATGTTGGTCTGAAACGCAATGCCATTGATAGTGGTGGTGAACTGCCGGATTTTTTCTGATCCCTGAGCGATGCTGGTGATGGCTGCCGATACCAACTGAACCAGTTCTACGCCCTGCTGAGTCGTATCCGTGGTGCTGGCAGCCAGTTCACGTGCCTCCCGGGCATTCTGTGCATTGTGACGCACGGTGACGGTAATCTCCTCCATACTGGCTGCGGTCTGCTCCAGCGCAGCAGCCTGAGTGGATGTCCGGTCGGAGAGATCGGCATTACCCGCAGCAATGTCGCCCGCTTCACGATGAAGAATGGCGGCGTTGTCTCGGATAGCGCTGACCGTCTGCAACAGACTGTGCTGCATCTCTTTGACCAGCGGCACCAGTTGTCCGACACAGTTGCGCCCCAGATCTTCCGGCTCGCGCGTCAGATCGCCATCGGCAATAATTTTTAAATGACCGCGAATTTTACCTACCGGACGCACCAGATGAACGACCAGATAGCGGTCGCAAAACAGCAGCAATGCTACTGCCGCCAGCAGTGCTGCCAGCAAGACGCCCTCAAGCCGATGCCGGTCAGCCTTCAACGGGGCCTGATTCCCGGCCAGCTGCTGCGTCACCTTGTCCAGCTGCGCACGGGCAACCGTTGCATATTCTGAGGGGGTTGTCGTGAGTGCCGCGCGGAAGCTATCCCAGTCAGCATCGGCCGGGGTGGAGGCGACGAGCGCGTTTTTATCGGCTAGCGTACCGCTCTGCATGACGATAGCGCTCTGTGCCAGAAAGCTCAGCTGCTGCGTCAGAACGGCCGAACGATCGGTTTGACGAAAGATATCGCGCACTACCTGGCTGCTGTAGCCGCCTGCCAGCACGACGATGCCCAGTGAGACGATCATCATCCACAGCACAACGCGGCGGATAGTGAAATGCCTGAGTGAATTCATGAGGTTTCCCCGATGTTGTCATTGGTGTAGTTAAAATTAATCAAAAATAAGTTATGTCATCTACTTTAGCGCGTTATTATATAGTGCGCTATGTTTATGCTCTATATACTGGCAGGATATTTAAGAAATTAAAAGTTTTTAACGACAAAATAATAGAATCGTAATTACTAAAATATTTCGTTAAAGAAAAGGGATTTGCTATTCTGACCAGTAGTGGCGTGCAGTGTGATAAAAAATAAATGGTCATGACTCTTTCTTTTTGCAGAATTTGCCTGTAGTCATGACGTCATACCCTTCAATTTTTCTGTTTAATTTCGCGCCGTAATCAGCCGGTGCGGAGGAATCCATGCTTATGAGTCTCAGCGACGGCGACGATTGCCGTACGCGAACCCTGCACGCGCTGCGCAGTAACGACGAAAGTCGTGACGATGTGTTGCGACAGTTCGTCCGGCTGGCCAGCCAGGCACTCGGTATACCCGGCAGCTTTATCTCCGTACTGGATGATGAGATGCAGCATGTAAAGGCCGCGCAAAATTTCACACTCACTCAATCCTCCCGGCAGGACTCGCTCTGCCGCCATGCAGTGGACAGTGACAGCACCGTGGTAGTACCCGATACGTTGCTGGATACCCGCTTTGCTGAGCATCCGCTGATTGTTGGCGCGCCTTTTATCCGCTTTTATGCCGGCGTACCGCTTAAAAGCAGCACAGGTCTGATACTGGGTACGCTGTGCGTGACTGACACCGCGCCTCATCCCTTTAATGCGGATCAGGTTGCCATGCTGAAGATGCTGGCGGCACTGGTGATGTCATTTCTTGAGGCCTGGTACTCGGCTGGCTTTGCCGACCCGGTAACCGCTCTGCCCAACCGCCAGCGTCTGATTCGCGACCTGCAATTTCTTGCCGCCTCCGGTGACACCACGCCACGGCGGCTGGTGCTGATTGACTGTATCGATATGCCGCGCGCCTACGAGCTTGCACGCTCAATGGGCATGGGGCCGGTTGAAAGCCTGTTGAAAGATGTGGCGACACTGCTGCCGCTGCGCCTGAGGCCTGCGCCAGGAGAGATGCTCTATACCGTGGCCACCGGGCGCTTTGCCCTGCTGACACGTCAGGAGAGCAGACTCACTGCCAGCTGGGTGGCAAACAAGCTGGCCGGGATCAGCGCGGATCTCGGCGATGGGCTGTCGGTTGCACTGATGACCCACACCGGTGAGGCGAGTTTCAATACCGGGGAGATGCCTGCCCAGGAGATCCTGCGGCGTGCGGTCAGCGCGCTGCACGAGGCCATTACACGCGACGTCGCCTCGATGCCTTTTAGCGAGGCTACTGATACGCGCCATACGCAGGACTTCACCCTGATGCATGATCTGGCCATCGCGATACGCCAGGATAAGGGATTGTGGCTGGCGTATCAGCCTAAAATCTGTCTGCACAGCGGCAAGCCAATTGGCCTGGAGGCCCTGATCCGCTGGCAGCATCCGCAGCGCGGCGAACTGTCTCCTGCACAGTTTTTACCCTTTGCCGTGCAAACCGAGCTGCTCAGCGAACTGACCACCTGGGTGACAGAGCACGCCATCGCCCGGCTCTCCCGGCTGCGCAACAGCTATATTCAGCTGCCCATCACCATTAACGTCAGCAGCAGCGATTTTTCCCGTGACGGGTTTGCCGACGAGCTGGAAGAACAGATGATCAGGGCGAAGCTCCCGGTTTCGCTGCTGGGCATTGAGTGTCTGGAGACGGAACGGATTCTGGAGAGCGCAACCGCAATGCGGGGGCTTGAGATGCTGAAACTTCGTGGATTCGGTATTTCACTGGATGACTTTGGAACCGGCTACAGCAATATCAGTTATCTGCGGCGCATACCGCTGGATGTGATCAAGCTGGACCGTTCACTGATCAGCGAAATTTCATCTGACACCGCATCGCGCGTCATCGCCCGCAGTATTATAGCGATGCTTAAAGATCTCGATTATATGGTGCTGGCTGAGGGCGTGGAGAATGCGGAAACCGATACGGCGCTGACCGAGTTCGGCTGCGACCAGGCACAGGGCTTTTTCTACTCGAGGCCGCTGCCTGAAGCGGCACTGGATGAGTGGCTCGGCTGGCGATTGCGCAGTAAGTGCTGAGCCTGTCCCACCCTGGAATCTTACCCGACCGAATCAGACGCGCTGAACCCCTCAGGTCCGGCAATGATGACGGTATTACGCCCGGCGGCTTTTGCTTCGTAAAGCGCTTCATCGGCACGCCGCAGCAGAGAGTCGCGATCGCTATCCTGAGCACTCCGTGAAGCCACCCCGGCTGATATCGTCATCGTTCCGGCAAACGGAAAGGTGGTGGCGCTGACGGTCTCACGGATGCGCTCCGCGGTGCGGACGGCATCAGCCAGCGTGGTATGCGGCAGCAGCAGAATAAACTCCTCGCCACCAAACCGGCTGACGATATCGCCGGTGCGACAGGCCTGACGCAGCAACGCTGCCAGGCTCACCAGAACCGCATCACCCGCGTCATGCCCGTACCAGTCATTTATCTTCTTAAAATGGTCAATATCAATGGCTATGGCACACTGTTCATGCTCGCTGTCTGACTGCGCCGCCAGCGCCGAAAATCCGCGTCGGTTACAGAGCCCGGTCAGCGGATCGGTCATCGCCTCATCGTTTAGCGCGGCAAGGTGACCTGCAACGGCGTGGCGATGCGCCTGCACGGCTTCTTTGAGCCGGTCAGCCTCGTAATACCAGGTTTTTACCGTGGCGAGAGATTCCGCCTGCGCTTCGCTGCCGCCATCGCGCACTCTGTCAGCCAGCTTTTCCAGTGGAGAGGCGATCCGACCGGCCATAAAGGCAATAATAGCCGCCGTCACGGCAATAATGCCCAGAACGAACCAGACAGCGCTTTCTGCTGTGCGCATCAGAATTTGCCTGACCGTTTCAGAAGTGCCGGTAATAAACACGTTCCAGCCGGTTTTATGCAGTGTGCCATAGCCGGTCAGATAGTGCTGTCCCTCACTCTCCAGCGTAAAATGCCCACTTTCTGTCGTGGCGAGCCGTTTCTGCAGTGCCAGACTCAGCAGCATCTTTGTTCCGACGCGCGCCGCGTCATGACTGAAAATAATCAGCCCTTCATTGCTGACCACGCTGACCGTTGACCCATTGGTATAAAAATGCTGGCTCAGGATCTCGCTCAGCATGCTCTGTTTCTTGAGATAAATAGTCCCGCCAATGTAGCCCAGATAGCGGCCATCTTCGCTGAACAGAGGTTGTGATAAAAACACCACATAGTTACCGGCAGCAGAGGTAAAAGGAGCTGAGATAAAAGGCTTTTGGGTCGCTATGGCCTGCAGGCTGGCCGCCGAGTGTAGCTTCACGCCAATGAGATTCAGACTATCGGGTGACGTTGCTGCGATAATGGCATCATGATTGACCACCACCACCGAGTTGAAAAAGCCCGACTGCATTCGCAGGCGATCGCTCTCTGCTTCCAGTCTTTTGATATCACTGAGCCCCTTGATCTGCGACGCACTCCAGGCCAGTTCACGTTGCGCTGTCGCCAGGTAACGATCGGTGGTATCAGCCAGCTTGCGGGCATAGGCAATGTTCCCTTCAAGCAGACTGTCTTCGATGTTGGCCTTCTGAAACAGCAGCAGCGCACTCAGCAGCAGACCGGAGGTCAGAATGACGCCCCCGATGGAAAGCAAAGTCAGCAGCGAGCGAAGGCGCATTTTTTCATAGGGCATTGCAGTCGGGATCCGGATTAAGTGTCATCTGAGTGTAACAGTAGACGTTTCTCGTCAAGGGCAGAACAGAAGATGATTTACACAGGATCACGGCGCATTGGCGGGCGCAGCCCACAACCGTCCAGTCCTGCATAAAGGAAAGGATTGTTTAGCGTTTCGATAGCCCTGATAAGCAACAGCAGAAAATGATTAAGCAGTAATAATGATACTGAGCAGACCGGAATCTGTGCAGATGACGCGCTATTATTATCGCTGACCGTGATAACAACGCCATCCGGTTGCTGAAAATAACGGGGCAGGCTCTGCCCCGTTATTTATTGCGTTAAAAATATGCGTAGAACAGTTAAATAAAACCTGCATCAACAATATTTAATTGTGCATTAGCCTTATCTTTTAAGCGAATTTAACGCCAAAAGGATTTAATATAAGATCGGCTGCTGAGCCTTTTAATAAAATGATGCGGACAGGTAAAGCGACGCCCTTCCCACTCAAGGTTAAACCACTGAAACTCATCATCTTTAATTTTTTCCAGCAGAGTCATTGCCTGCATCGGCGTCTGAAAAGCATAAGCTTTCATCACGCCCTCCTGGGTGCATAAATCAATATGAACCATGTAACCCCCGAGTGTTAAAAAGAACGGAAATTTTATAATTATTGAACAGCCTCGTTATCATAATCCATTTATCGGCTGCCGATTATCTGATTCAGTAATATTTAAGTAAAAATTTCACTTCTATTTCGCGTTTAAATTTTTGGGCAACCCTACCTTATTTCATCAATTAATTTGACCATGTATACGAAATCCAGCCAGACCCGAAGAGATCGTTACCCATGATTAATTCAGCTCAGAGGGTCGGAGCGATAAGCGATCACACAAGATGACGGACATCTGCTCATATTGTTAGCATTGAACCGTCTGGCAGGTCCGGAGCCGTCATGCAGAGGGGGTCTAATGGTGCTTGCTGAGAGGTTGAGATGGTCATAAACAGAGCACATCGTTTACACTCTCATCAGCCTCATCTGCAAGCCGGCAACGGTACAGATTTATCGCGGAGAGAGGCAGGAGATCACTGACGGCGGGCAATAAGGAATCTTATGCTGGATTATATGGTGTCGCTCTACCGTACTGTTCCTGTCTCATCTGAACGTCTCAGCGACTGGCTTGCCAGCTGGCTGGCGCAGCAGCAGACACGATGCCACGATCACCATTTTTCTGCCGCCTTTCCATGGCGTGAAACCGGTCTGCCCCAGCACGCCTTTTTGCAGCGTGAACTGACGATAAATGGCCAGCGTTATCTCACCGGGCCGCGCTATCTGGGTGGCGATCCTGCACAGCCCTTTATTGAGGTTGTTGCGCGTGACGGCATCATCGATTACAGGGTCGCTAGCGCCATTATGCAGGCATGGCAGCCGCTGAAACCTCTGAAGCTGCGCATCCTGTTGCCTGCGACTTATCCTGACATCGGTATAACCGATCAACTGCTTTTCCTCAGCGACCTGGCTTCACTCTCTGTTCCTGTCGACGAAGATATTTCACTGGTGACAGCCTGCCGGAAAGATTATCCCGCCTGTATCACGGCGATTAACCGCGCCTATCGTGCCAGCTGGCACACGCTGCCGCATCTGCGCGATCAGCTACTGGCAACCAGCAGGCAGGAGTTACGGGAGGATATCGCCGCGGGACATGTGTTTCTGATTATCTGGCAGGGCATAGTGGCAGGGCTGATGATTTGTGTCCCCCGGCGACTGACCTTTATTGAGGGGTTTCAGATTATGGATGAAGTGATAATGCCCGCTTATCAGGGCCGTGGACTCGCCGCGCGCGCTCAGCAGCGTTTGCAGCAGCAGCTTCATCATCAATATGGTGAGAAGGCGCTGCTCACCGGTACCATTCTGCCCGGCAATACTCCTTCACTGCGCAGCGCACAAAATGCCGGGCGACGCTGCGTGCTGAAATATCATTTTTTTACCCCTGACGATTTACGTGCGGGCCAACGGGCAATTTAAATCACCACAAAGCCAGCTCAATCAACTTATCCTGCACGCTGTAAACGCGCTGCTTAAGGCTCAGGCTCTCGTCTGCGCTGATCCATTTTGCCTCAAACGCACCATTAATTTTTTCCAGTGCGATTTTGGTGCTGCTTTTCAGACCTTCGTGCCAGTTCGCGTCTGAACGTTTTGCCGCCTGATTTTCCAGGCTCTCAACTAACGCCGCGACACTTTTACCACCGGTAGTCGCTTCAGATTCAGACATATCTACCTCTTGTTGCTGCTAAAAAACCGCCACACTCGCGAATCACATTATACCTGAACCCAGACCGGCATGGCGCTTTCCTGTGCGCACGACCCGGCATCCTTTCTGGCATCGCTGATCTTCGCGGAAGGGCACGGCTTCGCTCGCAAAATTCCGCTAGCTGTTCTTAACTCAGATTGAATGATTTTCGTTCCACTGAGAGAGCTACCGGAGGACGTTTTGACAACAACATCTCAGACAACCGCCAGTGATAATACCCTGACACTGCGGCGCTGGATTACCGTCGGTTTGCCCGCCACTGAACTTTTTGCCCTGTGGCTTGAGCCCGATACCCTGCCACGCATTATGAGCCACTTTGCCAGCGTGAAACCGGTTAATAAAAGCGATGCGCACTGGCAGATTGAAGGGCCATTAGGTAAGCACTACCGCTGGGAAACCCGCATTGTTGAAGCGCAGCCAGGCGAAATTATTGTCTGGCGCTCGCTGGAAGGTGCTGACATTCCTAACGAAGGTGAATTACGTCTGCGCCCTGCCCCGGGTGAATGGGGTACTGAACTGGCTCTGACGTTGCACTTCACCCCACCGGGTGGCGCACTGGGAAAAAAGGTGACGACGTTATTTGATCTGTTACCGAAAGAGGTGGCCAGCAAAGCGTTACATCGCTTTAAGAGTCTGGCAGAGACCGGTGAGATCCCCACGCTGCAGGGGCAGCCTGCGGGTCGTCATGCCGGACATCAGGATAAGGAGAAATAAATGCGCGCACTCTGCTGGAATGGCGTTAACGATTTAAGCGTTGAAACCGTGGCCGATCCTGGTCTGCTCAATCCTCATGATGCCATTATTCGCGTCAGGCTCACTACCACCTGCGGTTCCGATTTGCACGTCATTGATGGCCTGATTCCGGGTATGCGGGAAGGCGACATCCTGGGGCATGAATTCATGGGAGAAGTGGTGGAGGTCGGCAGCGCGGTCAACAATATCCGACGCGGTGATCGGGTGGTGGTACCCTCCTTTATCTCATGTGGTTCCTGCTGGTATTGCCAGCATCAGTTGCCCTCCTGTTGTGACAATACCCATCCGCAGTGGGAGAAAGGAGAGACGGTGCTGGGTCACGCGACCGGTGGCATATACGCTTACAGTCACGCGTTTGGTGGCTATGCAGGCTCACACGCAGAATATGTTCGCGTGCCTTTTGCGGACAATGATTGCTTCGTCGTCCCTGAGGGCGTAACCGATGAGCAGGCGCTGTTCCTCTCCGATGCGACTCCCACCGGCTACATGGGCGCCGATTTCTGTAATATTCATCCGGGTGACACGGTGGTGGTCTGGGGTTGTGGCGGCGTCGGCCTGATGGCACAGCAAAGCGCATGGTTGATGGGAGCTCATCAGGTCATCGGTATCGATCGCTATCCGGAGCGACTGGCGATGGCGCGCGACTACGCCGGCAGCATCACGCTGGATTATACGGAGGTCGATATCAACGAAGCGCTGCTGGAGTTAACCGGCGGACGCGGCCCGGACAGCTGTATTGATGCTGTTGGTATGGAAGCACGTGGCGAGGGATTAAGTCAGGTCTACGACAAGACCAAACAGATGCTGCATCTTGAAACTGATGTGGGCGCAGCATTGCGGCAGGCGATGTATGTCTGCCGTAAAGGCGGCAACATCGCCATTCTGGGGGTGTACGGCGTCATGGATAAGTTTCCGCTAGGGCTGATGATCAATAAGAGCCTGACCATTCGTACCGCCCAGCAGCATGGGCAACGCTACATGCACCGTCTGCTTGAACATGTTGCCCGAAACGAACTGAACCCGGCTTTCATGGCGACGCATCGTTTTCCGCTGGAAGAGGCGCCGCGGGGCTATGAAATGTTTAAACATAAAGAAGATGGCTGCGTTCGTGCCGTGTTCGTTCCCTGATAACAGGTCTGTCCTGACTCCGCAAAACCCGATCCGGGCGGCTGTGCCGCCCTGCTAAACCTCAGTTAATCTTCGCAGATGATCCCATCAGACGCCGGACGCTCTTAATCGAATTATGACAGCCGGTAACGGCCTGACCGGGCTGAAATAAACCGGGCACAATGACATACCAATATGAAGCTTTCATGAATTAAAAGCGAAAAACCGGCTTTAAATTAACAATATGCCAGTATCAGGCTGGCACAGGCCTCTGTTCACATTTTGAAAACAAAATAATCACACACAGTTATTTTTTCATGCCTAAATTAGTGCCAGTTTTCATTTATGGAGCAGGCAAATGACGCACTTTGTGGCAATTTTTTTCTCTTCACTGTTTATGTGCAGTAACGTTTTTGCAGGTTCGGTTTCATCTGTTTCTCTTGGATCACTCTCTTCTGCGCTCAATGAACGGATGCAGGTGATGAAAGCGGTGGCGGGTTATAAAGCACTGCATCATTTACCTATTGAGGATCTGCCACGGGAACAGGTGGTGCTGGATAACATGCTGCAAAACGCACAACAGGCCGGGCTTGAACCCCACTCCGTGGAGCCGTTTGTTCACGCTTTGATGAACGCCAGCAAGGCGATCCAGTATCGCTATCGGGCTGACTGGCTCTCAGCACCAGACAGCGCTGTTCCTGTCAGGGATCTGACCGAGACCAGACAGCAGATACAACAGCTGGATACCCAGCTCCTGACGGCCATCAGCCAGCGCCTGATGGCTGGCGCCTTCTCGCAGGAGGACAAAGAATTTCTGATGTCACAACTCACGGCACCTCACCTCAGTGAAAGTGATAAAAACAGCCTGTTCGCTTCCCTCTCCCGCATTCAGCGCCAGCACTAACCCTCAATCACCGGAGTATGCTATGCAGCTTCATGAACTCATGAACCCCGACTACTCTGACAATCCCTTTCCCCTTTATCGAAAACTGCATCAGCAGGGACCGCTTATCCCTGCCGGAGAGAAGATCATCATCAGTGGCAGTCACGCCGTGGTGGACGCCCTGCTGAACGACCGGCGGGTCGGTAAAAATTATATGGAAAGTGTCAGAGTAAGATTTGGTGATGATGCAGCCGGACTGCCGCTGTTTCAGGGTATCAGCAGAATGTTTCTGGTGCTGAACCCACCCGATCATAACCGGTTAAGAGGACTGGTTATGAAGGCGTTCAGCGCCCGGGAGATTAAATCCCTCCGGGAGATGGCGCTGACGATAGCCAATGAACTGGTTGATGCACTGGAAGGCCGTCGTGCCTGCGATCTGGCTCAGGCATTCGCTTTTCCGCTACCGGTGCGCATTATCTGCCGGATGCTGGATGTCTCAGAATCTGATGCACCAGAACTGGGTCGCCTTACCTCTGCGCTGGTCAGGGTTTTCGATCCTCAAATCAGCCAGTCGGATTTGCTGAAAGCCGCTGAAGCTTTTGCCGTGCTGGAAAATTACTTCAGTGCCGTGATCGTCTCCCGTCGTGACAGCACCGCCAGCGATCTGGTGTCACTTTTTCTGCGCAGCGACAGTGACGGCGACCAGCTGGATCACGATGAGATCATCGCCAATGTGATACTGCTGTTTCTTGCCGGTCATGAGACTACGTCAAACATGCTGTGCAACACCATTCTGGCCCTGCATGCTCATCCGCAGGAACTTGCGAGCCTGAAACAGAATCATGCGCTGATACCCGATGCCATAGAGGAATGTCTGCGCTACGACAGTTCGGTCCAGATGCTTTACCGCACGACTCTGGAAGAGATTGAGTTGGCAGGAGAGCTCATCCCGCCCGGAACCCGCTTCTTCCTTAGCCTTGGTGCAGCCAATCACGACCCGCTGGTATTTACCTCTCCGGAACGGCTGAATATCCGGCGGCATGAGGGGCGCTGTCTGGCATTCGGTGGCGGTATACATCACTGTATGGGCTACCGGCTGGCACTGGCAGAAATGGAGGTGGCGCTGGAAGTATTACTGACGCGATTGCCAGAGATGCGGCCCGTGGCCGCTGGCGTTCGCCGCAACCACAGAGCCAATCTGCGCGGCGTCACCGCCCTGCCGGTCGAATGGTAAAGCACTGCAGCGCCCTGCCCTGAAGCGCCCGGCGGTTAACCGCGCAGCCGCAGCGTGGCGGGCAGGATAAGCTGACTGTCAGCGGGATCCTCTCCAGCGATCATGGTGGTCAGCATTGAAAAGCAGGCCTGCGCCAGTGCCGGGACATTCTGCTCAACCGTGTCGATCGGAATGGAGAGTGAATCATAGAGATAGTGATCGTCGAAACTGGCAATGCGGATGTCGCTGTTCAGCAGGTTATGCTCGCTCATGTAGCGCAGTACTCCCTCCAGCAGACCGCAGGCGGCGGTGAACATCGCTTTAGGGGGGCGTCCCAGCCGGCGACAGAGCGCGGCAAACATCTCATAGCCACTGCCGGGATGGTAGTTACCCTGAATTATCCACTCCGGCCGCAGCGTCACACCCGCCCGCATCAGTCCCTCTTTGAATCCCGTCAGACGATCCTGGGTCGGGGAGAGGTCAGACTGTCCGCCAAGAAAATAGATCTCCTCCGGACAGGTGCGCGCCAGCTTTTCGACCAGCTCAGCGGTGGGCGTCACAGAGTCTGTGATGACCCAGGGCAGCCTGGTATTGTTCATGTGGCGGTCAAACAGCAGCACCGGCAGCTGTTCGCTGAGGCTGACATAGTCGCTGTCGCTCAGCATACTTGAGGCGACAATCAGCCCGTCGACCTGACGCGCCACCAGGTTATTGACCACGGCCATCTCCTGACCGGCATTTTCATCGGTGCAGGAGATCAACAGTTGCAGACCGGCCGCGCGACAGAGATTTTCCAGCGCATGGGAAAAGGCCGCAAAGCCGTGGTTGGTGATTTCCGGTACCACCAGCCCCAGCGTATGACTGCGGGCGTCATGCAGCATCCGGGCGTGGATGCTGGGCTGATAATGGTGTTCCCGGGCCAGTGTCAGAACCCGCTCACGTGTCTCCTTCGCCACCCGTAACTCTTCGCCACGGCCGTTGAGCACCAGGCTGGCAGTGGCTTTAGAAACCCCAGCCAGTCCGGCGATGTCACTGATGGTAACGCGTTTTGTTTTTCTCACGGCAAGGCATCGGTTAGTGAAACAAGGACTTATTCTACCATGCAGCGGCGTAACGACCAGTAGCGGGCCTGCAGTTCTGCGCGACCGCGCAGGGTTAGCATCGCCGGGTGGTCCGGAAAATAACGGCTGCTCATCACCCCTTCCCCGTCGTTGATAAAGATCTCAACGCTGGAGTGATCACACAGGATCTGCAACCGGCGCGCAGCCCCTGTCCAGTAACGATAGGTCCATTGACCCGATACCAGGCTGCGACGGGCAAGCCGCAGTTCATTCTGCTGCCACGTAAGGATTAGCGTATCGGCGAAATTGAGTTCTATATCGCCCAGGCTCTCCAGCGCAAGCTCCAGCCGCTGCGCGGCGATTGGCGGCGCGTCATCGGCGCGGCCCTGATAGTGCTGCTCCCTCTCCCGCAGCGCCTGCAGTTCTGCAATCGGCTGCTGACATAGCCGGCCATTGCGGGAGCTCAGCTCGCGCAGACAGGTCATCTGATGGATCCAGTGATGCGCCACGGTTGGCTGGGCCATCTCTTCACCGTCTGGCGTTCCCATCCAGCCCACCAGCAGACGCCGGCCGTCAGCGGTCAGCGTGGTTTGTGGTGCATAGAATTCAAACCCGGCATCCATTTCGTTCAGCGGGCCGTGCAGGTATGCAGCCTGCTGATAATCCAGCGAGCCACTCAGCCAGGCGCAGGCGTGACTGTTCAGGTAGCGTTTCTCTTCAGGCATAACACCCTGCGGACAGCAGATCAGATAGGTGCTGTCGCCGAGCGTGAACATATCCGGGCACTCCCACATGTAGCCAGCGGCGTCCAGCCCGCCCAGTTTGCTGCCCGCAATCTCGCCGAGGTTCTGCCACTCGCGCAGATTATCAGAACGCAAAAGCAGTACCCTGCCCTGCAGCTGGGTATTCTGCGCGGCCAGCACCATGTACCAGTAATCTTCATGACGCCACACTTTGGGATCGCGAACGTGGCCGGTGTAGCCCTCCGGCACGGCGATAACCGGACCGAGTTTGTCAAAACCGCCGGTGCTGTTCTGCTGCGCCAGACACTGCCACGCGGTGCGCGAGCCATCATCAAACTTCACATTGCCGGTGTAGATCAGCGTCAGTACACCGTTATCGTCTACCGCACTGCCCGAGTAACAACCGCCGCGGTCATACTCCTCGTCTGGCATCAGGGCGATGGGCTGATGCTGCCAGTGCAGCAGATCGGCTGAGCGCCAGTGTCCCCAGCATTTTTGCTGATGCGCGCACTCCAGCGCGTTCCACTGATAGAAGAGATGATATTCACCGTCGAAATGGATAAAGCCATTGGGATCGTTTAGCAGGCCGGTTACCGGTGCCAGATGCCAGCCAGGGTAATGGCTGTCGCTGAGCGCCTTTGGCATACCCTGCATCACCGCCTGCAGAATGGCGGCAAGACGTGTTGATGAGGCCATTATTCAGAATCCGTTTTGTATTTAAGCAGGTAAGAGATCACAAATGCAGTGGTGAACGCGATGGCGATGCCGATGACATAGTTGAGCAGAGAGCCAGCCTGGACAATCGCCATGCCCGGCAAACCGGTCAGTCCGACCGCAGTCATATAAACATGGACCGACACCACCCAGGCACCACCGAGCGCGCCGCCCACCAGACCCGCTATAAAGGGTTTCATAAAGCGCAGGTTAATACCAAAGATAGCCGCCTCGGTAATCCCCAGCAGCGCGGAAAACGCTGAAGGCAGCGAAATCGCTTTGATCTTCGCATCGCGGGTTTTAAACCATACGGCCAGACAGGCACCGCCCTGAGCCACGTTCGCCATCGCCCAGATAGGCAGCAGGAAGTTCACGCCGATGGAAGGATTGCCCAGCAGTCCGGCTTCGATAGCGTGAAAACTGTGATGGACGCCGGTAATCACAATCACCGAATAGAGTCCACCAAACACCAGTCCCGCCAGCCAGCCGGCGTGCGCAATCAGCGTACTGAGAATAAAGGAGATGCCATCACCCAGCATACGACCCGCCGGTCCGATAATCAGCAACGCAATAAAGCCAGAGATAATCACCGTCAGGAACGGGGTCAGGATCAGATCCAGCGCATCCGGGATAACCCGACGCAGCTGCTTTTCCAGCATGCTCATAAACCACACCGCCAGCAGCACCGGGAATACCGTGCCCTGATAGCCAATCATCGCCACTTCAATGCCGAAGAAGTTCATGGTGTGGAAACCGGCGGCGACGCCCCAGGCGTTGGTCAGCGCCGGATGAGTGAGAATGCCGCCCAGTGTCGCACCAAGAAACGGGTTACCACCAAACTCGCGGGCAGCCGTAAAGCCAATCAGGATCGGCAGGATAATAAAGGCCGCCGAGCTGCACATATCCAGCATGATATAGAGCGCATTTTCCGGATTGACCCAGCCGTAAGTTTTGACCATCCCCAACAGGCCCATCAGCAGACCTGATGCCACAATCGCCGGAATGATCGGCACAAAGATGTTCGACAACAGGCGGGCGATGCGCTGGAAAGGGTTGAGCTTACGTGCGGCTATATCAGCGGCCTCGGATTTGCTCGATTCACTGATGCCTGCCTCGGCGATAAAGGCAGCATAGACCTTGTTCACCACGCCGGTTCCGAAGATAACCTGAAGCTGGCCCGCATTGCGAAAGCAGCCTTTAACCCCCTCAATCCTGCCAATCGCGGTGGTATCCGCTTTTTCATCATCCGCCAGCACCAGCCGCAGCCGGGTGGCGCAGTGAGCAGCGCTGGCGATGTTCTCTTTACCACCCAGCAGGGGCAGCAATGCCCGCGATATTTTTACATAGTCCATACACACCTCAATCTTGTTATGTTTTTATCCATCCTGATCTCTGGCCCCGGCATCCGGGGCCGCCCGGTCAGAACCAGGTTTCCATCTGTACGCCGAAGTTCCATTCGCCACCGGCATCGAATCCTTTACTGCCGAAAGCGTCGTCACTGGCATAGTTATCCAGCCGATGATCCCAGTTCATCCAGGTTGCAAAGAGACGAATTTCCGGACGTTTGAGGAAGTCACCGACATCACCGGCTTTCAGGGTTGGCGCAACGGTGAGTTTGGTAAAGCTGCCGCTGACCGCATTACGGTTGTTGTAGCCTTCGGGACGCAGATCCATGTACTGATAAGAGCCTTCATACTGCATCTCAAAGTTCTGGGTGATTTCCTGAATCAGCCGCAGGTTAACTGTCGCCCAGTCATAGCTGTCACCTTTGACATAACGATCGTCACTACGCTGAGCCAGTAAAGCAGGTGCAATGTGCCAGCCACCGCCCAGCGGGGTAATACCGTAACTCGCCAGACGCCAGGTGTTCGCTTCCGGCAACAGTGCGCCATCAGAACCAATCGACTTTACCTCTGCGCCCAGTCCATGACCATAGAGCAGTGCAGTTTTCGAGGTGCCCTCTGTCAGCCCATAAAAGCTGTCGTTATGCAGGCCAAGCAGCGCATGTACGCCGGTTTCTGCCGCATCGCTTTTGACTCTGAGGCCGTCGATATCCCGTCGGTCATCGTTATCTTTCGCACGCATACCGCTGACCATCAGCTGCACCGGCCCGACAAAATTATTCAGCGACAGGATGTAGTTCTGCGCAGTGTTTTCATTGTTTTCGATGTCGCCAAAGGTACGACCATAAAGGGAAATGTTACTGCGCGCCTGATCGCTCCATTTCATGTCGTAAATACCGGCACCGGTACCGGCAAGGAACACCACATCGGAGTCGATCCAGTGAATATCAAAGTTATCGCGATCAAAACGCTTACCGGCCCAGACCGTGGCGTTATCGAATGCGCCGCTGAAGGTAGGAAGCTGCCCGAGCTCGACAAACGCCTGACGCAGGTTGAGATCGCTGCTGGCGGCTGTCCAGTCGTTGTAGGTGCGCTGTCCATCGGCCAGCATCGCTTTGAAACGGGTGGTGGCGCCGTTGTCCAGCGTCTGCTTATGTTCAAGGTTGAGCTCAACGTAGGTATCTGGCTCATTGCCAAGGCGACCAACGTGCCCGCCGGTTTCCCCGGCAGGGGTCACGGTCGGGCCACCCTGAGTTTTGGCGGCCGAGCTGTTCATCAGCAATCCTGAACGGGCATAACCGTGGAACTCGAAGCCACCTTCATCGGTTGATTTCTGTTCCAGTTTCGCGGTGCGCTGCGCGACCTCAGCGGTGGAGTTTTGGGTCTGTTGCTGCACGGCAGCCAGCTGCTGTGCCTGCTTCTCAGCCATCTGTGCCTGTTTCTCAGCGACCTGTGCGCGGGTTTCCGCTGCATTCGCTCGCTGCTCGGCTGCCTGCAGTCGCTGCTCCATGGCCGCAAGGCGTGCCTCAATGCTGCTCATACTGGAGTCGGCCCAGACTGATGTGGAAAGTAATATCGTTGAGAGACTCACTGCTAACGCGCTTTTTTTCATTTTTTATGTCCCTGAAGAGAGGCTATCACCACCGGATTTTTTGCTAAACCGGTTTAGGCGCAAATCATAGCCACGGGTAATTTCCCTGCGCAATGAAAATAGCTAAACCGGTTTAGTGATTGTGAGATAGCTCCCAAAACAGGGGGAATAATGATAATCAGTCTGGCAGGTCGTTCAGCTGGTGGAGCCGCGGAAGTGCTGTCATGGCTCCTTTAGCCGTGATTGCCAGTGCACCGCAGCGTTGTGCGCTGGTAAGGCAGATGGCCAGCTGCGATTCATCGGCAGGCAGACCCAACTTCGCCAGCCCCCAGAGTAATCCGGCCACAAAGGCATCACCTGCGCCTGTAGTGTCGATGCTGACCACGGGTGAAGTAGCATAGTGGTATAGCTGGCCCTGATAGCAGGCGATCACCCCTTCCCTGCCCCGCGTGACCAGCAATAGTTTTATGCTGAATCGCGCCGCCAGCTTCGGCATGCTGACAGTGGATTCCTGATCCGGACAGAGAAAATCGAGTTCCTCGTCGGACAGTTTAACCACGTCCGCATGGCTCAGCGCCTCGTTCACCACCGCATGCAGCAATTGCGGATCGGGCCAGAGGTCATGACGCAGATTTAAATCGAAACTGACATGGCCGCCTGCTGCCCGGATCTGCTTCATGGCGGTCAGGGTCGCCGTGCGTGACGGTTCAGCTGATAAGGCAATAGAACAGCAGTGCAGCCACTCCCCATGCCAGAATACGGGCAGGTCTTGCGCCTCAAGAAACAGGTCAGCACTCGGCCTCACCATAAAGGTAAAGGACCGTTCGCCATGGTCATCCAGTCCGACCACTACGGTTGAAGTGCGGTGCTGGGTGTCGGCAATCATGTAGCGGGTATCAACCTTCTCTTCAATGAGCGTCTGCCGCATAAACTCACCAAAGGGATCATCCCCTACTCGTCCGATAAAACCGCTGTTTCCCTGCAGACGGGCAATTCCAACGGCGACATTGGCAGGCGCCCCGCCCGGACACTGCATCAGGCGACCCGGCATTTCGGGAAACAAATCCACCACGGCATCCCCGAGGCACCATACGCGTACAGACATAAAAAACTCCTCTGATTAATCCTGACAGCTAAACCGTTTTAGCTATAGCGATAAACCGTGCTGAGTTCAAGCGTTACCCATCGGAAATGATGTGTGACTAACAGAAGTCGTGATCAGGCGAAGCGATAAGATACGGATTGCACAATCGGGAGGCCGGTGGAGGGAAGAATTAAAAAACCGGCACAGGGGCCGGTTCTGGTATCCAAAACGTAAAGAGGATTATTTTAACGTGGAGAGTATCTGTCTGATCGACGCGTCGATCTGTTCAGCAATCTCTTTTGGCAGACGGCTGAATTCATACTGCACGGTGCGCTTCTCATCATTAGTTTTACGACGCGCGTAGGTGTTAGCAGTGGTAAAGGTAGCCAGCTTTTCCGTCACCGTCTTGCTGACGGGTGCAGGTTTTTTTAACTGACGACGGGCGCTTTTAAAGCCGTTAAGAATCGCGCTCTTCTTCTCATCCGCATTGGCGCTTAGCAGGGAATCATTAGCTTTTAGCGTTTGCTTAATATCGCTTACCAGCGAGGAGGCATCAACCGCTTCCGCTTTCGCCTCTTCCCAGACATCGAGCAGCAATTGGTAATCCTGAAGTGTCAGCTCAGATACGACCGGAAAGAGTTCGATAAATTCAGCGGGTACGGCTGCGGCCTGGAACGCACGTGAGACCTTGGCGTTTGAGATGCCTTCTGCTTTAGCAATCTCTGTTTTGCTCATGCCATTTTCGTTCATCAGCATAAAGCGCAGGCCTAATTCACGCAGGTTATGCTCTTTTGCTGTCTGAATATCAGCGGCCAGCTGACGCGCATCACTGAGGCTCAGTTCATCAGCGGTGACCAGTACTTCCAGACTGGCACCGGAAAGAATACATGCGGCGCGGCGGCGCGAACCATCCATGATTTCAATCCGGTCACCGTTGACACGACCAATAGCCGGAAAAAATTGCTGCAGCGTAATGGTGCGGGTGATCTCCTGAAGCGATTCCGGCGTCAGCGTGCTCTGGTCACGTCCGTTGATTTTTGGGTCAACGCTGGTTCTGGTTTCAATATCATCATGCAGGATTAGCTGGCGCACAAAGGTGGCCTTCGCGCCCGACTTCAGCGTAAATGTGCGCGACTGGCTGCTGCTGTCGATCATGTTTGCGATAGCAGAATCACCAAACTTGCGCCCGATGCGCTGTATAGGTTTGCTCACAGGGTACTCCTGATATATTCAATGCGGTCAAACACAGCCCTTGAGAACTGCTCGGCTTCATATTTAGCTTTGCGCAGAGCGTCCGCACTGCCCGGATAAGAGGAGGGATTGGCACTGATCACCGTATCAAAGGATTCACCGCAGCGCTCAAATCCATCCAGTCGCGGCAGGCTGCAATCCAGCATCGATTTGGTAAACACTTCCCGGGCATAGCTTTGCGAAGTCAGGTGATCGTGTTTAGAAGTCATTTTGGACATAAAGCCGATATTGGCTTTAAGCCGGGGTTCAATGCCTTCAGACTCAATACGCTCCAGCATTTCCGGCAGACGCGTCAGATACTTCATGGTGGAGTGGAAATCGACCTGTGCCGGGGGCGTCGGCGTCAGCAGAACATCACTGGCTGCAATTGCATTCAGCATGAATGAATCAAGGTGAGGTCCGGTATCAAGGAAGATGAAATCGTAGTCACCTGCCAGACGATCAATCACGTTGCGGCGCAATACTTCCGAAGGCGCAACGCCAGGCAGATGCTCAGCAACCAGCTCTTCCCAGTCGCTTGCAACAAAACCATCGTCGATAGAGGCAGGGATCACATCAACGCCTGGCATGACGGTAGGTTTAATAAACTGTTTACGAAGCTGGTCTGCATCAAGATCGTTCAGCATCGCCTGCGCTGCCGTCTCCAGAACTGAACCGACACTGTTGGTATGACTCAGGAACATCGTACTTGATGCCTGTGGATCCAGGTCTATAACCAGAATACGCAGGTCATTGTGCAGCATAGAAGGATGTGCACGCATACCGTGGGCCAGCGTGACGGTGCTGACTGTTTTCGAGACACCGCCTTTAAGGCTGACAACGAATACGACAAAGGGGCCATCGTGCCGGTCGCGATATTTCGGTACTTTACGATGCTGATAGATGTCGACTACATTCTGGATAGTCAGGGCGTATTGTGAGGTGCTGCCGGTCTGCTTTTTACCAAACTGATAACCTGCTGCTTCCATATCACCAATTGCGGCGACAACAGCATGTTTACTCAGCAATGGCATGTTGGCGACAGCATTACGTGAGAAGGTCTGGTAAAAACCGGTCTGGTTAAATTCCTGACGCTGCTGCTCAATGTGGTTACTCAGTCCGTGTAACATGGAATTGGCACGTGTGGCCATTTCCAGCACTCCACCATAATCACGCTTCATAAGCCCCTCTGCGTTAATGTTTTTTGCATACTACACAAAAAGCACATATCTGCCAATTTTTTAGAAAAATGCCAAAAACCTGGATTTTTTGTTCGTGATGGTGAGATGCAAGCAGAGTGCTATTGTAAATCTTGGAAAGTGAATCGCTCTGCTTTTTTGTGTCTTACAGGTTTGTGGAGACAGAGAACTTAAAATGGCGACAGGAAACGAATATCTTAACGACTAAGGATTCAGATCGACGTATTCCAATTCTGATAAATCATCTGCCGGTCTGCTGATTACTCGTAAACCGTTTTCATGTATTTTCAATGGTGTTTTCAGCATGAAAATTCAATAAAAGTTACTATAAATCATGTAATTACGGGTGAAATGGCCTGGTGAAAAATTTCCAGAACTAATGTACTTTCACTCAGTACTTACTGCTGGCGGAGAGTTTTACTCAGAAGCTATTACAGTGTTTTTGAACCTGAAGGAGTAGGCATAACGGTAAAGTGCGCTAGTAATCGTTACTTCTATCAGTGCTAACTTATGATCACTGCTTTCAAATCTATGCCCTTTGATGCCCTGTCATTATGTAGCGGTCATAATCTGTCTCGCTGCTTGTACACATAATGTCAGGCATTTTTTCCGCATAAGACTTTTTAGTGCGGGGCTTAGTACTGAAAAGATGAGGGTTTAATTCGCTTAACATTTTATGATGTCACGAACCAAAATAATGAAAGAGTAAGACTGCCGATTTAAGAGCAGGAGCAGGGGGCAGGATTAAAGCGGCAAGGCTTACAGCAATCTTAATTAGGATAATTCACCATAATGTAACATACCGGACAGTCAGAATTAACGCTCTGCTGTGCTGGATTCAGATCCGGATATTATCTCTTCATCTTCATCTCATTCTTACATGCCTGAAATTACTTCCTGCGCACTAAGCCTGTTTATAAGCTTTAGTTAGTTTCCGAACGTATTTGTTCTTCCTGTTGTTCTTTCACCGGCGACTTATTAATTTCTTCCGGGAACGTCATTTTAATTTCTCTTTTAGTATGTCTGACAGATTCTGAGCACTGACAAAACAAAGATATTGCGTTAAGTAAGCATCCCCTGGTGTTTTCATCATGAAAATAATAAATAACTCATTATTTATCAAATAGATAGGTGTTTAATGTCATGGTGAGTTCTCTGTATTTTCACTGGACGCGCTTCAGAGACCTGATTCAAACCTGGTAACCTTATAGATTTAATGGTTATAGGTGTATGCAACATTCCAGTCTTACCTGTGCTCTGCGTTAGATCGCTTTGTCCGTAAAAAATCTTCTCAACCGGGCTTCTGGTAAACCACACGTTCAGAACTGAAGGTAAGAATCACTTCTGACCGAGACTCTCAGCTAATTCTTTGTTTGATGTGTTTATCCCCGTTATCCACAGGCCAGATCCAATTGGTCGATCCTCAATAGATCAAATTGAGATCCTTAACAGATCCCTACAGCGTCTGAAGCCTTGTGACACAAGGCCTGGAAGGGGGCCAGTAACCACTGTAGCGAGAAGAATAACCACTATAATGAGTATAACAACCACTATAGCGAGAAAAGCAACCGCGCTGGCGAGTACTCAACAACCACTATAGCGAGTAAATGGCCTGAATCGGTGTGCATAACCCTGCTTATGCGTAGATGACGGCTTTTTCCAGAGTGCTTGCGATGAAAGAGGGAGATCAAGGAAAGGGGGAGGGCGGTGGTTCGACTCTTTTTCAGTCAGTTTTCTCAGGTTATCCACTGAATAGATCCAATAACAGATCCATTTAAGATCCTTATTAAGTTCCCTAAAGATCCCGGCATAGCCTCAGGCCACGGTATGACTGCGTTAAAGCCGGGTAGATAACCACTATAACGAGTAAAACAACCACTGTATCGAGAGAAATAACCACTATGGTAAGTAGATTAACCGCTGTAGTGAGTGATAGTATCCACTGTATCGAGTAACAGCGGCTCTCGCCTGTTCACATCACGGATCTTCCTA